>NZ_BAMO01000012.1 GCF_000615945.1 Caldalkalibacillus mannanilyticus JCM 10596
GCTAAGACTGTCACTTCAGCTGTTCGTGGTTGTTTCGAAACAGATTCGGCTGCTAGAGCAGAGGTGTTTAGCTTAATTAAAGAGTAAATATTTTCAAGCGGCGAGAGTCAGTGATATATATTGTAAGGGGATGAACGAATGGACAGAGCGAATGAGTTTTTTGTAATTAAAGCCAAAGAAAATGGAGTCAACGTCATTGGACTTACTCGTGGCAAAGATACAAGATTTCATCATTCTGAAAAGTTAGACAAAGGGGAAGTCATGATCGCCCAATTTACAGAGCATACTTCTGCAGTTAAAATTCGTGGAAAAGCAATGATTCAAACAAGACATGGGATTATTCATACCGAAGAAGAATAAAGCAGGCTCCCCTGCTTTTATTTTTATTTCCTCAATACCCTTCTATTTTCTAGTGGATGGAGAATAGATATGTAAGAGGAGGGGATGAACAATGAAGATGATTCAGGGGCTATTTTTTGCTTCTTTTATAGCGATATTGCTTGCCATGTTATTTTCTTTTTTACCAACTGTGGATTTGCAGGTAGTAGAGAATGAATCAGCTGATCATACGAATGAACAGCCTGTTTTTCAGAATTCAAAACCGATTCACTTAGAGAGAAACGAAGTCGTATCTTTTTTAAAAGGGATTCCTCTACATTATCCCTATAAGCAAGTCAAACTAGAAAATCATGATATGTTTATCGATGTTCAGGTGAACCATAAGGAATATTTTAACCCTGATGAGGTTTATTTAGATGCTTATACCCTTGTTTTGGCGTTAATGGATCAAACAGAGAACATTAATCAAGTGTTTATTCGTTTTATTCTATTAGGAGATGAACATCATAAGCTGCTTTTGGCTATTACTGCTGAAAGAAATGAACTCTTACTAGATGGCTTAACAGAGCAAAGAGAACAATTGAATATCCCTTTGTTTCTAAAAGAAAATACCAAAGTTGTTTATGGAATAGCATGGGGCGAGTAGAATCAAATTATGGTATACTTAAGGGAATGCATAAACTCTGACCGTATTATTGGAGGAGAAGGAATGATTTTACTTCAATCAGAATACACCCAGGATCTGCAACACTTGATCCATGAGGTTGAAAAACGAACCTATATTAATTATGTACAAGAGTATGTTACGTACCCTAAACTCGACATTTTGCAATTGCACTTTTCCTATTTATTTTTATCATCTATTCATTGTCATCGAGAAGAACTAGAAAGCATCTGTATTTCACAGATGATGATTCAATTAGGCTTAGATAGTCATGAAGATGTGGGTCTGGATACAGTACATGACGAAAGAAAGATTAAAAATAGACAGCTTACGATTCTTTCGGGAGATTATTTTAGTGGTCATTATTATCTCTACTTAGCAGAGAGAAGAAATATTGACTTAATCTCTAAGTGGGCGGAGGCTATCAAGGTCATTAATGAGCTGAAAATGGACTTGCATGATCGAACTCAACAACTGAGTGTGAAAGAAAAAGAACAGCTTCAATTGGAGATCAAAACGAAATTGGGAACAGCCATTTTAGATTGGTTTAAAGCACCTAGTTATTGGTATTCAATTTATCAGGGACTTATACAATTACTAATGATGAAGGAAAATGCACAACAAAATCACCGTAACTTTGGCGAGCTTTTAGAGAGAATGGAAAGCGATCTCAATAAGTTCTCTGATCTAAAGGTCCTTCAAGAGCTTAAGATGTGGTTGTTATATATTCAGGAAACCCAGTTTGCCTTAGAGCCGTAGTATGTGAAGGAGAGGGAAATCATGAGTAGTCAGAAAGAAGATAAAGAAAAATTTGTCCATCAAGTGTTTGAGAGCGTTGCTCCAAAATACGATCTTATGAATTCATTATTAAGCTTCCGCAGACACAAAGCATGGCGAGCCTTTACTATGAAAAAAATGAACGTACAAGAAAAGCAAACAGCTATAGATGTTTGCTGTGGAACGGGTGATTGGACGATTAGTATCGCCCAAAAAGTGGGTGAAAATGGACAAGTTATCGGTTTGGATTTTAGTCAGAATATGCTTGAGGTAGGGGAGCAGAAGCGCTCGAATCAAGGACTGAATCAAATCAAATTTGTTCATGGAAATGCGATGGATCTACCTTATGAAAGTGACCGCTTCGACTATGCGACGATTGGTTTTGCCTTACGCAATGTCCCCGACATTAAACAGGTGTTAAGGGAAATGGGGCGTGTAGTGAAGCCAGGTGGGATGGTCGTATCATTAGAATTATCGCAACCTGTTTGGCCTCCATTCAGAGCCCTTTACTTTTTTTATTTTAATCGTATTCTCCCATTGATGGGGAAGCTTTTTGCCAATCGTTATGAGCAGTATAGCTGGTTACCTGAATCACTGAAGGGCTTTCCAGATAGCAAGGAGCTTGCGGCAATTTTTGAAGAAGTTGGCTTGACTCGTGTAGAAACCTATCTATTAATGGGTGGAATTGCTGCCCTTCATATAGGATATAAATCAGAGGTGTAAGAGTTGAAAAAGTTAAAAATAATACTTGAGATGATTAAATTTGAGCATACTATTTTTGCTTTGCCTTTTGCTTTTTTTGGAGCTTTTCTAGGACTACAAATGGAAATCTATACTATAAAACAAGCGTATGATAGCGAACATGTTCTGATCTGGCAACCCCACCTATCATTAGCATGGGCTTCGGTCTGGATTTTACTGGCGATGGTTGGGGCAAGGAGTGCTGCAATGGCATTGAACCGAGTCATTGATCGCTATATTGATGCTAAGAATCCTAGGACAAGCACGAGAGCGATTCCAGCAGGACTTTTATCAGCGAAAGAAGTATATCTGTTCATTATAGGCTCCTTTGCTCTATTATTTGTATCAGCCTATATGTTAAATATGCTGGCTGTTAAATTATTACCGATTGCTGTCTTTTTTCTTGTTTTTTATTCTTATACCAAGCGCTTTACCTGGACATGCCACTTGTTCTTAGGAGTTGCGATTGGCTTAGCTCCTCTTGGTGGTTGGGTAGGAACAACAGGTACATTACATATAGAGTCCATTTTATTATTCCTTGCGGTAGCCTTATGGACCGCTGGATTTGATATTATTTATGCTACTCAAGATGTTCAATTCGATCAAAAGGAAAAGCTCTTTTCAATTCCTAGTCGCTTCGGGGTGGCAAAGGCCTTGGTTATTTCGCGAGCTTTACATGTTCTAACAGTGGTATTGTTTTATTCCCTCTTTTTTGTGACTCCTTTAGGTTGGATCTATCTTATTGGATGTACGATAGCTACCGGTATTTTAATCTATGAGCATACTCTTGTGAAGCACGATGATCTTTCCAAGGTAGACATGGCATTCTTCACGATGAATGGAATTATGAGTGTGATCATATCAGTATCTGCGATTGGAGATTTGGTGATATTATCATGACAGACATAACACAAAGAAAAATAGCTGTTGGCATTACAGGAGCGAGTGGAGCGATTTATGGTGTTCGACTTGTTCAAGAGTTGTTAAAAGCGGGACATCTTGTCCATCTTGTCATTACAGAAGCTGGCTGGCAAGTGTTTAAAGATGAGCTTCGCTGGGATATTTCGGATCGAGATAAGATCATAAGTGAACATTTTTCTTCTTATGGAGAACAGCTCTACTATCACACATTGCGGGATTTTTACGCTCCGATTGCCAGCGGCTCCTATCAACATGATGGCATGATCGTGATTCCTTGCTCCATGGGAACGTTATCAGGAATTGCTCATGGGGCCTCAGGGAACCTGTTAGAGCGAGCGGCTGATGTAACCCTGAAAGAAGGAAGAAAACTGATTCTAGTTCCGCGAGAAACGCCCTTACATCAAATCCATCTAGAAAACATGTTAAAAGTCACGCAGGTAGGGGGACGAATCGTACCTGCGATGCCCGGCTTTTATCAGCTACCGAGTACAATGGATGATCTAATCCATTTTGTTGTAGGGAAATCATTGGATGCACTGGGTATCCCTCATTCATTATTTAAAAGGTGGGGAGAATAAACATGATCAAAATAGGAAAAATTTCTTACACGAACATTTATCCCATCTATTATTTTTTTGATGAACTGAAATTTGCAGATCAGGTCACCTTCATTCCACAAATTCCCTCAGAGTTAAATCAGAGAATGAAAAGAGGGGACATTGATCTAGGGCCTATCTCTTCCTTTGCTTATGCAGAAAATGCAGCGTCTTACATGCTTTTGCCGGATTTGTCGATAAGCTGTAAAGGAAAAGTACGTTCCATCTATTTATTCTCAAAGCTCCCTATTGAAAAATTAGAGGGACGATCTGTAGCGTTGACCTCAAGTTCAGCAACGTCTGTGGCTTTGTTAAAGATTTTATTGCAGCATTTCTATCAGTGTCGTGTTTCGTATGAAACGATGCAACCCTCTATTGATGAAATGCTCAAAGAACATGATGCCGCTTTACTCATTGGTGATGATGCTCTTCATGCTAAGTGGCAGAATACGAACATTTCGTATATCTATGATCTAGGTGAGTTATGGTATCATTTTACACAAAAGCATATGACTTTTGCGGTGTGGGCTGTGCGTAGAGAAGTCGTAAAGGAAAGAGCAATGTTATTAGAGGAAATCTCAGCCGAATTTCAGAGGAGTAAGCAAAAAGGACTCCAGAATTTAGGGATGATTACAGGAGAATTAAGCCGCTCTTTTGGAGGCTCCTTATCTTTTTGGGAGACTTATTATCAGGGGCTCTCTTATGATCTCTCAGGCGAGCAACAAGAAAGCTTAGAATATTTCTATCGCTTAGCATTTGAATTAGGTCTGTTAAAAGAGGCAACCCAAGTAGAAGTTTGGGTTCCTGAGAAGAAGAGTATTCCCCAGTAAATAAGATAGTAAAAGTAAAGAAGCTTAAGGTGGAACATTGCATGAAATTAGTAGATATATACAAGGAATTAAAAGATGATCTAGGTTTGATTGAGGACGAATTACATCGAGCGATCCAAACACCCCATGTCTTAATGGAAGAAACGTCAGCTCATCTTCTAAAAGCAGGTGGAAAGAGGATACGCCCCATATTCGTGCTATTGGGTGGAAAACAAGGCACATATGATATAGAGCGGCTAAAAAGTGTGGCAGTAGCTCTTGAACTCATCCATATGGCTTCTTTAGTACATGACGATGTCATTGACGATGCCCAAACAAGAAGAGGGATTCATACAGTCAAAGCGAAGTGGGATAATAAAATAGCCATGTATACTGGAGATTATATTTTTGCCAATGCTTTGCATTATATTAGTCAACTTCAAAACACTATATTACACCAGGTTTTGTCCAAGGCGATTGTTGATATGTGTTATGGGGAAATCGAGCAAATAAGAGCATTGTATGTTTGGGATCAATCCATTAAGACCTATTTCCAGAGGATCAAGAGAAAGACAGCCTTATTGATGGCTGTGAGCTGTCAATTAGGAGGCGTAGCTGTAAAGCCGATGAAAAAAGCCTACGCGCCCTTTACCGTTATGGTTATAATGTGGGTATGGCATTTCAGATCACGGACGATATTCTGGATTTTACAGCTACAGAAAAGCAACTAGGAAAGCCTGCGGGTAGTGATTTGCTGCAAGGGAATATCACGTTGCCTGTTTTAGCTGCATTTAATGACCCAGTTATACGCTCTAGTATTATGGCTGAGTTTTCAGACAATACTTCTCGTCCTAACATTCCTCAGATTATTGAATGGGTAAAAAAGAGTGGGGGAATTGACTGTTCAAAAGAAGTGGCTAAAAAGTATCTGCAAAAAGCTCGCGATGCTGTTCTATCATTACCTGAGAGAAAAAGTAGAAATACGTTAACCCACATTGCTGATTTTATTGAACAGAGAAATTTTTAATTGTTCCTTGAAATGATTTGCTAGTTTGCAGTCAATTTGATATAATCATCATCGGCGCAGCTAATGAAGCGCTTACAGATTAATTCTTTTGATTGGAGCTGACTGAATCATGGCAGTGGAAAAAACATTTTTAATGGTAAAACCAGATGGAGTTCAACGTAATTTAGTTGGAGAAATTGTTCAACGATTTGAGAGAAAAGGCTTCAAATTAGTAGGAGCTAAATTAATGACCATTTCTCAAGAGCTAGCTGAGCAACATTATGCTGAACATAAGGAAAGACCATTTTTTGGCGAGCTTGTTTCTTTTATTACATCAGGTCCTGTGTTTGCTATGGTCTGGCAAGGAGAGAATGTAATTAAGACGGCGAGAGAAATGATGGGAAAAACAAATCCTAGCGAAGCTGCACCAGGAACAATCAGAGGAGATTTTGCTGCTCAAGTAAGCATGAACATTATTCATGGTTCAGACGGCAATGAGAGTGCTGAAAGAGAAATCAATTTATTCTTTAATGCGGAAGAACTCGTTGAGTATTCTCGTGAAATTGATCGTTGGATCTAATCTTCGTACATAGTGAACAAAAAAGTCCTAATCAGGACTTTTTTTTATTTGCAATTTAGTGGTATATTAAGTTTAAGGGAAGGTGAACTAAAAATGGATGATAAAGATTTCCTACATTTTATAAGCCAAGTAAAACAGAAAACGGGAATTGACTTAAGCCTTTATAAAGAAGCTCAAATGAAAAGAAGGCTCACTTCTCTTAGAGAAAAAAGAGGATATCGCACCTTTGATGATTACTTTAAAGCCATGGTCAAAGACTCCTCCTTATTTGATGAGTTTTTAGATCGCATGACGATCAATGTTTCTGAATTCTTTCGCAACCCGAATCGTTGGGAGGCATTAGAAAAGAAGATATTACCAAGACTCTTCAAAGAAAATAAAAAGCTGAAAGTATGGAGTGCTGCCTGTTCGACTGGGGAAGAACCTTATTCCTTGGTCATGCTCTTAACACGCTTTCTTCCGCTTTCTGAAATACGGATAAAAGCAACGGATTTAGATACGAATGTAATGAATAAAGCCAAACAAGGAGTATATATTGAACGTGCCTTGCAGGATGTTCCCAAGGATCTTGTTAGCAAATACTTTACGAAACAAGATATGATGTACCATGTTACACCCGAAATTAAGCAACGGGTTGCTTTTGAGAAACAGAATTTGTTAGCGGATACTTTTGACTCTGGGTATGACCTCATCGTCTGTCGAAATGTAATGATTTACTTTACGGAGGAAGCGAAATCTGCTTTATATCAAAAGTTTTCCGATGCGCTTCGTCCCGGTGGTGTTCTATTTGTAGGGAGTACGGAACAAATTTTTCAACCACAAAAATATTCTTTTGAAGCAGAAGATACCTTTTTCTATAAAAAAGTATAACTTCTTCATTTAAAAGAGCACTCTGAAGGAGTTTATATGATTATTCAAGTAATCTGTGTTATTCTTGTTTCTTTTATTGTTTATAGACAGGGGATTCGTTATTTATTTAAAAGCCGAATCATGGATAACAATAAGAAGGCAGATCATTTCGCTTACACTGCTTTTATGATCACAGGTGTGATAGTGGGATCTTACTTTACCTTATCGTTTCTTCACAACTGGTTCCCCGCTACCCCAGTCTATCTGCAAATCATCGTGACATTCGTATCCTGTATTTTAATTGGAGAAGGAATGTACCATCGAAACAAGAATTTGATCTATAAAATTATTTCATTCGAAGAAAAAAAAGAAAAAAAGTAAATAGCCTCTGAAAAGGGGCTTTTTTATATAACACGCTTCGTTTATAATGATAAAATATATATTAAATCATTTTAATGCTTAGACGCAGTAAAGTGGAGGAGGAGAGAAGGATGAGATACTTAACTGCAGGAGAGTCACACGGACCTAAATTAACAGCGATTATTGAAGGGGTCCCTGCTCATTTACCTTTGTTAAAAGAGCATATCGATCTGGATCTTAGCAGACGTCAAAAAGGATATGGGCGCGGTCGAAGAATGCAGATCGAAAAGGATCAGGTCGAAATTACTGCGGGTGTGCGTAATGGTCATACAACAGGCGCTCCCATTGCCTTAGTTGTAGAAAATAATGATTGGACTCATTGGCAAAAAATTATGGGCTCAGAGCCTTTATTAGAGGATGATGTGAACAAGAGAAGAGTTTCTCGTCCAAGACCAGGGCATGCTGACTTAAATGGAGCTATTAAATATCAGCATCGAGATATGAGAAATATTCTTGAACGTTCTAGCGCAAGAGAAACGACGATTCGAGTGGCTTGTGGAGCCGTGGCTAAACAATTATTGTCTTACTTTGGGATTAAAGTAGCAAGTCATGTTCGACGGATCGGCTCTATTGAAGCAGATCTTTCTACTTTACAAGAGCTGAGCATAGAAGAAATTCAACAAATCACAGAAGAATCTCCAGTGCGTTGTATTGATGCTTCATCTGCAAAGCAAATGATGGAGGAGATTGACCTAGCGAAAGAAGAAGGGGACTCCATTGGTGGAATTGTTGAAGTTATTATAGAAGGTGTTCCGGTCGGGCTTGGTTCTCATGTGCAATGGGATCGGAAGCTGGATGGTAAGATTGGGCAAGCCATTCTAAGTATTCAAGCCTTTAAAGGTGTTGAAATCGGAATCGGTTTTGAAGCGGCTGAGAAAAGAGGAAGCCAGGTACATGATGAGATAGCTTGGTCAGAAGAAAGAGGATATTATCGAAAAACAAATCGTTTAGGTGGCTTTGAAGGTGGGATGACAACAGGAATGCCTATCGTCGTTCGTGGAGTCATGAAGCCGATTCCTACGTTATACAAACCACTAGAAAGTGTAGATATAGACACGAAAGAGCCTTTCTTAGCAACGGTTGAAAGATCAGATAGCTGTGCAGTTCCAGCTGCAGCCGTCGTTGCAGAGGCGGTAGTTGCCTGGGAAATAGCCAATGCATTATGTGAGAAATTTGGTCATGATCATGTCAGAGATATGAAAGATCATGTGGACCGCTATCTAGAGGAGGCGAAGAGGTTCTAATGATGGAAATGAAAGAACTAACCGTCCATCTCGGAGAACGAGCCTACCCTATTTGGATTGGTCACGGATTGTTGAAAAAAATAGCGACGTTTTTAGAACAACTCCACATCCATCAAAATCAAAAGATTCTTTTAATCACAGACTCAAATATCGGGCCGCTCTATGCTGATAAGTTGATGAACCAGCTGCGAGAAAGTGGTTATGTGGCATTCAGCTACATTGTTCCAGCAGGAGAAGGTTCAAAATCTCTAGAGCAATATGATCAGATTATGACCTTCGCTATTGAAAAGAAATTAGATCGTCATAGTTTAATCTTAGCTCTTGGTGGGGGAGTTGTAGGGGATTTAGCGGGGTTTGTAGCCAGTACTTTTATGAGAGGAATTCCTTTTATTCAACTACCGACGACGATCTTAGCACATGATAGCAGTGTGGGAGGGAAGGTAGCGATTAACCACTCCTTAGGAAAGAACCTCATTGGTTCTTTTTATCAGCCATTAGCTGTTATTTACGATACGGAAACATTGTCTACACTGCCTTACCGTGAAATCACTTCGGGATTTGCCGAAGTGATCAAACATGGGTTTATTTGGGATGCGGAATTTGTCCAGTGGCTAGACCAACATCGTGACGAGTGTCTAGCGCTTCAAGAACCTTTTCTATCTAAAGCCTTACATAGGGCTTGTGAAATTAAGACCATTGTGGTGGCGCAGGATGAGAAAGAGCATGGGATTAGAGCTCTACTTAATTACGGTCATACCTTTGGTCACGCTTTTGAAGCTCTTGGTGGCTACTCCAGCTTAACCCATGGAGAGGCCATTTCGATTGGGATGGTCTTAGCGGCGAAGCTTAGTGAAGAAATTTATGATCGACAGGATCTAATGGTTCCAGTGAGAAACCTGTTGGCTAAATATGACTTGCCTGTATCTCATCAGAACTTATCATGGAGCCCAGAAGAAGTCTTAGAAAAAATGTACTCTGATAAAAAAGTAGTTGCAGAAAATCTAAACCTCGTTCTTCTCAGAGAAATGGGGCAGGCTGAGCTTGTGAAAAATGTATCTCCTGATAAAGTGCTTAACGTTCTTATGAAAGGAGGAGATTCACTTGACACTGAGAGTCCGAGGAATTAGAGGAGCAGTGACCGTTGAAAAAGATCAGGCAGAAGAGGTTGTACAAACCACTGAAACCCTTTTGCGTGAAATGATTCAAGCCAATCAATTAGAGGCTGAAGATGTAGCAAGTATTTGGATTACGGCAACGGAAGACATTGTATCTGCGTTCCCTGCCCAAGCCATACGCAACATTGAAGGCTGGAGCATGGTTCCAGTGCTGTGTGCTAGAGAGATACCTGTCCCGCAATCTTTAGCTATGTGTATTCGAATCATGCTTCATGTCAATACCACCCTTCGTCAGGATGAAATCAATCATGTCTATTTAAAAGGAGCTAAACAACTTAGACCTGATTTAAACTTGACGCAGAAAAGATCCTAGTATAAAATGCAAATAAGTTAGTTTAGACGTAGAGTTCAAGTTAGAGTTAGAGTGAGTAATAACAAAGAAACAAAGTATGTTTAGTAGAGAGCAAACAGAATGTTTAGAATTTTTTGATGAGTTTAGTTTTTAATAAGAGATTAGATGAGAGAGAATTGAGTTGAGGAGAGCCAATAAACATCATTTGTTTATAAACAGGGCTAGCCATGTCCTGTTTTTATTTTGTATACCTATTTTTTCCTCTCTTAATTCCTCTTCATTTATTAAATGAAGGGGTGTTTGTCTTATGTTTTATCCTTCCTTTTCGGAGGTGCTTGAATTAAAATCCTCCGCCACACTAATTCCTATCAGTCAAAAGGTTTGGTCTGATAATGTAACTCCAATCCGCTTATTTCAACAAATTAAAGGTCCTTATTCCTTCTTGCTCGAGAGTGTCGAAGGGGGAGAAAAATGGGCTAGATATTCTTTCATCGGCGATCAGCCATTTTTGATTTTTTCTGCTAGAGATGGAAAGGCTTATCTTGAAGAAGGGAAAGTAGAGCCTAAGATCAAGGTAGAACTAGAAGGGCATCCAAGGCAGCTCTTGCAAGAATTATTACGAAAATACAAAGCTCCTGAGAGCTTAAAACTCCCGAGATTTTCTGGTGGGGCTGTAGGCTATATTGGTTATGATGCTGTATCACTAATAGAGAATATTCCGGCTCATATGGATGACTCCTTGCAGCAAGATCAAATGAGACTCATGTTTTGCGACGATATTATTGCTTTTGACCATTTGCAACAAGAAATAACCTTTATTTCACACTTGTTTATCGAACCTGGTCAAGACGAGCTAGAAATTCAAAGAAACTATGAACGAGTTTGTCAGCGCCTCAAGGAAAGAGTGGATCAAGTTTTTCAAAAATTACAAAAAGACCATCTTCGCTTATTTCAAGCACCTACTGAAAAAATAGATGTCGATTGGGAACGAGTTCAATCCAATTTTAGTAAGGAAACATTTATTGAAGCTGTTGAACAGGTTAAAGAGTATATTCGAGCGGGGGATATTTTTCAGACTGTGCTTTCTCAGCGTTTTGCTCTAGACATAGAAACAGATCCATTTAACCTCTATCGGGTTCTTCGTGTAGTGAATCCTTCTCCCTACTTGTATTACCTAGACTTAGGTGATGGCTCGCAATTAGTGGGAAGCTCCCCTGAAAGATTAGTACAACTAGAAGAAGGAAGGTAGAAACCAATCCGATTGCCGGGACACGTCATAGGGGGAAAACAGTAGAAGAGGATCATGCCTTAGCAGAAGATCTCTTAGCGGATGAAAAGGAGAGAGCCGAGCATCATATGCTTTTAGATTTGGGGAGAAATGACATTGGGCGTATTAGTGAGTATGGCTCAGTGACTGTTAAGAAAAAAATGGAAATTGAAAGATTCTCTCATGTCATGCATATTGTTTCAACCGTAGAAGGGCAAATCAAAAAAGATGTGGATGCAGTAGATTGCTTATTTTCCTGCTTCCCTGCCGGAACTGTTTCTGGTGCACCCAAAATTAGAGCGATGGAAATTATCGCTGAACTCGAAAGAGAAGCAAGAAATACTTATGCTGGTGCTATTGGATATTTTTCTTTTTCAGGGAACCTAGATTCTTGTATTACGATCAGAACAATTCTGGTCCATGAAGGGAAGGCGTATGTTCAGGCTGGTGCAGGGATTGTGGCTGATTCGGTACCTGAGAAGGAGTGGGAAGAAACAAGAAACAAAGCCAAAGCATTATTAGTTGCGATCCAAATGGCAGATGAACTATTTCAAAATAAGGGAGAGGGGGAGTCCATCTATGTTTAAAGCGATGCTGGCAAAAATGATGGAAAGAAAAAACCTTACAAGGGATGAAGCTTACCTGATGATGAAGGAGATTTTATCGGGAAATGCAACCCCCTCTCAAATTAGCTGCTTTATTTCACTTGTCACTTTTCGTGGAGTAGAAGCGGAAGAATTAATTGGACTGACGGAAGCAATGAGAGATTTTGCGCAAATTCTTCCAGTTCAAACTCACTACCCTATTGTGGATACATGTGGTACGGGAGGAGCTGGAGCGAAAACCTTTAACGTTTCCACAGCAAGCGCACTAGTAGCTTCCTCTACAGGATTAAGAGTAGCGAAACATGGAAATCGGGCAGTAACTAGTCAGACGGGGAGTGCGGATGTACTTCAAGAGCTGGGCTTAGAAGTAGACCTGACTCCAGAAGAGATGGCAAGGTGCTTAGAAGAGTATCATATGTGCTTTATGTTTGCCCCTTTGTATCATCAAGCGATGAGATTTGCGGCAACGACTCGAAAGGAAATAGGAATCAGAACCGTATTCAATTTATTAGGTCCGATGACTAATCCAGCTGGAGCTAAGCATCAAGTCATTGGTGTCTTTGATTTTAAATACAGTCTGATCATGGCTGAAGCTTTGAGAGAATTAGGATCTGAGCATGTCTTAATTGTAGCTGCAGAAGATGGTTTGGATGAATTCTCCATTGCTTCCTCAACAAGAGTGACAGAATTAAAGGACGGAGAGATTAGACAATACAGTATAGAGCCAGAAGATGTAGGAATCACAAGAATATCTTCACTTGAGTCCCTACGTGTGAGCTCCCCTGTTCAGAGTGCTGAGGTGATCACGAGAATTTTGCGTGGTGAAGAGAAAGGCTCAGCTTATGATATGGTTTGCTATAATGCAGGAGCTGCTCTCTACGTAGGAAAAAAGGTGGCAAATATAGCAGAAGGTGTGCAACTGGCAAGGCAAGCCATTGACTCTAAACAAGCGTTGGAGCATTACCTAAAAATGAGAATGGTCAGAGGAGCGGTCGAAAATGCTTAATAAAATTATTGAAGTAAAGAAAACAGAAGTTGAACAATTATATCAATCTGGTTATGAGTACAACTTATCGGTTTCCGAGCGTACTATCCCCTCTTTTTCCTTTGTCAAAGCACTTCAGAATCCTAAAAGAAGCTCAGCTCTCATTGCTGAGGTAAAGAAAGCTTCTCCATCTAAGGGAGTCATCAGAGAGGATTTTCAGCCTGTTCAGATTGCTGATGAATATGAAAGAGGCGGTGCTGACTGTCTTTCTGTATTAACAGATCGTTCATTCTTTCAAGGGCATGAAAGCTATATACAAGCCATCAAAGAACGTGTTTCCCTTCCCATTCTTCGAAAGGATTTTATTATAGATCCAATCCAAGTGTACCAGAGCGTCGAATTGGGAGCAGATGCGATTCTCTTAATTGCCAAAGCCTTACCTACTGATAAACTGGTCGAACTATATGAGCTAGCTGCGAAGGTAGGATTAGATGTATTAATCGAAGTGGCTAATCGAGAAGAGGTCGAAAATGTGTTGGCTCATGTGACACCGTCAATTATAGGAATCAATAATCGTGATCTATCCACTTTTACTACAAGTACAGAGGTGACAAAATCTTTACTAACTTCCATTCCAGAAGAAGTACTCGTGATCAGTGAAAGTGGGATTCATTCTGCAGAAACTGTAAGAGATCTTGAACGTCATGGAGTGAGAGGCTTCCTGATTGGTGAGCATTTCATGCGACAGGAGAAGATTAAAGAAGCGGTGGAGGCCCTCTATGTCCAAGCTTAAGGTATGTGGAAATTATCTTTCAAGTGATTTGGAGCTATTAGCCACTGTGGAAGAGCAGATAGACTATATTGGCTTTATTTTCACCCCTGTAAGTAAACGAATGGTACGGCCAGAGCTTGTAGAAGAGTGGATGAAGCACTATTCTTTTTTGCAGAAGAAAGCGGTTGGAGTCTTTCTGAACCAAGAGCTAGAGGATGTTATGAGCATCTTGCAACAAACAGGAATCAAATATGCTCAGTTACATGGTGAGGAGTCCCCTGTCTATTGTCAGGAAATAAGGGAGCGTGCAGATGTTCAGATCTGGAAGGTTTTTTCAGTAGAAGATGGAAAAGTTGCCGCTGATCTAGCAAGCTATCGTTCTTATATTGACCATCTATTATTAGATACCAAAATCAAAGGTGTTTCTGGAGGTACTGGCGTTCAATTTGACTGGAGAATTATTCCTGGGATT
The DNA here is from genome assembly GCF_000615945.1 of Caldalkalibacillus mannanilyticus JCM 10596. GTDB lineage: Bacteria > Bacillota > Bacilli > Caldalkalibacillales > JCM-10596 > Bacillus_AT > Bacillus_AT mannanilyticus. The sequence goes on from NZ_BAMO01000012.1 coordinate 14,515, forward strand.
TACGAAGAAGTAAAGAAGCTCAATGGTTCACTCTGGATTGCAGGAGGAATTACTCCAGAGAATGTGGGACATTTACTTCAAGAATATCCCCTAGATGGAATTGATCTAGCGAGTGGTGTTGAAGGCGAAAACGGAAAAGATCGTGAGAAATTAATGAACCTGCTGAAAGGGATGAAAAGTGATGGCAATGAATGAAGCACAAATAAAGCAAAACATACCTGATCTCTATGGAAGATTTGGGATCTTTGGCGGTAAGTATGTTCCAGAAACGTTAATGAATGCTTTAGAAGAGTTGGAAATAGCCTATCAGGAGGTCAAAAAGGACCCGATCTTTCAACAAGAATATCTTCACTTATTACAAGAGTATTCTGGAAGACCGACCTCGCTATACCATGCGGAAAACCTAAGCAAGGCATGGGGAGGCAAGGCGAAGATCTACTTAAAACGTGAGGATTTGAATCATACAGGGGCACATAAAATTAATAATGCCATTGGGCAGGCACTCCTTGCTAAAAGAATGGGGAAAAAATCGATTATTGCTGAAACAGGAGCAGGGCAGCACGGGGTAGCCTCCGCTACAGTAGCAGCTCGATTTGGACTTTCTTGTAAGGTTTTCATGGGGGAAGAGGATATTAAGCGTCAAGCTTTAAACGTCTTTAGAATGAAGCTTCTAGGCGCTGAAGTGATTCCAGCCGTTTCGGGTTCTAGAACGCTGAAAGATGCGACAAATGAGGCGATTCGATACTGGGTTACACACGTGGAAGAATGTTATTACTTGATTGGCTCTGTTGTTGGACCTCATCCATATCCAGCGCTTGTCCGGGATTTTCAGCGTATTATTGGAGATGAAACAAAGCGTCAAATCATAGAGAAGGAAGGCAGATTGCCCGACACCATCATTGCTTGTGTTGGGGGAGGGAGTAATGCCATAGGGATTTTCTATCCTTTTATTGAAGACAAGTCAGTTCAACTTGTTGGAGTAGAAGCAGCAGGAAAAGGAGTGGAAACCTCGCAGCATGCAGCTACCATTACGAAGGGGCGAATTGGAGTCATGCATGGAGCCATGACCTATGTATTACAGGATGAAGAAGGACAAATTCAAGAAGCCCATTCTATTTCTGCTGGCTTAGATTATCCAGGAGTAGGTCCAGAGCATGCTTATCTAGCAAAAGAAGGAAGAGTGAGCTATCAGCATGCGACGGATTCAGAAGCCTTAGAAGCACTGGAAGAGCTCTGTCTAACAGAAGGGATCCTACCAGCTATCGAAAGTGCACATGCCCTAGCAGAAACGAAAAAAAGGGCATTGCAGGCTGAAGAGGGGCAGATCATTGTAGTCAATTTGTCGGGGCGCGGTGATAAAGATGTTCATACACTTCAGGAGAAATTAGGAAAGGAGGAGAGCCGATGAAGCAATGCATAACTCCTAGTCAAGAAATTAGCCATACATTTAACCGATGCAGGGAAGAGAATCAACCCGTTTTTATGCCTTTTGTGATGGGAGGATATCCAACCTATACAGATTCAATAGAAATTGCCTTAACTCTTCAAGAGGCAGGCGCACACTTACTAGAAATAGGCTTTCCTTACTCTGATCCCTTAGCCGATGGACCAACGATTCAACATGCTAGTGAAATAGCTTTAAAGCAAGGATTAACTCTCACGAAGGGCTTTCAACTGATCGCAGATATGAGAAAAGCGGGAATCACCATTCCTTTGGTTATCATGGGGTACTACAATCCGATCCTACAGTTTGGCATCAAAGCCTTTGTGGAAAGAGCCATTGAAATTGGAGCAAGTGGTGTTATTATTCCCGACCTTCCTTATGAAGAGTCTGCTGAGATTAGAAGTATTTCCAAGGAACTTGATTTTGCCTATATTTCTTTAATTGCACCTAATTCGAAGAAAAGAATCAAGGAAATAGCAAGTCAGGCAGAAGGATTTATCTATTGTGTTTCATCGCTTGGTGTAACAGGAGCGCGCGATACTTTCTCACATGCCTTAGAGGATTACCTTCAGGAGGTCCGACTTCATGCCAAGGTTCCGCTTGCGATCGGATTTGGGATATCTAAAAAAGAGCATGTGCAATTCTTTCAAAGCAAGGTGGATGGAATCATTGTCGCTAGTGCTTTAATCGACCTTATTCGCAAACAACTCCCTCTCTTCGAAAACCCTTCTACAAAAAAAGAAGCACTAAATTCACTAAAAAGGTTTGTAGAAGTTCTATTTTCAAAGTAATATAGAAGATAGAAATTTCCATGTAGATATCGTAGATGAGGTGAAAAGAATGAGAGCAAAATCACAAATTGCAGGCTTGCCAGTATATCAACCAGGAAAACCTATTGAAGAGGTTAAGAGAGAATTTAATTTAACGGAGATCATCAAGCTCGCATCAAATGAGAATCCGTTTGGATCTTCTCCCAAAGCAGTGGAAGCTGCGAAGGATGCTTGCGTCAATCTAGCCATTTATCCAGACGGTGCAGGATTTGAATTGCGCCAAAAAATTGCTCAATTTTATGATGTTGAAGTAGGACAGGTTATTCTCGGCAATGGATCAGATGAAATTGTCCAGATGATTTGTCGTACATATTTAACCCCTGGTAGTAATACAGTGATGGCAGAGCCGACATTTCCTATGTATAAGATAAATGCTGTTATTGAAGGAGCTGATGCGATTGAAGTGCCCTTGAAAGAGGGGGTACATGATCTTGATGCCATGCTCCAACGCATTGATTCCAATACAAAAGTGGTCTGGGTCTGTAACCCTAATAATCCTTCTGGGACCTATAATTCTGCTGAAGAAGTGGAAAGCTTCCTGCAGAAGGTACCGAGTGACGTCTTAGTGGTATTAGATGAGGCTTACTATGAATATGCTTACGCAAAGGATTACCCGGAGTCCTTACCGCTCCTAGAAAAGTATCCTAATCTCATCATTCTACGCACCTTTTCGAAAATATATGGCTTAGCTGCTTTGCGCATTGGATATGGTCTTGCTTCGAAAGAAATCATCCACTTGACGAATCATGTTCGTGAACCGTTTAACGCGAATCGAGTAGCACAAAGCGCGGCACAAGCTGCTTTGGATGATCAGGAATACGTACAATATTGTAAGGAGAAAAACCGTCAGGGGCTTGAGCAATTTTACAAAGCTTTTGATCAAATGAACTTGTTTTACTACCCTTCTCAAGGGAACTTTATTTTAGTGGATACAGGGTTGCCTGGCAATGATGTGTTTCAAACGTTGTTAAGACAAGGGCTCATTGTTCGTTCAGGACAGGCACTTGGCTTCCCGACATTTGTTCGAATTACAGTGGGTACAGAAGAACAAAATGAAAAAATGATACAGGCGCTTAGAAAAATAGTAGGGAGATAATCATGATTCATGTTTCAATGATTGGAATCGGGCTGATCGGGGGATCGATCGCCCTTTCTTTAAAAAAGCAATACGGTCAACAAATTCAAATTAAAGGTTTTGACAATCAGACCTCACAATTGCACCTTGCTGAATCCTTAGGGGTTATTGATCAAGCTGCCTTGCGAATGGAAGATGTCATCAAAGGAGCTGATGTCATCTTTTTGTGTACCCCTGTCCAAGTGCTGTGTGAACTATTAGAAAAAGTAATGGCTTCTCCTTATCTGAAGATAGGAGCTATCATCACAGATGTGGGCAGTACCAAAGAACAAATTGTTCGATTAAGTAATGAAATTGGCGGCAGTTCCAATGGTGTATTTATTGGGGGACACCCGATGGCTGGATCACATAAGTCAGGAGTGGAAGCGGCGCATGACCGATTATTTGAAAATGCGTATTATGTTTTAACTCCAGATCATCAAATCGATGCACAAAAAGTGGCGATGCTAGAGGAATTATTATTGTCAACCCAAGCGAAGATTGTAAAAATGGCACCAGCAGAGCATGACCAAATCGTAGGAGCTATTAGTCATTTTCCGCACCTTATAGCTTCTTCCTTAGTGGAACAGGTACACCATTATCATGAAGAGAATGAATGGTACCTGCGCCTAGCCGCGGGTGGCTTCAGAGATATCACACGAATTGCGTCTAGCAACCCTCGAATGTGGCGAGATATTATTCTAAGTAATAAATCCCATCTCTTAAAGCAAATGGAGGACTGGCAAGCCAAGATGGAGCAAGTTAAAGATATGATTGCTACTGGAGATGCCAGTCAGATTGAACATTTTTTTGCCCATGCTAAGCAAGTCAGGGATGGCTTGCCTGAAAGAACAAAAGGAGCCATTCCTTCATTTTATGATCTCTATGTCGATGTACCCGATCATCCTGGTGTGATTGGTCAGGTGACTACCTTGCTTGGAGAAAAAAAAATTAGTATTACCAACCTAGAAATTTTAGAAACACGTGAAGACATCATGGGAGTGTTGAGGTTAAGCTTCCGTCATGAAGAAGATCTAGAAGAAGCAAAAAACATTATGAGTCAAGCGAATTATGCTGTATATCGAAGAGAATAAAGATAGAGAAAAGAATGATAACTGAGGATGGAAGGAGTGAAGAGAGTTGAGTGAACACGTAAGTTCAAGATCACCATGGTCACAATCAACTACCTATCACCAAGCAACTGTAACCCTGCAACGGGACCTATTAATGGCGAGATTTATGTACCGGGTTCTAAGAGCTATACAAATAGAGCCTTGATCATTGCTGCGTTAGCAAAGGGGACTTCTAAGTTAAAAGGAATTCTTAGAAGTGATGATTCTTATTGGTGCATTGATGCATTAAAACGATTAGGGATCCATATCGAAGTAGAGGGAGATAGTGTCATCATTCAAGGCTGCAATGGAAAATGGCCATCAAAAGAAGGAGAGCTATTTATCGGGGCAGCAGGGACGATCGCCCGCTTCTTACCAGGAGCTTTAGCAGTAGCGAAAGGTGGGAACTGGATGGTAGACGGAATTCCTCAATTGCGTGAGCGTCCACTAAAGCCGTTGATTGATGCACTTCGAGAATTAGGGGGAGAGATTGAATACCTAACCGATAATCCTGGCTTACCACTGAGAGTGCATGGAACAGGATTACAAGGAAAGAAGATACAGATCCCAGGAAACGTATCCAGTCAGTTCTTAAGTGGACTATTAATTGCTAGTGCGTATGCCGATGAGCCAGTTACAATTGAGGTCATAAATGGACTTGTTCAACCTGCGTATATTGGAATCACACTCCAATTAATGAAGCAGTTTGGAGCGAAAATTGAACACTCTGAGGACTATAGTCTGCTTACTGTATATCCTACGGGATATGAGGCGAAAGAAGTTGTCTTAGAAGCAGATGCTTCAACGGCATGCTATTTTCTATCTTTAGCTGCCTTAACCCAAGGGACAATCCGTGTCACAAATGTTGGGTACCATTCCTTTCAGCCAGATGCTAAATTCATTGACGTACTGGAGAAAATGGGCTGTACCGTTCAAAAAACGGACGAGTATTTAGAAGTGAAAGGACCTCAGCAGCTAAAAGGTGGCTTTGATGTTGATATGAAACCAATGTCTGACCAAGCTCTGACGATTGGAGCTTTAGCTCCATTTGCTGATGCTCCAATTCATGTTCATAATGTCGCCCATATTCGATCTCATGAGTCAGATCGTATCTCGGTGATCTGTCACTCCTTAAAAGCAATGGGGCTGCAAGTGGAGGAAAAGGAAGATGGGTTTACCATTTATCCTGGAGAATTACAGGGAACTACTTTAGATCCGCATGATGATCATCGTAATGCTATGGTATTTGGACTGCTAGGAACGAAGGTTCCTCATATTCATATCTTAGACCCTGGGTGTGTGTCGAAGACATGTCCGGCTTATTTTGAGGAGTTAAGGAAGCTAGGTCTTGATGTAGAATTAAAATAAACAGGAATAAAACAGAAAAAAAATAAAAAAAATAAAAAAGTTAAAAATAATGGTTGACTTTGGCAGTGGAGAGGGTATAATAAAAGTACAGTATGGTTTCTCTCCACTCCTATCCATAAATGATTCGACGTATTGTCGATCCGTATATTGTAAGCCTTTTCATAGGCTTGATATACGGTTTTTTTTTATGCTTTTTGACTCTCTATTCATTTTAACTAGAAAAAGAAATCAAAATGGCAAAAAACGAATCTATTATGTTATGATAGTGTTGAGAAAAAGAAGAAAAAGTCTGCTTTTGTCGAATGACGATAAAATATTACCATAAATTTTTTCAAGTAAGGTCGAAACAAATTTTTGAACCTAGCGTCTATTACTTTTAGAGAAATAGAAGCTGGGGAATGAATGGGGGTATAAACATGAATGATTCCCAGTTGATACGTGAAATCAAAGATGGTCGAATTGAGTTGTATTCACTTTTAATCGAACGGTATGAAAAAAAGATTCATTTATTTATTATGCATATGTTAAAACCATATGGCTATGAGGGTTTAGCTGAGGATTTGTGCCAAGAAACCTTCTACAAAGCCTATAAAAGCTTACAGTCTTTTCGTGATGTGGAAGCTACTTTCTCCACTTGGTTATATACGATTGCTCGTAATACGGTATTAAGTGAGCTTAGAAAAAGTAAGAATAAAGAACTGTTTTTGGAAGATAGTTACTCTATTCCTAAAGTAGCACTAGAAAAACTTCCTGAACAAGAGCTGCTAAAAAACGAACGCGAGCACTTAGTCAGGCAAGCCATTAATAACCTGCCTGAAAAACAACGTTCTGCTTTGATTTTAAGAGAGTATGAACAATTAGATTATAAGGAAATTGCTCATATATTAGATGCCTCCGTTAGCTCGGTGAAATCATTGTTATTTAGAGGAAGAGCCAATGTCAAAACACAGCTGGAGTCTTATTTTGTTGATTATATAGCTATGGAGAGCAATAAAGGATGAATTGATGAATGAGATGTGTAGAGGTGCAATCACTGACAGCTCAATATTATGCGGATCAAGTTGATGAGTATACACGAATACGAATTCACCACCATCTATCTCAATGTCCACACTGTACGGAAGCTTATGAGATGTGGAAAAGAGGAGAAGAATATCTTTCATCGTTAGCTCAGGTTCCTTCCCCTACAGGGCAGCAATCCTTGAATCTGAAGCAGAGTGTGATGGGGAGAATCCAGCAGGAAGAAAAATGGGCAAATCCTGTCGTGAATCGTCCAACAAACAATGTGAAAAAGCCGAAGGTCATTTTTTCATTTTTTCTCTCCATGCTATTGATCCTTGTAATATTAGCCTCTGCTACTTTATTTATTCCGGAGCAAACGATTTCTACGGATTCTGTTACGCAGGTCAAGCTCCTTGATGGTTTTGATATTAATAAGATTGTAATTAAGGATTCAGTCGGAGCCGAAACGGACTCAACCTCTATGAAATTCACAGTTGTATCCAGTTTGCAGGATCCCATTATTTATTCGTTACCTGTAGAAACCAATGAGCCTCCTTATGTCCTTATTTTAGCCGTGTTTAGCATTGTTTGTATTATTTTAGGTATGAGTTGGATAACAAGAGTCTAATACTATGAACAAAGGAGACTTCGAATGTGAAGTCTTTTATTGCATTAGTGGAGAAAACATAAGATATAAAATAGATTGTATCAATTGAAAGTTCAGGAGATGAAAAAATGTTTGAAACTAAAATCGAACGCTATTTTGAAATGCTTGAAGCTGGGATGGTAGAGGATGCGTTACAGAAGCTAAAGAAAATATGGGAGGACCCTTTTGTTTCTGATGATTTACTGTATACGATTGCAGAAAATCTACATCATTATGGTTTTGTACAAGAAGCGATTGAGATTGTTCAGGGATTACTAGTTAGGTATCCTGAAGAAAATGAATTAACGCTGTTTCTGGCAGAGTTATTTGTCGACGCTGGTCAGGAGGAAGAGGTTCTTTCTTTGTTACATGAGATTCAGCCACAGGCTGAAGAGGACTATATTCGGGCGATATTGCTTTCCTCAGAAATTTATCTCATGCAAGGGCTATTTGAAGTAGCGGAGCATAAAATCAAAGGCGCTCTTCGTTATTATCCAGATGAGAAAATCCTGCATTCTGCTCTAGGAGAGGTCTTTTATCAGCAGGAGAATTACTCTTTAGCGCTTCATAGCTTTCAAAGAGGGACTGAAATTTCAACTTATGCTAAGATGGCAGATTGTTATGCCCATGTGGGGCAATTTGAAGAAGCCTTAAGTTATTATGAAAAAGCGCTGTCTACTCAGCCAGATCAAGTCGATCTGCTATTTGGTTATGGGATTGTTGCTCATCAGCTCCAAGAATATGATAAAGCGATCGAGAAATTAGTAAAGGTGACTAGGCTTGATCCTTTTTACACTTCTGTGTACCCGGTGATTGTAGATAGCTATAGAAACACTAATCAAATAGATAAAGCTCTAGAATACGTGGAGCAGGGACTCAAATATGATCAATATAACCCCCATCTATTTTATATAAAAGGAGAAATCCATCATAAACTTGGTCAATTGAATGAGGCTATGCAGCAGTTCCTAAGATCGATAGAAATAGATGATACCTATCTCCCTTCACTTGAATCTCTAGTTGAAATTCATAAGGAAGAAGAGTCGTGGGAAGATGGAATTATTGTATTACATAAGATGATCGATGTCATACCTGAGCGCGGAGATTTATATACGAAGCTGGGGCAACTCTATGAAGAAATAGAAGAATGGGCTAAGGCTGAAACTGCTTACAGAGAAGCAATTCAGCTTGATGAAGAAGATGTAGAGGCGCTTAATAGACTTGCTTTTCTTCTTCGGGATGAAGGAAAGAGAGAAGAAGCCATCACATATTGGAGAAAATCTCTTTCTATTATACCTGACCAATGGGAAATTGAAGAAATTCTTAGTGAGTACGATGCTAGGAAAGAATAGATAGGTATAACTTGATGAAAATCACCTCATAATGAGTAATAGGATTTCTGGAAAATGAGGTGATTTTGTGATATGAAGCTTTCAGAATATTTATTATATAGAGATATACAAGAATTAAGTCAAATGGCTTCTCTATACCGGTGTGATTGTAATGTCAATTCTAAATTAGAACTGGTTCAAAGTATTCATCATTCCATGATGAGCAAAAACGCTTACCCCAGCATATTAAAGGAATTAGATAAAAATGTACTGCATTTTTTGTTGTATATTTTATATCAAAATACATCGACGTTTAGTATAGATGAATTAATGGCAAAAGCGAAGTATGTACGCGATCAATTTCAATCAGAGGAATCACCTAGAACATGGATCACTCAGCTCCTCAAACGAGGATGGTTATTTCCTAGCTCTTCCAGGTTTCAAGTGCAGCTTGATATGGCAGATGATCTAAACAGATTGTTGAGGAGCCAGATAATGGACTATATCAAGCAAGAGTACCAGATTAGTACAAGGGCTGAACTCGACCTTAGCTATCGAGATGAAGGAAAAGCTATTCAATATGATGTAGGGATCTTTTTGGCGCATATCGCTAAAGAACCGGTACCCATCACCGTCGAAGGAGTTATCCATAAAAGAAATCAGCAGCTTTTGCTAAAAAAGCTAAGTGTTGAAGAGGAATTAATTCTAGACAAGAGCTGGAGATTCGGCTATGGTAGAAGATTTCCTGCCTACCCCAATCGTTTCTCTCTTATTTATGATTTTTGTTTTGCTCAAAAATGGATTGAGGAAGAAGCGGGTGGCTATGTTACATTAAGTTATTTAGGAGATAAAGCCTTAGAGCAGGAAGAGTGGAAGCTACCTTCTACCTTTAAAAGAATGGTGATGTTTTGGGTTAAGCTTTATAAACAGCCGATTCCAAGTCTCCCTTTCCTTATCTTATTAGTAAATGAGCTTACACAAGGAGAATGGATTGATACAATACAGCTTTTTAATGTAACAAAACCGTGGTTAAAGAAATATTATTATGATGAGATTGAAACGATCTATCGGGAAAGATTTTTACAAATGCTTGTTCACTTGGGGCTTTTGCATATGACAGTGGAAAAGCAAGGGCAGCCTGTATACTGTCGATTAAATCCGATCTTAATTGAAGAGATATTTAAGAGCTAAAATTCATAAAATTATATTTTTAAAAATTGAGAAAAAAGCAGGGAATTTTTAAATCAACACGAATACAATATAGTAAAGACACGAAAGATCTTTCATTCACCTTGCAGTAAAAAGGAGGGGTGGGCATGAGTCAGATTATCACAATTTCAGAAAAGAAAAAGTTCCTGCAATGGTTTCTTTCTAAGTATGAGCTTAAGAAAAGGGAATGCGCTTGGTTATTAACGTACCTCATGTCAGATGACGAATTAATTGACAAAGTACGATTTGTTGACGAAACGAACTCCGATGATATTCGCTCTATGTTCATGTCTACCAAATGTGTACGGGGTAATGCTTTTCGATTTATTAAAGGCAAGTTAACTACTTCAGATGTCGAGAGAGCTTTTCATGATATTCGTTTGCATCCTGAAGAAGAGATCCTAATTACACTTTCGTTCCATCAGTCAGAATCATGCTATGAATATGCGGCTGTACGGGAGGTTGATCCTATGGAGAGGTATAATGTTACTTCGAACAGTTGGTATAGTTTACTTGCAGAAATGGTTCTAGATGAGGCTATTGAAAGATTCCAAAAAGAAAGACTGTATCAACAGATTAATCAGTCATTAGAGGATAAGGACAAAGAAAGCTTTCTAAGATTAAGTCGTCGCTGGACAGAACTTCATACTGAAGAATAATGAATCAATAAATAAGAGTTTATCCTGTTCTAACCATCGATAAGACTCCTCCTCTATAGAGGAAGATAACCGACGGCTAGAACCAGATAAAGGCTCGGCAATCGCCGAGTTTTCTTTATGTCAAGTTCAATTTTTTATAGTTTATAAGGAATAGAATCGTACACGGTAATAAAAGATATAATATAGAAAGTAGGCATCAATTATGAAATGGGATATTCATTCGATTGAAAAATTTCTTGCAGCAAGAGAATACATAGATACTGCCTTAATACCTATTGCGAAATTAGATATGGGTCCCACATGCAAGCAATCCGTAGAAAAGCTCAATACCCAGCTTAAAGTAGCTCAATACATTGAAGATCAGCTTCAGGGACGCTTAATGCTTTTTCCTCTGTATACCTATGTTAGACAAGCCAGTGGTTCAGCATTAACGGAACAGGTTTCGCTTTATACTGAGTATTTGTTAGAGCATGGATTTCAGTATGTGGTATGGCTTGGGACTGAGGAGCAACGTGCTGAAATCAATAATCCTGCTGGAGAATGGCTTTTCCTCTCAGAACAAAATGAAACAAATCTAACTGAAGAAGCTGTTCAGATTAGGGGAGTGGCTGAGGAATTTTTACCAAATATCATGAATTTGTGGAAAAAAGGATAAAATATGAAATAAGTTTACCTTTTTTTAGACATCCTATTCTTGACGTGACATGAAGATTGGACTATTATTGATATGTCCTAGTATATAATTATGTTATTCATGTCCGTAGAGGACTTATTTTATTGTGTAGGGAGGTTAGACAAATGAGTGAAAGAAAGCAACAAAGTGTATCAAGAAGACAGTTTCTGAACTACACTTTAATGGGAGTTGGCGGGTTCTTAGTGGCAGGAGTAACTACACCAATGTTAGGGTTTGCTATCGATCCTGCTTTAAGACCTGAAGCGGAACGTGATATGGTTGCTGTCGGAAATATGAAAGACTTTTCTGAAGAACCAAAACGCGTCGACTTTAAACTCCCTGTTCAAGATGGTTGGGCCAATTATGATGTTTCACTATCTGCATGGGTTACCAAGACAGGTCCGGCTTCAGTGCTAGCGCTTTCGCCAATCTGTAAACACTTGGGATGCACCGTCACTTGGGGAAGTGATAAGGCTCCCGCAGATCATTTCTATTGTCCGTGCCATGATGGGTTGTACACGAAGGATGGATCGAATGTACCTAATACACCGCCCAATGCTCCATTAGATGTGTATCAATATGTAGTTGAAGAGGACGGAACATTGAAGTTAGGAAAACCTGTTCCTCGAGAGGAGTTGTAGAAACGTGCTTAAAAAAATGTATGATTGGGTTGACGAACGAGTAGATATTACCCCGATGTGGCGAGATATCGCAGACCATGAAGTACCTGAGCATGTTAACCCTGCTCATCACTTTTCAGCATTCGTATATTGCTTTGGCGGCTTGACCTTTTTTATTACCGTCATTCAAATCCTATCAGGAATGTTTCTAACCATGTATTATGTACCTGATATTGTGAATGCTTGGGAATCTGTAAGATATTTACAGAATGAAGTGGCTTACGGTCAGATTGTTAGAGGGATGCATCACTGGGGTGCTAGCCTTGTTATCGTAATGATGTTCTTACATACCTTGAGGGTGTTTTTCCAAGGTGCTTACAAGAAGCCGAGAGAACTTAACTGGGTTGTCGGTGTGTCTATTTTCGGAGTTATGTTAGGTTTAGGATTCACAGGATATCTTTTACCATGGGATATCAAAGCTTACTTCGCAACACAAGTAGGATTAGAAATTGCTGCCGGATTACCTTACATAGGGGATTTCGTCTATACTCTGCTTAATGGAGGCGACATCGTGGGAGCGCAAACATTAGCGCGTTTCTTTGCGATTCATGTTTTCTTCTTACCAGGGGCCCTTCTTGCTTTAATGGGGGCGCATTTCATTCTGATTCGTAAGCAAGGAATTTCTGGACCACTATAAAATGGAGGTCTCTCCAGCAATAAGGGGGGTAAATAATGGCTAACAATCACGATAAGGATATTAAGTATGTTGGGGATTCGAGGATTACTGCGAAACGTACTCCTAATATCCCACCTGATTATTCTGAATTTCCCGGGAAGACAGAGCCTTTCTGGCCGAACTTCCTACTAAGAGAATGGATGGTAGGAGCAGTTGTATTAATTGGATTCTTAGTCTTAACGGTTTCACATGAACCACCACTTCAAATTAAGGCTGACCCCACTGATACAAACTATCTACCTATACCTGACTGGTATTTTCTATTCTTATATCAATTATTAAAGTATACGTATGCTTCAGGACCTTATGAGTTAATCGGCTCCGTTGTTATTCCTGGTTTGGCTTTCGGTGGCTTGTTTTTAGCACCGTGGTTAGATAACGGTCCTGAAAGAAGACCTTCTAAACGTCCTGTTGCTACCGGTTTAATGCTGATGACCATCGTAGCTATTTTCTACTTAACATGGCAAGCGGCTGATCACCATGATTGGACGCAGGATGAGCGGTACTCAGCCAAGAATCAAGTAGCCATAGATACCAATACAGACGGCTATATCCAATATTCAAGTTATTCCTGTATAGGATGTCATGGAGATCAGCTTCAAGGTGGAGCCGCTGGACCTTCCCTTGCGAAGGTTGGTGCAGAACACGATGCTGACTATATCAGAGATGTTATAGTCAATGGTAGTGAAAACCAAGCAATGCCTGGCGGACAATTTGGAGGTACTGAAGAGGAATTAGAAGTATTAGTAGAATGGTTATCAAGTCTAGAATAAAGCTTAAGAGAAAGCTGACTCAGAATGAGTCAGCTTTCTTTATCACGTTCTAAGCATCGGTAAGACTCCCTCCTCTATAAGGAGGGAGATAGAAGTCTACTTTACATAAGGTGGGGGTGTTTTCGTGTTTCTTTGGAGTTATTTCATCTCTTGGTTAGGGAAAAGATCGACTCTATGGTTGGTACTGATGATTAATTTTCTGGGTACGATCTACGGTTACTATTGGTATAAGGAGCAGTTACTTCAAACAAGCTGGTGGCTATGGCCTTTTGTGCCTGATAGTCCGACGGCAAGTTTATTTTTTTGTTTCGTATTAATTGCTTTATTATTACATAAAAAATGGCCACTTGTTGAAGCATATGCAGCAGTAACATTATTTAAGTATGGGATCTGGGCAACCATTATGATTCTGTGGACCAATCAGCTTGGAGGTAAGCTTCAATGGGAGCACTATATGCTAATGACCTCACATGTAGCCATGGCAGTACAAGCCCTGCTATACAATCGCTATTATTCATTTAAGCTCAAGCATGTAGCCATTGTTGCTTTATTAACAATCACCAATGACCTATATGACTATACATTAGGGATTTATCCTACACTGGATTGGCGCTTGGAATCCTATCTATCTACAGTCTATTTATTTACTTTTAGTTTAAGTATTCTAAGTGTATTTTTATTTAGTTTATTAGTAAAATTAAGGTTAGAAGAAAAAAATAAAATCCTTTCCTGATTTTTTAGCATAAACTTGTCCTTTTCCCCATAGTATGAATTACTAAGGGAGGGGTTTCATAATGAAATTTATAACTAAAGGAACTATTCATGTACTAATGATCGTTGTCTTATTACTTTCATTTCATCACTTAGGGTATGCGAGTCATGGACCGGATGATCTTGAATCGATTCGGGAGTGGCAAAGGCTTAATGAATTTGCAGAAGAGGCCCTCTTTTTGTTGAATAAAAATGAGTTTGAGGCAACAAAAAAAACATTGAATGATTTATCCGCACACTTTTTAACGTTGGACACGGCGAAATATTTGGGACAGGTTGAACAGGTACATGTGATATTAAGTACAATAGTAGAAGCAAAAGAAACCTTAAACAAGGTTGAATTTGATATCAAACAGGCAGAAAGTAAATTGCTGAGAATGAGATTAGCATTAGATGCAGTTTCTCATCATCAACAACCATTGTGGATTAATTATTATCCTTCCTTTGTGAAAACAATGGATGACTTGCAGTATTCCTTAGAACATAATAATCGGGATCTTTTTTACCACTCGATCAATCTACTAGAAAAACACTTTGAAATGGTGCGCCCTTCTATGTATGTTAGTCATCCAGGCTCCGTGGTTGAAAAGCTTCATTCTCAGCTTGTCTATTTGACCACAAATAAAGAGGAGCTATGGAGGGAAAAGGATCGAGCAGTTGACATGCTCTCCTCCTTAGAACATGATGTAAATATTGCTTTCCTGAAGAAAAAAGAGGAGAGCTTGCAGTCCATTACTCTTCTCATCTTTGGTATTAGCACACTTATTCTTTCTGTATTATCTTATGTTGCTTGGAGAAAGTATAGAGGAGAACGAGAAAGAAGACCAATTACATGGAAAAAATTCATGGATTAAATATTGACTATTTTTGACCAAAAATCTTATAATATAGATAGAAAAGCGAACAGAGAAGATACAGCAGCTTTTCAACATTGTTCAAAACTTTTAGGAGGTAAGATATGGGATTTCTTGTCTATTTTATCATTATTTTAGCTGTACCAATACTCATTCAATTGTATCTAAAAAGAACATATGCAAGCTTCTTAAAAGTGTCCGCCTCATCCGGATTAACTGGTGCTGAAGCCGCTAGAAAAATCTTAGATGAAAACGGCTTATATAACGTGACCGTTGAAGTGGTCAAAGGAAAGCTGTCCGATCATTATGATCCAACTGCGAAAGTAGTCCGTTTGTCAGAGGATAACTACTTTGGAACATCTATTGCTTCTATTTCAGTGGCGATTCATGAGGTAGGTCATGCAATTCAGGATCAAGAAGGATATCCTGCCTTAAGACTTAGACATTCCCTAGTACCTATAGCTAACTTAGGCTCTAACTTTTCATTTTTCCTTATTCTTGGCGGAATTCTTTTTCAGGTTTCAGGGCTCTTCTTATTAGGAATTGCTTTTTTTGCCGCAGCGGTGCTTTTCCAGGTAGTTACCTTGCCTGTAGAGTTTAATGCTTCTTCAAGAGCATTAACAGCTATGGTGGGCTCAGGGTTGATCAAGAATAATGAAGAAGCAGGAGCTAGAAAAGTTCTGAATGCAGCAGCATTAACCTATGTTGCCGCAACGGTAATTGCCATCATGGAATTATTGCGGTTTGTATTAATGTATGTTGGAATGAATAATGACGATTAAAATTAAAATGTTGAACCTCTCCAATTGGAGAGGTTTTTTTCGTGCAACGAAATATTAATGATGCTTACCATGATTTTGGTGAGAAGGATGGGGGCTACCGTTATTCATGGAGTACCCTCGAAGTTGATCATACAATTCAATTTGTTCAGCGCTGAAAATTTCCGCAGTAGCAAGATGGGCATTTAAATGAATGCTTCTTAATTCCCCATCTAATAAGGCAATCTTTTGGCTCATCATTTCCACGTCTTGAAGCGTGATTCTTCGGTTTCTAAACTCTTCTTCAAATTGTGTTTCAAGGTCAATGATTTTAGCTCCTACTTTTTTTGCTTCGTCCTTCATTTCCTGAAAAAGTTCCTTTAGTGTTTGCTCTTGTTCATTGGTTAGAGAAAGCTCAGCCGCTAGCTCTAGGGCATGGAGAGGACCTGGATAACTATTCAATTCTGCCGTTAAGGCGTAGCCTGCTCCTGCCCCATTAAGTAAAGCATGAATCCTGTCTTCAGACATCGCCTTGATTTCTCTGTCGGTCATATCAACGTAGGGGCTTATGGACTCAGGTGATGTAAGAGTGTTGCCTTCGTTATGTAATGAGAAGCATCCTGATAAAAAGAAGGTGATTGCCACAAGTAAGAGGTAAGCTTTGTTCTGCATTCATATGTCTCCTTTCTTATTTTCTTCATCAATAGCCCGAATAAGGATATTCATTGACTCTACAACTTGCTCAAGTTTTTCTTCTGGAATATTGGCTGCAATACGATCAAATTTCTCTTTTCTAGATTGGTCTAGCCTGTGCGCCACATTTTCGCCTTTTTCACTAAGCTTTAGTAATTTTACGCGTTGATCGGAGGCAGAAGCTTCTCGCTCTAACCATCCTTTTCTTTCTAACTGCTGGAGCAACCGACTGACTGAGCTTTTTTCGAGCTGAAGTATTTGTGTTAACTCTGTTTGTGTCAGCCGCTTTTTTTTGTGAAGTTCCATAATTGTATGAGCTTCCGAAATGGATAAAGGCTGTCCACAGGGGGTTCGCTCGGCATGATGAAGTCCCAAAGAGCGAATAATTGTAATCATTTGATTATGAAAATGAAAATGGGTCAATCGCTCCTCTCCTTTCATTCGAAATAAGTTGTATGAAACAACCTTCTTTTAGTTGTATTATACAACTAAAAATGGATCTTGTAAAGAGCGTGATCATTTCTCTGCTTGAACAAAATCCTTTGAGTTATACAAGTCCACTTGGATTAGTGCTATAATATAAAGTAACTTGGCTACAGGGGGTAATTGTCATTGCGCACTATTAACGTAGAATACTCTGACCAATTTGATTTATATACATTTATTCGCGATCAGGAGATACACAAAAAAGATCAGATATTGATACAGGTGTTCACGTCTTATGTGGATGAAGAATACATTCATTCGTTACGTAGTCATTTACTTGATGTATTACCTCAGGCAACCATCATAGGAACAACAACTGATGGTGAAATATTAAATGGCCAAATTCTAACCCAAAGCACAGTTTTATCTTTTACAATATTTGAAAAAACAAGTCTATCGGCAACCTGCATCGAGTATGCCAGCAGCTCTTGTTATCAGACAGGAGTGGAACTGGCAAGGAGAGTGGTGACTAAACGGACTAAAGCCCTTCTTGTTTTCGCTGATGGTTTAAATACGAATGGAAATCAATTATTAAATGGAATTGAATCTGTTGCAGAATCTCTAGTCGTAGCTGGTGGTTTAGCAGGAGACGGAGGTTTCTTTGTCAATACCTTTGTCTTTACCAATCATAAGCTGACGAATAATGGTGTTGTGGCAGTTGCCTTAGATAGTGACGACCTACTTATTAATACCGCCTTCAGCATAGATTGGCATAATATTGGGAAGGTATTTACAGTGACGAATGCTGTTGATAATAGAGTTTACACCATTGATCATAAACCAGTGCTTGATATCTACAAGCGCTACCTTGGGGAAGCCATTCTAGAAAGAATGCCCCTTCCTAGTTTTCCATTAATTGTGGAGCGAGATGGATTACCTATCGCACGATCCGTGCTTGCGATTCATTCAGATGGTTCAATCTCTTACACAGGAGATCTGTTAGACGGAGAGAAGGTTCAATTTGCTTTCGGGAATACGGAAAAGTTACTATCTTCAACTAGAAAACTAGCCCACTCGATAAGCAAACAACCTGTAGAATCAATGTTTATCTACTCTTGTATGGCAAGGAGAAGATATTTATTTAATGGAGAGGATGTTCAAACATCCCCCTTACAATCAGTGGCACCAACGGTAGGGTTCTACTCCTATGGAGAGTTTTATCATAATAAAGGTAGAAATGAGTTATTATCTCAAAGTCTAACCATTCTGATTCTTTCAGAAAGTGAGGAAGTGCCGCATAAAGAATTTACATTAGAAGAGGAAATGGAAAATCATCAACCCATGATTGATAATTTACAAGTACTCTCTAACCTTGTTAAGGTTTCCACTGAAGATTTTCAGCTTCTCAACGAATCATTAGAGGAATCTGAACAGCGTTATAAATCTCTTTTTGAACATAATCCAGATATTGTTTACTCGCTGGACCTTAATGGAAAGCTCGTTTCTATGAATAAAGCGTATTCTAAAATATTGGGCTATCAATTAGATGATATTGAAACGATATTTAAGAGAATGGATCGTAAGGAAAAGCGGAGAATCATCAAATATTGGAGAAAGATTATTCAAGGTCATTCAGAAGCATTTGAAGTAAAAGCAACGCATCAAAATGGATCAAAGATGTATTTTCATTTAACGAAAATTCCGATTATCGTAAATCAAAAAGTGGTAGGGGTCTATGGAATAGCCAAGGATATCACTCAGCAGAAAAAAGTTGAAAATCAAATTGCCCAGCTTGCCTATTATGATTCATTGACGGATTTGCCCAATAGGGTCCTCTTTAATGAAATATTGAAGACAAGCCTCCAAAAGGCAAAGCAGAAACAACGAATGCTGGCGCTCCTCTTTATTGATTTGGATCGCTTTAAAACAATTAATGATACCTTAGGTCATTTTGTGGGAGATCAGCTACTGAAGAGAATCGCCAAACGTTTACGCAACGTAATTAGCACCAAAGGAACCGTAGCGAGATTTAGTGGGGATGAATTTATTATCTTACTTGATTCGATAGAGGACGTAAGAGAAGTTGAAGATATGGTTCGAAGTTTGTTGCAAGCCATGAAAGAACCGAATCTGGTGAATGGTCAAGAGCTTATTATTTCTACTAGTATTGGAGTTAGTATGTACCCAGAAAACGGGCATGATGCTGATTCCCTCATGAAAAATGCGGATAGTGCGATGCACAAGGCTAAAAAACAAGGAAGAAATCGATACCAATTCTTTACCACGGAGCTGAATGAAAAAAAAGCTTTAGAAAGCTTATTGCTTGAAAATCATTTGCGTAAAGCCTTAGAAAAAAATGAATTTATTCTGCATTATCAGCCCTTTATTTCTTTGCATACGAATCAGATCGAAGGCTGTGAAGCTCTGATTCGTTGGAAGCATCCAGAGTTAGGTTTAATTTCGCCCGCGACCTTTATTCCTTTAGCGGAGGAAATGGGACTGATTGATGAAATCGGTAATTGGGTGATTCGAACAGCATGTCATCAGAATAGGGTATGGCAATTGCTGGGTTACTCTCCTATCACCATGTCAGTCAATGTATCTGGACAGCAGTTTCAGAGGTCTGATTTTGTCGATCAAGTGAAGGAGATCTTAGAAGAAACGTTTTTAGACCCAGAGTATCTACACTTGGAAATTACAGAGAGTATTGCTCTAGAAGATGTTTTGCATACAATGAGTGTATTGAATGAACTAAGTGAACTAGGTGTTGGAGTAGCGATGGATGACTTTGGAACAGGGTACTCCTCCTTAAGCTATTTAAAGGATTTTCCCATCGATATTTTAAAAATTGACCGTTCCTTTATTCGTAATATTTCACTATTTGAAAGAGAAACAGCCATTGTGAAAGCGATTATTTCCATGTCCAAGAGCTTAATGATTCGAGTCTTAGCAGAAGGTGTAGAAACAGAGGAGCAGCTCTATAATTTGAGAGAGTGTGGCTGTGATATCATTCAAGGCTTCTTATTCAGTAAGCCCCTTCCTCAAAAAGAATTTGAAGTGCTTCTCCAAAATAAATATTCCTTAGACTAACAGGAAAAAAACGGGTATCTTTGCAGTAGACACAAGATACCCGTTTTGTTGTCTCTTTCTTCCTTACTCTTCTCTTAATGGTTTCTTCTGTTCGTCATGGGTGAATCCTTCACCAAGCACATCATGCACATCATTGACAGCTACGAAGGCATACGGGTCAATGGATTTTACTAAATTTTTTAAGCGAACAATCTCATTACGACTCACGACACAGTAGAGGATTTCTTTTTCACTTCCAGTAAAAGCCCCTCTGCCTTGGAGCATAGTCGTTCCTCTATCCATTTCCTTTAGAATTTTACTGGCAATCTCCTGAGCCGATTCGGAAATGATCATGGTTGCTTTTGCTGCATAAGCTCCCTCTTGCATAAAATCAATAACTCTAGCCCCGACGAAGACCGCCACGATGGTATACATAGCCAGCTTATGATCTAGATAGATTAGGGAGAAGGTAATCACAGCTAAATCGAAGGCAAACATCGTTCTCCCCATACTCCAGCCATAGTACTTGGCACAGAGTCTGGCAATGATATCGACTCCCCCTGTTGTCCCTCCATAGCGAAAAACAATCCCTAAGCCAACACCAGCACAAACCCCTGCATAAAGGGCTGCAAGAAGCAAATCATCTCCAAGATAGAGTTTGAAATCCTCGAAAAGCCATAGAAAAATAGATACAGATACCGTTCCAATAATGGTATAAATAAATGAGTTCTTACCAAGTACTTTCCAACCAATGAAGAACAGTGGGATGTTTAAGACAAGATTCGTGATCGCTGGATTAAATTCAAACACATATTTAAGAAGGAGTGTGATTCCAGTGAATCCCCCTTCAACAAGCCTGTTGGCAATATTAAAATAATTTAATCCAAAAGAAAAAATAGCACAACCGATCAAAATCATAATGATGTTCTTCAGCTTAATTGACATGTCAAATCCCCTCCGTATTCATAGCCAAAGCGAGCTCTCTGTAGTAAAATAAACTTACATGATAAATTCCACCCAAGATTGTTTCGTCTTGCTCAAACATATCATATATTGTACCATGAGCGCTATGAGAAAAGGGAGTGAAGGATATCATGGAGATGAAGAACAAGTATGTGCATGAAGCCTACTCAGCCATTTTTCAGCAAGATTTCAAAAGGGCGATAGACTCCTTTCGAAAAGCGATAAAAATTCATCCCAAAAACCATTCACTATACTACAAGCTATCGATCACTTATGCTAGAAATCAGAACCTGCAGCAAGCGATCGAAGCCATCCAGCAAGCCATTCACTTATCGCCGGAAAAACCGTCTTATTTAATACATTTGCAATCCTTAAAAATCAAGCAATTGGCTCGAGAAGCTAAGAAAGCTCTAGAGAATAAAAGCGATGTTGAGCCATTTATTGAGCCATTACTCGAATCTATTGAGCTAGACCCTTTGCAAATTGAACTAAAGTGGATTTTGGGATTAATTTATATGTACCTTGAAGATGATCAAAAGGCTGAAGAACAGATGCTAGAAATACTCAAGATAGATCCAGAACACAATGAAGCTTTACACTATATTAAAAATAGGAGTGAACAAAAGAGAGATGTCCATTAACGTAGTCGTAGCAGGTGCAAAAGGAAGAATGGGTAGTGAGGCAGTCAGAATGATTCAACAGGATCCCGAGCTAAAGTTAGTTGGTGCTGTAGACTTAAAGCTTTCTGGTGTAGATGTAGGAGAAGTGATTGGAATTGGCAAGATAGGCAGCTCCTTCTATACAGATCTAGAAGAAGTATTAAGTACATTTGAAGTAGATGTTCTGGTTGATTTTACAACGCCCATGAGTGTAAAGAAGAATATGGAACTAGCTATTCGACATGGGGTTCGTCCTGTAGTAGGTACGACAGGATTAACCCCAACAGATATTGAAGAATTGGACAACTTATGTCAGGAACATCAAGTAGGGGGGATCATTGCTCCTAATTTTGCTATTGGTGCCATTCTGATGATGAAGTTTGCTAGACAAGCAGCGAAGTATCTACCTGATGTTGAGATTATCGAGATGCATCATGATCGTAAGCTTGATGCGCCTTCAGGTACTGCCATCAAAACAGCAGAAATGATCGCTGAGGTTCGTGAAGAGCATAGACAGGGGCATCCTGATGAAAAGGAAGAGATAGATGGAGCAAGAGGTGCCTTCTTTCAAGGGTTTCCAATACATAGTGTGCGCTTGCCCGGCTTAGTTGCCCATCAGCAGGTGATTTTCGGCAGTGAAGGAGAAACGTTAACCATTCGGCACGATTCCATTCATCGTTCTTCCTTTATGCCTGGGGTTAATCTGGCGATCAAGAAGGTCCTTGAAATCAATCATTTAATTTATGGCTTAGATAAGATTATAGATTAGCACTTCGGGAATATAATAGAACAGGGAGATGGGAACATGAATATAGCCTTAATTGCTCATGATGGAAAAAAAACGGACATGATCAACTTCAGTATTGCGTATGAACATATTTTACAAAAACATTCGCTTTATGCAACTGGAACAACAGGTCAAAGAATCATGGAGAACACTGCCTTGAACATCCATAGACTTATGTCAGGGCCTCTTGGTGGAGATCAGCAAATTGGTTCAATGATCGCAGAAAATAGAATGGATCTCGTGCTTTTTTTCCGTGACCCGCTCACTGCTCAGCCTCATGAACCAGATATTATCGCTTTATTACGCTTATGTGATGTATATGGGATTCCTCTAGCGACGAATATTGGAACAGCCGAAGTTTTAGTTAAATCGATCGAACAAGGCGGTTTGGATTGGAGAAATGAAGTAAACAAAGAAGGGAAGGGAGTTATTCTAAATGAATGACCATAAATTGAATATTCTTTGTTTTGGTGCTCATCCCGATGATGTCGAAATTGGCATGGGTGGAACAATTAAGAAGCAGGTTGATTTAGGATATAAGGTTGGAATCTGTGATCTTACCTTAGCTGAGCTTTCATCCAATGGGACCGTCACACAAAGACAAAAGGAAGCAGAAGAAGCGTCAACGATTTTAGGAGTGACGGAGAGAATAAATCTAGGATTTCCTGATCGAGGCTTAGAACCAAGTCGAGATCTGTTAGGAAAAGTAGTTTCTGTTATACGGAAATATAAGCCCGAAGTCATTTTCCTACCTTATGAAGAAGATCGTCATCCCGATCATGGGATGACAACAAAGCTGGTAGAGGAAGCGATTTTCACCTCTAATATTCGCAAGTTTCAATGGGCGGGGGAGGAAGAAGAAGCACACAAAGTATCACAAGTCTATTACTATTTTATTAATGGCATGGCCAAGCCACACATTATGGTTGATATTTCTTCGTACATAGATAGTAAGAAAAAGGCACTAGAGGCCTATGAATCTCAATTTATGAATTCTTCTGGAAGTGTATCTACAAGGTTAAATCGCGGTTTTGTCGAGGTAGTTGAGGGCAGAGAAAAATGGTTTGGAAAAATGATTGATGTGAGTTATGCAGAAGGCTTTATGGTCAAGGAGCCAATGGTACTATCTAATCTTGTTCCCCAATTTGGAGAAGGAAGTGGCCTATGAAATCATCCGAAAATAAATTGAAGATTGGGATTACTTGCTATCCTTCTCTTGGTGGTTCTGGAGTGATTGCCACTGAATTAGGAAAGCTGCTGGCTGAAGAGGGGCATGAAGTTCATTTTATTACTTCAAGTATGCCGTTTCGTTTAGGGAAGTATTACCCTAATATTTTCTTCCACGAAGTAGAGGTTAATCATTACTCTGTGTTTAGATATCCACCCTATGACCTTACGTTAGCAAGCAGGATGGCTCAGGTAGCCAATAGAGAAAAGCTGGATATTCTGCACGTACACTATGCCGTTCCACATGCCATATGTGCCTATTTAGCGAAACAAATGATTGAGCATCCTATTAAAATTATTACCACTCTTCATGGGACAGATATTACTGTCTTAGGGTATGATCAAACATTAAAAGACATGATCAAATTTGGTATTGAAAAATCTGATGTAGTGACGGCTGTTTCAGAAAGTTTGATCAAAGAAACCGTAGATCTATTGCAAATCTCTCGCCCCATTCATAAAGTATATAATTTTGTGGATAAGCGAGTTTATTTTAAAAGAGACAGCAAGGAATTGAGAGAACGCCTGGCACCAAATGGAGAGAAGCTAATTGTGCATATTTCTAATTTTAGACCTGTCAAAAGGGTTATGGATGTTGCCAAGATTTTTCAGCAGATCTCTACAGAAATAAATGCCAAATTAGTTCTCATTGGAGAAGGACCTGAGTTTCCTAAAGTATGTCAATGGCTAACAGAGCACTCTCTATGTGATGATGCGATCTATCTCGGGAAACAGGAGGACACATCTGTCATCCTATCACAGATGGATTTGATGTTATTGCCATCAGAGCAAGAAAGCTTTGGCTTAGTTGCTCTAGAAGCAATGGCTTGTGGTGTGCCTGTGATTGCTTCAAATGCTGGAGGGCTACCCGAAGTGGTCGTGAACGGTCAGAGTGGGTATACCTTTCCGATTGGTGCAGTAGATGAAATGGCGAATGCGGCGATAACCTTACTTAAAGATCCTATTCTATATGAAACATTAGCTGAAGAAGCTATACATATGGCGAAAAACAAGTTCTGTGGTCACGAAATTCTTAAGGACTATGAGAATTTATACTACTCCGTCTTGAATGATCAAGTGAACCTAACAGAGTCATGAGTAAATCCTACTTTTTTCTTTTATTCGACTGGAATATCTTAGAAAGTACAATCATGATAACAAATAGTTTTTTCATCAGAAATGGCTCCCTTCAGTCTGTTCATAATAGTATATGGAAACAAGATGGAATTTGGTGAAAGTGTGAGTGATATCAGATGAATCTATTTGAATTAGGAAAAAATGTAATTCTGGTTTTGGAGGAGCATGGACACCAAGCTTATTTTGTAGGTGGTTTTGTTCGAGATGTATTGTTAGATCGACCTATTCAGGATATTGATATTTGCACTTCAGCCTTACCTGATGAAGTGATCACATTATTTGAACATGTGATACCTACAGGGATTCAACATGGGACGGTGACCGTGATGATCGAAGGTGCGCCAATAGAAGTGACTACATTTAGAACAGAGGAAGGGTATCTGGATCATAGACGCCCTTCGTCTGTTTCTTTTGTTACTTCTCTTAAAGAAGATTTATTGAGAAGAGATTTTTCTATGAATGCAATGGCAATGGACAAAGACCGAAATATATATGATTATTTTCAAGGGAGTGAAGCTCTAGAGAATAAGGTCATCACCACCGTGGGACAAGCGTTTGAGCGATTTAGTGAAGATGCTCTACGTATCATGAGAGCCATTCGTTTCAGCGCTCAGTTAGGTTTTACCATTTCAGAAGATGTTATTCATAGCATGATTCATTTCAGAGAGTCGCTTGAGCTTGTTGCGATTGAAAGGACGGCGGCAGAATGGATGAAAATCATGGATTCCCCCTATCCGAATCAGGCGATCCACTACCTCATCCAAACAAAAATTCATCAGGAGGTCTATCCCTTCCGTTGCATTGCTCGTCAATTAGAGCTTGTTCAAAAGTTTTCCTTGTCTGGATTAGAACCTATAGAGAGATGGGGGCTTCTGCTGACAGCAGAAGAACAGGATATGGACGGAGCTTATTCATTTTTAGCTTCATTGACTCTGACCAAAAAAATGAAAAATCAGGTGCTTCTCTTGGTAGAAAATCTACTGAGATACCCTACTATAACCCTCTTACAAGATTTATCGGCATTCGAACTGTATCATTTAGGTGTCGAAAACACCTTTCATCTTATTAGAATCAATCATTTAAAGACCAATGGAACCCTGCCGAACTTATCGAAACAAGTTGTGCAGGAAGGGATTATGAAACTACCACTAAAGAAAGAAACAGGTCTTGCGCTGAAAGGGCATGAAATGGCATTATATCTTCAAAAGGAGCCAGGTAAATGGATAGGCGAGACGATAGAAAGCTTGATAAGGGCTGTTCTAGAAGGAAAGGTAAGCAATAACCAAGAAGAACTGTTACAGTATCTAACAAACCTAGTGAAGCTGGAGGATGAGAATGAATGAGCTCTGTAAGGATTCAAGTACTACATCAATTATTAGAAAATGAAAAGGAATACTTGTCTGGTGAGGAGCTAAGTAAGGTATTACAGATCTCTCGTACTGCTGTATGGAAGCATATCGAAGAACTACGCAAAGAAGGGTATGTGATTGAAGCGCAAAAAAAACAAGGGTATCGTATTTTGGAGATTCCAACCACTTTATCAGCATCAACACTACTACCCAAGCTCAGCACGAAATGGTTGGGGCATGAGCTTCATGTGTATAAAGAAGTGGAATCGACCCAATTGATTGCTCAAAAATTAGCTCGAGAGGGAGCGCCATCAGGAACCATTGTGATTGCAGATACACAATTAGCCGGTAAGGGGAGGCTGGGACGGAAATGGTATTCTCCACCAGGAACAGGCGCTTGGCTGAGCTTGATTCTTCGTCCAGAAATCCCTGTTCCTTCAGCACCACAGCTTACATTATTAGCTGCGGTTGCCATTCTGAAAGGAATACGGAAAGTGACTCCGCTGGAAGCAGGCATCAAATGGCCGAATGATGTATTAATTAATGGCAAAAAAGTGGCTGGTATTTTGACAGAGCTAAGTGCAGAAGCAGATCAAATCAATCATGTGATTGTAGGTGTGGGGATTAATGTAAGTCAAGAAGAAAAGGATTTTCCTGAAGAGCTTCAGCAGATGGCGACGTCCTTGGAACAAGAGCAAGGAGAATCAATTGATCGAAATGATCTGATCGTCAGCGTATTAAAGGAATGGGAAGAATTATATGAAATGTATATACAGTATGGATTTTCTCCAATAAAAACATTGTGGGAAGCCTACACAGTTTCCTTGGGAAAAGAAATTGTTGCTAGAACTTTGCAAGGGCAATACCAAGGGTTGGCATTAGGAATTACAGATGAAGGAGTCTTATTACTCCAGGATAGGGAAGGCGTTATTCATAAAATTTATTCAGCAGATATAAAGACAGTCTAATCTGGTTTTGGTATAATAACAAGGAAGGTGGTATCCAGCTTATTGGAACCATACTTGTTCTTACTAGCAACTAGAATAATCACATATTTTGCCTACGAAAGTGTTCTGCCTTGAACCACAGTTTGGACAGGGACAGAGGGATCGTTAGCATATTAGCTATGTCTATGAACCTTCTGCCAGTAATCGACTGTCAGAAGGTTTTTCTGCATATTATCGAAATGTCAGAACGAGCCCTCCTCCAACTTCACACCAAAAGGAGGAAGAAAAAATGAAAAGAATAACAACTGCTTCACTAAAAGAGATGAAGGAAAAAAAGGAACCCATCACAATGGTGACAGCCTATGACTACCCAACCGCTAAGATTGTCGATCAGGCAGGGGTAGAGATCATTCTAGTAGGAGATTCCTTAGGCATGGTGGTCTTAGGGTATGATTCTACTGTACCTGTTACAGTGGATGACATGCTTCACCACACCAAAGCAGTGACCAGAGCTAATACGAGTGCGCTTGTTGTTACAGATTTGCCCTTTCTAAGCTATCATGGGTCTTTTGATCGCACATTAGAAACCGCAGGAAGGCTGATGCAGGAAGGGAAGGCTCATGCCGTCAAATTAGAGGGGGGAAGCGAAGTCGCTCCCACTATTCAGAGGCTGACCCAAGCAGGAGTCCCAGTCATGGGGCATATTGGGTTGACACCACAATCTGTTCACCAGCTAGGTGGCTATAAAGTACAAGGAAAAAGTGTAGAATCAGCTAAAAAGCTGTTAGAAGACGCTAAAGAGCTAGAAAAAGCAGGTGCATTTTCGATCGTTATGGAGTGTATACCAAGTGATTTAGCCAAAGAAATTAGTGAACAGCTAACAATTCCAACGATTGGAATTGGAGCAGGTGTTGAATGTGATGGTCAGGTACTCGTTTTTCATGATATTGTAGGCTTTGGAAGTGAAATTCAACCGAAATTTGTTAAACAATATACAAATATCGATACACATATAGAGCAAGCTATAACTACCTTTGTACAGGATACAAAGACGAGAGCGTTTCCAACAAAAGAACACTCTTTTTCAATCAATCACGAGGTTTTACAACAATTGTACGGGGGAAAGGAATCCATCTAGATGAAAATAATAACAAGCATAGCAGAATGGAGAAGCATTCGCTCTCAGCTTCGTAACCGAAGTATTGGTTTCGTCCCAACAATGGGCTACTTACACGCAGGGCATTTGAGCTTATTTCAGCAGGCCAAACAAGAATCAGACATTGTTATAGGGAGTATCTTTGTCAATCCTCTCCAATTTGGTGTAAATGAGGACTTCTCAACCTACCCTCGTGATTTAGAACGAGATGTAAAATGGCTTGAGGAAATGGATGTTGATTACGTTTTTGCTCCTTCAGTAGAAGAAATGTATCCTTCTCCAATTTCAACCCTTGTATCAGTCAAGAATATTACAGAAATGTTGTGCGGCGCTTCACGTCCAGGACATTTTGATGGAGTGGCTACTGTCGTACTTAAATTATTTCAAATCATTCAACCAGACTTTGCCTATTTTGGCTTAAAGGATGCTCAACAAGTAGCCGTGATTAATCAAATGGTATATGATCTTAATGTACCTGTTCAGATTCGTCCATGTCCGATCTTGCGCGAAAAGGATGGTCTGGCAATGAGTTCGCGAAATGTATATCTTTCTGCGGAAGAAAGAGATGAAGCCACCATATTGTATAAAACCCTTCAATGGGCTAAAGAGCAAATAGAAGCAGGCTTAAGGGATACGGAACGTCTAGAGAAGGGGCTCCTTGAGCAACTTAAGAACTCTCCTCTGGCGAATGTTGATTATGCAGAGATTCGACACTATCCAGATCTACAGAAAAAGAAGCAAATTGAGGGTCAGGTTTTGATTGCTCTAGCTGTTCGAATAGGTAAGACAAGATTGATTGATAATGTAATCCTTGAGATTAAGTGATAAGGGAGGAAGCGTCCAAATGTTTAGACATATGATGAAAGCTAAGATCCACCGTGCCACTGTAACAGAAGCGAATCTCCATTATGTTGGGAGTATTACTATTGATGAGGATTTATTAGATAAGGTTGACATCCTTCCCAATGAAAAAGTGCAAATTGTCAATAATAATAATGGGGCACGCTTAGAAACCTATGTTATTCCAGGTAAGCGAGGCTCGGGGGTTATCTGTTTAAATGGTGCAGCGGCTAGGCTTGTTCAGCCAGGTGATACCGTGATTATTATTTCTTATGCTATGGTTGAAGAGGCTAAAGCAAGAGATTTTAAACCGAAGGTAGCGATTATGGGTGAAGGTAATCAGATTATCGAACTCATGGATCACGAACTTCACGGTACCATTCGCTAAAGAATATGATAGGCAGGCTAAATAGTTAATTCTAACCATCTTTCATGTTTGGTATATCCTGTTTCTACTGGTGAAACACTTAAAAAAAACATGAATGGTGGTTTTCTTATGGACATAAAAGAGATCTTCGCTAAAATGAATCAAAAGCTGGAGAAAATGAATATACAAGTAGAACAACCATTTTATAATGAAAATGATATTCATAAAGAAGTGGAAGTGTTAAAAAATCAAAGTGAAACCATTGTAGATGAATGGTTAAAGTTCGAAGAAAAACTAGGTTTTTTTCTAAAGAAAACCAAAGAGAAAAAAACAAATTCCTCTTCTGTACCCGACTTTAGTCAGGAGCATTATGAAGCATCCTATAAGAAACTACTTCAGCTTGATCATGAAGGGGATCCCAACACTCAGCTAGGTAATTCATCTACAACTACGACCAATGAGCCTCAATCGGAATGGTGGAGAAAAGGAAAAGCGCTTTATGATTTAAACATGTATGACCAATCCGTTCAATTTTTACAAAAAGTGCTTGAAGAAGAGCCTGAGTTTGAACCCGCTTGTTTTTATGTGGCTCACTCCTATTTAGAATTAAATCAATATGATAAAGCTCGTTATTATTGGCAATTTCTTGCTGATACCAGTGATAATCAGCGAATGAAGCTTTTAGCTCTACATGCTTTGGCATGTTTAGAAGCCACACTTGAAAAGTATGAACGGGCGCTTGTTTTCTTTCGGAAAATCAACTTGAAGGATGTAGATAGCTTATGGAAGCCTACTATTGTCTTCAATTATGCACAGGCTTTATACCACACCAGTCAGCTTGAGGAATGTCTAGATCAACTCATGTGTTATTATGAATTGGAGCCACAGGATTGGAAGGGACCTTATCTCATAGGTAAAGTGTATCATCAGCAAGGAAATGAAGAGGTTGGCTTTGCTTTTTGGTTTGAAGCCTTACAGCTACAGCAAAGCAAAGATTTATTGAAGAAAATGGCGCGTCATTTTGAAGAAAAAACCTATTACCAGATGGCAGCCCAATGCTATGAACGCTGTTTAAAAGAAGAAACATTATCCTCTGATGAAGAGATCTGGTTTGGTTTAGCTTGGAACTATGGACTAGCTAATCAGAAGGAAAAGAGTAGATCAGCCTATTTGAAAGGCTTAAGTATCTTCCCTGATCACCTTCAATTACAATTATCATATGTATGGATGCTCTTCTTTTGGGGCGATGATGATGAAGCCAATCGACGTTTACAAAGGCTTCAAGTAAAGTATGTTGACCACCCAATGGTTGAAGGCTTACACCATCTTTCTGTGGGCGAATATGAACATGCGTTATCCGTTTTACACGAGGCATCGGAGCAGCTCTAATAGAGAAAGGGGTCTGCGTGAAGAGGGGGTGTAAGTAGTAATGAACTTACTGCACGAGGAGAAATATGTAGTTATTGATATAGAAACAACAGGGAATAGAATTAAATCTGGGGATGAGATTATACAAATCGGATTATGTACGATTCAGGGTGGAGAGATTATAGAAACCTTTTCATCCTATGTTAAGCCTTCCATTGAGATCCCCCCCTTTATTCAAAAACTAACAGGAATTACAGAGGTGGATGTGCAAGATTCCCCCGTTATCAAGGAATTGTTGCCTGTCATTCAAGAAAAAATGGAAGGAAGTATTCTTGTTGCCCACAATATTCATTTTGATTTGGGTGTTCTTCAGCATTACCTAACAGAGCATGACTATCCACCGTTCAAAGGAATGATCATTGATACGGTTGAACTGTCTAGGATTTTGTACCCCAATCGCTCAGGCTATCGCTTAAGTGAATTGGCTGTAGATTTTCAGATTCAGCATGAAACACCTCATCAAGCTGACAGTGATGCATTGGCAACGGCTAAGCTCTTTTTGTTGCTTTGTTCAAGGATGAGAAAACTGCCTCTTCTGACGATCCAAAGAATGATTCCTTTGGCTCAATCCCTCTATTCAGATATTGAGCTTCTCTTTCGTAAAATAGAACATGAAAAATGTCTGCGCCCTGTTATTCAGACAGAGGAAGAGATGGAGGAATTTCGTCATCTGGTCTTACGAAGGAAAGAAGAAGAATTGAACACCAGCATAGAAAACCATTTTATCGAACAGATTCCGATCGAGGAAATAAAGCCAAGTGTGATTCTTGGCTCTAAAATAGAGAACTATGAGTATCGTGAAGCCCAAGATCAGCTTTCAGAGGAGATTTTAAAAGCGTTTCAGGCTGAGGAACATGCTTTGTTTGAAGCAGGTACAGGGACAGGTAAGACATTGGCATACCTATTAGCTTCGATCTACTGGGCAAAACGAACAAAGAGCAAAGTCGTCATTAGCACTCATACCATTCAATTACAGGAGCAAATACGTGATAAAGAAATTCCTAAGCTACAGGAGATTCTGCCTTTCACTTTTGAGGATGCCTTGATCAAAGGGAGAACTCATTATCTTTGTTTGCGTAAATTTGAGCAATCACTATATCAAACAAATGAAAAAAACTATGATTACGAATTAACCAAATTGCAGCTCTTAGTTTGGCTAACAGAAACAGAAACGGGAGATGTAGAAGAATTAAATCTTCCTTCTGGTGGGAAGGACTATTGGTTGAAGATTCAAAGTGAAACAGATTCATGTCTTCACCATAAGTGTCCATGGTTTGAGCGTTGCTTTTATTTTCGTAGCAGGAAGAAGACGCAACAGGCAGATCTCATTATTACCAATCATTCCTTGTTATTAGCTGATTTTGAAGGGCAAAAGCTTCTTCCTCATTATGACTATGTTATTTTGGATGAAGCCCATCATGTAGAACAAATCGCCTCAGGACAATTTGGTCAGAATATGACCTATACCAGACTTCATTTTGTTCTCCAACGTCTGTATTCAGAAGATAAGCCAACGCTGACACAAAGGTTCCTAGAGCTGCTGGAATTGTCCGAAGAAGGATTTCGTGTCATGCCGACAGTGAACGAAATTCAAGAACAGCTTCAGGAAATGAAAAGTGGGATTGACCAGTTATTTACGCATTTGTACATTCTAGCAGAGAAAAAACAAGGAAATGATCGTACAGATTCACGTCGTGCGGTTCGTTTGATCCATCCACTGGAGGATGAAGAAGAATGGTATCTGGTTCTGCAATTGACAGACCAGTTAAGAAGCAGGAAGGATCAGCTAAATCATGCGTATCATACCCTCGTTCAGTGGTATGATTCTCTTCAGGCAGAATGGTTACATGACTTACGTAGCACGTATACAGATTGGAGCTCTGCCATAAGAACATTAGCGGAGTACATAGATCAGCTTGAGGCATTGATCCTGCATTATGATCGAAATCATGTGTATTGGATTGAATATGAACCGAAGGGGGCACGGAACTCTTCGGGTGTCTTTCAGCAGCCACTTGAAGTAACTACTTTTCTACAGCCTCTTTTTCAAGAAAAGAAAAGTGCCATCCTTACTTCAGCAACATTACAAGTAAACCGTTCTTTTCAATACTTTATCGACCAATTGGGGATGCCGCTAGAAAGACTTAGAGTCCAAGCATTTGCTTCTCCATTTGATTATAGTCAACAATCCAGCTGTTAGTAGCCAAGGAAATCAGTTCTGTTCAAGACTCTGACGAAGCCCTATTCTCAAAAGAAATTGCAGAGTCTATCATTGAGATTGTTAAGGTTACTCAGGGGCGTATGCTAGTCTTATTCACGTCGCATCATATGTTAAAAATGACTCATCAAAATCTCAAGCAGGCACTTCATGAAATGGGCATATTTTTGTATGCACAAGGAATTGATTCCGGTAGTAGAGGAAAACTAACAAAAAACTTTGAGAGCCAAGAGCAAGCAATTTTATTGGGAACAAACAGTTTTTGGGAAGGTGTAGATTTGCCAGGAAAGCAGTTATCCTGTCTTGTGATCGTCAAGCTGCCCTTTACACCTCCACATACACCTTATTTTGAAGCGAAATCTGAGCAATTAAAGGAGAGTGGTAAAAATCCATTTATGGACTACGCCCTTCCTCAGGCAGTCATACGTTTTAAACAAGGATTCGGCAGACTCATTAGAAGAGCGGATGACAAAGGAGTTGTTGTGGTCTTTGACCGTCGGATTATAGAAGCTCGATACGGGAAGTTTTTCTTAAACTCTTTACCTCCATTGACAGTGGAAAGCCTCGACTTAGAGGGACTTATTCATGACATACAAAATTGGTTAGGGTGATGATGTGGCTAAGAAAAAAGGGAGTATGTATTTCATAGCTTTGATCTCAATGACTCTTCTGCTCATGATCAGTATAGGTCATAACCAGTCTACAGTGCTTATGGGAAGCCAGGATAGTAAGAAAGTGAATCTCAACCAAAGCTTTCAGCGAAGAATTCCAGATACAGGAACGAAGGTTCACTTTATTCAATTAACAAATGGAGAAGCAAGTCTTATTCAGCTCGAGAATGGAGAGAATGTTCTCATTGACACTGGAGGTCATTCCTCCTATACAGAGCTTCTTACCTATCTAGAGGCATTACGAGTTCAAGAAATAAAACACCTTATTCTGACCAATATGAAGGATGAACATAGTGGGAATGCTCAAGAAATCATGAAGCAATACCATGTTGCTAATGTTTATTACGCTTATCCCTTTGACTCGTCTGTTCAAGAAATGGTCAAGGACGAGAGTGTGAAATTGACAGCTTTAAGCAGAAATGATGAGCTTACATTAAGTTCAAACGGTAAGCTGAAAATCCTGCATCCGAGTGATCAGCTTTCACGTTCTCCACAGGATCATTCGCTTGTCTTTCAGCTCAGCTTGTGGGATCATATTTTTCTATTTACCAGTTCGATTACGGATCAAGTAGAAAAAGAACTTCGAGCTTTGTATAATGTTCGATCGCATATTCTGAAGGTTTCTGATTTCGGAAGTAATCAAGCCTCACACGCTGATTTTTTAGAAGAAGTGGATGCTCATGTGGCGATTATTTTTCATAGACCGGGTTTTTACCTTGATGCCGACGTCTTAGAAAGGTTAGAAGAAACATGGATGGATATCTATCCTTTGAAGAAGCATGGTCATATTATTATTTCGTGTGATGAAGATGATTACGAATTATTTGTTGTTGAATCGGAGAATGAATTAAAATAGAACTAGCAAGCTATTATTTAGAAATGAGTGATAGAAAAATGAAAACTCTGTTTAAGAATGGTGTAGTAATCACTGCAAATGAGAAAAACGAATGGTTTGAGTGCGGATATATCCTTGTCGAAGATCAGGTCATTGTCGAAGTAGGAGCAGGGAATGGGCCTGCTGAAGAATCTGTTGACCAAGTTATTGATTTAAAAGGGAAATGGCTGATGCCCGGCTGGGTGAATACACATGGTCATGCAGCCATGTCGATCTTAAGAGGACATGGAGATGACCTTCCGCTTCAGGAGTGGTTAGAAAATAAAATGTGGCCAATGGAGGCTAAGTTTACGGCTGAAACAGTTCGGTGGGGAACATCACTAGCCGTTCTAGAGATGCTTAAATCAGGGACAACCTGCTTTGTTGATATGTATGATCATATGGGGACTGTTGCTGAGGTTGTGGATCAATCAGGAATGAGAGCTGTCTTATCTCGCGGAGTAATTGGTTTATGCCCAGAGGATGTACAGAAGAAGAAGCTAGAAGAAGCAACGGAATTTGCTGTACGCTGGAATCAGGCAGCAGGGGGAAGAATCACGACGATGATGTCACCACATGCTCCCTATACGTGTCCTCCAGATTATATTCAACGAATTGTGGAAAAAGCAGTAGAACTAAACCTGCCTGTTCATATTCACATGTCGGAAACAGAGCGTGAAGTTCTTCAAAATGTGCAGGACTATGGTCAGCGACCTGTTGCCCATCTAAGGGACCTTGGAGTGTTTGAGCGTCCAACCTTAGTAGCGCATGCTGTCCATCTAGAAGAGGATGAGATGGAAATATTGCAACATCACAATGTAAAGATTTCTCACAATCCTGCCAGTAATTTAAAATTAGGCTCGGGTATTGCTCCCATTCCACGATTACTGGAGCGAGGATTCCGTGTTTCTGTAGGAACAGATAGTACAGCCTCTAACAATAATTTAGATATGTTTCAAGAAATACGTTTAGCTGCCTTGATCCATAAGGGAATGTCTCAGGATCCAACCGTAGTTCCAGCTGAGGTTGCCTTGAAAATGGGAACAAGCTGGGGAGCCGAAGCGGTATTCCTTGAGAATGTAGGATCCTTAGAAGCAGGAAAAGAAGCTGATTTTATCATTCTTAATCCGCAACAAGCCCATTTACAACCCGTTAAGCATCCGCTTTCACATATTATTTATTCGGCTACGGGACATGATGTTGAAGATGTCTACGTTCAAGGAAAAGCGGTTGTCAAAAACAAAAAATGTGTAGCCTTAGACGAAGAAAAGATTATCTATGAGGCAAATCGAATGTATCAATCACTAATGTAAGAATAGCAACAACCTGTATGAGCAAGAAATGTTCATACAGGTTGTTTTTTGGAGTGGAGGTAGGGGTTTTTAAAGTTTAGTTGGAAAGATATGACGGTAATAACACTCTTCTGATTCTTTTTTCTTCAGAATCGGGGAATGCGGGCCATACCAATAATAAGTGGCTCTGAGATTGAGAATCGTTGTATGATTATCCAATCTTAGATCGCAATCCTGAGCTTCTTTCCTGTTCACATTAAGCCCCCCTTTAAGAGCGGTACTTATAGTATCACCACTCCCAGACGCGCTATGAGTAACATTATTTAGGGGCTCTTTTAGATCATAATGCTTTAGATACACGAATAGGATAGAGAAAGATTGTGGACGAAAGTAACCTTTGTTTGTCTAAGCATGAATCTGTACAGAACTTAAATGAACGGGCAGGAGGGTTTCCTATGTATTCCACTAAAAGAAAAGAATTGTTTCTCTATTCTGTTGTAGCTGTGATGATCTGTTCGGTATTGATTTCGCTGTTTGTCTACTTAGGTACAGAAAAAAAAGAAAATCAATCGATGTTGGAAGCATTTGAGCATATTGAACAGAAGGAGGAGAAGTTTGTCTTTCTTGAACCGATTCAAGTATCCGATTTGGTTCAGCGTAAGATGGAAAGATGGAAAGACCAGCCTGCTGAAACGATTCTTTACACGTTATCAGATTCAATAAGTCAATTTGATGGGAGATTAGATCAGAATAAACATTGGGTTGTTGAAGGAAAGAATCATTCAGGAAAGGATTTTACGATCGCTTTTCAAGAAGAAAAGGCTATTTTTACTATTGGAGAGTACACGGAATCCTTATTTAAGGAAGAGGTTCAATACATAACTCCTACAGCCCACTTAGATATCATTTACAAGCAATTAAGAGATGAGGAATACGAATTAACGTCTTGGGAACAAACAGAAAATGGGTATCAATTAGAGTTAGTGACACAGCCGTCTTGGCTACAGGAGGATTTTAGAGAATACCTTCATTCTCATTTAAAGCGTAAGGAAAAAGTTGATAATCTCATGCTAGATCATTATACTTTACATTATATCCTTTCCTTCCAAGGAGAAGGTGTTAGCACATTTGAACTCGATTCATTGACTGTTTTTTTAGATCGAACAGGAGTAGGAGTCGAGAAAATGTTTTTTGATTTTAAATAATAGAAAAAGGAAAGTATAAAATGATACGTAAAGTAATGATCGTTGGAATTATCATAATGCTTCTCATCATCTGGCAGTCAGTGAGCCTGTATTTTAGTGTTGTAGACAACAAAAATAGCCCTCTTCTCGCAGCAACAAGACAGATGGAGCAGGAAGGGATTCGTATAGAAAAAGTGGATCGGTTTCATGGAGATCAGCTCTACATTATGACCAAAAGTCAAGATGATGAGGGGAAAGAATGGTATATTGCTTCTACACAAGAAGGAAAAGTAGATCAGATTGCTGTACAAGAAATAAAATTAGCAGAAGAAGCCGTCATTCAAGCGGTGAAGAATCAGTTTTCGGAAATCCAAGAAATTCAAAGGATTCATCCTGCCTATTCCCAAAAAGAGTTCTCTTGGGAAGTGATTGGTATAGATGAGAAAAATATGATGCATTATATTTATTTTAGAATGAGGGATGGCAGCTTTCAAAAGCGATATGTTTTGAGTCATTAAGCTTCCTAATCAGGATCTCCTGACATCTAACCATGCCCAAAAAATCCTCTTCAATAAGCTTTTGTAAGAGTTGAACAAAAACTCTTTCAGGGGCTTTTTTTTGCGTTGAATGGAAAGCAATGTTAAGGAAAAGAGGGAGTGACTGTGGTATACTTTTAGATAGCTTGAATTGAGTAAAGGGAGAGGTTTGAATTGAAAAAATTAAACAGTAAAATTATTTTCCTTTCCTTTATCATTACTTCTATTCTTTTATTCGGAGGTTGGTTTGGTGCCCAATTCTTTGGTCAAGAAAAGCCAATTCGAGATTGGATTAGTGAGCAGGAAGGATTAGAGCTAAAAGACTTAAAAATTGAACAAGATGCCATCTTTGTTGAACTTTCCTTTCACAATGGTGGGTCCTTTGGTCTCTCGTATATACAATTAGTAAAAGAACTGAATCAGTTGGCTAAGGGCAAAGAGATTCGAATTGGGATAGATACTGAACAAAGTGAGTACCATCCTTGGTGGCTAACACACTCAGCTCCTGTTATCGAAGCTCTGAAAAATGATCAATATCCATTAATTGAACAAATCATTATGGATTGGAAGGCGGCTGGACTTTTACAAGAGGGTAAAAGTATGATGAACAGCCAATATGTTTTAATTTATTTAGAGCCTTCAGAGGGCGACGAAATATACCTTTCATTTACACTCCAACAGGGGAAGGGGGAGGCTGAATGACAAAAGAATGGTTGATTGGGGCAGTACCTGTTGTCATTATCTTTTTATTGTTTATGGGAATTAATATTGGACCTATTTTGTTTATTGCCCTAATTGGTGCACTTCTTTACTTTACTTTAAATGGACAAGGACCGTTCGGGGGGAATAAGAGATCGAAAACCTCTCATGAAATTAAAGAAAGTGTCACAACCTTTGATCAGATCGGCGGTCAAGAAAGAGCCAAGCAAGAATTAAAAGAGGCGATTGATTTTCTGAAAGAGGACCAGCTAGCTAAAGATTATGGGATACGTCCCTTGAAGGGGATTCTTCTTACAGGTCCTCCGGGAACAGGAAAAACCTTAATGGCGAAAGCAGCTGCCAATTATGCCGAAGCTGCATTTGTGGCAGCCTCTGGCAGTGAGTTTGTAGAAATGTACGTGGGTGTTGGAGCTGGACGTATTCGTGATTTGTTTAAAGAAGTAAAACAGCTAACGGAAGAGAAAAACTTGAATAGAGGGATCATTTTCATTGATGAAATTGATGCGATTGGTGGAAAGCGAGAGGGAAAGCAGCAAAAAGAATATGACCAAACGTTAAACCAATTGCTTACTGAGATGGATGGGATGGCGACCAACGAGCAGCCGAGGATTCTTATTATTGCTGCAACGAATCGCAAGGATATGCTTGACCCTGCCCTGCTTCGTCCAGGGAGATTTGATCGCCATATTGTCGTTGATCTGCCTGACCTAACGGCAAGAAAGCAAATCCTAACGATTCACTTTAAACAGAAGCCGATTGATCCAAAGTGTGATGTAGATCAGGTGGCAAAGGATACATTTGGTTTTTCAGGAGCCCAATTAGAAAGTGTAGCGAATGAAGCGGCGATATATGCCTTTAGAGAAAAATCACCGACGATTACCATGCTGCATATCTCTGCTGCCATAGATAAAGTCATGATGGGGGAACAGACTGACAAAGAATCGACTGATGAAGAAAAGAAGCGAGTTGCCTTTCATGAATTAGGACATGCCATCGTTTCTGAAATTCTCCGACCACATTCTGTATCCCAAGTTGTCCTAACCCCAAGGGGAGGAGCACTAGGATATGTTAGACAATCTCCGCCAAAGGAACAATATCTCTATACCAAATCCAATATCGAGGAGCAGATTATGGTCTGCCTTGCAGGAGCTGTCACCGAGGAGATTTATTATGGTGAACGAAGCACAGGCTCCAAAAATGATTTCGAACAAGCCATGAACTATGTTCATCATATGATTGACACAGGGCTCTCTTCCCTAGGGATTGTGACCCTGGAGCATTTATCCAAGGAACAAATTCAAAAAGAAGCTGATGCTATTATCTCTTATTTACTTGAAAAAACACATCAAATGCTTAAAAAGTATGATCCTGTATTCCATGATTCATTTCAAATTTTATTAGATGAAGAGCGAATGAATGGAGAACGATTTAGAGAACTTTTGCATGGAAACAAAAATGTAAAAGAAATTTCCTAAAACCCTTTCTGTATTGAAAGGGTTTTTTGTATAATATAAACATTACATATATACCTAGGAGGATTTGAACCATATGTCACTATCTGAAAGAGTGTCCACATTAACCCCATCATCCACATTGGCGATTACAGCAAAAGCAAAGGAATTGAAAGCTCAGGGTTTTGATGTTGTTGGCTTAGGAGCTGGTGAACCTGATTTTAATACACCAGAGCATATTATTGAGGCAGCGATTAAATCCATGCATGAAGGTCAAACAAAATATACACCCGCTGAAGGGATCCTTCCTCTAAGAGAGGCAATCTGCCAAAAGCTTCTAGAAGATAACCAATTGAAATATACCCCAAAACAAATCATCGTGTGTTCAGGTGCAAAGCACGCCTTATATAATATTTTTCAAGTGATTATTAATCCTGGAGATGAAGTGATCATTCCAACTCCATATTGGGTAAGTTATCCCGAACAGGTGAAATTAGCAGGAGGTCATCCTGTATATGTTGAAGGGAAAGAAGAAAATGGCTTTAAAGTGACACCAGAGCAGATTCAGCAAGCTGTTACTTCAAAAACCAAAGCCATTATTATTAACTCACCAAGTAACCCGACAGGAAGTATCTACGATAAAGCTGAGCTAGAAGCATTAGCTGAGGTCTGCCTGAAAAATGATCTATTTATCCTTTCTGATGAGATTTATGAGAAGCTAATCTATGGAGATGCAGAGCATGTTAGCATCGCTTCTTTATCATCGGAGTTGTATGAGAGAACGTTTGTTGTCAATGGGATGTCTAAACCCTATTCTATGACGGGCTGGAGAATTGGTTATGCTGCTGGACCAGAAAAATACATCAGAGCGATGGTTGATCTATCTAGCCATAGTACCTCAAATCCAACCTCTATTGCCCAATATGGAGCTTTAGCAGCTCTTGTTGGAACCCAAGAACCACTGGAAATGATGAAAAAAGAATTTGCTCAACGCAGAGATGTTACTCTTGCCTTATTAAATGAACTTCCTGGCGTAAGCTGCCTAGAGCCAAAAGGAGCTTTCTATCTCTTCCCTAATGTAAGTGAAGCTGTTAAAAACAGTTCCTACTCAACGACAGATGAATGGGTAGCCGCCTTATTAGAAGAGGAAAAGGTAGCGCTTGTTCCTGGTAGTGGCTTTGGTGCTCCCGATAACATTCGTATTTCGTATGCGACCTCTCTTGATGTACTTAAGGAAGGTGTAAAGAGAATAGAGCGCTTTCTTAAGAAATAGAGAAGTAGTATAATAAGGAATGATTTAGACTACAAGCTGTTGGAGGTTATCCTTTTGAAAATTACAATATCTCAAGTTGGAAAACATGTTGGAGAAGAAGTTATAATCGGAGTTTGGTTGTACAATAAACGTTCAAGTGGAAAAATACAATTTTTACAACTAAGAGATGGAACAGGCTTTATCCAAGGCGTGATCGTGAAGAAAGAGATTGCTGAAGAGGATTGGAATGCAGCAAAAGAATTAACTCAGGAAAGCTCGATGTATGTAAAGGGAATTGTACGCGAGGACGAACGTGCGCCAAGTGGTTATGAACTGACGATAACAGGAGTAGAGGTTCTGCAAATTGCTGAAGAATATCCGATTACTCCAAAGGAGCATGGAACTGAGTTCTTGATGGATCATCGCCACCTATGGATTCGTTCGAAAAAACAGCACGCTGTTCTTAAAATACGCTCCGAAATCATACGAGCTGTATACGAATTTTTTGCTGAGAATGGGTATATCAAGGTCGATCCACCTATTCTAACCCCTACGTCTGCTGAGGGGACAACCAACCTATTCCATACCAAGTATTTTGATGAAGATGCTTATCTCTCACAAAGTGGGCAGCTCTATATGGAAGCAGCTGCAATGGCATTAGGAAAGGTTTATTCGTTCGGTCCAACCTTCCGTGCCGAGAAATCGAAAACAAGACGTCATTTAATTGAGTTCTGGATGATTGAGCCCGAGATGGCGTTTGTTGATCATGAAGAAAACCTACAAATTCAAGAGAATTTTGTTAGTTATATTATTCAATCAGTCTTGAAAAATTGTCGTTTAGAGCTGGCTGCTCTTGAACGAGATATTTCTAAATTAGAAAAAATCGTTGCTCCATTTCCTCGAATTACCTATGATGAAGCCATTGACCTACTTCAAAAGAAGGGTCATGATATTAAGTGG
This sequence comes from Caldalkalibacillus mannanilyticus JCM 10596, assembly GCF_000615945.1. Taxonomy (GTDB): domain Bacteria; phylum Bacillota; class Bacilli; order Caldalkalibacillales; family JCM-10596; genus Bacillus_AT; species Bacillus_AT mannanilyticus. The sequence goes on from NZ_BAMO01000012.1 coordinate 56,621, forward strand.
GGAGAAGATTTTGGTGCTCCAGATGAAACCGCCATTGCGGAACATTATGAGATGCCTGTGTTTATTACGCATTATCCGACGGAGATCAAAGCATTTTATATGAAGCCTGATCCACAACGTCCGGAAGTGGTGTTATGTGCGGATCTTATTGCTCCTGAAGGGTATGGAGAGATTATAGGTGGTAGTCAACGTATTGATGACCCAGCTTTATTAGAAGAGAGATTTGATGAACATCACCTGTCCAAGGAGGCGTATCAATGGTATCTTGATTTGAGGAAATATGGAACTGTTCCTCACTCTGGATTTGGTTTAGGACTTGAACGTACAGTGGCTTGGATCTCTGGAACAGAGCATGTCAGAGAAACCATTCCGTTTCCACGATTATTAAATCGATTATACCCGTAAGCAGAAGATTTCATTTCCTTGCGAGTGATCAGAAAAAGGAGAGAGGCTATGCTTTCTATACAACAATGCGCCAAGATAATGAACAAAGGAAATGTATCCATCCCTCTTCTTCTTCTTGAACATTATAAAAAGATTAAGCTAAATGAATTAGAGATGGTTCTTCTTATACACATTCATTCATTTATCGTCGAAGGAGTTCACTTTCCCAGCTTTGATCAGCTGTTAGACAGAATGACCTGCTCTCAAATGGAATTAAGCGGGATGCTTAACCGGCTTCATAAAGAAGGGTATATTGACTTAGAACAAAGTAAAAATGGAGAAGGAAAGATGGAAGAGGCATATTCATTAGAACCCTTATGGGTCAAGCTTCTCCTCTATATAAATCAAGAAAATGCCGAAGCAGAGATTGCTTGTGTAACAGATGAAGTGGATAAAGTGGATAGCCTTTGGCCCAATGAGTCTATTGAAGGGTCAAAAAAAATGGAGGGTGAGATCTTCAAGCGCTTTGAACAAGAGTTTGGACGTCCACTCTCTCCTATTGAATGTGAAACGATTATTCACTGGATTGATACAGATCAATATGATTCACAGCTTATTTTTTTAGCTTTAAAGGAAGCTGTGATCGCCAATAAACTTTCTCTAAGATATATTGATCGAATCTTGTTTGAATGGCAAAAGAACGGATTGAAAACTCCAGAGGATATACGTGAGCATTCAAGGAAATTCAGACAATCTTCATCAAAGCCTGTAGAAAGAGATCAGCAGAAGAAAAAAACAGAGTTTTCTTTTTACAACTGGTTAGAAAAATAGGGGAGAGTAGGTATGAATAAAGCCCAGGTCAGAAAAATTTTGGATACAATCGCAGAAATGTTTCCAGATGCTCATTGCGAACTGAATCATTCCAATCCGTTTGAACTAACCATTGCAGTTCTGATGTCTGCTCAATGCACGGATGAAATGGTGAATAAAGTAACTAAAGATCTCTTTCAAAAATATCGAGAACCAGAAGATTATGTAGAGGTTTCTTTAGAAGAACTTGAAAACGATATTAAGAGAATTGGTTTATATAGGAATAAAGCCAAAAATATAAAAGCCCTTTGTCAGATTTTATTAGAAAAACATAATGGTCAAATTCCCCAAACTCATGAGGAACTGGTGGAATTGCCTGGTGTGGGGCGTAAAACGGCAAATGTAGTTATGTCTAATGCTTTTGATTATCCTGCGATTGCGGTGGATACCCATGTCGAAAGAGTTTCCAAGCGTCTAGGGATTTGTCGCTGGAAGGACACCGTTCTAGAAGTGGAAAAAACACTCATGAAAAAAGTTCCTAAAGAGGAATGGACCTCACTCATCATCGGCTTATTTTTTTGGACGCTATCATTGCAAGGCACAGAATCCGAGTTGTACCATTTGTCCGCTCCTAGAAATGTGCCGAGAGGGGAAAAAGAGGATGAAATCATAACCCTCTTTGCTAAATAGAGAAAGGGTGTCAGATGATGGATGTCTATGAAAAAATGGTGCTCAAAAAGGTAAGTCAATTTGAATCGACTTTTAAGACAGATTCAGAAATGAATATGTGGTCCAAAAAAATTCAACAAAAAGTAGATGGGTTGATTCCTCGAAGAATCCATCAGTCCTTAGCGGTCGCTTTTGAAAAAGGCATCAAAGCGTTTCTTCAAGGCTTGAATTTATACTATGTTGATCAGCCAAACAAGAAGGAAGGACACTATTCCTTGCACATTCTTACAGAAGAGGCTGAACAGATCGTGAGAAACTATACAAAAATAGCATCCATTGAAGGAGCTGGGACAGGATTTGGTGGTTTCATTGCTTCAACGATTGATTTTCCCGCTTTGATTTCCATTAAGCTTAAGATGCTTCAAGAGCTTGCTGTTCATTTTGGATATTCGATGGAGAACTTAGAAGAAAGAATTTTTCTCATTAAAGTGCTCCAGCTTCAATTTTCCAAGGGAGAGTGCAAAAGAAAAACGTGGGAAGAAATCAAAAACTGGGAGAAAAATGCTGTTTTTCAAGAATGGAGCAGCTGGGAAGATTTCAATTGGGAAGAATTTTATATGGAATATAAACAAAGTATTGAACTATTGAAATTGTTTCAAATGCTTCCAGGACTTGGAGCGGTAGTGGGGGCTGTTGCCAACCATTCCTTTGTCCTTGAACTTGGAAATACGGCGATATTAAGCTTTCAATTAAGAAAAATTCAAGAGATACAAGGAAACCTATTATAAAAATTAAATAGAAGGTTAATGAAACTATCGAGGATTTTACTCGGTAGTTTTTTTGTCTAAACATGAAAGCGCATTCATTATAAAACCAGAATGGAATCGACAAAAGAAGTGAAAAAAATTATCCAGAAAGTAACAATTTATTAAGGTGAAGGAACATATACTATGGAGAAATGGTATCTAATTCTCTATTTAGAGAGGTGAAAAAGGTGGTAGAAGAGATTCTAGATCTAAATGCCTATTATTCTGAAAATGAACTAAGAGTAATGCCAGCAGGAACTGATTGTCTTTATGTCTATTGGGAAATGACATGGTCCCGAATGCATGCAGTGGCACAATTTACAGATCAAGACTTCCGAGTACTTCCAAAAGGGTTACGAATCTATGATGTAACGGATATCCTATTCGATGGTTCAAATGCTCATTTTTATCGAGATGAGTGGGTTGAGGAAAGCTCAGATCACAAGTATATTTACAATCTACCGCAAGGAAGAAACTATATTGTTGACTATGGTTGTTTCTCTCAGGAAGAGTTTATCCGCTTAAAGAGATCTACAATGGTAAGTTTGCTATGTGAATAAAATATGGAGTGATGAAATGAAAAATAGAATGACTTCAATAGTGTTAAGAACCCACTTACCGTATATTCGGGAAGCATGCTCCTATGTACATGCGGAAGAACAATGGATTTTTGAAGCATTAACAGAAGCTTATATTCCTTTATTTTTATCATTTGAAAAGCTGCTTAAAGAAGAGATTCCGTTTCAGGTTACATGTGCAATTTCTCCCACTTTGCTGGCTTTATTGGATGACTCTTTTATGATGCACAAATATCATATGTACCTAACAGAGCGTCTTCATGATGTAGAACATGACCTTATTCATAGTCTTGATAAGCTATCTTTGTCCTCATTATGGAGAAGGCGAGAGGAAATCCATCATATCCTGCACTATCTAGAAGAAAACGAAAACCTCATGTTACGCCTGCGTTTCTTTCATCAGACCGGCCAGGTAGAGTGGATCACAGGTACAGCCACGAATGCCTATCTTCCTTATATTTCGGATGAAAGTAAAATAGCTCAATTACGGATTGGAATAGAAACTTTTTATCATTATTTTGAAACCCTTCCCCAAGGTGTTTGGTTACCAGTATTTGATCAGGTTGTAGATCGCACCTTACATGAGTTAGGGGTTAAATATGTCATTCTTGATCCAAGTGAGCAATCAGACTACATGAAAAATGAAACGCAAGGGGAACTTACCATAAGTCCGCATGGAATCATGGTATTTAAGGGCTCCTCCCCTTTAGTCATCAGTGAAGTAGAGAACATTCAGCTAGAGAAAACAATAGAGCCCTTCATTCGAAAATGTGAGAAGGAATATTTTTCAAGTCTAGAACAGCGGGGAATAGAAATGCAAGTATTCTGCTATGACATTGAATTATTTGGCGAGTGGTGGATAGAAGGAAAGGATTTTATTTCAGCCCTATTTCGTCACTTACAGCAATGCCCTTCTGAAAGTAACTGGATCGTTCCAAGTCAGATGATCGAAGAACTGAAGAGGAAGCAGCTAACTCCTTTCAAACCGATATCCTCCATGTTTCTTCACACCTACAACCAGCAGCGAATAAACCACCACAACCATTGGATTTATCGCCACTTGTATCAAGCTGAGAAAAGACTTCTGGAGTTAACCAGACGTAGTGATATACAAGCCCAACCACAGCTTGCTGCCCTTTTCAATCAGGGGGTGAGGGAACTCTTACTAGCTCAAAGCGGGGACTGGGCTTTATTCATGAATCATTCTTCTCTCTCTTCATATGCTATACAACGTATTAAACTCCACCTCTCAAGATTTAATAAGCTCTATGATCAGATAAAAAACGGTCAGCTAGATATCGAAAGAATGGAACACTGGAAAAATGAATATCCCTTGTTTGAGCAAATCAACCTAAATAATTATGTTATTTCTCCAGAAGCTTCCTTAGTTGCAGCGACAATAGCTACGAAGGAAAGCAATCATAGAAAAGCACGTATTCTTATGCTGACGTGGGAGTATCCACCCCGAATCATTGGTGGACTAGCACGAGCCGTTCATGACCTTTCTGTGGAATTGGTAAACCAAGGACTGGAAGTTCATATCCTTACTTGTCAGTCCCAAGAGCTCCCTACGTATGAATTGATTCAAGGAGTTCATATCCATCGTGTCGATCCTTTAGTGGATGAGCAGCAGAGTGAATTCACTCAATGGATTTTTCAATTGAACATGCAATTGATTGACTATGCTCGAGACTTGAGTAAGTTATTGTCCTTTGATCTCATTCATGCCCATGATTGGTTAGTGACATGGGCGGCAAAAGAAATGAAACATACCTTATCAATTCCATTAATCGCTACAATTCACGCTACAGAGCATGGAAGGAATCAGGGGTTATGGACAGAGCAACAGAAAAAAATTAATCATTTAGAGTGGGAGCTAACTTATGAAGCGCAAAGCGTCATCGTTTGTAGTCAATATATGAAAGCTGAACTTCATGAACGATTTCAATTACCAGAAGATAAGATTAAGGTGATTTCCAATGGAATTGATCCTACTCAAGTAATGAGAGAAGGGTACTCGGTTCGAGATCGCTTCGCCTTACCGCATGAAAAAATCATTCTATTTGTAGGGCGTATGGTTCGGGAAAAGGGTATGCATATCTTGTTACAAGCGATACCGCGGGTGTTAGAAAAGGTTCCAGATGCCAAATTCATTCTTTGCGGGAAGGGACCGATGTTATCAGAGCTACATGAACAGGTAAAGGAAATGGGATTAAGCCATAAAATTTACCTTCCGGGTTTTATAGATGATGAGACCAAAAATACATTACTCCAAGAAGCGTATGCTTGTGTCTTTCCAAGTATCTATGAACCCTTTGGCATCGTTGCCCTAGAAGCGATGTATTCGAATGGGCTGGCGATTGTATCTGACACAGGAGGCTTAGGTGAGATCATTGAACATCAATGTACAGGTTTAAAGGTGTACCCTGGGCATGTTCAATCGCTTTATGATCAATTGCTATATGCCTTACAGAATGAAGTGCAGATGAGGCGCATCAGAGCGAAAGCAAGACAAAAAGTGATAGAGTGCTTTCAATGGGAAGTATTAGCCAAAGAAACGATTCATCTCTACCGTACTCATTTGAAGGAAGTCAAGGAGGTTGTCCAATTATGAAGGCAGTGATCATGGCAGGTGGAAAAGGGACACGACTAAGACCATTAACCTCAAATACCCCTAAACCAATGGTTCCATTATTAAATAAGCCCTGCATGGAATATAGTATCGAATTATTAAAAAAACATGGGATTACTGAAATAGCTGTTACGGTGCAATATATGCCTGAAGTGATCAAGAATTACTTTGGAGATGGTTCAGACTATGGAGTAAATATCCGCTATTTTGAAGAGAGTATCCCTCTTGGAACAGCAGGAAGTGTAAAAAATGCGGAAGAGTTTCTAACAGAAGCCTTTATTGTGATAAGTGGGGATGCTTTAACAGATTATAATTTAGCAGAAGCAATTCACTATCATGAGCAAAAGAAAGCCATAGCGACTCTAGTGCTCACGCAGGTTGAGTCCCCTTTAGAGTATGGGGTTGTCATGACAGATGACGAGGGTAGAATCAAACGATTTCTTGAAAAGCCAAGCTGGAGTGAAGTATTTAGCGATACAGTGAATACGGGCATATATATCTTCGAACCAGCCATTTTCAGCTACTATGAAAAAGGGGTCGAGTTTGATTTTAGCAAGGACTTGTTTCCTTTGTTTTTACAGGAGCAGCAACCGCTCTATGGATATGTTGCTAAGGGGTATTGGTCTGATATTGGAAACCTAGCCATGTACCGTCAAACACAGTTTGATATGTTGGATGGTATAGTTGATGTGACGTTAAGAGGAAAAGAGGTTGCCCCTAAGGTGTTTGTTGAACGCTGGGTGGATATTCAGTCTAATGTGAAGATTAAGGGACCAGCCTATATTGGTGAGAATAGCGCATTAATCAGTGGCTCCATGATTGGTCCGTATACCGTTATGGGAAAAAGAAACGTCATCAATAGAGGAAGTGTTTTACAAAAGACAATTTTGTGGGAGGGAAACTATATAGAACAACAAGTGGAAGCACAGGGTGTGACAGTATGCAATCATAATAAAATTGGGCAATGCAGTTCCTTTTTTGAAGGAGCAGTGATTGGGGATAAATGTAAGATAGGAGCTAAATCCTTTGTCAAAGAGGGAGTCAAAATATGGCCTCGAAAAATCATTGATGAGGGAAGTACTGTCCATAGCTCTTTGATCTGGGGAGAGAAGCAGTCCAATCGCTTGTTCACTGATCAAGGAATACAAGGAATTGCGAATGTTGATATCACTCCAGATTTCATGAGTCAGTTAGGAGCTGCTTATGGCTCAGTAGTTCGCTCTGGTGCTAACATATCGCTTAGTTCTTGTTCACATCCTTTTGCTAAATTGATGAAACAAGCATTGATGGCAGGGCTAATCTCGGCAGGCATCGATATCATCGATTTTGGTGAAACCATGGCATCGGTAGCAAGATATGGAGTACAGCAGCTTGGAATGACAGGAGGCGTTCATATTGTCATGGAGGAGCCCCTTGTTTTAAATAGGATGTTCATTGAGTTCTATGATCAGGATGGAATTTATCTTAGTCCAGAGCTCAAAAGGAAAATTGAGAATGCATTTTGGCAAGAGGATTATAGGCGTAGTTCATGTGAAACCATAGGAATGAATCATCTCTATCCCCAAGTGGTCGATCAATACATCGAGGGGTTATACCAAGCGATAGATGCAGAAAAAGTAAAGGAAAAACAGTTTAAGGTTGTCGTAGAACATCATTCTTCACCTACTCAACACATCATTCTTTCCATTTTAAATCGATTAAGTTGTAAAGTAATTAGTATTAGTAGAGAAGAACAGAAGGATCATTTGGAACTGATCAGGTATGTAAAGCAAAATCAGGCTGATATCGGAATTTCTATGGACAAAAACGGTCAAGATTTTCATCTGATTACCGAGCAAGGAAAGATCATAGAAAGAAACATGCTGTATGCCATTCAACTTTTAATTCACGATCAAGAAAAACAAAGGTTCGTCTTAGGTATTCCTACTAGTGCTCCTAGTGTATTAGAGCATTTAGCAACGGAATTAGAGGTAACAGTTATAAGAACAAAGGAAAATCCTCGATCCATGATGGAGGTGACGAAGGAAGCTTCTTTTCACCCTATGTTTGATGCCTTGTATACCTTGGTGAAAACGATGGAATATATGAGTATCAGAGATACATATCTATCAGAAGTTGATGCCATGGTTCCTCATTTTCATATTGTCAATGAAGCGGTATTTTGTCCTTGGACAGAAAAAGGGAAAGTAATGAGATTAATGATGGAGGAGATGAAAGGGAAAGAGATTGAGCTATTAGATGGAATCAAGCTATACAGTAACCAAGGCTGGGTGTTAATCTTACCAGACCAAGATAAACCAAGCTTTCGTGTTATATCGCAAGCAGCAAGTACAGAAGTGGCTTCCATATTGGCTCAAACCTTTGCAGAACGAATTAGAAAGTTTCAAGTTCAGTCGTTTTCTTTATAAAACAACGCTACTCTAAGGAGAATGAATATGAAAAAAGATAGGTTAGCAAAGGAGAAAATGCTAACCTATTCTTTTTTGTTCTATCGTTCTTCTTCCGCCAAAATCTTAATACTTTCTTAACATCTTCTTGATACCTTATAAAGGAGACTTCCATTAGATGGCGTTTTGATTTCACCTGATGGTTAGGGCGTGATCATTATCTTCTGGCTAAGCTACAGATTATTAGATATGCTTTTAATGAGAGATGTTTAAGGAGGTATTTCGAATGGTCCCTACTCCTACCATTTTAGTTGTAGATGATGAAGAAAAAATGATTTCTGTTATACAAAATTACTTGGAGCAAGAAGGATTCAAGGTCCTAACTGCCCTAAATGGTCAAGAAGCACTAAATAAGGTGCGAACCTTTTCAGATATTGATTTAATTTTATTAGATTGGATGATGCCAGGTTTAAGTGGGATTGATGTATGCAAACAAGTCAGACAGACTTCAGAGATTCCTATCATTTTTCTAACGGCGAAATCTGAGGAGTTTGACAAATTAAAGGGTCTAGAAATTGGTGCTGATGATTATATTACTAAACCATTTTCTATGAGAGAACTGGTTGCGAGGATTCGAGTGATCCTAAGGAGGATTCAAAAGAATCAAAGCACACAGCCAGAGGAAAGCAATAAGGATCTCTTCGTTAGAGGAAATATTACAATCGATTATGCGAAACGCTATGTCGAGGTGAGAGGCAAAGCGGTTTCGCTAACCAAAACGGAATTTAAGCTGTTAACGATCTTAATTCAACGTCCAGGCCAAGTGTTCAGTCGCCTTCAGTTGCTCGAGATGGTTTTTGGAGAGGAATATGCTGGCTATGAACGTTCGATTGATACTCATATTAGTAATTTGAGAAAAAAAATAGATGAAGATCCTTCGAATCCCGACTATATTCAGACGGTGTTCGGGGTGGGGTATAAGTTTGGTGAGCTAGTATGAGTCATAAGACCAAACGCTTTGTTATTCTAAGCTTTCTTCTTACAAGTGGCATGCTGCTAGCTTTGGTATTAGGATATGCTTGGGGAATAAATGGGCTACATGCCTATTCACATATTAGTTATATCGCTCTTGTTGTGATCTTGTTTATTTTTATTTATATTCTTGTTTTCTTTATTGGGCTATGGGAGAGTAGAACCACAGAGAAGATTATAGACCTATCCGTGAATCCCAGTGCATGATCCCTTACCATATCCTCAAGGATCAGAGTGAGCTTGGGGAGCTAGCAAGATCAGTGAAGAAGCTTCAAGATCAACTGTCCAAAGGAGAGGCTCTGCGTAATCAGTTAGTTTCTGATGTTGCGCATGAATTGCGGACTCCTCTAGCCATTTTACGTGGTCAGATTGAATCTATGTATGAAGGGGCTTATGAATTAAATCAACAGAATCTTCTTCCTATGTTGGATGAAATTAAGAGAATGTCGAAGCTCATTCAGGATCTCCGACAGCTTAGTCTAGCGGAAAGTGGAAACTTACCTCTTGAGCGTAAATGGTTTGAATGTAATCAACTTCTTGAAGAAGTCGTTCGCGTGCTCGAATTTGAAGCTGAAGGAAAAGAAATCCTCCTTTCTTATTCACCGATCGAAGAGTTTGAGATTTATTGTGATTACACAAGAATCAAACAGGTGCTAATTAACTTGATCGGGAATTCCATTCGTTATACACCACAGGAAGGGAATATTATGATCCATTTATCAAGAGATGGTGGACATGTTTATATAGAGATCAGTGACGATGGTCCAGGAATCCCACCAGAAAAGCTTCCTTATATTTTTTATCGCTTTTATAGAGTAGAAGATTCAAGAAACAGAGAATTAGGGGGGATGGGTTTAGGATTAGCCATCGCCAAAGAATTTGTCGAAGCACATGGTGGGAAAATAAATGTTCAGAGTGAAGTTGGAAAAGGAAGTACCTTCCAAATTGTTCTTCCCATATTTCCGGTCGGCTAACAGTCGGAAACCTAGATAAAGAAAGGAGGGGAATGATTTCTATGGAAAAATCTCAAAAAATAATGGAGCAAAAGGCCTACTTAAAGTATATGGTCAGGGTGAAACCAGAATCGAAGCATTACAATCTATCTCCTTGTCGATCGAGCAAGGAGAAATTGTTTCTATCATGGGACCTTCTGGCTGTGGAAAAACGACGTTATTAAACTGTTTGTCTGGTATAGATACGACATCTAGAGGTGTGATTTATTTTGAAGAGCAACTTCTTTCATCCTATAGTGAACAAAAAAGAGATCAACTTAGAGCGCAACAAATGGGCTTTGTCTTCCAGTCGTATAACTTAGTTCCCGTCCTTTCGGCTATTGAAAATGTAGAGCTTCCCTTACTCTGTCAAGGGATTCCGGTCAAAACAGCGCGAGAAAAAGCATTAACCGTTTTAGAGCGTGTTGGCTTGCTGGAGCGAATGAACCATCTTCCTGCTCAATTATCACTGGGTCAACAGCAGCGAGTGGCACTGGCACGCTCGATTGTCAATAAACCGAAAATCGTTTGGGCAGATGAACCTACAGGGGCGCTTGATCGACAAACCACAGACATGGTGCTTGATTTAATTGAGCATCTGAATAGTAAAGAAAAGATTACTTTTGTCATTGTGACACATGATCCAAAGTGGCTGAACGGGGAAATCGGGTGTTATATATGGATAGTGGTCGAATTCTACAAGAAAGAATCATCCCTAAAAAACAAGCTTTAGAGGAGTGGAATGGAAGTGATTGGAGTTGACGGCACTTCTATTAGCTATATTCGTCTATAGTATTTTTGTTTATATTGCTCTCGTTGGCAAGAAGCAGCCCCACTTAGCTCAAATCGCATGGAGAAATATGAATGGAAATCGGAGTCGCTCGATCCTACTCATCATTGGAGCACTTGTGGGAAGTACATTGACTTCTTCCACCTTTCTATTGGGTTCCTATATTTCGAAGAGTGTTGACCATGTGATTGACACACATTATGGCAGTGTTGATATTGAAATTGATACCATCATGCAACCTAACTTGACAAAGGATTTTTTTGACTTAGAAGACCTAAACAAAATAGAGCGGGAGTTTGTCCAAAATAATCAAGCCAACATGTTGGTCCCTATTGTTGCTTATCATACCAATGTATATCCAGTAAAAAGCCCACGAGTCAGTTACACTCACTCGTCTACCTCACCCCCATATACCGATGTGTATGTTTTTGGGATGGATGAGAAAATCATGAATGCTACAGAAGATCCACTTTCTGAAGTATACAGTGATCTAGCAGAGAACGAGGTGCTTCTATCTTCTCGAACAGCTGAACGTTTACAGCTCCAAACAGGAGATCAAGTGATGGTGTTAGACGCAGGCAATAACGAACATTCTTTCAATGTGGGAGCGATTGTGGATGAAAAAGGGTGGATTGGTTATAGAGGAACGGATATGGCAAAGGCAACAATGCTGGTTTCTCTTGATACAGTTCATCATCTAACGGGTCTAGAAAAGGATGCTTATACAAACGTACTGCTTTTACATGATCAAGGAAAAGAAACCTCAAGAGTCACTTATTCTCCCAATCGATTTGAAGAGGTGCTCAATGGGTGGAGAGTATTTCGAATCAAAGATTACGCTCGGTACATGTTGCAGGATTTGAATAATATAGTAGGAATGTTTACCTTAGCAAGCATTATTTCCTGTGTAATAGGTATCATTTTAATTTTCAATACGTTTCTTATGATTACAGAGGAACGAAAAGCAGAGTTCCGTATCTTGAGAGCACTTGGGATGAGTCGAGGGGATGCGACTAAGCTGCTCATGATTGAAGGGGCTGTTTATGCACTCGTATCCAGTCTGTTAGGTATTGTACTAGGCGTTGTCTTGGCTAATATCCTGATCTATTTTTTATCACAGATGATTAACCAGGTGATTTCCTATTGGGAGATTTATTTTCCAACAGTATTTCATATTGATTTAGTATCGATATTATACGGCTTTTCTATCGGTTCTTCGTTGATACTATTATGTATGTATGCTATTTCATTTCAATTGGCTAAAAACCCCTTATCAAATCCATTGCCAAGAGCAGGCAAACAGAATCTTCAAAACGGATCTAAAAGAGCAAGTTTTTCTCACATTCCTTTGTTGCTTTCTGGAGCGATGTGTTTTTCTTTGTTTATTTTCACGAGATTTGCTCATTTTTATCTAGATGTGAACATGCTGACTTCTGTGTATTGGAATTTGATTTTTGGATTTATCTTATTAGTATTAGTTATTATCTGTTTTAATTTACTCTTACCATCCATTCTTCAGAAATTGAGTCAATTAACTTGGTTAAAATCAACGAAGGCGGTCTTGTTGAAGCTCATAGGCAGACATATGGAAAATCACCGAGGGAGATCAATCACGCTGATGCTCATGTTCTCCATTGTTTTTTTCATTACAAGTGTATCAAGTATGTATAGTAAGAATATAATTGAATATTTGATTGAACTCCATGAAGACGACGTGCGTTTGAATATTGTCACTTTTGTTTTACCTTCTCGTCATGTGACTATAGATGAAACATGGCTTCAAAACAAGATTTCTGACGATCAAGTGACACAAATAATGAGTTATTCTGAGGTTTTTCTTCTGCAAAATCTTGGTACACTCAAAGGCTTTAATTCTACTATCACTTCTCCTTCCAATCTAGTGGAAAGATCGACTAAATATCACACAGATCAAGAGGCATGGGAAGCGTTAAAGCACAATCCTGATGCCGTCATTATATCCTATGATCATCAATTTTTGGGTGCTCAGAAATATTCCATAGGTGATAGGTATCCAATTCCTATTGGAAATCAAATCGTTGAAAAAGAAATCATAGGAATCGAAATGATGAATCCATACTATGAATGGTTTAGTATGTGGATCAATGAAAAGGAATTGCACAATATTGTTCAGGATCAAAAAGGGATTAAAAAGAGAATATCGATTGAATTTAAGAACCATGAAGCATTGCAAGAAAATCTTCCCTTATTAGAACGTGCTCTTGTTTCACAGGGAGTACACCAAATCGAGGATATACAAGAGAGAATGAGAGCTATTGGGGATACGAACCGTTCCCTCTATCAATTATTTGAAAATTTCAATGCGTTTTCTATTTTTATTGGAATCGTAGGGCTGATGGTGATTTCATTAAGAATCATACAAGAAAGAAGCTATGAGTTAGGGCTGCTGAGAGTGATTGGGATTCCTTCGAGAACACTATACCTTCAGATTTTATTTGAGGGCTTAATTATTTCCATCTGCGGGATGACAATAGGAGTCATTGTGGGATGTTACACGGGATACACCATGCTTAATCCGATGTTCTATCCTTTGCATATTAAGCTTCAAATTCTTTTCCCTTATGCAAGTCTTGCTATTTACTACGTTGTGGCTATTATGTTAATTAGTTTGGCTATTTCCTTTGTTGCTTATCGTATGTTTCGAGTCACTCCTCTAGAAGCAACAAGAAAAATGAGATAGAAATAAAGAAATCAATTGAACGAATAAAGAGCTAGTCAATGGGCGATACGTGTGTACCAAGCCCTTGACCAGCTCTTTTTCCTTTTTTTAAAGCTTCTTAAAAAGGAGCGATAAATCCGTTATCTTCCATCATAGTAAATTCACCAATAAAATAAACCAGCTCTTCTTCTACTTCATTTGTTTCATCATCAATTAAGTTTTGAAGACGTTCATTTATTTTTTTAGCAAAATCGGTGTAGAGGATAGGTTCACTCCAGGATAGCGTTTCATTATGAATTTCTATTTTTTGAAATCCTTGAATGTCTTGAATAATGACAAAGGGTCCTAAATTACCGATATATCTATGGTTGTTTAAGCTAGATTTTTCAAACTTTTTCATTGTTGAAATCACGTCGCCTGCAAATTCTTGCGGTAAAACAACATGAATTGGATGGGGTTCCTCACTTTGGACATACAATACTAAACAATGAAACCCTGTTTTCTTTGTGAAAAACATGATTCTCCTCCCAAACTTCTTTAAGTTAAATCGGCAGCGGCCATTTTCGCATAGTGCTCTTCTGCTAATTTATCTATTTCTTTTTTTAATTCATCAAGCAATTGATCTTCCGGAACTTTACGAACGATTTCTCCATGGCGGAAAAGCAAGCCTTCTCCTCGTGCACCTGCAATCCCAATATCAGCTTCACGTGCCTCTCCAGGACCATTAACAGCACATCCGAGAACAGCAACCTTAATCGGAGCTTTTACCTTTGAGATATATTCCTCCACTTCATTAGCAATGGAGATCAAATCAATTTCGATTCGACCGCAAGTTGGGCAAGAGATCAGTGTGGCAGCATTGGCAGCAAGACCAAATGATTTTAGCAGTTCTCTAGCCACTTTCACCTCTTCGACAGGATCAGCACTTAAAGAAACACGAACGGTATTCCCGATTCCCATGGAGAGCATGGCTCCGAGTCCTGCGGCACTTTTTACTGTCCCAGCAAATAAAGTTCCTGATTCAGTGATTCCTAAGTGTAGAGGATAACGGAAGGCTTCAGCCGCTTTTTTATATGCCTCAATAGCTAAGTGAACATCAGAGGCTTTCATCGAAACGATAATATCCGTAAAGTCTAAATCCTCTAATATCTTAATATGATGTAAGGCACTTTCGACCATTCCATCCGCAGTAGGATAACCGTATTTATCTAGGATTCTTTTTTCAAGTGATCCAGCATTTACGCCTATTCGAATAGGAATCCCTTTCTCTTTCGCAGCATTGACGACAGCTTGGACCTTTTCTTTACGCCCAATATTTCCTGGATTAATGCGGATCTTATCAATTCCACCTTCAATGGCTTTTAAAGCTAATTTATAATCAAAATGGATATCGGCAACCAGAGGAATATGTATACGTTTTTTTATCTCTGGAATAGCCTCAGCTGCTCTCATATCAGGGCAAGCTACTCTGACAACTTGACAGCCTGCTTCTTCTAGACGATTGATTTCAGCTACAGTGGCTTCAACATCGTGGGTTTTTGTTGTACACATACTTTGGATGACTACTTCATTATTACCACCAATCGTTAAGTTACCAACTTTGACTGGTCTAGTTTCGGTTCGATGAAACATGGATTATCGCTCCTTTAAAAGATAGAAAAACCTTCCAAGAGGTTCTTTCATTCTTTGCTATTATACCTTATTTTACTTGTAAAATCTAAAAGATATTTCTTACTCATTGAAGTAATTTTTTTTTGTGAAAAATTTGGAACCATTTTGTTTCGCTTCCGTATAACAATTTGTATGTGATAAAAGGAATGTTTGACAGCGTTGGTGAATGATAAAATAAGGTATTGGAATAAACGTATAGAGAGGAGGCTAGAAGGATGGAAACCATTTACTTAATCTGTTTTATCGTAGGGTTTGTATACGCTGTGTTTTCAGTCATATTTGGAAATGTATTTGACTTTGATTTTGATATGAATGGGGGAAGTCTACCTTATTTTTCACCGATTACAATTGCTTCTTTTATCACGGTATTTGGTGGTACGGGAATGTTTTTAACTCATTTTATCGGCCTGCCCTACTTTTTTGTTTTACTTTTTTCTATCGTAGCTGCTATTGTGATTTCATTATTGATGATGTTTCTCGTGGTTGTCCCTTTACTGAAGGCGCAAAAGTCAGCTGCTTTTTCAGATCGGGATATGATCGGTCGATATGGAGAGGTTTCAACTCCTATCCTAGGGAGTCAACGTGGTGAGATTATCTATGAACAGGGAGGGTCAAGATTAAGCTCACCCGCTTTATCAGTGAACAAAGTGGATATTGGAGTAGGAGAAGTAGTTGAAATTGTTGATGTAGTAAGTGGGACTTTTGTCGTAAAGAAGCTGGCAGAGCTATCTGAATTAGAACAAAAATCAAAAACGTAAGTTGAGGAGGAACCAATGTAATGGAGAATATTGCTGTTTTTGCCCCTATAGGCATTGTGGTCGTTTTACTCTTATTAGGTATTGTTTTTGCAACGCGTTACCGAACGGTTCGTGCAGACGAAGCGATGATTGTAACGGGTGGATTTACCAAAGACGGAATTAAAATTGTAAAAGCAGGGGGAGCCTTTGTCTTTCCTATTATTCAAAACGCTCAATTTTTATCACTTCGTGTTCATACCTTAGATGTGAACACACCTGAGGTTTACACAGAGCAAGGTGTACCAGTCATAGTTGATGGAATTGCCCAAGTAAAAATAAAAGGGGATTTAGAATCAATTGCAACAGCTGCTGAGCAGTTTTTAGGAAAAACAGATGATGAGCTTCGTCGAATTGCGACTCAAACCCTAGAAGGGCATTTGCGTGCTATTCTTGGGACAATGAGTGTAGAGGATATTTATAAGAACAGAGATAAATTTGCTGCGGATGTACAAAGCGTTGCGGCAACAGATCTGAAAAAAATGGGATTGCAAATTGTTTCCTTTACCATTCGAGATGTGAAGGACAATAATGGATACTTGGAAGCCCTTGGACGTCCGCGTATCGCAGATATCAAACGTGCTGCTGAGATTGCTGAGGCGAATGCCAAAAAAGAGGAACAAGTAGCGAAAGCTCAGGCTCGTGAGGTTGGTTCTAGAGCAGATTATGTAGCTGAAACCAACATTGCTGAAGCCGAAAAAGAGATGGAAGTGAAGAAAGCACACTTTAAGCTAGAACAGGATCGAAAAAGAGCAGAAGCGGATCAATCCTATGCCCTTCAACAAAATAGAACACTCCAAGAAGTTAAATCGGAAGAGATGGGAATTCAGATTGTTGAACGTCAGAAGCTGATTGAGCTAGAAGAAAGAGAGATTCTACGTCGAGAGAAAGAGCTAGAAGCAAAAGTAAGAAAACAAGCGGAAGCAGAGCGTTATGCACATGAGCAGAAAGCAGAAGCAGAACGTTACCAAATTGAAGCAAAAGCGAAAGCCGATGCAGAAACCATTCGTCTACAAGGTCAGGCAAATGCCGATCGAGAAAGAGCAGAGGGTACAGCGCAGGCTGATGTTATTCGACTCAAAGGTATTGCGGAAGCAGAAGCAAAAGATAAGATTGCTGAAGCGATGAAGAAGTACGGAGAAGCAGCGATTGCTGAAATGATTATTGAGAAATTCCCTGAAATTGCAGGTGCAATTTCAGCTCCACTTGCTCAAACAGAGAAAATCGTGATTGTTGATAGTGGCAATGGTGAAGGCGGCGGAGCGAGTAAAGTTACTGGGTATGTAACAGATATTTTAGCGAAGCTTCCTGAAACAGTTGGAGCTTTAACTAATGTGGATATTCACGATCTACTAGGCAGCCTTAAACAGAGGGAAACTCAAACGAAGCAACTAGAAAGTAAAGTGAAAGAAAAAACGAATGTAGAAGTGATTGAAAAAGAAATCGAATAGACTGGTGACATTTACCATGCCAAAAGTTGTGCAAAAAAGCGCAACTTTTGGCGTTTTTATTTGTATATACTTCGAGTCAAAAAAATAAGATTCTGAGGTGACAACATGAAGATCAACTTGAAAAAAGGAATCGTAGCAACGACCTTAACCTGTTCTTTGTTACTTTCCTCACCTTTTCAGGGTGTACAAGCAGCAGAGCTAAGGGATATTCAGGGACACTGGGCACAGGAAGACATTGCGTATGTAGTCAATAACGGAATTCAAATTCCTTTTGGGAATGAGATCTTTGCACCAAAGGATGAGATCACGCGCGCGGAATTTACTTCTCTTGTCGTACAAGCCCTCCAATATGAATCTGATGGGGCTTCCAGCCAAGTCTTCTCTGATGTACCACTAGACTTGTGGTATAGTCCGGATATCCAGATCGCTTTTGAAGAAGGGATCATTCAAGGAGATGAAAAGGGTTTATTTCGACCTGATGATCTGATTACAAGGGCTGAAATTGCGACCATCATTCATCGTACTTTTTCAGATTTGGATCTGATACGACCTAAGGTATCCTTTCGTGATGTAGGTCAGAAACACTGGGCCTATGATTCCATCTCATTTGCTTCTCAAGCAGGAATTGTAGTAGGTCATCGTGATTTTACCTTTAAGCCCATCCAGCCCGCTACTAGAGCGGAAGCATTTGTGATGATATCCCGGATCCTAAGGGTGGTGTTTCAGAGCTGCCACCAGAAATTGAACCAGACATCGAGGTTTTGGAATGGAATGAAGCAGCCACCCTGTTCTCCATTGGAAAAAACGCAACAGTCATTGATGTCTATACAGGTAAAACCTTTCAAGTCCAACGTACATACGGTGTTAACCATGCTGATGTCGAACCATTAACTAGTGGGGACACGGAAATCATGAGAGAAATCTGGGGAGGGTTTACGTGGGATACCCGCCCAGTTATTATTGAAATCGAGGATCGCAGAATTGCGGCTGCCATGCATAACATGCCACATGGCGTGCAAAAAATTAGAAATAACAATTACAATGGACATACATGTATCCATTTTCTAGGAAGTACCAAGCATAAAGATGGAAGCGCATGGGCTCATATGCAAAGAGACGTTAGAATCGCTGCTGGCGGTGTTCAATAAGGGATAGAAAAAAAGGATAGAAAAAAAGCCCGTCATTCACCAGATTTCGGTGAGTTACGGGCTATTTGGCTTAGTTTTTCTGAGTCAGTGAGGAAGGCAACATGTGCTCCTCTGTCATTTTTAAAAAGAGCCACCGTTTTTTCGTACAATTTTTTCTGCTTGATCGAATTTCTCCTTGCCTACAACGACAGTGAGAACAACATCCATTCCCACATTTTCATCATTTCCATCGCTCATCCCTGATGCACTTGGATTCGCACTGGCTAAAACACTAGAATCTCGATCGATTTCCACATCAAAAGTGGCGTTTGCCAGCCCAGGAAACTTTCCTGTAATCGGGTTGTGAAGCTCTTTTTCAAATTCTTCTGTATTAAACATGCTCACTCGATCAATGCGATAATCAAGAATCCCTACCTGCTTCAGGTCATCTACTGTTTTTTCAGCATCCGTCATTGTCCGAAATCCAGCGATAATCGCCATTTCATCAGAAGGTAATTGAGTCATGGTACATTCTCTCCTTATTTTCAACTTATCAGAGATATGTTTACCAAAAAGATCCTAGATCATGCAGAAAGCGATTGTTTTATGGGATAGTCCATCGAGCCAGAAACGAGTAGGGAATCCCTTATTGAGCCATTAAAGTGGCTAACCAGAGGTAAAGAGGTAATCCAATAATTAAATTAAAAGGTAATGTCATCCCTAGTGAAGAACCAATATATAATCCGGGATTGGCGTCAGGAATAGCTTGTTGCACAGCTGCTGGAGCCGCAATATAGGAGGCGCTTGCTGTTAATACGCCTAACATGGTTACACCACCAATGGACATTCCGATCATATTTCCAGCTAGAACTCCCGCTACTCCACCGATTAGCGGAAAGATAAAAGCAAAGGAGAAAGAAAGCAAGCGGATATTTTCCAATTTCTTTAATTCTTGAGTAGCAACCATACCGATGTGCAATAAGAAAATACACAGAACACCATAAAATAGATCTCCAAACAAAGGCTTTATTTTGGCGATCCCATCCGCATGGGCAATGTACCCAATGATGAGTCCACCAACAAGAAGAAAGATACTTTTGCCGAAGAAGGCTTCTTTTACTACATGGCTTAACCCTGAGTCTTGTTGAAGCTTTTTTTGCCCCATTTTATAAAACACAATAGCTGTAATAATAGCAGGACCCTCCATAATAACTAGGATGGCAGCAATGTAGCTTTCATAAAAAATATTAAGCTTATCTAAAAAACTTAAGCCTGCTACGAAAGTAACGGCACTCACCGATCCATAATGCGCGGCAACCGCAGCAGAATTCTCTAAACTAAACTTGTAAAGATACCGTAATATAAAGTATGCTATAAAAACCATAAACATACTCAGTAAGATCGCAGTAATAATAGCGGGCAGCATCGAAATAAGTGATACATTTTTGAGCTCTACCCCTCCTTTGATTCCAATAGTAAATAAGATAATCATGGTATAGCCACTATAGAAAGCGGAGGGAACTTTTAAGTCTGAATTAACTAAGACAGCAATAATACCAAGAATAAAGAATAAGATCATCGGTGAAAGTAAATTCGAGTAAGCAATTTCAATGATTTGATTCATAATTTCCTCCCTATTTCAAGCGTAAAGTAGTGTCAATGTAAGTAAATATACTGATGTATATTTTAACAGACTAAAATACCGAAAGAAAGTAGAGATAAAGCTCTAGAATTATAAAAAATTATACAGCGTTTTCAAAAGTGCGGTATAATACAAGGAAAATGTTAATAGGATACAGAAATTAATCTATAAAGTCATAATTAAATTGGAGGTTACTTATGGGCGTTGTATTTATTTTAGATAGTGGAAGTGACTTTGAAGTCGAGAATCAAATTCAGGTCAAGCACCCTGTAGAGGTAATCCCTCTAAATATACATATAGATGAGCATGTCTACCTAGATGGAGTCGATATCAATAAGACGCAGTTCTATGAAAAAATGGCAGCAAGCCAAGCGTTACCCAAGACAAGCCAACCTTCTCCACAAGCGTTTTATGAAGTGTTTAAAAAATATATTGAACAAGGGAATCACATCATTAGTATTTCGATTGCCTCAGAACTAAGCGGTACATTCCAAAGCTCTTCCATTGCCCAAAATATGCTGTCTGATGAAGAGCAAAACAAGGTATTTTTGATTGATTCCAAAAATGTTTCTGTCGCCATTCTTTATATGGTCAAGGTTGCCGATCAGCTTTTATCTGAGGGTGTAGCTGTTGAAGAAGTTGTTCGAAGATTAGAAGAGATGAAAGACAATATTAAAATTTTTGCTTTGCTTGATACGCTGGAGAACCTGAAAAAAGGGGGGCGTATTTCTCAAACACAAGCCTTCATTGGGGAACTGTTGAATATAAAGCCTATGGTTTGTGTAGAATATGGCAAGGTGGAAAACTTAGGCAAGTTTAGAGGGAGAAAAAAGGGATTAAAGGAACTTTCCTCTACACTTTCTAGTGCAGCGCCCTATGACACAGATTATTTATTTATTGTTCACAGCTTCGATACATATGAAGAGGCAGAAGAAGAAGCAAAGGCTGTGCTGGATCCAGAACAATTTATGCACACTTATTTCTATAAGCTAGGGAGTACGATCGGAACTCATGCTGGTAAGAATACATTAGGGATATGTGTATTAAAAAAGTGAACATCTGGAAGCCTTGAAGATATCTAACATCTTTAAGGCTTTTTGTGCCTTAACGTCTTCTGTCCTCCTACTCATCATCTTGGTATAATAATTGTGATTGTAAAAATAGATGGTGAATGTTAGGATTGTACTGAAAACAAATGTTCGAATAAAGTAGATCAAACAGAAGATCAAAATTATAGATTGAGGGGAGTTTCATCGTTGACTAATCAGCTTTCTTTTGAATATAACGAAGATGCCATACAGGTCTTAGAAGGTTTAGATGCTGTCCGAAAAAGACCGGGGATGTATATTGGAAGTACAGATAGCCGAGGCTTGCATCATTTGGTGTATGAAATCTTGGACAATTCAGTAGATGAAGCCTTAGCAGGATACGGAAAGAAAATTATCATTCGTTTACACCAGGACGGTAGTGTATCAGTAGAGGATGAAGGACGAGGGATGCCTACAGGAATGCATAAGATGGGTAAACCTACGCCAGAAGTCATTCTGACAGTATTGCATGCTGGTGGTAAATTTGGACAAGGGGGCTATTCTACCTCTGGCGGTTTGCATGGAGTAGGAGCCTCTGTCGTCAATGCCCTTTCGGAATGGTTAGAGGTCATCATTTATCGCGAGGGACAGATCTATAAACAACGGTTCGAAGAAGGGGGAAAACCCGTCACATCATTAGAGGTGATTGGGAAAACAAAAAAAACAGGAACCACTGTTCATTTTAAACCAGACCCTCTTATCTTTAGTACCACACAATATAATTACGATACATTAGCAGAGCGTTTCAGGGAAGCTGCCTTTCTCTTAAAAGGGCTGGCAATTGAAATCATTGACCAGCGTGAAGGAAAAGAAAACAATCACGAGATCTTCCAATATGAAAACGGGATTGAAGCTTTTGTTGCATACATGAACGAGGAAAAGGAGGTTCTCCATAAGGTTGTTAGCTTCCAAGGAGAGCAAATAGAGATTCCAGTTGAGATTGCCTTACAATATAACGATGGCTACTCCGAAAATATTTTGTCCTTTGTGAACAATGTACGAACAAAGGATGGAGGAACTCATGAGGCGGGCTTTAAGACGGCGTTGACAAGAATGATGAACGAATATGCTAGAAAGGCAGGACACCTGAAGGAGAAGGATAAGAACCTTGAGGGAGCCGATATCCGTGAAGGGCTTACAGCCATTATCTCCATTCGAGTTCCTGAGGCTAAACTTCAATTCGAAGGGCAAACCAAAGGGAAGCTAGGGACCGCCGAAGCTAGATCGGCAGTTGACTCTGTTGTAGCTGAACGATTAACCATCTTTCTAGAAGAAAATCCGGATATAGCTACCTTGCTTGTTCGTAAAAGCATCAAGCTGCCCAGGCACGAGAAGCAGCCCGAAAAGCGCGGGAAGATGCGAGAAATGGGAAGAAAGGTAAAAAGAAAGAAGCCATCTTAAGTGGGAAGCTAACTCCTGCCCAGAGCAAGAATCCAGCAAGAAATGAATTGTTCCTTGTGGAAGGAGATTCAGCAGGAGGCTCTGCTAAGCAGGGAAGAGACCGTACCTTTCAAGCGATCTTGCCTCTTCGAGGGAAAGTGATTAACACGGAAAAAGCAAAAATTGATGATATTATGAAAAATGAAGAGATCAGAACCATCATCTATACGATTGGTGCTGGTGTAGGACCTGATTTCAATTTGGATGATGTTAATTATGATAAAATTATCATTATGACAGACGCCGATACAGATGGAGCGCATATTCAGGTACTCTTACTAACCTTCTTTTATCGTTATATGAAGCCGCTACTAGAGGCTGAAAAAATTTATATTGCCCTACCGCCCCTATACAAGGTTAGCAAGGGAACAGGCAGCAAAGCAGTGATTGAATATGCCTGGGATGAGCAAGGTCTGAAGAAGGCAACGAAAAAAGTAGGCAAGGGTTATACGATTCAGCGCTATAAAGGTCTGGGAGAAATGAATGCAGATCAGTTATGGGAAACTACCATGGATCCAGAAACACGTTCTCTGATTCGAGTCACGATTGAAGATGCAGCACGAGCGGAGAGAAGAGTATCTGTTCTTATGGGAGATAAGGTTGAACCTAGACGTCGTTGGATTGAAAATAATGTAGCCTTCAGTATGGAGGAGGATTCTCCTTATATTAATCAGACCGAAGTAGCTTCATCAGAACAACTGGAACAATAAATGAAGGAGTGACTCTCATTTGTCTCTTTTAGAAAAGTTTTTAGATTTACCTTTTGAAGAAGTGATTGGTGATCGATTTGGTCGCTATTCTAAATATATTATCCAAGACCGAGCTCTGCCGGATGCCCGCGATGGACTTAAGCCTGTACAACGCAGGATTCTTTATGCGATGTATAAAGAAGGCAACACAGCGGATAAGCCATTCCGTAAATCTGCTAAAACCGTGGGTAACGTGATCGGGAATTATCATCCACATGGTGATTCTTCTGTCTATGATGCCATGGTTCGGATGTCACAAGAGTGGAAATTACGCAATGTTTTAATAGAAATGCATGGAAATAACGGCAGCATTGATGGTGACCCGCAAGCCGCCATGCGTTATACAGAAGCTCGTTTGTCTAAGATAGCTGCTGAGCTGCTTCGTGATATTGACAAGGATACGGTTTTCTTTATTCCTAACTTCGATGATTCGGATGAAGAACCGACCGTACTTCCTTCACGCTTTCCTAACTTACTTGTTAACGGCTCCACAGGAATTTCGGCTGGATATGCTACAGAAATTCCACCTCATCATTTAGGAGAAGTGATTGATGCCGTCATCATGCTAATGGAGCATCCTGAAGCAACTGTTGACGAATTAATGACCGTGATGAAGGGTCCAGATTTTCCTACTGGCGGTATCATTCAAGGGATCGAAGGAATCAAGCAAGCATATGAAACAGGTAAGGGAAAAATCGTTATTCGTTCTAAGACCTCCTTTGAAGTGATGAAAGGCGGAAGAGAACAAATCATTGTTTCAGAAATTCCCTACGAAGTCAATAAAGCGAACTTAGTCCGTAAGATTGATGAATTGAGAGTGGATCGCAAGGTAGAAGGAATTGCAGAGGTCCGTGATGAAACAGACCGAACAGGACTTCGAATTGTGATTGACTTGAAAAAGGATGCAGATGCTGGAGGTGTCCTTGCTTATTTATTTAAAAACACGGACCTACAAATCTCGTACAATTTCAATATGGTAGCTATTGCTAATAAACAGCCTAAGTTGATGAACCTCATGCATTTATTAAATGCCTATATTGAACATCAAAAACAGGTTGTCAAGAAAAGAACTCAGTTTGACTTAGCTAAAGCTGAGGATCGCTTGCATGTTGTGGCTGGTTTAATACGTGCCATGTCGATTTTAGATGAAGTGATCTCTACGATTCGAGCTTCTAAGGATAAAGGGGATGCTAAGCAAAACCTTGTCAAGTCCTTTGACTTTACGGATCGACAGGCAGAAGCGATTGTCACCCTTCAGTTATATCGATTAACCAACACGGATGTGACTCAGTTAGAAAAGGAAGCAAGGGAACTAGAAAAAACCATTCATAAATTGGAGGCTATTTTGGCTAGTGAACAGAAGCTATTGTCTGTGATTAAGAATGAGCTAGAAGAAATAAAAGCAACGTATGCAGATAAGAGAAGGTCTGAAATCCAAGCTGAGATTGAGGAAATTAAGATTAATTTAGAAGTCATGGTTCCAAGCGAAGATGTCATTGTTACGGTGACTCGAGATGGTTATATTAAAAGAACGAGTATTCGCTCTTATTCGGCTTCTAGTAATGATGAAGTAGGAAAGAAAGAAGAGGATGTCTTGCTGGAACAGCTTGAATCAAATACAACAGAAACACTGCTCCTCTTTACGAATAAAGGAAATTACCTCTATCTTCCTGTTCATGAACTGCCGGATATCAAGTGGAAGGATATGGGTCAGCATATTGCCAATATCATTCCTATTGATAAAGCAGAAAGGATTCTAAAAGCATATAGCATCAAGGATTTTAATCTGCCGGATACCTATCTGTTGTTCTGCTCTAAGCAAGGAATGGTCAAAAGGAGTCTGCTGTCAGAATATAAAGTACAACGTTATTCTAAGCCGATGGTTGCAACCAAGCTAAAAGAAGATGATGAAGTATTATCAGTCCATCTCATTTCAGGAGAAAAGGAAATCATTCTTATTACGCACCAAGCACTTGCTTTACGATATAGCGTAGATGAAATCAGCATTGTGGGTCAAAAAGCGGCTGGAGTGAAGGGGATAAACTTGAAGGATGAAGATTATGTTGTAGCCTGTCTTGTTATAGACGTCCCTTCTCAGATGAAAGAGCTTGAACTCCTCACTCATCGCCAAGGGGTGAAGAAAGTCCTTCTTCAGCAGATTGAAATAACCTCTCGAGCCAAACGAGGTGTAAAGTTGATTAAGGAGCTTAAATCAAATCCACACCGTGTTGTTGAAGTAAAAGAGCATCATCATGATCGTGAAAAATAATTATTTTTATGTAAAAAAGAATCTTCCCCACCATTTGATGAGGAAGATTTTTTTTTACTTAGGAGCCAGTGCTAGAGCAAAGTCTTGGATCTCATTTTCTGGAATATGAGAAAAGCTTTCTTTGGACTTACTGACGACTCGAAAGATCAATTTATCGAATAAACGCAGCTTGTCGTAGTCTACCTCACTTCCTAGTATGGCTTGACAAGAAGAATGTTTCAGCAGGATTTCTGGAAACGATTGCTTTAGTTCTTGTTTTCTCGTTTCTTCTTCGGGTGCCCCGGCACAGATGAATAAACCCAATGGTTTTTCCAGAAGCTCTGGAACGGACTCATTCATATATTCTGTGAGTTCTTTCTGGATTTTTCCGAAATAAATAGAGCCACCGATGATGACACGATCAAATGATTTTAGTGAAGGAGCTTTTTCCTTTAGTAAATTGAGTAGCTGTACCTCTCCTTTTAAATGCTCTTTTAAAAGGAGAGCCACTTTTTCTGTGCAGCCGTATTTTGTAGTGTAAATAATGATGGTTTTCATGAAATCCAACCCTTTCGTTCATGTTCATTTCGCTCTCATAACGTTTAAAATAACATAAACATTCTTATAAATTCAGTGATCTCTAATACACTTACAAAAATTACAATATAATCGCTATGAGAACAACAAAAAGCACACGAAAAGTGAAAAGGTGAAAGGGCTTCACGGTAATAAAGGGCTGAACAATCCGAGTATCAATAGCAACAGTAAAAAAAGAGTGCAGGCTTAGCGCAAGCACTCTTTTTTTGATTTTATATTTTAGTTTTGACTTTCAGTAAAAATTTGAAAGGTCACGCCGAATTTGTCCGTTACGTCACCAAAACCTGGACTAAAAGGGGTTTCTTCAAACTGCATATTGACTTGACCGTCTTGCCGCAAGGCTTCAAAAATTAGTTTTGATTTTTCCAGGTCATTCGTTGAAATGCAAATTGTTACCTGTTTACCCTTTTCAATAGGCGAACCACCTGGAGCATCCGAAAACATGAGTTCAGTTTCACCAACTTGTAACTTTGCGTGTGCCACAAGGTTCTTTAGATCATCAGTGAAAGTATTAGACATTTCCGGCATATCTCCGTAAGTAATGATAGTGAGGACTTCGGCACCAATTGCTTGTTCATAAAACTGAATAGCTTCTCTTGCGTTCCCTTCCATATTTAAATAGGGGGTAAGTCTTACTGTCATCATTGGTCAACTCCTTAATTTATTATTTTTTCAATCGTAGCATATGAATAATGCTTTGATTTCTTTTCGATTGCTATCTTGAACAATAAACAGAGAACGAATGCTTTCGCTACGTCCCACAGTGCTTTAAATCCACAATAAAGTATTTCATCGCAACATTTTTATTAACTTCGTGACTTTATTTCAAAGCTACAGAAATAACCCTTGTCCATGTGGTAGTAACAATAAGTATAAAAAATGCAGTGGAAAATAGAGGGTTGACAAATCATTAATTTGAGGTTAAGTTAGTAGTTGTGAAAATAAATCGCAAAAAATCAATAAAGTACCTCGTTAGGTGAGGCTCCTGTGTGGAGATACGCTACTGCCCAGAAATGTCCAAAGACGCCAATGGGTTGAACAGGAACTATCGACATAAGGTAGTTTTTAATGTAGCTGGATTTTCCTATGCCGCACAGTGCTAAAGCTCAACGAATGGAGGGTTATGTGAAAAAACACAAGTTTTTTTTGTGTTGTTTCTTAATCTTTGTGTTGAATTGAAACACCTTCATTCGTTGAAGGTGTTTTTTTGCATGGAAAAGGGGTGGTAGGAAATGGATAGTGATTCGAGTAGGGAACCTGTTTTAAGTAACACAAAAAAGCACAAGTTATTATACAAGAGGAAGAAATCCATTTCCACTCCACTTGGTAGCTGGAGATGGATTTCCTAAAAGGAGGATTCATCATGGTTATATTAAATCAACAAAATCGTCAAGAATATAGAGTAGAAATTATTGAGGCGATTCATACTCAAAATCTAGAAGCATTTAGAGAGCTTTTTTTAGAGCTGCATCCTACGGATCAAATCGAGATTATGATATCCTTGGATAAAAAACAACGGACGGTCGTCTATAAGTATTTGTCTGCTGGAGAGTTTGCCGAGATTTTTCAAGGATTGGAGCTTTCCAGACAAAAGCAATTTTTTGCTGAGTTACAGCAAAACTACGCCATTGATATGTTAAATCAGATGTCATTCGATGATATTGCTGATTTTTTGGCGGAACTGCCAGTGGCAACAAAAGAATTGTTTTTGAGTAAGATGAATAGAGCGGATGCACAGGAAGTATTACACCTATTGAAATATCCAGAACAGACAGCTGGGGCGCTGATGACGACGGAATTTATCTATGTAAAGGAAAAAGAAACGGTGTCAGAGGTCATAGAGCATTTAAGAAAAGAGGGACCCGATGCCGAAACTATCTATTACATCTATGTTGTGAATGAACAATTTGATCTAGTTGGTGTTCTTTCTATTCGAGATCTTATTGTATCACCAGTTGAGCGCTGCATTGAAGAAATTATGAGTACAAGAGTTGTTTTTGTCGATGTGAATACGGATCAAAAGGAAGTAGCAGATGTTATTAAGAAATATGATTTTTTTGCTGTTCCAGTCACTGTACAAGGGAAACTCGTGGGAATTATTACAGTAGATGATGCGCTTGATGTTGTGGATGAAGAAGTCACAGAGGATTTTCATAAGATGGCTACCGTATCTAAGCTAGGAAAAAGCTTAAAGGACGCAGGAGTGTTCTTTCTCTATCGTAAGAGAATTAGCTGGCTCGTATTATTAGTCTTTTTTAATATTTTTTCTGGTGCAGGAATTGCTTTTTTTGAAGATACGATCGCGGCACATATTGCATTGGTTTTTTTCTTACCGCTACTGGTAGATAGTGGAGGGAATGCTGGTTCTCAATCTGCTACCTTAATGATTCGTGCCCTAGCTACAGGAGAAATTCGTATGCGAGATTGGGCTAAATTATTTGCCAAGGAAATATCTGTTGCTTTATTACTCGGGATCACGATGGCATTGGCGGTATCGATGATCGGCTTTTATCGAGGGGGAATAGAGATTGCGATCGTTGTTGCCCTTTCTATGATTTTGGTCGTGATTGTAGGTAGTTTGATTGGTATGAGCCTTCCATTTTTGTTAAGCCGTATAAATCAAGACCCAGCTACTGCAAGTGCCCCGCTCATTACTTCTTTAGCTGACATGATCGGTGTTTTAATTTATTTTTCCATTGCTGCATGGTTTTTAGGGTTATAAAAAGGGAGTCAGGTGAGTATCATGAATCCTGAACTTTTCATAAAGCTAACTATTGCTTTATTTCTTGGCTTACTTATTGGAATTGATCGTCAATTGAAGCATAAGCCACTCGGTTTAAAAACAAGTATGATTATATGTGTGGCTAGTTGTCTAGTGACGATCGTATCTATACAGGCAGCTTATACCTTTCCGCGAACAGAGTTTATGATGATGGACCCCTTAAGACTTGCTGCCCAAATTGTGAGTGGAATTGGTTTTTTGGGTGCAGGTGTCATTCTGAGAAGAAATAATGATGTCATTTCTGGTTTAACAACCGCCGCAATGATCTGGGCTTCAGGAGGTCTAGGAATTGCCATAGGGGCAGGTTTTTATCTAGAAGCCTTTTATTCTGTGCTGCTTTTTATTCTAGCCATCAATCTTCTGCCGAATGTTGTGAAAATCATTGGTCCAAATAAGCTTAGACAGCGTGATTTAGCGGTGAAGATTGTGGTAGAACCTAATTACAAAATGACGGAATTATTACAGCTTATTGAACAAAAAGGAAAAAGGATAGCGGATGACCAGAAAAAAGAGATCAAGATCCGACATATCAAAATCAAGGATTTAGAAAACGGAAACCAACAAATCGGTCTTACTCTGTCTGCGTCAGAAAAAGAGTACACAACAGAAATTTATTATGTTATCAAGAAAATTGATCATGTGCTCACAGTAGAAGTTGAACATCTCTAATCAGGAAAGGAAAGGGGGTATATGAGAATGAAATTTCAAGAAGAATACTCCTATTACCTATTACAGTTGTTAAAAAACGAAGAAAAAGAGAAATTTAGAGCGGATCTTTTTAAATTACATCCAACGGATCAACAGCATTTTTTTATGACGCTAGACCAAGAAAAAAGGAAACGAGTCTACGTGTACTTATTGCCCGCAGAATTTGTGGATATTTTTCAGGAGTTCGGGATTCAGCAACAGAAACAGATTCTTTCAGAGCTAGAAGAAGAGTATGCCAAGCAGGTTCTGAAAAATATGTATGCTGATGATCTAACAGCATTAATTGGTTCAATGTCGACGAAAGAAGCGTCCCACTACTTATTAATATTAGATTCAAAAGAGGCAGATGAGGTTAGAAGGTTATTGTCTTATGGTTCACAAATGGCAGGAGGAATCATGACAACGGAGCATATGACGGTTTCGGCTGTAGATACAGTAGACGAGGTCTTGGAGCGATTGCATAGGGAAGGAAATCAAGCTGAAACAATATACTATTTATATGTGACAGATCACGAATTGAATTTAGTAGGAGTCTTGTCATTGCGGCAATTAATTACATCTGACCCCACAAAAAGAGTGGAAGATTTAATGAAGAAGCAGGTTATTTCTGTATCTGCTTTTGACGATCAACAGCAAGTTGCACAAGTCATAAAACAGTATGATTTACTTGTCGTTCCTGTCACGATTCATGGAAAGCTGGTTGGGATCATTACAGTGGATGATATTATGGATGTAGTCGAGGATGAAATGACGGAGGATATCGGAGAGATTTCAGCGGCGAAGGGTGCAGTAGATCTTGAGATTAACGCTGTAGATGCTGCTAAAAGACGCTTGCCTTGGTTAATTCTTTTGTTGTTTTTAGGTTTATTTACTGCTGGGATTATTGGGAGATTCGAAGCAACCTTGGAGCAAGTAGCTATCTTAGCTATCTTTATTCCTTTAATCGCCGATATGGCAGGAAATACGGGAACGCAGTCCTTAGCTGTTGTTGTGCGTGGCTTGGCACTGGGTAAATTAGATAGAAAGAGTGTTGGGCGATTATTAAAAAGAGAAGCAGGAGTAGGGCTGATTATTGGTGTAGCGTGTGCCATCGTCGTTTCTTTTATTTCACAAATCATTGTTCCAGGGAATTGGCTGTTAGGATTGATCGTTGGCTTTTCACTATTTTGTACACTCGTCATTGCTACGCTTTCAGGAACCATGGTCCCTCTCTTGATCTATAAATTGAAAATAGACCCTGCAGTCGCATCAGGTCCTTTTATCACGACGATCAATGATATTATCGGGTTGCTTATTTATTTTTCCGTCGCAAGTGCCTTGATTCAATATATATAGTAAATGACTTTTTTCTATGAATCCTTAGGCTGTCGAGATACTTCTCGACAGCCTTTTTATGGAGCCTCTTTTCCAATGATGCCATAGAAAAATATCTTGGTAATCTCCTCACTTAAGGTAGAATCCTCTGATAAACCTCTTCACGCTGAATATATTCCTTTAGCATTTGTATATAAAATAATATCGCTTCATTTGATATGTTTGGGTCTATAAATCCTTGCTCTCTTCCTTCAGAAAATAAGGAATAAAAGAGGGGAATCGCTTTTTCGGTATAGAGCTTCTCTACATAATTTTCATTAGATGAGTATTCTTTCATGATGTATTGATACAGCTCTTCATGAATCTGACTGGCAGCTTCTTTTTTACTAAAGATGATTTTTTCAATTTTTTCAGGGAAGGGAACGAGGCTTGACATAATTTGTTCAAACTCCTGATATTTATGATCAATGTAGTAAATGAACATCTCATGGATGAGATTGTGTTTACTTTCGAAATAGTTATAAATCGTCACTTGTGATACATTGGCTTCCTTAGCAATTTCTGCTATAGACACCTTTTGAATACCGTGTTTCATAAAGAGGGTTAGCGATGCTTCTATTATACTTCGTTTTTTTTGTTCTTTTCGTCGTTCAAATCCGTTCATTCATTTCCACCTCACTCTTAGTGTAATAAAAAATATGTAATAAAACAATTAATAGATTTCATAACCTATTGTCAAAGGGTAGTATTTTGTATATTATGAAATGAAATAGTTAATATATTTCATAATAAAGCAGAATAAAACATGGATGTAAATGGAAACTTATGTTCAAGAGAGAACATGAGGAAAAAGGAGGAGAAGGGATGAGTATCGTAAAAGCAACAAATCTTATCAAAAAGTTTGGTAAATCTACCGCATTAAATGGTGTCGATCTGGAGGTGAATAGAGGGGAAGTATATGGTTTCATTGGTCCGAATGGGGCAGGAAAATCGACAACAATACGTATTTTGCTTGGGATACTGAGAGCTACGGAAGGGAAAGCCCATATCTTTGGAAAGGATGCCTGGAAGGATTCGGTGGACATTCATAAGCATCTCGCCTATGTGCCTGGAGATGTTAATCTATGGCCCAACTTAACTGGTGGGGAAGTGATAGACTTATTTATGAATTTTAAAGGGGCGATCAATAAAAAACGGAGAGAAGAAATGATCCAAAAATTTAATTTGGATCCTTCAAAAAAATGTGGAACCTATTCAAAAGGGAATCGTCAAAAGGTGGCATTGATCGCTGCTTTTGCATCGGAGGCGGAATTGTATATTTTAGATGAGCCGACGTCTGGTCTTGATCCCCTTATGGAGAGAGCATTCCAAGAATGTGTGTTAGAAGCAAAGCTAGAGGGGAAAAGTGTTCTTCTTTCCAGTCATATTTTATCTGAAGTGGAGAGACTGTGTGACACGATTGGAATTATTCGTCAAGGAAGGATGATTGAAACCGGAACGCTACGTGAATTGCGCCATTTAACCAGAGCCCATTTATTAGTTGAAACAAAGCAATCCATTGCCGACTTAAGAAAATTGAATGGTGTGCATGGTATTCAAGGAAAGGAACAGGCGGTTACCTTTCAGGTAGATGCAGAGGAGCT
Organism: Caldalkalibacillus mannanilyticus JCM 10596; assembly: GCF_000615945.1. Lineage (GTDB taxonomy): Bacteria > Bacillota > Bacilli > Caldalkalibacillales > JCM-10596 > Bacillus_AT > Bacillus_AT mannanilyticus. The sequence goes on from NZ_BAMO01000012.1 coordinate 89,653, forward strand.
CGATACAGTCATCAGACATATCAGTCAATTTGGCATTGTAAGGCTAGAAAGCTCTCCTCCTAAATTAGAGGATTTATTTATGCGTCATTATGAGGAAACAGGAACGGATAAGCAGGCGGGAGTGGGAGGTGTATCATAAGTGGGGGGACAAGAATTTCATCAAACAGGAAGGATTATAAAGTTTATATTACGGCGTGATCGGATTCGTATACCGCTCTGGTTAGGAGCTCTTTTCTTATTAACTCTTATGACTGCATCGGCTTTTACTGGATTATATCAGTCCCCTGCTGAACAACAGGCTATGGCAGAAACGATGAAGAATCCAGCTATGGTAGCCATGGTCGGTCCCGGATATGGATTAGACAATTATACTGAAGGTCCTATGATGGCACATCAAATGCTACTATTTACTGCCATTACTGTAGCTATTATGAATATTTTGCTTGTGACTCGTCATACTAGAGCCGATGAAGAAGAGGGGCGAATCGAATTAATTCGTTCCTTTCCAGTAGGGCGTTTATCTCATATGAGTGCTACACTTATTGCGATGCTTTGTACGAACCTCCTTTTCGTTTTTGCTATTGGTTTTGGCTTGACTGCCTTGGGTATTGAAAGTGTTGATTTACTAGGTTCTTTTACTTATGGTGCTGCCATTGGAGCTACAGGAATTTTTTTCGCTGCTGTCACTTTATTATTTGCTCAGCTAAGTGAGAGTTCGAGAGGAACTATAGGGTTTTCTTTTGCCATTTTATTAGTTGCTTATTTTATTCGTGCGGTTGGAGATGTGAGCAACGAAACCTTGTCTATGCTTTCCCCACTTGGTTGGGTGTTACGCACAAAAGCATTCGTGACAAATGAGTGGTGGCCCATCGTTCTAACTGTGGGCATGTCACTGATCGTACTGATCGTGGCTATGTATCTGAATGCGATTCGTGATATAGAGGCAGGATTCTTACCTGCAAAACCGGGGAAAAAACATGCTTCACGCTTTCTGCGCAGTACAATGGGGCTGCCATTTAGACTCCAACGTACAGGAATCATTGCTTGGGCTATCGGCTTATATATGCTAGGTGTTTCCTATGGCTCTGTACTAGGTGATTTAGAAGCTTTTTTGGCTAATTCTGAAATGATGAGAGAAATGCTACAGCCAGTAGAAGGTTTTTCCTTGACGGAGCAATATATAACTATGTTGATGTCCATTCTTGCTATGATGAGTACGATCCCAACCCTCTTGTTTCTGTTAAAGCTAAAGGGGGAAGAGAAAAGGAACCGTACTGAACATTTATATTCACTTGCCCTATCTAGATCAAGGGTTTTGGGCAGCTATTTTGCTATCGCTCTAGCGAGTAGTATAGCAATGCTCTTCCTCGCTGTGCTGGGTTTATGGTCCGCTTCTACCGCTGCTATGGATGATCCTATTTCGTTCACCACGTTTTTTCAAGCGGGTATGGTTTACTTGCCAGCCATGTGGATCATGATTGGAGTCGCTGTCTTTTTTATCGGTTTCTATCCACAACTGACAAGCTTTGCTTATCTGTATCTAGGTTTTTCATTTTTGGTTGTTTATTTAGGAGGGTTGCTTCAATTCCCCGAATGGATTGGACATCTTTCTCCTTTTGGACATATTCCACGACTACCTGTGGAGGAAATGAACTTTTTGGGTGTAACCATCCTTACATGTCTGGCTGTGATCCTCATTGTGGGAGGGTTTGTTGGATATAAAAGAAGGGATATTACAGGATAGTGGGTAGGCAATGTAATGGGAGCCTTGTATTCAAAGCATGATTGAATACGAGGCTCTTTCAATTTGATCTGTTTTGGTGGTAATATTACATAGCAAAGGAAAAGGAGGATGAATCCATGTCAGGAAATCCGTATTCAGACATAGTAAACCAACTTTCTTCAGTTAAAGGGGATAAGACCCAAGAATCAAATTTACAAGTGGCTCAAGAATGTTTGAGCAATCCCAATTTACTTAATGAAATTGCAGAAGGTTTACATCATCATGATCCTAAAATTGTAGGGGACTGTGCAGAAGTTTTTACAAAAATAGCAGAGAAAAACAGTCAAATTGTTCTGCCTTTTGTTGATTTTCTTTTCCCCTTACTTCAAAACAAAACAACACGTGCTCGCTGGGAAGCGATGCATACGATCTCTATTATTGCAGCAGATGTTCCAGAAATGCTCAATTCTCATCTAGATAAATTAGAAGAGATTATTAGACAGGACTCAAGTACAATTGTGAGAGATTATGCGATTGATGCCCTAAATTATTTTTCTTTACGTGGTGAGCAGGAAGCACAGACTGTGTATCCTTTGTTAATAGAAGCTTTAGATTTGTGGGATGGAAAACATCGGGGACGAATTCTTCGAGGTTTCATGAATATTTTATCTGTAGTGCCTGAACTAGCATGTGAAATAAAAGAGGTTGCTCAAAAGTATACTGAGTATAAGAAAGGAGTTGTTAGAAAAGCGGCTCAAGCCTTAATTAAAATATAGACTTAGGGTGGTAAAAATTATTATGAGATTTTATAATTCAACCAAGTACGCCCGTGATTTGAATCATGGGATGAATGGACTTCGATTTATAATAGTTCTGAAATTAAAAAATGATATGCTCCCTTTGTGGTAGACAGTTACCAAAGCCTACTATAAAGGGAAGCATCCATACTTTTTTTTCAGCCTGAGAGGGATTTATCCCTACTTTATTCTTTTAACACTTCAATAAATTGCTGTAATTTATCCAGTGTGATCATATTTTGGTTACACTTTTGACTGTCTCGACAAATATAATTTCCTCTACTCGTATAGGTTTCCTTTCCGCTTTTAACAATCGACATAAACAAGCCTAGTTCTTCAATACCATTACATAAAGAACAAATTCCTTTTTGACTTTCCAAGAACGTTCCTTGTAAGCCTATTAATTTGCCATTATGCTCGGCAATCATAAATTTTCTGTTTATGCGATTGTCATACCAACCCAAATAAGAAATTGCCTTGAAATCAATTTCTTCAAGTGGAGGGGCTTTTAATTTTTTGATTTTAGGGAAAAGTTTTGCCACTGTTTTTTCAGTTACTTTCGTAAACGGAATGACATAAGCCTTGAGTTCAGCTAGAACGTTTCTTACTTGAGCCTCTTCTTCAATCTCAATTAATTTGTTTAAGATTTCCCTTTGGCTTTCGCTTATATCATGAAACAGTGCATGTACCTTATCTATTGAATGGAATTTGAAAGCATTAAGAATTTCATTGTCTTTCATTGTTGAATGTGCAGCCACCATACTTTTAAGCTGAAATTTAATGAAATGATATTGGTCACTTCTAATAAAAGCTTCTATCTCCATTACTGTATTTTTATTGTTATCCATTTTTCTTTAAATGTTCAGAAAATAATTGTATAATCATACCATTCACCAACCCTAGGAAACTAGCAGGAAATGTACTCGAAGAAAAGGGAATACAAAAATAAAAACGTAAGGTGTTGATGGTAATGGAAATAACCATGCTAGATATAGTTCAAGCTAGAAACCGTATACAGAAACATATTACTCAAACTCCTTTGTTACATTCGAAGGTACTATCTTCATTAACGGGAGCGGATGTTTGGTTTAAGCTGGAGAATTTACAAATCACCGGATCATTCAAACCACGAGGTGCTTTGAACAAGGTTCTTTCATTACATGAAAACGAACGCCTGAAAGGAGTTATTACGGCTTCTTCTGGAAACCATGCTCAAGGTGTCGCTTATGCAGCTTCGTTATGCGGTATTACAGCTTTAATTGTGGTTCCTGAAACCACTCCTCAGACCAAACAAGAAGCGATTAAACGTTCAGGAGCAGAGCTTGTTCTCTATGGAAAGACGTACGATGATGCTGAAGAGTTTGCCAATCGCTTAGCACTGGAAACAGGACGCACCTTTATCCATGCCTTTAATGATCCAATGATTATGGCAGGGCAAGGAACGATTGGCTTAGAGGTACTATTAGAGCAACCTGATTTTGATAAGATTCTGGTACCTGTTGGTGGAGGTGGACTCTTGAACGGAATTGCCACTGTTGCCAAGAGCATCAATCCAGCGATTCAAATGATCGGGGTACAGAGCAAGGCTTCTCCTCCTTGGTATTATTCCTTCAAGGAAAGAAGAATGGTAGATGTCGAGTATGAGGAATCTCTAGCAGATGGCACGTATGGAGGGATTCACTGGGAGCCTCTGGAGTATGCCTTGCGTGTAGTGGATGACAATGTTTTGGTTGAGGAGGAAGCGATTGCTGAGGCGGTGTGTTGGATGGCTCAACATCATCACTATATGATCGAGGGTTCTGGGGCTTTAGGGATCGCAGCTTTGCTTTCTGAGCAGATGGAAGATGTGAAAGGGAAAAAGATTCTATGTGTTATCAGTGGGGGAAATGTAGAAGCAAGTTTACTAGCCAACCTGATTACTAGCAGGGCTTCGGTTGAATCCTTTAACGATGAGCCATATAGCCAAGACTAATTGTTGCAAGGCGATTGGGATATTCAAGATCATGTAGGATGCATCCAGACCGATGAAGCGAATCATAAATAATAAGCTTGCTAAGATGGATAATGTAGATCCAATCAACCCCCAAACGGATAACCAACGTGGAACTAGTTTTGTTTGATAAAATATGCAGTTGAACAATAACATTGCCAAAACAAATGCCAGTGTTATTGCCACATGGTTCACCAAATCACGTCCTACCTGTAATAATTCACCTAAGGTCTGGAAATACGCTACATCCAGAGTTCCTGCCTTTGCAAATTCGTGGCTTAATGTCAATAACAATAAAAGAATGATGACACCAAGAATAATGAACACACCCGCAATAATGCCGAAAGCAACAGAGCCAAGAGCCAAACCTTTATGATGCTTACTTAAAATTGGGTACAGCAAAATAGGAATACCGACATAGGCAACAATCATTAATAGCTGGAAAAACGCTCCTATTAGCACCTGATTTTCGTGTGTAGAGGCTTTGACCATGTAGTCTGCTCCATCTATAACGGGAACAACACTAAATATACCTGCAATAATTCCGGCTATTAATAACACTCCAGAAATGACTGCAGACCTTCTAGGTGAATTTGTACTCTCCCTCAACGTTAATAAATTAGAATCATTGTTTGTTGGCATATTTTATCCTCCCTGTCATAGATCATTTTATCATGTTCTAACCATCAGGTGGAGTAAGAACTCCATCTGATGGAAGTTTCCTTTATCATAAAACAACAGGGGATGATAGCACAGATACTTTAGTAGGGTTAGTATCCTTTAGTTTGTCAGCGTAACTATCTTGACAAATGCCGAAAGGTGAGGTATTGTCAGAACACTCATCTGCAAAAAAAAATGTAGTGAGAGTAGCAGAGGAGAATATGAGTTGAGGTGAGAAGAGATGAGAGAGAAGTATGAGCAAAAGGGAGTAGCGATGACATGTCGCTCCTATCAAGAGTATCTGGATATGTTTATGTTGGATGAAGAAGTGATGGCAAGAGGACCTGTCTTAGATGTTGCCTCAGGTGCATCGTCCTTCGTTCAAGAAATGAACAAAAAAGGATACAAAGCAACAGCAGTAGATCCTATGTATCAAGAGGATGCGTCATTTTTACAACGAAGAGGGTTAGATGAAATTGAAGAATCAACCAAAAAGCTGGCTGATGTTCAACATTTGTTTCAATGGGCTTATTATGGCTCGTTAGAAAATCATTATAACAATCGAAAAGACTCCCTAGCGAAATTTATTGCTGATTATCAAGGAAACTCAGTCGAACCTCGGTATAAATATGGAACCTTGCCAAACCTACCCTTTGGGGACGAAACTTTCTCCCTTATTTTATGTAGTCACTTTCTTTTCCTATACGGAGAACAGTTTGACTATTCCTTTCATTTGAAGGCAGTTCAAGAATTGCTTAGAATATGTGCTCCAGGAGGAGAAATAAGAATTTATCCCATTGTAGGTTTTGATGGGGAGGATAATCCTCAAATAAATAGGCTGATCCAAGAGCTGCAAAGTGAAGGGGTAAGAGTGAGTTTAGCGCCTACTACATTTCGATTTCTAAAAGGAGCGACAAGGTATTTACACATAAATAAAGCGTAGCCGTTATTCAGATCGGATAGATGGAAGCTATTGGTCGAAATAAGTGTCGCTCTTGAGGATAAATCCTTTTATATTTGGAAAGATAAAAGCATAACGACAATATAAAAAGGAGAGAAAACCCATGACATTTATGAGACATCTCATACGCTTCATTGTAGCAGCTATTGTCTTGTTAACCGTATCGTGGCTAATTCCTGCCTTTACGATCGTTGGCTTTTGGAATGCTTTTCTGGCAGCGATTGTCATTGCAGCGATTGGCTGGGGGATCGAACTAATGATGGGCGATCGAATATCGCTTTATAGTAGAGGAATTGTTGGATTTCTTGTGAGCGCTGTTGTCATCTACTTTGCCCAGTTCTTTATTGTGAATTTCCAAACAACATTCATGGGCGCTTTGTTAGCAGCAGCAGTGATCGGTATCGTCGATCTTTTCGTACCGATTAAACCAAGGTTTGGAAGCGCTGAAGGAGCTAGAGAACGCTAAAGCAAAGAATTTAACTGTCACATGGTAGTCCTCCAATGAAGGAGGAGTCTTACAGACGATTAGAATGGGATAAAATTTGCCAATCAAAGCATGTTGTAAAAGAGAGCGATAAGTCAAACTGACCATTCGCTCTCTTTACTATTGTGTGAAATACG
>NZ_BAMO01000011.1 GCF_000615945.1 Caldalkalibacillus mannanilyticus JCM 10596
AATCCGCTAGGTCTTTTTTATATCCAAGTTCTATTGCAGCATTTCCATTTTCTCTACCAATGCTTTGAGTTCTTCTAAGGTTATGCTAGGGTTTTCCACCATAATAGAGTAGCGCCAGCTCGCTTCATCCCATGTAAGCATGGTGAGATAGTCATTTTTTATATACATTCCTTCTGTACCTCGTACATTAATGGTTTCTTCGCCACCAAATAGCGCGGTACCTTGAATATCATCAACCGGTTTAAAAATACTTAGGCTAAATTGAGGGAGTTCTTCTTTATGGTAGCTTAAGATCACTTCTTGATGAGAAAGAGAATCTACTCCAACAAATTCAATATTTTTTAAAGAATATACCTCATCTTCAAGAGTTAAAAATTTCTCTCCCATCAATTCCACTGCCTCTTCTAAACTAACCTCTTGTGCAGGGTTCATCTCCTCTATATTTCTAATTTCGATCTCTTTATCACCAAAATCTAATGTGAAAATATTTTCATCCAACTGTGGTTCAAAATCAATGTTAAGAACAGTAAACTCTGATTTAGACCCATCATAAAGCTCATTCTTCCATTTTAAAACAAACCAATTTTTCTGATCAATCCAGTACTCCTCAACTCCAAACAAGCCACCTTCTTGTTTGGGAGTTGCTTTAATATGGTAAACATCTTGCCCTAGCAGAGTATCTTCCCCCACAATTTCTATATCGCTTCTTTCCTGAAGCATCGATAAGCTTTTTAATACTTGATCACGATAGGAAGGGAGCTCCATGTCCCCTAACCCTAATTCATAGGCGTAATCTTCTCCAACCGTGTAAGATAGAATTTTTTCACCATCATTTACTGTAACCGATTTTTCTCCATTGGCAGATTCTACTTCGACACGTATTTTAGATGCCTTTTCATCTCTCCACTCTCTGATTGTCATCTCTTGTTGTATCTCTTCCAGGTTCATCTTCATTTGTGCCTCACTGTAATAAGCCGAGAAATGTTTACTCTCATTTACAGCTTGTGTCACTATTTCCTCAGGGCTAAACTGTGCACCCCCTAGTGAACAAGCGGCTAAAGCACAAACAGTAGCCATCCCAATCAATCCTTTTTTAACATAATCGAACATGTAAATCTCTCCTTTATTCTTCAACTTTAACAGCACTCAGCTCTATCACTCTATTCTTTCTTTTTCATCTTTATTTACTGGAAAGGCACAAACCACAACAGTACCGTAGTTATCGTCAGAAAACAAGCAGATATCACCCTGATGCTTCTCCATAATCATTTTAGCGATACTCAGTCCCAGACCTGAGCTTTTACGCTGTTCAGGAGTTCTAGAAGGTTCAGACTGGAAAAAAGGCTGAAACACCTTCCTTGATCTTCTTTCGTCATTCCTAGCCCCTCATTCTGTACTATGAGCAGAGTATGACTCTCTAACCATGAGCTTATCTCTCTATGAAACGTAGAGAAAATCCAATCTGGTAGCATTTCTCCTTTAGATAATGCTGCCAACCAAATTCTTTTTCCTGCTGGAGTATAACGAATCGCATTGCTCATAAGGTTATCTAGGACACGAATCATCTGTGTTTCATTCATGTTGTAGTTTCCTTGTACAGCAACCTGCTTCACTAAACAAACCTGACGCGTATCCAGCCATTCTTCATATCCAGATAACAGCATGTCAAAAAACTCTTCACCCTCTACATTCACTAATTCAATCTGATAATCCGCAGATTGCAAGAGAGTATAGGTAGTTAAATCGTCTACCATTTTTTTCATATAATCTGTTTTTTCAAGAATGATCGATACATATTCCTGCTTTTGATGCTCCGTTATTTGATAATTCAAATGCAAGCTCTCTGTAAATGCTCGTATAGAGGTTAAAGGAGTTTTCAAATCATGCCCCAAAGAAGCAATCATTAATTCTTTTGTCTGCTGTTCAGATTGTAGCCTTTTCTGCGCTTCGCTTACCTCTTGCTCCATCTGCTGAAAATGTGAAATCAATTGTCCTATTTCATCATCACCTCGATGATCTATAGGTTTGCCTTCTTCATTTCTAGCAAAAGCAGTCATACGGTTCATTAAGGCAGCTAAGGGGCGATTTAATTTACGCTCTAGCATCCACCAGACGCCTCCATAGAGCAGGATAAAAAAAGGAATAAAACCATACAACATCCATTTGGTTCGTTGATTTACTCCGTCAACCCACTCCTCTCTAGGAACCGTAATTTCATAAAAACCAATCAAGCTACCATGATCTAATGTTGGTTTTTTCAAAATATAATTCCTATGCTGCACCTGAAGCTGAAAGAGGTTTTCATACAATTGACGTGTGTTCACTCTAGTTAATATGGGAGTATGGTCCTTCTCATCACCACCAACAAACAAAACAATTCCACCTTGATCGTAAATCACTACCTTAGCTCCAGAGGGGAGATATGGAATTATTTTATCCTCGTAAATTCGTTGGGATTGGATCAGGTATAATTCAGGTTCCTTCACAACTTGCTCGACCTTTTCGATCTGTTTCTGAATATGCAAGTATTCAACTAATGCTTGCTTTTGATTATACTGACTGAGTAAGATATACAAACCATAGGCAAAAACAATAGGTAGAAGCATGACGAGAAGATAAGAAAGGAGTAACCATGAACGTATTTTCATGACAAAGGCTCCCCAACAAAACGATACCCTGTTCCCCAGAGGGTTTTGATATATTTAGGATTTCGCATATTTTCTTTCAGCTTCGTGCGCAAGCTCTTGATGTGAACCTGGATCGTGTTATTTCCCTCCGTATCCGTCTGTTGCCATACATGTTCATACAACTCCTGCTTGGTAAAAGCTCTTTCTGGATGGCGAGCTAATAAAATCAACAAAGAAAATTCTTTTGATGTAAGGATGATCTCTTCTTCATCTAGGTAAACTGCCTTTTTTTCTACATCAATAATCAAGCCTGAAGAAAAACGAAGCTGCTGAGTCACCTGATGCTGTGCACTGTGCCAGTGATAACGCCGCAGATGAGAGGAAATACGCGCCGCCAGCTCTGTCAGACTAAAAGGTTTCGTAATGTAATCATCTGCTCCGATATTTAGTCCTTTGACAATATACTCATCCTCTTGTCTAGCACTAATCATCAGAATAGGAACTTCACTAGATAATCGAATGTTTTTACAGAGAGTCAACCCATCCATTTCTGGAAGCATTAGATCAACTAAAGCGAGATCAAAGCAACACTTTTGGAAATCCTCCCATCCCTCTTGTCCGGTTGAAGCCCATGTAACTCCGTATCCTTGGTGCACCAAGTAATCCCGAACAATCCGAGCAATTTCTTTGTCATCTTCTACTAGTAGAATATTTGCTCTGTCCATTGTTGTCTTCCCCCTCATGTTGTTTATTGTATATGTAAAATACCACTACATTAAAAATTTAAGAAATAGTTTATTTTTTATGTACAAAAGAGCGTACCGAACGGTACACTCTTTTAGATTCCAGTTCTATTCTATTCCATTGATCTCGTTCTAATCGTCAGTGGAGTAAAAACTCCATCTAACTAGTAGTCTACTTTATTTTAAATTCTCTGGATTTAACTCTTCCAATTCAGGTAAGACAAATCGACCTTCTTTTCGAATAAGACTCCATCAAAATAAATTTCTCCTCCGCCGTATTCTGGTCGTTGGATAAGTACCATATCCCAGTGGATTGAAGAACGGTTTCCATTATCTGCTTCTTCGTAGGCTTGTCCAGGAGTAAAGTGCAGGCTTCCATCGATTTTTTCATCGAATAAAATATCTCCCATCGGATGTTGAATATAGGGATTCATACCAATGGCAAATTCCCCTATATATCGCGCACCCTCATCGGTATTCAGAATATCATTAAGCTTTTCTGTTTGATCTGCTGTAGCTTCGATGATTTTTCCTTCTTCAAAAACAAGGGATACATTATGAAAAGTAAACCCTCTATATGGGCATGGAGTATTGAAGGTAATACGTCCGTTCACACTGTTTCGAATAGGGGCAGTAAACACTTCTCCATCAGGGACATTTGCCTCTCCAGCACATGGAATGGCAGGGATTCCTTTAATTGAAAAGGTTAAATCAGTACCAGGACCTTTTAGTTGAACTTGATCTGTTTTTTCCATCAAATCCTTTAGATGCTTTTGGGCAGATGCCATCTTGTCGTAATCAACAGAACATACTTGGAATAGAAAATCTGTAAATTTCGCTGTACTCATTTTAGCTTTCTGTGCTAGCGCTGGTGTAGGGTAATTTAATAATACCCAACGCCTGTTATTCACATAAAAATCACTCACAGGACGCATCATTCGCCTCTAAGCTGAAATTTATCTGTAGGGACATCAGACATTTCGGCATCATTATCTTCAGCAATCGCAATAATGACTGCATCAATATCTTGGTATTTTTTCATCTCCCAATCTACCATTGTCTGAAGCTGCTCTTTGGAATATCCAAGTGATAGTTGTCTACTCACATCTTGGTCTAGTAGTTCTACATAAGGATACGCGCCTAATGCATAGGCTTGCTCGATTAATTCAAGTAGTAATGGCTTGGCTGCTTGATGTCCTCTTATTAATACTCTCTCACCCGCTTTAAGCCTTAACGAATGCTGTAAAAGAGTTTCTGCTAACTTGCTGATCCTAGAGTCTTTCAAAGGCTTACATTCCTTTCCTTTTTAAAGAGATTACTCATGGTCCTTCGCCACTTGTGTTTTAGGCAAATGTATATCAATCATGGTCCCTTCTCCCTCTATACTAGATACAGAGATATGCCCATGATGATTTTCTACGATTTTATGGCAGATCATTAATCCCAGACCTGTACCATCTTCTTTTGTGGTATAGAACGGTTCACCAAGTCTAGATATACTTTCTTTTGGAATGCCACAGCCTTGATCAACAAATCGAAGAAGAATGTGATTGTCTTGCTGTTTTGATATATATATGTTAATTTCACCACCATGAGGCATCGCTTCAATTGCATTTTTCGTTACATTAATAAATAATTGCTTTAATTGATTCTCGTCACATTCAACTACCACTTCATCCTTTTCAAAATGAGTCAGTATTTGTATTCGAGACATGTTGGCATGTGTTTCCAAAAGTCTGGTGACATCTATTATAATATCACAAACATTTACTTTTTTGAATCTACATACTTGGGGCTTAGCCAGAACAAGAAACTCACTAACAATGAGCTCAATTCTCTTTAATTCAGAATCGATGATTTGCAAATAATCCTTATGCTCATAATCTTTCTCTTGTAGGAGCTGAACAAACCCTTGAATTGACGTTAATGGATTTCTGATTTCATGCGCTACCCCCGCAGCCAGTTGACCCGCCAAAGAAAGTTTTTCAGAACGCAAAAGCATTTCTTCCGTTTTTTTATAATTTTTTAGATTACGTGACATCATATTAACCTGCTCCGAAAGCTTTCCAAGTTCATCATTTCGATCAATCGTTAACTGAGCATCATAGTTTCCTTTGGCAATTTCCCCCACTCTGTTAAAAATATGATTGAGCGGTCTAACAATATAGCCAGCTAGAAAATAACTACCAAAGAAAACAATAATAAGAACAATAATAGAGTTGGTTATATTGTGAAATAATTGCTTATTTAAAACATCTTGAATGATCCCATAGTCAATAACTAAAGAGATCACATATGGATGCTTCGCCTCAACAGGGATAAAGCTCTTTAATACATCAGTGTCATTTATGGTTGTCGCATAGCTTACAGTCTGGTTCGAAGAGAACGCTTTTCTTACGCTCAATAAATCGTTTTGATCCTGATAATCATAAGTACCAAATTGAATCTCTTGATTAAATAAATCAATGTATTTATTTCCATTTAATTCTGTATAGATCGGCGGATTACCAAAGGCATTAGGATTAATCCCTGTAATCTCCAATAAATGCTGATTATTTTCCAATGTTTTTTTAACAATGGATTCTGGACCGATTTCTTGAGTAAAATTTATCACTTGCTTATCTCTGACATACGGGTTAATTATATAATTTGTGGTTCCATCATAATAATACCCCCACTTATCCACATGTTCAGGGTCAGAGGAGGAAACCGCCATAGGTCCTGCCCAGTAATTAGGTAATTTTTGCCCTTCTGGAATCGTGTCATCTACATTATGATGAGCAAATAATTGTTGAAAGGCTTCATACCAATACGTCCACTCTTTCGTTGAAAGATTGATCTCTTTGGGATCATTCGATTTCCAACCGACAATATCATCCTCAGCCTGTACAAATAAAGTAATATAAGAAATCCCTATTTTTTTACTTAACTCTTCTAATTCTTCATTTGTCACATTTTCTACGTCTGGATCTAAAGATTTTTGAGCTACCATAGCTGCTAATCGAAGCTTCTCGCCTATTATATCCTCCATATATAAAGCCCCATATTGCGAATGCTCAATGGCAATTTTGATTTGCTGCGCCAAGGATTCCATTTGTGATACTTGGTCTTTTTGAAGTAGGTCTCGGGTAGAAAAATAATGTAATGTGTTATTAAATATCAGAATAATTGATACGACGAAGGAGAAAATGATGGCTAGTTTATTTTTTAGTGACAATGGGACCTTCCTCCTGTTTCGATAAAAAATGATCTTTTCTGCATTTCGACAAAAGAACCTATAATTCCTTCTTTTTTACAAAAACAAAACCTAAACAACTAGTGTTTAGGTTTAATATCGTCATATTTGTATCTTTTTCTTAATTTAATTTACGAGATAAAAATCTTATGCTTTGTTTGAAGAGCCAAATTCTTTCATTTTTCCTTTTACCGTTTCTTTAATCGCATCACGAGCTGGACCTAAATATTTACGAGGATCATATTCATTAGGCTTCGCTGCTAAAACTTCACGAACGGCTTTGGCAGAAGCAATTTGATTTTCTGTATTAACGTTGATCTTAGCAGTTCCTAAAGAAATCGCTTTTTGGATATCTTTTGTCGGAATACCAGTTCCACCGTGTAATACTAAAGGCACACCCGTTAACTTTTGAATTTCTTCCATGCGATCAAAACCTAGGTTTGGTTCTCCTTTGTAAGGACCATGAACAGAACCTAAGGCTGGAGCAAAGCAGTCAACTCCTGTTTCACGGACTAATTGATCACATTCTTCTGGAACAGCATACATCGCATCAGCATCATCAACAATCAAGTCTCTTCTTGTCCACCAATACGACCTAATTCAGCTTCAACAGACACTCCCAGAGCATGAGCAACCTCAACCACTCTTTTAGTTACAGCAATGTTCTCTTCTAATGGATGATGTGATCCATCAATCATGACAGAAGTAAAACCAGCATCAATCGCTCTGACACAGGTTTCAAAGCTAGAACCATGGTCTAAGTGAATCGCTACTGGAACTGTTACTTTATATTCTTCCATTAGTGCTTTCACCATGTCTACAATTAGCTTAAAGCCACCCATGTACCTTGCTGCACCTTCTGATACACCTAAAATAACAGGTGAATTCTCCTCTTGTGCAGCTAAAAGAATCGCTTGAGTGAATTCAAGGTTATTCAAGTTAAATTGTCCTACAGCATACCCATTTTCATTTGCTTTAATCAACATTTCCTTCATCGAAACTAACGGCATACTCTTCTCCTCCTGGACTGTTATGTAAATCTATGACCCATACATGTTAACAGTCAGAATTTTAACACACATTTTAACAGGAGAAAAACAGAGTGTAAGCGTCAATCATACTCTGTTTTCTTTCGTATTCATTCGTTCTCTCTTATTATCTTACATTATCTTTATTTTTAAATATTTTTTTTAAAAAGGTTTACCATACCCTAAATAAAGAACAGCAACAAGTAGGACCAAAAATGACGCTCCGAAGCTTTTTGCTTTCCCTGCATCTAAAGTGCCCTTACTTCCACGGACAAGGATCATTTCCATGACATAAATCAATCCAAAAGCAAGCAGTGCCTTGACTGTAGCATATGCAGCAAAGTTAATTTCTAGCAATAGAGCTACACCAGTTAAGAATATAATTATGTAGAATACCCTAAGAATCATTTGTGTGATTTTAAGCCCCTTCATTTTCCCGCTTTTCAGGAATACAAGTGCTAGTACAAATAAAATAATTCCAATAATCCATGAAGATACATGTGAGTGTAATAATGCGACATAAGGCATTTTCAATCTCCCCTTTGTTCAATTAATAGTCATTACTTTGTCAAGCTCATGTAACATTTAAGATTTGCTGCTAACTTTGAGCAAGGAATTGTACGCTGAAAAGTCAATTCCTTTGTTTGTTAAATGTTCGATTAGCCATTTGTGATCTCGGGCTGGAGTAGCCATAATATAGCCTCGGATAATAAGATCTTGTGAAATCTTCGACGCCTTCTGATCTAGCGCCAGTTTGCCAATTTTAGCAGCAATGCTGCGGCGAGCTACATCTCGAAATAATTCAGGTACAGGTTCAACCAATTCATCTAATAGTCGAAGTGTTTCCTCATCCCACATGGATCTTGTTTCGTCAATATAATGATCCTGCCAATCCAAATCTGACATTCCATCCTGCTTGGGCATAGATTTTAAGAACTTACGAAACATAAAATACCCACCAATAAGCATAAAACCTAACAAAATGATGCTCCAAAAAACGATAAACAAACCGAAACCAGTGGACATCCATACCCTCCCCTTCTTAGAATCGGTACATTATCCATTCTGCCTATTTAGATATTGTTTATAACAATACTCAATAATTTCTCTACGTCGAATAATACCGATAAAAATATGCTTGTCGTCAACAACAGGAACAAAATTCTGTTCAATGGCTAAAGAGATGAGGTCCTCCATGTCTGCATTAATGGAAACTGGTTTATTTTTGACCCTTTGAGGGACGTTTTTAAGCTGGTATTTGTGACAGGTTTCAAAGCTAACTTCCGCAGAGTTTTTCAGCATCCAAAGTAAATCGCCTTCTGTTATGGTACCAGTATATCTCCCTTTTTCATCAATGAGTGGAATCGCTGTATATCTGTGATACTCCATCTTCTCTAAAGCCTGACGGATGGTTGAATCAGGTCTTAAGTAGATGACACTTTCCTTAGGTAATAAGAAAAAGGCAATATTCATCTCATAAAATCCTTTCTCAAGCAAATGTAAGTGTTTTATTCCTCACCATATAAATAAAGTAACATGTTCTCAAGTCGTCCATCAAGAATTTGCTCTTCTTCTGTATCCATCCAGATTCTTTGCAGTTTCTTTTGATCCTTTTCCGCAGATAACAGATTTTCCTGGAGAAGCTCACTGTTTTCAGGAGATAAGGCACCGATTTTGGAAAACGTTTCAGTATGTTTCAAACCTGTATAAAGCGCGGCAAAACCACCGAGATCTGCTCCAGCAATTCCTGTCGAGCCAACCCCTGCAAGTGTTCTGTATCTCAGATCAATAAAGGGTTTCACTTCCTCAACGATGAACTTAGTTAAGGCTTCAAGGCGACTTTCTTCAGCCAATAATTCTGTAGAGCTATATTCTGCCTTTCGATCCTCTGTGGAATAGATACCAACAACAATCATTTTGTCTAATGCCCCGTCTTTAATCAAACGATCCAGTGTTTTCTTCATACTCCACTCATTACGGCTTTCCTCTTTATTCTCTTTAAAATAGAGTTCACCATCAAGAAGGTAAAGAACTGGATAACGCTTATGCATTTCCAAGTCGTAACCTGGAGGAACATAGACAATTAAGTTTCTATCTTGTTCTAAGAATGCAGAGGGAAAGTCATGTTCAACGTACAAGGTAGAAACATTCATAATCCCAAAAACGGTCATAATAATTCCAAACAAAATAAGTCCAATAGAAAAAATCGTAAATATGATTAATTTCTTGCTCATGACTGCACACCTCAACCTTACCAAATCTCACATGTGATCAAAATCATAGCCAATCCCTCATTTACTATACCACACTCCCCCTTTATATTTCTATTCTGAGAATTCCGCATGAAAAAACTTGAGGAAGGTTCTCCCTCAAGTTTTCTCTTTCATATCAATATTTTTTATTTTTTCTCTGTATCAAGATCAATTTTTTGAGAGGCTAAAGGAATATCAACATCGCTGTGAGCCGTAATTTCTACAGTGGCAGTATACTCACCACTTGGTACAACTTCTTCACCATTCATGGTTAAGTCCCATTCTTCTTCCCAGCTTAGCTCTTCTCCTGCCTTTAAAATAACCTCTTCAATTACTTGTATAAATGATCGGTTGATGGAGTAACGATATACTTCCCTGCCATTGCTGTCGTTCACAAAAATTTCAAATCTTTGACCCGATGGAAAAGTTAATTCAACATCTTCCTTTCCTTGATTAACAAGAGAAATATGAAATTTTAAATGATCACCTTCTTGATTTAACTGAACAATAGGTTTCACTTGAACAGCTTCATTTTCAATGTCTGATACGTTTCCAGTCGTAGGCGTTTCTTCCGGCACTTCTGTTTTCAAGCTTCCACAACCAACAAGGGTAAAAACAAGCAACGATATAGATAGTAGATACATCAAACGTCTTCTCATTATTACACACTCCTATTTCTTTTATTCTTACTCTATTAAGTTTCTTCTATACTATCAAACGAATCAAAACCTAATAATGTTGCAGTAAAAAAAGATCCGCATCCAATGTCTTAGACATCGGATGCGGATCTTTTTTCTAGCCATTCACTTAAGTAAGGGGTTGGATCTGGGTTATTCAATTGAGGTTCGCCCTCCAAAAGAGCAATTACTTCTAAGGTATTCCCATCAGGTCCTGAAAGTATACGCTAGCGGCAGGCATCCAGGTATGTACGATGGGTTCAAGCGGTTCTTTTCCGAAGCTCTTTTGAGGTTCGATTCCCAATTGACGTAACCAATCTATTGCTCCCGTGATATCCTCCCTAGCTACTCCGAAAGCAAAATGATTTTTCTTCACTTCTTTTCCTTGTTCTACTTCCCACAGTCCGAGCATTTGTCGATTTTCACCAACATAGAAAAAAGCCACTTTTCTCTCTTCTAAGACATAGGCTAATTGAAGCTTTAGCTTTTGGTAAAAAGAAATCGCATCCCTTAGATTCGATACATGTAAATGAGTTTCATAAATACTTTTGATCATATTCAAATCAACTCCTTCTCCTAGAATGCCTGGCTTACTTGCTTCTCCACTGTTTTTTCCTTATCCTTTTTTTACAGCTCGTTTGCCCTTCAGTAACTCCGCCATGTTAACAAGCTCTTCTCCCATCAGGTTAAACCTTTTTCTCATGCCTTCCTCGACAAATGATCCATCTTTGTCAAACTGAGTCTGCCCTGGAATCGACCCAAGAGTAGGAACGACCCATCCATATAGGTTTCGGATCATCACTTGCATAGAGGTTAGGGTTGTCATTGATGTTGGTCCTCCAGCAGCCGATACAAGTGCTACAGGTTTATCTATAAACTGTTCAGAACTTACCCAGTCCATCGCGTTTTTGAAGACTCCACTCATGCTACCGTGATATTCCGGACTTCCTAAAACGATCCCATCCGCTTCTAAAAGCAGCTGGCGAAACTCCCTCACGTTTTGATCAGTTAATTCATAAGAATCGTCTGGAGAGTACATCGGAAGCGGCTTCTCTCTTAAGTCATACATCTGTACTTCCGCTCCTTGCTTCTGAGCTGTATCCAATATAGCCTTAATTCCTTTGAACGTTTTTGAATTTGCAGAAAGACTCCCATTCACACCAATAATTTTCACTTTTTTTCCTCCTCGTCAATTTAAATCAATGGAGCATACATGCCATTGATCTTGTGATACATCCATTCTACTATAGACACAACTGGCAATCCTCGGAAAAAAGACTTAATTTCATCTACTAAAAAAGTCCATCTATTGGATGGACTTCCTAAGACTAAAGTCTTAGACCATTTTATTCTTAACGGCAAAAAGAGCTGCTTGAGTGCGATCCGCCAAATCAAGCTTACTTAAAATGCTGCTCACATGTGTCTTGACGGTTTTTTCAGCAATAAAGAGAGTGGAAGCAATTTCTTTGTTACTCATCCCTTGAGCAATCAGCTGTAATACTTCTTTTTCTCGTACCGTTAACTCATTGATGAGTGAATGAAACGTTTCCTTCGGTTGATCCTCTGATGCCGAGGATAGAAAATGGGACATCAAATGAGCACTGATATCTGGATGGAGCTGAATATTACCACTGTAAGCACCTCGAATCGCTTCAACAAGTTGTTCTGGTTGCATGTCTTTTAACATATATCCTGAAGCACCTGCACGTAAAGCAGGTAGGATATGATCACGATCTGTCATACTGGTGAGCACTAAAATTTTCAGGTCAGGATAGCGTTCCTTTAGTTTCTCGGTTGCTGTTACACCATCCATAATGGGCATGACAAGATCCATTAAGACCACATCAGGTCGAAGTGCTTCCGTTTTCTCTAGCGCCTCCTCCCCATTCCCAGCTTCACCAACAATGACAAAATCCTCAATCGTTTTCAAGAAAAAACTAAGACCTTTGATCACAACCGCGTGATCATCCACTAATAACAATTTTATTTTATTCAATTTTCTTCGATCCCCTCTCTCCCTTAGAAAGTGGAATTTTAATAGCGAGCTGTGTCCCTTCTCCAATGGAGCTTGAGATGGCAAGCTGACCTTCTAAGCGCTGGACTCTTTCTCGTATCCCTATTAACCCCAAACTTTGGTTTCTATTTTTCTTAGGATCAAATCCTTGTCCCTGATCCATTACGGTAAAAAGCACTTCTTCTTTTTCGTTTTTTTCCAAGATAACCTTCGCTTTAGGGGTTTGAGCATGCTTGCTAATATTATTAAGAGCTTCCTGACCTATTCGATAAAGGGCTTCTTCAATATGACGAGGAAGCTCAACCACACCTTTCATCTTGGTTTCAACCTCAAGTCCTAACTGTTGAGCATAGTGACAAATCCCTGTGATGAGTCCTTGTTCAAGACCTGTTGGACGCAATTGCCAGATAAGGGAACGCATCTCCTTTAACGCTTCCTGAGAAAGCGTTTGGATCTCATCTAAGGCTTGTTCTAAATTGACCTGTTGATCTTCCGATTTTAACAGCATTTCTGCCCCTTTTGCTGTTAAGGATAAAGAAAAGAGCATCTGACAAACCGAATCATGTAGATCACGAGCCAAACGATTTCGTTCTTCAAAATGAGCCAGCTCTTTTCTTTGTTCATACAATCGAGCATTTTCCATCGTGAGTGAAATGACATCGCTGATACTTTGAATCACATCGACATCATTGTCGTCAAAGGCATTCCTCTTTTCACAGCTAACTAGCAAAACACCATATGTATGATCATTATATTGAATAGGAGCCGTAACAGCCGATTGAAATTCGGGTAATGGAAGCAGATCGAAATGAATTGTGTCATCATTTCTGTAGATGACTTGCTTCTTTTTCGTTATGTAGGTTTCTGCAATAAAGCCTGCTTCCTGAAACAATAGATCGATACAACAACGTTCAACATATCCATTCGCACAAAACGCCCTTAAAGACAGATGATCGTCCTCCACAATAAAGAAGGCAACAACCCGCCACGAAAAGATATCGCTTACATGTTGGACGACTTCAATAGGAATATCTTTCATGTTCAAAATTGAAGTGATCTGCTGACTTACTTCTCCCAGCTTAGCATAGTTTAAAGCCCTTTTTTGTGAGGAATGATAAAGTCTAGAGCGTTTTATGGCTGAACCTATTTGAAATGCAACCGATTCTAATAATGCTAGCTCTTCTTCGTCAAATACTTCTTTATCAGGGGCAGCAATATTTAAAATACCAAATAACTCCTGTCCTGCTTTTAGCGGAACTGTGGCATGATGCAGAATTCCTTCGGTATCGCCCCATTTATACTGAATTGCATCCGTAATCCTTTTACATTCTATGATGTTGACAGCGTGATGAAGCTCTTTTCTCCAATACTTATTCACACACCAACAGCTTCCATTTTTCATAGGGTACTTATCTTTCCACTTCAATGCTGAAGGAAGCTCTTGATCAGCTACACAACTGTAATCTGGTTCTTCATCAACCATAAAAATCCAAGCTGTTGTTAGTCCTGTAACTTCTAGAAGCTTCCTTAGCACATTATCCAGCATGTGGTCCATATCATAAGATCTGTTCAGTGTTTCCGCAATCTCCTTCAAAGCCGTTAATTCTGTGATTCTTTGATCATTTGTCAAAAGGTACTCACCTACCGTTCTTAAAACATTACTCTTTCTTCTATTTAAGACTAAGGTCTGAGAGAATTCAAGACCTTTCTCAGACCAATGATCCTCCCTTCTGCCGATGATGTAAGCTGAGCAAAACACATCTTCCCGTTCCCTATTACACCTTTTTATTAAAATGCTAAAAAATATTTGAAAAGAAACGTATAATATTTCGATAGTAAGAGAAATTAAGAATACAGTTTTACCTTCAATACCCAGCAAAATTGAAAAGGAGATGTTTACAGATGCCAAATAGCAGACGTAACAGTAATCAACTATTAGTTCCTGGTGTACAACAAGCAATTGATCAAATGAAATATGAAATTGCTTCAGAATTTGGAGTACAATTAGGACCAGACACCACTTCTCGTGCTAATGGTTCAGTTGGAGGAGAAATTACTAAGCGTTTAGTTCAATTAGCACAACAGCAGTTAAGTGGACAATTCCCTAGATAAGAATAAGTTCATCCCCATCATTTGCTCATTGGAAAATGATGGGGATGTTTTATTAGTTTTCTTAGTATCACATTAGACGATTTCACCAATCTTTTTAGTATAGATTTGCATTGAAATATAAAAAAGAAATAGGACGATAAAAATAAAAAACAAGACGTTAGGAACATGACCATGGTTTCCTAGAATAAAAAAAGCAATATCAGGAGTATACACAAATACTTTAAGAATAGGCTCAAATAAATAACCGCAACTAACCAGAAGGGCTATACTTCCCATAAAGGTAAGGATATGATTTCTAACCAAGATACTGATCAATGTAATCAATGCAAGTATAGCCTGATATACACAAAATAAAATAAGATAAAATTTCAGATTATACAATACGGAATGAAATAGATTGAGCTTCCCATCAATGTTAAAATACATTGTTTCCTTAGCGTATGGCATAAACAAATGACCGATTACGCTATTGGTCAGAAACGAGATGAAAAGCATGGAACCATAGATGACTGAGAGAGACACCCATTTACTGATCAACATCTTCCATTTTTTATACGGTCTAATTAACAGCATTCGATAGGCTCCAGAATGAATCTCAGAGCTTATAGACTCAGAGAAAAACAAAGGAAGCAGAACAAAAACAAATAGAGCATTTAATTCCAGCATTTGCGTTACTGGATAATTAAGGCTATTAATAGGGATGACAGTCCCGTTGACAGTATAACTCTCTGTCCCCATCTCTGCTGAAAAAAATAAAAGGATGACAACTGGATAAAAGAACGATATGAAAAATAACACTTTTGTGCTTTTTTTAGAAATCGTCCTCTCGATCTCAGAAAAGATAAGTTGCTTCGTCATTTCATACTCTCCTTTAATCTAAATAATCATGATTCGCAAATGCTGAAAATGATAATCCCTTAAAGAGAACAAACATAATAAGTAGGCTATACAGAAAAATACTTGTTTCTCCAGAAGCAAAATAGGCGACTCCCTTAGCTTGTATATAAATAATAGATAGGGAATCATACACTAATCTATAGATGTGTTCCTCTGGGTAACCTTTAAAAAAGGGATTACTTAAGCCAATATAGAATACATTCACAAAAAAGAACCCGACACTGATTCCTAGCACTCCCGTCATCGTCTTACATTTAATGGAGATATACTCTACAATACTGCTAAATGTAAGTAAGCTAAGATAAGCTAATAAATAATATTTGAAGGTAAATAGCGTAATTTCATCTATCCCGTAAAATCCCTCCTTGAAAAAAAGTGGTGAGCTAGATACTCTTGGAAACGTGTAGTATCCGATCATAAAAGAAAGTATCAGCTGTAGCAGCATAAGCAAGAACAGGTTGATTAGAAAAACGAGAGATTTTGCAAGATACAATTTCTTTATAGAGATGCCTCTTGTAAATGCCATTCTTAAATTTCCTTTTCTATACTCGTTATGTACCCCTACGATAGCTAGGATGATCACAATGGCATTGAAGGCTGTAAGAAGCATTTCTTGTAAACTTAAGATATGGAAATTTAAACTTGTAGTATAGTTCACCTCTGTTTCATAAGCTGTTTCATTGGTTTTCATAGAAAAGGTAAGGGACAGAAAAATAATTAATGGAATGGCTAGAAAGCAAACTATATTTAATTTTTTTGACCAAAACTTTTCAAATTCATACATAAACAAGGAGTTGAACATTTTATTTTTTCCTCCATCCTTTATTCATTACATTTAAGCCATCAATTCAACAAACAGGTCTTCTAAATCCTTCCCTTTATCCAGTGCTTCAGTAAACGTATGATGGTCACCGGCCCACTTAATACTACCCTCTTTGATAAAAATATACTTATCACATATCTTTTGTAACTCATCAAGCAAATGACTAGAAATAAAGAACGTAATGTTGAACTCTTCTTTTAAGGTTCGGATCAATTCACGAAACTCTTTCATACCAAGAGGATCCAAACCATTGGTTGGTTCGTCTAAAATGAGAATAGATGGATTATTAAGTAAAGCCTGGGCAATCCCTAGCCTTTGCTTCATCCCTAGAGAGTACGTCTTCACTTTATCGTTTCCCCTATTCGTTAAACCGACAATCTCTAACACTTCCTCCACCTTCTTCAGTTGTTTCTTTCTGCTCATCCCTATATTTAACCTAGCAAGATTTTGTAAATTTTTTCTTCCTGACATATGCTCAAAAAAAACGGGTGTTTCAATCATAGCTCCTACCTCTTTTAGAGCCATTTCTCGATTCCGTGAAACATTCGTTTGGTTGATTAGAATTTTTCCTTCATCAGGTTGAATAAGACCTGTTAGCATCTTCATCATGGTCGTTTTACCTGCACCATTTGGCCCTATAAACCCACATATATCTCCTTCTACTACTTGAAAGCTTACTTTATCGATAATCTTCCTTCTATTTATAGACTTACTTACATTCTCCACAATCATCTTTTCCATTTTTTCATCCCTTTCAAGAAATCATTTATTTAAGAGGTTTTCTTTCATCTCTTATGAAAACATGCATTTATCAACTTTTTATCAACTTTGAATAATTTTCAATAAATTATATTTAATGGATGAAAATAGATTCGATTGTTGATATAGTAGTAATGGTTATAGTCCAGTTAAACAAAAATGAAGGTGATAGCATGAAAGGAAAAGTTCTTATCGTAGATGATCATATAGACATTATTTCATTCGTCAAACCAGCTCTTGAGGCAGAGGGCTTTGAGGTTGAATTTGTTCTAAGTGGCAAGGAAGCGTTAGTAAAGGCTAAAGACGGATGGTCCGTCATTATATTAGATGTTCAGCTTCCAGATCTCACTGGGTTTGATATATGTCAACAGATTCGGCAAAGTGTGCTATGTCCTATTATTTTTTTAACAGCTAGGGGGCTGGAAGACGAGAAAGTAAAAGGATTCTTATTAGGAGGAGACGACTATATTGTCAAGCCTTTTTCCTTGAAAGAGCTGATCCTTAGAATCAAGGTCCATTTGCGAAAAACACCCAAAGGGCTAGCGGAAGAAGAGCATAAAAAAATGATCTTTGGAAACCTTGTGATTGACCTTTTAGCGAAGAAAGTAATAAAGGATGGAAATGAAATCGAATGTACGAAGAAGGAATTTCAAATTATCGAGCTACTGTGCACACACCGCAAACAAGTATTTTCCAAAGAACAGATCTTTGAAAAAATATGGGGCTATATGAGTGAAAGTGATGTCAATACGGTCACAGAGCATATCAGAAGGATACGTGCCAAGCTCTCTTCTCCTTCTGTCAATCACAGCTATATTAAAACAGTATGGGGTTAGGCTATAAATGGAGGTTAACATATATACAAAAGAATTTCAAAATCAAAACACAATTCCTCCTCTTTTTTGTCATCAGTTTAGGAGTCGCCCTTTTTTTATCGCTCATTGTACTTTCCATTCTGTTGTTCACCTTCGATCATAAAAAACAGGCCTATGCCTTTGAAACCTACGCTCTTAATCACACAGAAAAAATGTTTACTGAAGAATTTCAAATAGAAATGAAAAATAAGCTCCCCAGTCCAGAATATGAATTTTGGATCACTACAGAAAAGCAGCACCTCAGAGAGTCCCCCTACTCGACCAAAGAATATGACACAGAAAAGAAAAAATATTATGGAATCCTTTATTCTCCTATACAAGAGGAAGGAAAGCTGAAAGCGGGACTTGTGATCAAATATCCTAGTAATAGAATCGCTGAATCTTTCATTATTCATTGGTTGATAGGAAAAACGAATTTCGAGTTATTTTTTAATTTTTTCATTGTTATCCCAGTCCTTATACTCTGCCCTCTGCTGGTCATTTTCACTTTTTCTTTGTTGTTTTCTAGAAGTATGAATCATCCATTGCAAGAGTTAATCAACATGACCGAGCACATTCGGCAAGGACAATTGGATTTCCCCCTGCAAAGTACGTATGAGAACGAATGGGGAGAAGTGATGAATTCCTTCGAAAAGATGAGAAAAGCACTGAAAGGTTCACTGAAAAAACAATGGATCATGGAAGAACAAAGAAAAGAGATGATTCTTTCTCTTACTCACAATATTAAGACTCCCATTACCATTATTCATGGTCATTTAGAGCTCCTTTCCATGCCCTCTGTACAGCTTTCCGAAGAAGAGAAGCAAGCTTCCATTCAAGTACTACAGAATAATGCCGAACGAATGCGGCACATGATCAACCAATTGAATGAAATCTGGGACTTAGAACGCCCTAACTTTCAATTACAAATCGAGAAAATACCTCTCCAAAAGTTTATTTGTACGATCAAAGACAATGTGCTGCCTCTCTGTCATGAGAAAAACACCGCTTTTTCTATCCTCTGCTCAATAGATGAAAACAAGGAGATCTATTTTGATTCAAGTCGTATTCAAGAGGTTATAGAGAATATCGTTTCAAACTCTTTAAAACATATTGAGCATAAAGGGAAGATTCTGCTTCACGTGGTAGATCAAGAGGAGAAATTGAGATTTATCATTGAAGATGATGGCAGGGGCTTTCAGCATGATGAGATTCAACATATCTTTGCTAAAAATTATAAAGGGAACGATAGCACCCTCTTCAAAAACAGCTCGGGGCTTGGGCTCTATCTTTCTAAAATGATCATTGAAAAACACGGAGGCATCATTAGGGCTTACAACAATCAAATGGGAGGTGCCACGATCGAATTTGAACTCCCTCTTAAAATCAAGCAAAATGACGCAACATTTTCTTAATTTGCCCCTTTCAGTATAGATTCTATCTATATGAACCTAGATTTTCTTGCACATTTTTTTACAATATGCACATGGAACATCCATATAGAATTAAAGGTTCCCGTGTACGATTAAGGTGAAAGGCTTACAATTAAAAAAATGGAGGTAGTAAAATGAAAATTGGGAAGAAATCTTTACTTTTTCTATTGTGTCTTGTCTTGCTTAGTTCAATCGTATTCACCAGTCAAAATGTGACAGAAGCAAACTATTCCGTGCCGAGTATATCAGCATATGAAGTTAAGGTATTTCTAGACCCTAATGTAGTATTAACTAATAAGCAAAATCTAGCAAAACAAATGAGAGATGAATTTAGTACTGGATCATCAGCCAAGCAATATAACGCACAATTCCTTGACACTCCTCAACAAGCTTTAAAAAACGAGGGCTGGAGCATTCGTTTGAGAAAGCAAGAGGACCAAGGACAGCATCGCATTCAATATAAAAAAAGATATCCCATTATCAATGGAAATGTGCAAGCTGCTCTGCAAACGGCATTCAATGATGGCTTTGATGCAAATTCAATTTTTGAGGCAGAGGTTGATTGGGGTTACACAAACCAAACATTAAGCTTTCAAGTTCAAGAAAAAGTAAAACTATCTAATTATAGTGGTCTGCAATTACCCAATCTAGCAGATTCAAAAACAGTTGCCCATGATTTTGCCCGGGATGAATTTAGGAACTGGATTTCTAACGGTTGGGGAACCTCCCAAATCAATGCTTCAAAGATATATGGTCCTGTCTATTTTCAACGTTATACAGGCGAGTTTGAAGGCGAGGAGCTAGCGATTGAAATTTGGCATGTCCGAAATGAAGCTGGCACTGGCACGGAGTATCTCGTTGAAGCCTCTTTCAAAACTGAGGATTTCACTACAGCTTCAGAAAAACGTGCCAATCTGATTCAACTCTTAGATACCAAGGGATGGCTACTCCCTCAAGATGTACTAAAAACACAAATGATTTTAGACAGATATTAATGGAGCACAAGCAGAAGTAACACATACAAAAAGGCTGTTCATTTGAGCAGCCTTTTACCTATTTATACAACTATTTTTTATACAACTATTTCATTTCCTACACAATGTAGTGAGGGGTTGATCTGCACTCCCTTTTCTTCTAACCAATTGTAGCTCTGCTCTAAAGTTTCTTTTCCTGAATGAAAGAGAATAAATTGTTTTGGCTTCAAGAAATCGAGCATACTCACCACATCTTGTAGATCTTGATGAACCTTATAGCGAATAAAGGCGTGCTTATGCTCTCTTAGATAGCGCCCTTGAAGGAGCTCATAGCCCATCGTCCCTTCTGCTTGATGTCCCGTAAGAATGATCAGGTGGTTACGGTGCTTCAACTCCTTAAGATAATAAAAGGAAAGAGAGGATTCGAGCATTCCATCATGAGTAAGAATAATTTTTCCCTCAGGATCCTGAAGATGTTTCCTTCTCTCCTCCTCTGTTTTTATCACAGAAAGATACGGATGCAGGAGAACCTCCGCAATACGTGTACTTGCTCCAGATTTGAGTTCCTCTTTATAGCATACATAGTTTTTTAACCCTTGATAGATGTTCTCCTCAACGACGATTGGGACCTTCCAAAGCTTATTTTTCTGAACAAGAAACGTAAGCAAATCCTGTCCTCTTCCAAATGAAGGAACGGGAAATAGGAGAGAAGTGTTTTTCTTCAGACTATGTTGCACTGTTTCAGCTATGTAATGCAACGCTTTTTCTTGTGTACAAATCTCATGCCCATACGCTCCATCAATCACAGCAAAATCAATGTCTGTAAATGAAGGAAGCTCTCTCTCTAAAAGAAGGGATTCCGCTGTGTAATCCCCCGAATAAAAAAATCGCTTCTGATCCATTTCGATCCCATACCAAACGGAACCTAGGAGATGTCCCGTCCTGCCCCACTGTATGTGGACTTCCTCATTTAACACGTACCAGCCATTATACGCTTCAGGTAGCTGTTCTAAGAGCCGCCAGTGATCAAACCATCTAGAATATTGATCTGCTTGATCCGTTCCAAGGTGTACTACTTGATCTCGACAAGCCTCTGTTGAATAGATCAAACCTTCAAATCCAAGATCGAATAGATAAGAAAGTCCCCCGCAATGATCCTCGTGAGAATGGGTTAGCAGAACGAAATCGATTGATCTAGCAAGCTCCCTAGTCAAGCGTGGAAAAGCCTCATGCTTTGCTTTGTTTTTTTCCTTTAACATGCCGCAATCAAGTAAAACCCTACTTCGACCATTTGTTAAGTAGAAGCAAGCACGTCCATATTGACCTACGCCTCCAAGTACTTGTAATGTTATTTTTTCCATGTAGGATCATGCCTCCTTTGCACCCAGTGAAGATATAATAGAATAAAAGTGGTTATTCCCACTGAACAGACTGCCATCGCCATCCCAAGAGAAGCATTCCCCTGTTCAAATTGACCAAAAATAAAGGTAGCCGTGGTTTCGACCCCCGGTGGACGAAGCATGATAGAACCTACTAGCTCACGGATTGATATGGTAAATGTCATCATCCATCCGGAAATGATCCCTGGTTTGATTAATGGGAGAGTGATTTTAAAGAAGGTAAACCAAGCTCCTGAGCCAGATACTTTTGCCGCCTCAAACAAGGAAGGGCCAATCTGCTCCAGACTAGCTCGCACATATTGAACCGTATACGGCAGGAACAAAACGATATAGGCTAGGACGAGCATGAGATGCGTATTATACACATTCCATTTCATCCACGGTGCATTCCAGAATAAGATCAGACCAACAATGATCACGATAGAAGGAATGGTATTAGAGAGCAAGCTACTCACATCTAGAAATTTTTTAGTCCACCCCTCAGTCTTGACGATCATAAGAGCCAGATAAGTCCCTATGGCTCCAGCTACTGTCGCTGCCAAAAAAGAAAGAATAAGACTGGTCCCTAATGCCTTGGAGCCCTCTGAACCTATGCTTAATAGATTAATATAATGAGTGAAGGTTAGGTTATCAAGTCGAAAGCCATAACCCCATAAATTCATGAGAGAGGTCCCTATAATTGAAAAATAAGGAATTCCTATGGCTAAAATAAGGAGCCCGCTGCAATAAAACCATGCTAAGAAGGAATACTTGCCTAGCTCATAGATTTTACTCTTCTGCCCCTTCCCCGTCACGGTCTTATAAGAAAAACGATTCGCCAGCAGATGCTGTAGATACCAAATCAGCATACTACTTCCTAATAGGATGGAAGAAAGCGCTGCTGCCTTTCCAAAATCAATAGGCCAGCTAGAGGTAAAACGATGAATCTCTGTTGTTAAAACATAGAAGCCAATTCTTTTCCCCAGTGTCGCAGGCGTCCCAAACTCAGAAATGGTTTTGACAAAAATCAGCAGTGCCCCCATGGTATATCCTGAAAAAAGTAAAGGAAGTAAGATGCGGCGCATACGATAAACAGCTTTCCCACCATGAATCGCTCCGGCTTCTTCTAATGAGCCCCCTATTCTTTCTAAGGTGTTTTTCATAATCAAATAAATGAAGGGAAACAGATGCAAGCTCATGATCATAACCATCCCAAAAAGAGAGAAAAAGAGGGGCTGAGTAAAAGTAAGCCACGGAAAAAATTGATCTCGAAATCCTTTGGGCTGCATAAATAATATCCAACCCATGGCACCAATATAAGGTGGAGTCATAAAGGGAATTAAAAGAATAAGCTCTAGCCACCAATGACGCTTCATTGTGGTTTTGCTCATAAGGAAAGCCATAGGAGCTGCTAACAGCGTAGCTCCTATGACCACCAATAATCCAAGTAGTAGCGTATTACCATATACCTTGGTCAAATTCTTCTCCATGATCACCTCAAGTGGAGCAGTCCAGCTCCATTCCCCTACAGGCATAAAACTTTTCAGCATAATCATGATCATGGGTATTAAAATGAATAGACTTAACAGGCAAATCGCTAGGAAAATATTCAACTTATGAAAAAATGATGGTTTTGGCACAGTATAAATTCCTTTCTACTCTAGGCGATTCTGTCTAACTAATAGTCCGAATTATTTTCTGTTATCTCATCAGCTCTTGGAACTTTTCATTTATTTTTTCTTGATGCTGACTCATCCAATCCCAATCAATTGGTAATTGAGGAATCTCTTGATAATCCACACGATCTGGGTGAGCTGGAATATCGGAACGTCCCGGAAGTAAGTAAGCATTGGCAATGATTTTTTGCGCTTCATCTGAAAGAAGATAATCAATAAAGAGCTTCGCATTCTCTAGATTCTTAGCTGATTTCAAGATCATGGCTGGTCTTGGATTAACGACTGTACCACTTGTTGGATAAAGAATATCAATTGGCTCACCTTTGGCTTTGGCACTATACGCCATATAATCAACTCCTGCCAATACAGCACGCTTAGCACCAATTATGACAGGGTCCAACGCCTCTTTATTTGCTCCTGCAACTTGAACCTTGTTGGCTCTTAGCTTCTCAAATAACTCCCAGCCTTGATCAGGATGGTTACTAAGATAGCCTGCTACAAAATCAAGAGAAGAACCAGAAAGACTAGGATCAGGAATGTTCACTTCATCCTTCCATTCAGCTAGTGTATAATCACTCCAGTCCTTTCCTGGATTCTGAACGAGCTGAGTATTGTAGGTAATTCCCAAAGCAGATGCACTATATCCAAAGAAATAATCTTCTTCATTCCAGCCCTTATGTAATTTATCAGCATCCTTTGCTTCTGGATAAGCGAATAATAAGTCCTTGTTCTTCAAATCTTTGGCTGCTGGCCAAGATGCTAGAATCACCACATCGGCTAAAGGATTGCTAGATTCTGCCTCGATCCTTCCTAAGATAGCCCCTGTTGTTCCCTGAAACATTTCTGCTTCTATACCTGTTTGATCCATAAAGCCTTGCAGTAATTCCTCTGCCATACCTTTTGGTCCAGCAGTATAGACAAGAAGCTTGCCTGGGTCTTTTGTTTCCTTCTTCTCCTCTTTCTGATCGATAGCTTCTTCTTGCTCTGTTTTGGAATCAGGCTGTTCTGGAGCTTCTGACGAATTTGATGCAGCACTACAAGCAACTAAAGTAAATATAAGAAGTAGTAAGATACTATAAAGCAATACGAATCTTTTCATTTGTTTCATCCTCTCGATTTAGATGGGTAAGTTCTATGATATCTTGGGGGTGTAGATAGAAAGAAATGGTTTCTCCTACTTGAGGGCGTTCCGCAAAATACATCGTCCACTGATAGTTTTGAACCCTTACATACACTTCGTAACGATCCCCTTGATAAAGAATTTGTTCAATCACACCCTGATAAACATAATCGTCTATGCTTTTTTGATGGAAAGATATCTTTTCGGGACGGAAAAAGGAAGTCTGTGTGATAAAATTGCTTTTGCCAATAAATTGAGCCACAAAGGGATGATTTGGCTGGTTATATAATTCTTCTGGACTTCCCTCTTGCAGAATCCGTCCTTCGTTCATTAGAAAAATTCGATCCGACATGCTCATCGCCTCACCTTGGTCATGAGTAACATACAAGGCAGTGAACTGTAATTCCTTCACCAGAGTGACTAACTCTGAGCGTAATTCCTCTCTGAGCATGGCATCAAGAGCGCTTAAGGGCTCATCCAAGAGAATCAATCGCGGTTCGGTGACAATCGCTCTAGCAAATGAAACTCGTTGCTGCTGACCGCCTGAAAGCTGGTGTGGAAACCTGTCTTTCAATCCCTGAAGTCGAACTTTTTGCAATGCCCACTCTACCTTTTCCTTCAAATGCTGTGTTTTTCGAGTGGCTCTTAAGCCAAATGCTACATTCTCAAAAACAGTCATATGTGGCCATAGAGCAAAGTCTTGAAACACCATCCCCATTCCTCTCTCCGTTGTCGGTACATTCTTGTTTGCCCTTTTCGAAAAGATCATCTGTTCATCAAGACGTATCTCTCCGCTTTCTGCCTCTTCTAAGCCAGACAATATTCTGAGAAGAGTGGTTTTGCCACAGCCTGATGGACCAAGCAAAGAAATAAATTCCCCTTTGGCAACACGAAAGCTGGTTGGGTGTAAGGCGATCATTGAATGATAGGATTTTGAAACCTCTTGAACAATAAGCTCCACGTTCCCCCTCCTTTATTCTTTGGTTACCTTAATAGTAGTGAAAGAAGATTAAGAACATATGGAGGAATCGTAAAGATTTTTTTAAAAGAAATCGAAAGATATTTATAGTTTCATAGAAATTATCTATAATGGAGAACATGAAAGAAAGAACAGGGAAAAGAGGCGAATGAACATGGACTTCCACCGATTAGAGATTCTGGTCCACTTAGCGAAGCACAAAAAAATGACCGATGTAGCGGAGATCTTGAAAATGAAGCAGCCCACTATTTCGTTTCACCTAAAGAAGCTGGAGGAAGAAACAGGAGTTGTTCTTTTTCGGCGTTACCATAAGAACTTTATCTTAACAGAAGCGGGAAAAGCACTGGTCCACTATGCTGAGAACCTATTAAATATAAGAGAGGAAGCTCTGCGGGTCATGAATGAATATAAAGAAAATCAGCGAGGCTCTCTCGCCGTCGGAGCCAGCCATGTTCCTGCTGCTTACCTCCTCCCTAGGATTTTTGGAGAATTTCTGGAGCTCTATCCACCGATTCAGCTCTCCCTTAAAGTCCTTACTGCGCCTGTTGTTCTACAATTAATTGAGGAACATACCCTCGATATCGGGATGGTCTTGGAAAGAGAAATTGATAGTAGAACCTTTACCTCGATTCCTTTATATCAAGAGGAGTTGGTTCTTGTTTTCCATCCGCAGCACCGCTTTGCTTCTCTTCCTAACATCACGTTAGAGGAAATAGAAAAAGAGCCCCTGATTCTACATCAAGAGAGCTCTACTACAAGAAAAATGTGCCATCGCTGGGCTATAAATAATGGAATTACATTGCAGTCAAAAATGGAGCTAGGCTCAGCAGAAGCGATCAAGGAAGCCATTGATTGCACGATAGGCTACTCCATTCTGGCTAAGACGGCTGTTCACCGTGAAGTACAGACAGGACGCTTATTCAGTCGTGAGTTACCGGGAATCATTGAACCTTACTTTTTCTATTTGGTCTATCATCCTGATCGATTAGATACTCCAGTATTTCAAACCTTTTTAGCTTTTGTTCAGGACTATTTTCGTTCAAAGTAATTTCTTAATTTCTTTTTCAATATCCTCTGGCTTATCAGTCGGGGCAAAGCGCTGGACGACTTCTCCTTGACGATTCACTAGAAATTTAGTGAAATTCCATTTAATTGCCTTAGAGCCTAGAACTCCTCGTGCTTCATTGGTGAGGTAAGCAAATAGAGGATGTGCCTGATCACCAATCACCTCTATTTTAGAGAAAAGAGGAAAAGTAACCCCATGATTAAGTTGGCATACCTGCTTAATCTCTTCATTATGATCAAGCTCTTGGTTCATAAATTGACCACAAGGAAAGCCTAATACAGCAAAGCCTTGGTCATGATAGCTTTCATGCAGTTTTTGAAGACCTGTCAATTGAGGTGTAAAGCCACATTTCGTCGCTGTATTGACGATTAGCAGTACACTCCCTTTATATGCCTCTAACGTTTTTATTTCACCATCAATGGTCATGACCTCAAATTCATACATTGACATTCATATCATCCTCTCTCTATCAATATCTAATCCACTTCCAAATTTCTTGAGGTGTCGCATTCTTTCCGTAAAGCAATATTCCCGTTTTAAATATTTTTCCTGCTAGCTTCATGAATAACCAAATACTAACGAATAGT
This sequence comes from Caldalkalibacillus mannanilyticus JCM 10596, assembly GCF_000615945.1. GTDB lineage: Bacteria > Bacillota > Bacilli > Caldalkalibacillales > JCM-10596 > Bacillus_AT > Bacillus_AT mannanilyticus. Next base: position 27,236 of record NZ_BAMO01000011.1, read on the forward strand.
ACCACAATGGCAAGCAGAATTTCAATCCAAGGCCATTCCTCCAAAATGGATAGACGAATAAGCAAGACCCCTGGAGCCGTAATCGGGAAAAAGGTTCCTACCTTCGCTATCAAACCGTTTGGATCAGCAAAAATCGGCCCAAAAAGGATAAAAGGGATAAAGGGAAGCATCATAATAATTCCTTGAAAATTACTTGAGGTGTTGATCTCTTCCACTGTAGCACCAATACTGACAAAGATGGAAGCAAATAAAAGATAACCAGCTATGGCTATCAACAGCAGTAGCAACAATTCTGGTACAAATAAATAAGAGAAAACAGGAATATCCGTTCGCCATTCAATAATTGGTAAAGCAATCACCAGCCAGATGGTTACTTGAAAAATACCAAGTACAAAATAACCAATAATTTTCCCTTGCATAAGGTCATTTGCCGTGATCGAAGACAGTACCATTTCTGCTACCTTTTCCTTTTTTTCTTGAGAAGCACTTTGGAAAATCATCATTCCTGTAATGACAATTGAAAAAAGGATCAGCCCAGCAAATCCTCCAGGTACTAGCCTTTCAAAAGGATCTGATACCCCTTTTTCAGCCTCTGTGAAGCTTCATCGGTAGGTGAAGCGAGCTCACCAACAGGTACTGGCTGAAGAGATACCCCTCTTGCTGCTAGCCTTGCTTCTTCGCCAGATAATCCGAAGCTTTCAAGCTGAACCTGCCGTAAAGGAGCTTCCAAGCCACTAAATCGGAATAAAGTCCTTTCGTCCAAATCATTAGATAGGTAGATTGGGATTTCTCCAGTAAGGAACAGGTCAGAAGTTAACGATATGTATACAGTATTCTCCGCATTACTGAGCCCCTCAATCATTCTCTCTTTATTTTCAAAGACAGGGTCAATAACCACATCCATATCGGGTGAATTAGAAATCGGAGCATCGTGCTCCCAAATTCCTAGCTCATCATTCACAATAACGGTTAAGATCTCTAGCTCGTCATCCGAGGAAAAAAACATAGGAATCGTGAAAAAGAGCAAAAAAATCGCAGGTGTTAGGAGTAGTGATATAAGAAAGGACTTATTTGTCATGTTCTTTTTTATTTCCCACTTGGCAACCTTCCAACTATTACGCATGTAGATTCACTCCCTTCTCTCTAAATGTATCTGTAGCAATACCAATAAAAATTTCATGGAGAGAAATTCGGTCAATAGATAACTCTTGTATATTTAATTCGTCTGGCAATTGTTTTAACCAAGCAGAGATGTTGACGTCTTTTGTTAAGTGAATAACGGTTACATCTCCGTTTTGCTCTACATGCTGAACCTCTGGTAATGTTCGTAACAAGGATGGATTATTTTCTCCTTTCACAGTACATTTGAAATTAGCATATTGTGACTTCACTTCATCAATCGTCCCATAGATGACTTTCCTGCCTCGATGGATCATAAACAACCGATCACACAGTTCTTCGACCATGTTCATTTGATGAGAGGAAAGCAGAATGGCTGTGCCGTTATCTGCCAGAGATATAATCTCTTTTTTGAAAACCTCCTGACTAACGGGGTCTAGACCAGAAAAAGGTTCATCTAAGACCAACAGCTCCGGCTCATGAATGACGGAAGCGATAAATTGAACTTTTTGCCCCATTCCTTTTGAGAGTTCTTCAATGGAGCTTTTTTCTTTTCCTTTTAAATCGAATTTCTCTAAATAAGCTAATGCTCTTTCTTTCGCTTTCTTCAAAGGGTAGTCTTTTAATTCAGCGAAATAGAGTAATAGATCAAGCACCTTTACATTTTTGTACAGTCCACGTTCTTCTGGTAGATAACCAATTTTATGCCGAGGAATTTCTCCTGACGAATGGTTATGGAATTGCACCATCCCCTCATCTGGATACATGATCCCCATAATATTCCGAATCGTTGTCGATTTCCCCGCACCATTTGGTCCAAGAATCGCCATGATTTCACCCTTATGTACTTTAAAGCTAATGTCTTCAATAATCTTCTTCTCTTTAAAGGACTTCCCTAAACGATCAATTGTTAATATTGGTTCCATATCCTTCTCCTTTGTGCAGATTTACGATCAGTCATAATCCAACAACTGGATCAACATACTATTATTACGTAGGTTTTTAGTTATAGTTTCAGAAAAATTTAAAATGCATAGAAATAAGCCATATCAAATGATATGACTTCTAATGATCTTTTTATAAAGGAGCCTATAGCACTTTACATGCTACGGCTCCTTTTTCATCGCTATTTAATTACCTCTACTCTAGCTTCTGCAATAAATTCGCAAGCACTTGAACGCTTTCTGCTCTGGTGGTGACCCCTTGAGGCACAAAGAGATGATTTTCACGACCATTGACTAAGCCTATTTGCTGTGCTTTTTGAATGTGTTCCCTAGACCATTTGTTAGCCTTTTCTAAATCAGCAAATGGCGCTTTCTGATCAGCCACATCCACTGGCTGTTGCACATATTCATAGGCACGCACAATCATTGTCACCATCTCTTCACGTGTGATGGTTTCATCTGGAGCAAAGCGAGTCGCACTTTTTCCATTGATGATTCCTGCCTCAGATGCCGCCCTGATGGATGCAGCATACCATGTATTTGGAGCCACATCGGTAAATGTTAGATCAGCAAGTGATGACTTTAAACCAAGAGCTCTGACAAGTAAAGTAGCAAATTCTGCTCTAGTAACAGAGCGAGTCGGTGCGAAATGTTGCTCATCAACTCCTTGAACGATATGCTTTGCCGCCATTTCCTTAATCATATCATGAGCCCAATACGTTTCTTTTACATCTAGAAAATCTTTATCATATTCTAATACAGCATATTTGCTAAAATGGGACAGTTGGGCTGTCAGCTTCCCTTCTTTATATTTCCCACCGACATATTCTATTGTTCCATCTTCTTTCATGTAATAGAAACCAATCAACTTCTTATTAGCTGTGTCAGCAACAGCTAATGTAATGGTAATAGGGCTTGTAAATGTAGATAACTTCGTTTCTTTTCCTTCGTTATCGACAATGGCAAGAGTAAAGTCATACACATCCCCTACAGCTTTTATCTTCGCCTTTGCCTTTTGGGAAGCAAGGTTCGTTATAGTGGTCACCCTTTCCTCCTCTACTCTTTCAAAGGAGAACGAGATATTGGCATTTGTCATTCCTTGAGCTAAATCTTGTAGCTCCTTAAGAAGTTTTGCAGGAATCTCCGCTGAGAATGTTTCCCCTGTCACTTCCAAAGAATTCTTTCCATCGATTGCTGCGGCTTGAGCAGGTAATAAGACTTGTTTTGTTCCTTGAGCAATAGGCACGACTATTTTACCATTATCGATTTGTGGCTGATTCACTATGATTTTTTCTTCAGGTGAAGTTGGACTCGGTGTAGCTGGTCTTGATGGCGACGGTGGATTCGATGGATTTGTTGGTCCTTTTGGTCCTTCCTTCTCCACTTTAATGACGACCGTTGTTAACGCATCAAGACTTATTTTATCTTTTGTTAGAGTAAAACCTGAGCGCTTCGATACCTCTTTCGTTCCTGCCTCGTCCTGATCAACGACAACGATCCCTTTTCTTAGATCCATTTCTAAAGTAAACGTTCGTTCCTTGGTATCAGCGTTGACAAATACATAGTAAGCATCACCATTTGTAGCTTGATTGCGATAAGCGATCACCAGATCATTTTCTTTCACTTCTGGTGCGTTAACTAATGTCACATTCTTGTCAACTAATTCCTTTGAACCTAATCGAAAAGCATCGGTAGATTTGCGAAGAGCAATCAGCCCTTGTGTATAGGTTCTTGTTACATTGTTCACAGGATATAATTTCGCATTCGTCGCTTTATTCCAGTCGAATCGGTTAATGATATCCGAGGAGTCATAGGAATCATGGATAAAATATGGATAGACAAACGGATTTCCACTCTGATCCACCATATACGTTGATTTATAGGGAGGCGTTGTCGCTTCCGCTCTCCATTGCTTCGTCCGCCCAAACTCTTGACCCGCATGAATAAATGCTGTACCTTGAGCGGTTAACACCATGGCATTTCCCAGACGAATTCGCTTGTGAATCTCCAAATCGTTTTCTGGATACTCAGGGTCCTTCTTGATCGATTGAGCGATAACATCGTATAGGGTTAAGTTATCATGGGCTTCAATATATGGAACAACATCCCCAGGTTGATCGGCTACAAAGTTATACGGTTGAGCCTTGATATTTGCCAAAATTTGCTGGATATTTCGAGCTCCACCTGTGATAAATCTAGCTGTCCCTCACTGCCGAAGCCTGATTTCAATTCATTCCTAAATTCATCGGAAAAGCTTCCTACTGCTTCTGTGTATTGCATCCAGTCCTGATCAGCTGCTTGGATAGGATCTCCCTCATCTCCAACAAAGGTTCTCCAGCCCTCCCCGATCATAACAAGGTTCGGATTCAATTGTTTTGCTTTATCGAAGGCTTCTTGAATACTTTCGGCATCATGATCCCCCATCATATCAAAACGGAAGCCATCCACTTTAAATTCATCCACCCAGTAGAGAATGGAGTCAACTAATATCCTTCTTGCCATCTTATGAGTCGTACCTAATCGTCCACCACCAAAGCTCGTTCTTGGTGTTCCATCCGCATTCATAAAATGATAGTAGTTCGGTACTAAATCTTCGAAGATATGAACTCTAGCTGTGTGATTGTAAACCACATCAAGAATTACTCCCATATCTCGACGATGAATCTCAGCGATTAGGTTTTTAAATTCCTTGATTCGTAGTTCAGGATCATTTGGATTTTCTGAATACATTCCAGATAGAGAGAAGTAGCTTTGTGGGTCATAGCCCCAGTTATAGTTTGTTTGCGTTGACGCGTATTCAAGCATTCTTTCATCATTTTTCAGCTCATCTCCGAAGAAATAGCTCATAACAGGTAGGAGCTGAATATGGGTTACACCTAACGCTTCAATATAATCAAGCTTCTCGACAAAGGCGGCGAACGTACCAAATTGTGCCTTCAGTTCATTTGCAATAGTAGGATCTGAAGTGAAATCTCGTACATGAACCTCGTAAATAATGGCATCCTCCCGTTTTTTAAATCCTGGGATCTTGGCGTAATCTAATTCCGGTCCAATCAGTGAAGGATCGACCAAGGCTGCTTTTCCTACTGGATCATTCGCAGTGTGGCTCCATGCCGCCATTGATTTGGCATAGGGATCTAAAGCAAGCTTGGATTCATCCCCATGAGTAATGCGATAGTGATAGTAATACCCTCTGACATTCTCTAGCCCAGTATTTTGCTCTGTTAGCGTGATGGACCATACACCTCGTTCTCCTAGAGTCATAGGGATTTCTACTACCTTTTCATTCTGATCTGCTTTGTCATAGAGGACGACCGAAACTTGATCCGCTTTTGGTGACCATACTTTTAGGGTTGCCGATCCATTAGGGTGTAACGTTGCTCCAAGCTGCCCATCATAACCAAACATTTCATCGATTAATCTCCAGCCTTCTTTTACCGTTATGGTCTGATCCTGATAGGTTACCACAAACGGAGCGTGCTCTAAATTAAATTCACCCTCAACCTCGACTCGTTGTGCATTCACAATCGTACTCTTCGTTAAAGTGATTTCCCTACCTTCTTTATCTTTAATCGTGAGTTCATTTAACAATTCCATAGGGTCTAGTCCCTCCGTTTTTGAAAAACCAGCCTCAGCTTCTTATCCGAAAGCAATTCCCCTGAATGTAAAGAAAGCGGCATTGAGCCAAAAGGATGGGGGTAGATCGTAGGATCTCCATGCTTAATAAATAGATGATTAAACTGATTTATTTTATCAAAGGTATAATCGGATGTTTGCCCCTCCCCTTGCTTGTTGACGAACAAGAAACCAAAACTTTCAGCGCCTTCTTTCAATTCAATATCATAATAGGCACCATAGCGACCTATATCTGTTGCATCTGTAGCTCCATCAGGCCAACTTCCAACCTCCTGAGATTCTTTGGCTACATCTCCCCAGACCCATGCCGACCAGCCTTCATACTGTTGATCTGCGCGTTCATAATGAATACGAACAGTTCGTTCTGGCAAGTCGATAGGCTCATACAAAAATATGTGGTCAGAGCCTTGTTTTAGCCAAATCTCTTTCATATCTGGAGCAAAAAGCTCTAGGCTTTATCGCCTCCATCCTTATCTCCAGTTGTTGTATTCAACACAAGAAAACCGATGTTTTTGGCATTGGGCTTTAACTCAATATCAAGATAGGCACCATAGCTTGTCACTTGACTCGCTTGAAAAGCTGTACCCCCAGATGGCCAATTCTCTGATGGGGTAGCGATATCCCCCCACAGCCATAGTCCTAAATGTTCATAGCTGTGGTCTGTTCTCTGGTAATGAATTCTCAAGGTATTTTCCCTAATCTCCCCTACATCAGGCAACGTTCCACCTACTACTGTAAGTAACACCGTTCCTCCATCTTCCATCGCTGGTATCTTAAAGGTTACCTTTCCATCACTTGACGCGGTGTACGTTTTATTGCTGTAATGATCTGTGACAACGGTATCGGCAGAAGTAAAGACTAGAGTCACTTCTTTTTCCATGCTCGAAACATTTAAACCTACTAAAACAGATTCATGTTCAACGCTTCTAGAAAAGACGAGATATTGATCTTGATCTGATCCAGCCACTTTTTTGCGCTCTCCACTTGCAAAAATATGAGAGTTTTCCGCTCTAAAGGCTAACAGCTTCTGATAATGAGCGAGCATCTCATTGCCTTCAAGCAGATTCCACGGCATATTGGGACGATTCGTATAGTAAGGGTAATCTGCTCTTCCTGGTATCCCTAGTTCTTCTCCATAGTAAATCACAGGCTGCCCTTTTGCCGTGATCTGTAGAGCGGCTGCCACTTTTAGCTTGCCGAGATCACCATCTACTAAATGATAGAAGCGATCTTCGTCATGACTTCCTAAAAATTGTCCTAAAGTAGCGCCATTTGAAAGCTTCTTGTTTCGATTTTCTAATTGGTTTTGGACGCGTGATACCTGACCATTGACAAAATCTCGAGCCAGGTTTTTAAAATCGAAATCTAATAATGAATCCATCATACCCGTATTTAAATATCCATGATCATCATTAGGACCTGCTCCCCATGATTCACCAATCATCTTGAATTGAGGCATCACTTTCGTCAGTTCATTCTTAAATGCCATCCATGTCGTATCTTCGACATGCTTTACTGTATCCACACGGAAATAATCAATGGTATTTCCATTTTGAGTACGAGATTTCTCAATCCAGTCTACCTGCCATTGGATAATTTGTGCCCGTACTGCTGGGTCTTCTGTAATTAAATCAGGCAAACCTGCTAATTCACCACGAACCGTATCAGTCCCACCACTGCGAAGCATCCCAGCAAAGCGAGCTCGATCATCGTCAGATGGGTAATGAGGAATTTGTCCGTAAAGGGGAGCATCTGCTTCCTTTAAGCCATATCCTGTGTGGTTTAACACAACATCAACCATGATTTTGATCCCACGTGCATGGGCTTCATCAATCAGTTCATGGAAATCCTCCATCGTGCCAAAATGTGGATTCAGCTCACCAAAATTACTAGCCCAGTAGCCATGGTAGCCATAATAAGGGGTTCCTGGATGCTGGTATCTCACATCATACTTAATATTTTCAACAATTGGATTTATCCAAATCGTATTAATCCCTAGATCAGCTAGATAATCTAGTTTTTCCGTGATCCCTTTAAAGTCCCCACCCTGATATGTATTCGGCTTTGTTGTATCATAGTTAATTTCATAAGGGTCATTATTAGAATCATCACCGTCAAAGAAACGATCTGTTAATAAGAAATAAATAAGAGCTTCATTCCAATCAAAATCAGCCGGCTCACCTGTAAACGTTCTTGCTTTGACCGTGAGCGTTACCTCACCTTCATGGTGAATGCCATATTCATCAATGGCAACAATCGGCAACACTTTCTCTCCTGCCGTTGTTTTAGAATCGATAGCAATCGTCAATTCATTCAGTTCTGGGTCAATTCGAACTCTATCTTTCCCTCCAACCGCTGTTAAGTCAATAAATAGTTCACGAACCCCTACATCCTCCGCAGCTTCAAGCTCTATTCTTACTACAGCGTTTTCGTTGTAATCTACTGCTTCTGGATAGACACTTCCTCGCACTTCGATATCGGTTACAATATACGAAAGAACCGATTCTCCATTGACTGTATTGTACGGATCAGTAACTTCTTGTTCTGTCCCGTCCACGGTAACAAAAAACGTATACGGATGCTTTCCTTGAGGAATGCTTTCAAGCGTATACACAAAGCGCTCAGTTGTTTCGTCATAAACCATCTCAAAACGTTCGTTCAAGATACCAAGCTCTACTTTTTCCAAACGTTCCATTTCATTGCTATAAAATAAATCTTTATCCCGAAAATAAACATGAGCATTCCCACCCTCTATAACTGGACCTTTCACATCAGGCACAGTGTATAGGTCTGTAACACCACTTCTTACAACTACCTTCGTCACAAGGTCCGATTGACTCAAGGTAATGTAGCGATCCGCATCGGTATCCTTCTCTTCCCAATTTCCTCGACGAATAATAAAGCCCACTCGATCTGCCTGTGAACTTACTTTAATCTTGGCAATGGCTTGCCCTTCTTCAATCGTTAAAAAATCGATTTGATCATCTTGTACACCTGTCCCCCATACCCATAGGTTCCAGCCATCATATGCTTGATCAGGTCTATCGTAGACAAAGTGAATATAACGTTCACGCGATTCTCCCTCATCACTTCCATCACCGACATTGTTAACGCTTACAATTTCTTCCGCATTGATGACAGGTATATATCCAGTAAGGATGGAAAAAAACATGGCGAATACCAGCCATAACGAAACAGCCTTTCTTTTTCTCTTACTCAGCATACACTTTTCCCCTTTCAATTTTGATAGAATCAAACAATATAGCTATCTCCCCTTCCTACAAAGTGCAAACGGTTGCATTTTATCTTAAAAAATGACTAGGAAGGGAACCTTTATAGTAAGACGTACACTCTTTTTCGAGCGCAACCGCTTTCATCACAAGCTATGATTCTACAATACTATGACCCGTGTCTTCTTTGCAATAAAATTTTTAGAAAATTTATGAATTCTTTATGGAAACAAACCTCTAGCGTGCTTCTCGTAAAAGCCACCAATAAAGTAGATCTTCATCAGATGGAGCTTTTACTCCACCTGATGGTTAGGACGGGATAAAACTAAGCATTTCCTTTAATGTATTTGTTTTTTCTCAAGCTTCTTACACACTGGAAAGTTGTAAGAACGATAGCTCCTATTCCAAAAAGTCGAATGAAAAGAATGGAATCGAAACCCGTAAAACCACTAATTAGAACAAATAAAATGGCTCCTATCAACAGTATATTCATGGCTATCCAAAATATGATGTAAAAAGATTTTTTTAATTGTTCTAACAGATGAAAATAGATCGTATGAAGCGTACATATGATACCTATCGTGATGATAGAAAAGAGGATTTCAAATAAGGATAGAGGGATTGCATTATTTTCACCTAGCCCAATACTACCTAATAATAGAAACAAGAATAGAACAATAAATAGCACGGTTCCGAAAAAGCTTCCTACTTCTTTGACGCCTTTTTTTATCATGGCAAGTCGCTCCTTACTTATTACATTCTATAAATACTTACGTAAAAATCATCCTAACTCCCTATATATAGAATCTATCAGCTTCTGATATAATCATTTTCGTTAGTTTACATTATTATACATCGACCACTGTTTTAAAAAAACATCTACTGATGTCATTTCGAAGATGACCATGTCTTCAGTCCTTCTTTAGAGAAGACTTTCACAGATGGTCAGGTGGGAGGAGAAAAATATGAAAGCAAAAAATTTCCTATTTATAGCAATCCTTATTTTCTTTTTGGGGTTTCTAATAGGATGTGCGCATCATTTTCAAAAAAATATACCTACTAATGAATTAGATGAAGATGAAACAAATGGTTTATCTGTAAAAACTGAAGAATATATTCCCCTTCCCCATATCATAGATTTTAAAATGATTGATCATGAGCATGGCTGGATGACCGTGATTAAAGATGAAGATAAAATTGGAATCCTCGTAACTTCAGATCAAGGATTCACGTGGAAAGAAGTCACACCAAATATTCCTCTCGGAAAAGAAATAACTCAGCCATATTTTTTCTTAAATGAAACACATGCTTGGTTAACAATGAAAAAATTTGGTGAAATCCAATTGATATATACACAAGACGGTGGAGAAAACTGGATAGAGTCCAATCCATTTGTTTCTGAAGAGGGCGAAATGATGGGACTTACTTTCACAGATGAAAATATAGGTTGGATCACAAATTTTGTAAGTGGTATTGGAATGGGAGGGAATCATATCGAGTTAGCCAAAACCATTGATGGGGGAAAGAATTGGTCTTTGATTTCTGAAGAGTCCTCGAATCACATCATCCCATACGAAGGTTTAAAAGGAACCGTTATATTCTCAGACCCTCAACAAGGCTGGATTCCTGTATCAACAATTGAGGTGCAGCCTTGGTTATTTGCCTCTACAAATGGAGGAACGACATGGGAGAGATATTACCTACCATCCCATCCAGAAATTCAAGGAGAGAATCTAATTTCTGTTGGTCCTCTCATATTTTTAGAAAAAAACAATAAGGTTTTTATTGTGGGCTTTTCATCAGCCGATAAAGTAACTATTGCTATTTATAGTACAACAAATAGCAATAATAATTGGGGTATTTCCCCAAAAATCGATTTTGAAAGTACTGATATTGGACCGAATGGTATAAGCATTAGTGTACTAGATGCCCAGCACGTATGGTTCGGATTAAAAAATAGATTATTTTCCTACCAAAACGCACAGTGGAAAGAAGAATCCTCTATTAGTGAAAAACTCCCTCAGGATTACTGGATAAAAAAAGTAGATTTTCTGAAAGAAAACGAAGGTTGGCTGGTTATAGGTAACAATATAAAATCTCGTTTATTGTATACTAAGGATGGAGGAAAGTCTTGGGAGGAAGTTCAAGCAAGGATTGAGTATAAATAGAACCTTTTTGTAAGGAGGAGGACACTCGTGTTCCTCCTTTCTATTCGATAGCTTGTAGGTATCTGTTCAAGCTTTCTTCCACGTTTTCCGCAACAAGAGTGATAAATTCATCCGTGCTCCCACCCACACTCGCCTTTTCTAAAGCCTGATAATAGGCAAGTCTCTTTTCAGCTTGAGCTTTCAAAATAGCTGGTGGATAGCCTTCCTTCATTAATAAAAAATTCATTAAAAGTCTTGCTGTCCTACCGTTTCCATCAGTAAATGGATGAATATAGACGAAGCGAAAATGAAAGAGCGCTGCTAATTCGACTGGATGCAGGGTTTCTTTACTTTGCTTGTACCATGAAATGAGTTGTTCAATCTCCTCCTGAACTTTTAGGAAATGCGGTGGTTTATGTTCACTACCCGATATAGCGACGTTAATTGATCGAAATCTACCAGCATTTTCATCATCAATATTCTTTAAAATAAGATAGTGAGCATCCTTCAATACTTTTTCAGAGAGTTCTATTTCTTTTGTTACTAAATCTTCAATAAGTGAAATGGCGTGACCGTGATTAATGACTTCAAAATGTTCTCGAAGTTTTTTTCCACCTATTGTTAACCCCTCTTCAAGCACTACCTTGGTTTCGAGGAGGGTTAAGGTGTTTCCTTCAATTGCATTACTATGATACGTCCATTCCACATTAAACACTTCTCTCAAGTTCTTGATGGCTGCTTTGGGCAAAGGACGCTTTGAATCTAACTTTTGTTTTAATTGATTAATAGTTGAAAAATTCATGGGATCATTCCTTATTAAGAATAGGCTTTTGTATCAAATCAATCTTAGTTCAGTTTCAAAATCCTCTTGCTTTCTGCCTTATCTACCTATCAAATTTGCCCAGATCTGCTTTCCTATCTAGTATAGCCAACATTTCTTAACATAACAATCCATCCTTCTTTCCTCCAATTCAAAATTTCTAATAGACATTCTCTTAGGAAAGTGAATTTATTTTTTTATTATGAAAGAAGAAACAAGGGAATATATAAGTCCTACTATTCCGAATATAATCATGGCAGTTTCTTTTCTAACATCAGCCCCACTAATTTCAACCCATTCTGGATACGTGATAAAATAAATATAACTCCCAATAAACAGACCTAAGCAGCTTAATGAAATTACTTTTAAGATAATAAACAATCGCTGGCTAGGCAAGAAATCAAATAAAACTGACAGTGGTAAAAAAGTGAGTAAAAAAGAAAATATTGCCTGAACAATATTTTCTTTAAAATCTACTTTAATATCTTCAAATGGAACAATTTTAACACTTTCTAGAATTTCTAAACACTTAGAGCCTATAACATAAAGAATAATGAAGATGGTAAACAGAATTGCATAACGTTTTACTGTATTCATAATGCCTATCAGGCCATCACTTACTTTTCTCAACCGTAATAGCACCAACTGAGGTAGACAAAGTAACAGCAGGTCCCCCTCCATTGATTTCATTCTTCCCCTTCGATGCGCCGTTAATGATCCCCAGATCCGTTTTAACGTTTAGTGTTAACGGTAGGGATTCATTAAAGTTTGCTTGAATCTCACCTACATCTGTTTTGGCGGATAGGGTGCTTTGTTCATCCATTTGATTGATTTTAAGATGAAGACTCCCTACATCAGAGTGAATAACTGATTTCCCCATGATATGCGCTCCATCAACTATAATAGCTCCCACGTTATTCTGGACGTTATACACTCCTTTGAAGTCGCTTAGTTCAATTTCACCCACATGAGTAGAAATATCTATTCCTTTCACACTATGAGGAATCTCAATCTCATAATGAATAGAAAATTTAGCATCTCCATATTCACGCTTTGCCCACTTCCATATATCCATATTTTCATGTTGAGCAGGATGAGTGACGATCTCAGCCTCATTCTTATTTATGATAATAGACGTTTCTGCTTGCTGAATGATTTCTTCCACGATCCTTTGATTATCTCTTCCTAGTTGGGTAATCGTTGTATGAACTGTGATTTGTTCAATGGGGCTCGACTTAATCTGGATATCTCCAACCTGATTTTTTAAGAGTAACGTATCCACTGTTTCTTGCGTAAGCTCTAGATCCTTACTCTCCAAGGGATGTTGATTTATGTTTTCAAATACTTCTTGCTTCAACAAAACAGGATCAATGGCTTCGGAACACGCGGTAGTTAGTAGCGTTAGACAAAAAATGGACAGTACCAGCATTACATATTTTCGTAGGGTTATACGCATTTTTAAAAGCTCCTTTTCATTTTTCTCTTTTTTACCATCAGGTGGAGTAAAAACTCTCACTGATAGAAGTCTACTTTATTGTTTCTAAACCAAGCTATAAGCAAATAAAAATTGAGCGGAATAATAGGTTATCATAATAAGATAATCGCTTGAGGCAAAGCTATATAAGAAGCGATTCAATGCCAGAATAGCGTCAGAGATATAGAAGAAGAGAACAGCCGCCATCAGTACAGGGCTTCCGGTAGCCAGACCGAGAAGGGTCATGGTTGTGATCACAGTGATATAGAAGAAGACAGCGACTAACATCACCCTTCCGCTTGATCTCCTTACTCCCGAGGCAATCAATAGAAAGAAGCCGATAGCTAGAGCGATCAAGAGAATCGTGCTAGGAAGAGAAAGCTCCTGATGGGCTCCCATCGTGAGAAAAGCAAGAATATAGCTAACATGGGCGAAGAAAAAGGAAATCAATCCTTGGATAAATCGATCCTTGGGGAGCATTAAGAAAATATCTCCCAGTACTGAGAAAAGCAGACCGATCAGTATCCATAAGCCAAAGGCATCCTGTGCATGAAAAAGGGCGATCAAAATAATAAAAACCATCGTAAGAGGCTTCAAAAGGTACTTTAGTCCGCGGTGTTTTTTCCAGATGACAGACAAATAACCTACAGCAGATAAGAGAACACAACCTGCTAAAAGAGTAAACAACATGCCTCTTCCTCCCCACGAATGGACATTTTCTCTTCATTTAACTGTGACTAACGAATCTCATCCGCGAGTTAAGTATAACCAATATTTTCTAAATGAACAATCATTTTTTTGTAAAAAGTTGAAACATTGACACCAATTGTTTAAAATAAGCACAATATATTAATACTAATTCATGTATAATAGAAGATAAAAACATGAAAAAATTTATGAATGGCAGGAGGAAACTAATGGAATATTCATTACGCGAAGAAATTGCAAATGCAATCACTCATGGGATTGGAGCACTTCTTAGTATTGCAGCATTGGTGGTGCTAATTGTATTTGCCGCAAAATACGGAGATGCCTGGCATATTGTCAGCTTTAGTATATATGGTGCTTCACTCGTCATTCTCTACTTCTCTTCAACCTTGATGCATGCGATTCAGAATATTAAAATCAAAAATGCATTTGAGGTAATGGATCACGCAGCTATCTATCTCTTGATTGCAGGAACCTATACCCCTTTTCTGCTTGTTACTTTAAGAGGAACTTTAGGTTGGACAATTTTTGGTATTGTCTGGGGATTTGCGTTAATTGGGATTATTCTCAAATTCTTTTTCGTGAAACGATTTATCGTTCTCTCCACGATTTGTTATATTATTATGGGTTGGATTATTGTCTTTGCTATTAAACCCTTATATGAATCCCTTGCTTTTGCAGGTATGATGTGGTTAGTTATTGGAGGGCTTCTGTACACCTTCGGAACGATCTTTTTCTTATGGAAAAAGATCCCGTATCATCATGCGATTTGGCATATCTTTGTCTTGGCAGGAAGTGCGGCACATTTTATTACCGTTCTTTTCTATGTATTACCCTTGTATTAAAGAGCAAAAAATTGATACGTTCTTATTCAGTATTAAAGGCATATCCTCTTTCAGATGTAGTAATCTGCATGGAGGTATATGCCTTTTGTTTTTTAAAATATTTTCTTCGTGTCACGATCTTCTTTAATCAGCTCCACCGCCTCACGGAAGCGCTGGGAATGAACAACTTCTCTTTCCCGTAAAAAGGTTAAGCCATCAATTAAATCCACATCATCCGTCATATCAATCAGCCATTGATACGTTGCTCTCGCCTTTTCCTCTGCGGCAATATCTTCATAGAGATCAGCAATTGGATCTCCTTTTGCTTGAATATAAGCTGCTGTCCACGGGACACCTGATGCGTTGGAATACATAAGCGCTCGGTCATGCTCAACATAATGATCACCAAGACCTGCGGCTTTTAACTGTTCTGGAGTGGCGTCTTTAGTAAGTTTGTATACCATTGTGGCAATCATTTCTAGATGAGCAAATTCTTCTGTCCCTATATCTGTTAATAATCCCACCACTTTATCCGGGATCGTATACCGTTGGTTTAAATAACGCAACGCAGCAGCTAACTCACCATCTGCTCCTCCATATTGCTCCATTAGATATTTTGCCATTTGCGGATCACACTTGCTTACTCTAACTGGGTACATGAGTTTTTTTTCGTACACCCACATGTAGTCGATTACCTCCTCTAATCCCTTCTATCTCTCTTTTACACTTGCCAAGGCCACGGTGTTTTTACCCATTCAAACGGAAAACGCGAGCAGCTTTGACCAAAATTTTTCATCGGTCCAAATTCCTTCTCGAACCGATCAACCAATTGTTTTCGATGCACGGCAATGACATTGTATTGTTCAAGTGCTTGCTTATCTGTGGGATGCGTATCTAAGTATAGATTTAATTCGGTCAATACAAAATCGAAGGCTTGGATTTCTTCTAACCACTGATAATAATGTTCTGGGACCTGATCCATTTTCATTCTTCTGACTCCCCTCCCCTATCTTTTCCTTCATAAGGAACAAACAAGGCAGGCCATAATGTGCCTTTGTACAATGCTTCTTTTGGTGAAAATTGTGGTAGGTTGGGTGGTTGGAATCCTAGATAGAGCTGAACAGGGGTTTCGTACGTTTTCACACGAATAGGAGGACATGGATCAAACGGACTGACATAAGGAACATATGATTTACGATAGGTATACACGCTAGAACCTCCTTTAGGCAATGATCACCATATAGTATGTAGGCTCTATAGGTAAAGACACAAAATATAGGAAATTGGGCAGGCAAAACTTTGTAACCAGCCAGCTGCCTATTGAATAGATGTGTTCAGCCACTGAAACATACGCTCTATCGCCTGATTAAATAGAGGAGCATGAAAAAAATGACCTTCTCCCTCATAAAAGAAAGTGGTATAGCGTTTGTTCTGGGCATGCAGGGCTTCTTCTAGCAGACGAGCATGAATGAATCCAACCTGTTGATCTAAAGTACCGTGAACAATAAGAACGGGACATTCTAGCTCATGTAGAAAATAGATTGGAGATCTCAATTGATACCGTTCAGGAAACTTGGCAGGAGTTCCACCAATGATTCGCTTCAACATACGGCGCAGATCGATTCTCTCTTCATAGGTAACACTCATCTCTGACACCCCTCCCCAAACAACAACAGAGGCGACCTCTTTGCACTCCATAGCAGCAAAAAGGGCCATTACAGCTCCACGAGAAAAACCGAAGAGATGAAGACGCTTAGGGTCTACTTGCGGATGTAGTTTAAGCCAATCTATGGCATGGGTCACATCGTGGCGATCCTCCCCACAAAAATCCTCTCTTCCCTCTCCTCCCCGATTCCCACGATAAAAAGGAGCAAAGACAACATATCCCTGCTCCACAAAACGCGAAACCCAAGCGAGTCTCGTCATCCCTACGTTCCTAATCCCACCACGACAATAGACTAGGGCAGGAAACGGACCTGTTCCCTTAGGAACTGCCAGATAGCCCTTTACCTTCAGACCAGCCGAAAGATAGGTGACGAGAAATAACCTGGCATTCATATGAAATTCGGCTATTTCAACTACATCGATAAGATTCCATTCTTTCATTTTACTATTCCCTTTTGAATATGATGATCTTCACGTTTCTTTTTCTCCCGATTCACAATAATGATCCCACTTACAACCAAGGCAAGGGAAAGGAGAATCAATCCATGCAGCTCCTCTTTTAGCATAAGACTAGATAGGAATACTCCAAATACCGGAATGAGAAACAGATAGGTGGAGATGCTGCCTACTTTATTATATTTCATCACGGTATTCCAGAGCACAAAGCCCATTGCTGAAACAAAAGCAAGATAGAGTAGCATAAGCAAGGACATCAGGTCAAAATCAAGGGGAAATAACCCTTCCTGTGAAGCCCCTATCAGAATAAGGACGATGGAGCCAATCATCATTTGTATGGATGTTAGAAAAAGAATATCTAGCTTAGCACTGCCATTCTTCGCCAATATATTACCAAGCGCTCCGGCAAACATGGCTAGCAGAAGCAAAATTTCTCCAATGCCTATATTCATTTCGATACTGCCCTTTGTTGAGGTGACTAGAATGACGCCGGCAAAACCAAGCAACAGCCCCAGCCCTTTGCGTAATGATAACGCATCATTTTTGTACATAAAGTGAGCCAGAAGGATCTGAAAAAAAGAAGTGGTTCCCGCAATAATGGAGCCTTGAACTCCCGTACTATAACTAAGTCCAACATAGAAGAAAATATACTGTAAAATGGTTTGAAATAAGGCAATCATACCTAAGGTTTTCCAACCAGACCTTGTCATTCTTTGCGTTCTTTTAAAGAGCAGAATCACACAACCGATGAGAAGCGAGGCTAGAAAAAAACGGTAGCCAGCAAATAAAAATTGTTGATATATGTCTTCTGGTGCAATATGTAGAGACTCGTAGCTTAGCTTGATAAATGGAAATGAGCTACCCCATAAAAAGGTAGCTCCAGAAGCAGCTAAGATAATCCCTATTGGGCTAGTAAAAAAACGTTGAGCATTCCATTTCATTTTTTCTGCCTCATCTCTTATTACTTCCTACTACTTCCTATTCCTTCTTACTTCTGCTCTGACCACTCCTCCACATTCCACACCTTAGTTACCCAATCCTCGTAGAAATCCGGTTCATGCGAAACAAGTAAGATCGTTCCTTTGTATTGTTTCAGAGCTTTCTTCAATTCATCCTTCGCTGCTACATCTAAATGGTTGGTCGGCTCGTCAAATAACAACCAGTTACTTTCATTCATCAGAAGCTTACATAAGCGAACCTTTGCCTGTTCACCTCCGCTCAAGGCGTGAAGAGGACGTGTAATATGTTCATTTTTCAACCCACATCTAGCAAGAGCGGCTCTTACTTCATGTTGGTTTAAATGAGGAAACGCATTCCAGATTTCATCAATTGGCGTTGTGCTGCCAGCCTTAACCTCTTGTTCAAAATACGCAGGGTAGAGAAAATCGCCTAAATAGACTGTTCCACTAATCGGAGGTATTTTTCCTAGAATAGTTTTAAGAAGGGTCGATTTCCCCACTCCATTACAACCGACAATGGCTATTTTTTCTCCACGCTCAATAGTCATCGACATTTTTGGCAAAAGAGCGTAATCGTAGCCAATCTCAACATCCTTTCCTTCAAATACTAACTTACCACTCGCCCTCGCTTCTTTAAATTCAAAGGTGGGCTTCACAGCTGTTTCGGGACGATCGATGCGTTCTAAGCGATCCAATTGCTTCTGACGACTCTTCGCTCTTCCTGTTGTGGAATATCTTGCCTTGTTACGTTGGATGAAATCCTCTGTTTTCTTGATATATTCCTTTTGTTTTTCGTAGGCATCCACGTGCTGACGCTTGTTTAATTCAGCCATATCCAGAAATCTTTCATAGTTAGCCGTATAGCGGTTCATCTTATTAAACTCCAGATGGTAGACAACATTGATCACTTCATTCATAAACTCTGTGTCATGAGAGATCAAGATAAAAGCATAGGGATATTCCTTAAGATATTCTGTTAACCACCTGATATGCTCTACATCTAGATAGTTGGTCGGCTCATCAAGCAGTAATACGGTAGGTTTCTCCAGTAATAGCTTGGCTAACAAAACCTTGGTTCTTTGCCCTCCGCTTAACGCCGCTACGTCACGATCCAAACCAATCGCATCTAAACCAAGCCCCCGTGCCATTTCCTCTACTTTAATTTCAAGAAGATAAAATCCACTTGCATCTAAACGATCTTGGATTTCCCCCATTTGCTCTAGTAAAACCTCTAGCTCTTCAGGCGAAGCATCTGCCATTTTTTCTGTGATTTCCATCATCTTCTTTTCTTCTTCATATAAAGGTAGAAAAGCATCTTTTAAAATATCTCTGATCGTCTTTCCGGGGGTTAGCTTCGTATGCTGATCGAGATAACCATAATGAACTCTTGGAGTCCATTCCAACTTCCCTGACTCACGTAATAATTGACCTGTTAGGATATTCATTAGAGTAGATTTACCAACTCCATTGGCACCTACTAATCCAACGTGTTCCCCTGCTAATAATCGAAACGACACATTCTTAAATAAGACTCGATCTCCATAACTATGACTTAAATCTTCAACGGTTAGTAAACTCATTTGAACTTCATTCCTCCATGTATCGGCAATACAAAACCTGCCCATAGCAGAAGCTAACGACAGGTTTTGTTTTTCGCTGTTTTATTCTTCTTCGCTTTGTCTTTCTTCAGTTTCAAATCTTACTTAGTCCTCATTTTTCTTCGAATCTTCTTTTGATAATTCCATCATTTTCTGCATTAAAATATGTTGAGGCATATGCATAATTTGTTCAATGGGAACTTGTAGCTTTTCAGATAATATTTTGGCTGTTTCAGCTGAAATCGGTAATGGTTTCATTTGTTCAACCCTCCATTGATCTATTATAGCAGAGAAGAAAATAACTTCTCAATTGATATCTTCCTTTATCCTCTTCTTTTCTTTTCCAAATGACTATGCTTTATTTTCTAGAATAAAAATTCTCTGGTTACTATTCTGTGCAAGCTGTTCTCTCATCTTCTTTTCAGCCCTTTTTAGCTTCGTTACAATGCTTTTTACTTGTTTTCTAGTATTCTCGGCTTGAACCAAAGAATCAGAAATTTTGCCATGCACCATCCAATCGACAATGAGGCCATCAAAAAAGAAATCGGCAAAGGTTAGAAAATTTCCTATTTCAATCTCCACCTTAAAGTGCTTCTTGATATCCATCAATTCATGCTGAAAATGACGTAATTCCTTTTGCGCTATGTGTATTTCCTTTTTGGCATCGTTCAAATGACTATGCTTAATGGCGGTAGAGATCGCTCCTCCACCAATCATATCCCAGGTCGCCCAGCCCTTAGCTTTTTCTAAGGATTGAATCGCCATTTTCAAGCTATCCAAAGCCTCACACCCTGCTTCAATCGCCTCTCTATACTCAATGAGGTCCGCATGAAGGTTCACTTCTTGATCTGCTAATTGATACAACTCATTACTCCAAAGGGACTTTCGATCATGAATCAGCCTTTCCTTATCCACTAGAAATTGAGCGTATTCTTGATCGATACTTTCAAGCTCTTGCAGTTTACCTTGGTATTCTTTTAGTTCCTGTTCAATATCCCTAATCGTTTCTAAAGCTTCTTCATATTTTAATCTCGCTGTCAACAATTCCTGCTGTTCTTCGTCTAAACGTTCTTGCTTTCGTCCAATAATGCTGTAAAAAATATGAGTCAATGAGAAGTTCTCCAGCTTCTGAACATCTCTTTCTTCCTTTTTCAAAATGGTGAATAATTGCTCCGCTTTAGCCTTTTCCTCATGAAGATAAGACAGATTCTTCTGAAGCAAGGATTCCCACTTCTCCTTCTTTCTTTGTTTATCCTTGATCTGATTCAACCGTTCTGTTAATTCATTCATCATGTCGTCCACCTCACTCCCTTTATTACGGAAAAAGGAAGGGAAGGTTTCAAAGTCGTCAGGTGCTCCTGTCTTTTCTTTTCCTCTGGCATGGATTATGATGGAAACAGAATTATTTTCGATCCCGAAATAGTTTACGAAAGATATATACTTCTGAAAACAAGGAGGTTTCCTTCTATGCTTACCTGTCATCAAGAAGTCATGAAATTAACCAAACAATTAGTGCAGACGCTAAGTGTGGTCAATACCACAGGTGAAAAGAAAATAGCACTTCAAATAAAAGAGCTTTTAGCTCGCCTGTCTTATTTTCAAGAAAACCCCTCTCATTTAGTTCTTCAACGCACAGAAGCAGATGAACAGGAAAGATATAATGTCCTAGCCCTAGTGAAGGGAAGAAAAAAACAATCGAAGAAAACCGTGATTTTGTTAGGTCATCTAGATACAGTAGGAATTGATGATTTTCACCACTTAAGGGAACTTGCCTGTCATCCTGATTCTTTAATGACGGAATTAAAAAAAGAAGCCTCCCCACCCTTGATCCAAGAGCACCTGAACTCCGATGCTTGGTTATTTGGTCGAGGCGTACTGGATATGAAAGCTGGTCTTGCCAGTCACCTGTACCTCATTCAGTATTTTTCAGAGCATCCTGAAGAACTGGAGGGGAATCTCGTCCTGATCGCCGAATGTGATGAAGAAGATGGTTCACACGGTATCCTAACGGCATTAAAAGGCTTGCGTCAGTGGAAAAAAGAACATCACCTAGACTATGTTGCAGCCATTAATGCCGACTTTGTTTCCCCTCGCTCAGAGAACGATCCAAAACGATATATTTATAAGGGAACTGTAGGCAAGCTTCTACCTTCCTTCTATATTACTGGTGCTGAAACCCATGTTGGTTCCTGCTTTGAAGGGATTGATCCTAACTTTCTTGCAGCAGAGCTAACAAAGCAAATTAGCTATAATCCTGAGTTATGTAACGAAGCGTATGGTGAAACGACGGTTCCCCCTGTGGCTCTAAAACAAACCGATCTCAAACCAACCTATACGGTGCAGACCGCATTAGCTGCTTATGTTTATTATAATTTTTTTATCCATTCATGGTCTCCGAAAGACGTATTGGAAAAGCTTAGTCATCAAGCAGAGCTTGCTTTTTCCCATGCGTTAGAAGCCTATAAGAGCAGATATCAATCCTACTGTCAGCTTAGTGGAGAAACCTATCGGGAGATCCCTTGGAAACCTAATGTGATGACCTATGAAGAAATGGAACGATCACTAATCGCTGAGCACGGAGAAAAATATCTTGTTCATATGACCCACTTTAAGAACGAACTGCTAAACGATACCAGCTTAGATACTAGAATGTTTGCTGCGAGGGTAGTTGAAGAGGCTTTTCAGTGGATGCCAGATAAGCGTCCAACCATGATCCTTTTCTACTCCTCCCTCTATTCCCCACGCATCGAAGTTGTAGGTCAAACGGAACAGGAGCAAAAGCTGATTGATTCCCTTGATGAAGCGGTAGCCGCTCTTCAGCCAGAGTATCCACATCCTATCGTTATCCGAAACTACTTTCCTTATATTTCTGACATGAGCTTTGTGTCTCTCAGTGACGATGAAGAAGGAATTCATGCTGTAATAGCGAACAACCCTGGCTGGGGGACAAAGCATTACGTAGAGTATCAGGATGTACGAGAGCTAAATGTTCCAGTGATTAACATTGGACCGTATGGACATGACGCTCATAAAAAGTATGAACGAGCTGAAATCAAATACTCATTTGAGATGGTTCCTAATCTGACGTATCAAGTGATTAAAAATCTGCTCCAAAAATATAGCTAATCCCTTTTTGTTGAAGTTACTAAACAAACGAGCTTGTTTGCTTAAAAAATTGTATAAATATAGTAAAATCAAGGTAAAGGAGGAGGGTACGTATGATTTCAGAGTTGAAGAATTCGGAATTCTATAAGGGTAAAGATTTACTAAATGAAAAAGGTCAAGTAGAAGTAAAAGCAGTCATAGAAGGGATAAATCCTGGTCGTGTATTTGTAGATGATATTTGTTCCCCTACTACTGGCTTATTTGGTTAGGGAATAATGATGGTTTTTTCTTTATTGGAGATGAAAAAAATGAAGGGTTCAATCACGAATTAAACAATTTTATTGATAAAGTAATCCAACCAGAAGCAAAGAAAGTTGGATTAACTTGGTTTGAAGGGATTGGTAATCACAGCAGATGGGATGCAACTATCAAAAAAGTGTTTGAACACCGTACATTAGGGAGTTGGAACCAGAGGGTCTATACTATACAAAAAGATGCTGATAGAGGAAACTATGAACCTCCTATTGAAGAAGGATATAAGGTTGTAAAAATTAATGAAACACTCTTTGAAAACAGAGATAACTCAATTGAAAACATTGAATTTCTACACTCAAAAATTTTAAAGGTTTGGTCTTCACCTGAGAGGTTCTTTGATGCTGGTATTGGTTATTGTATTCTTTTCAGAGACGAAATAGTAAGTATATGTTTTTCAGCGTTTGTCGTTGGAAATGTACACTGTATAGATATTGAAACATTAAAAGGGCATCAAGGAAAAAAATTAGCTCAAAAAATAGCTCAAACTTTTGTAAGGAATTGTTTGGAGAAAAATCTTGTTCCTTATTGGGATTGTATGGAATCGAACAAGCCGTCCATAGCAGTTGCAGAAAATATAGGATTGAAAAATGTATTTAACTATATAGGCTATGAATTTGCTTTTTAGTACTTGTTCTTCAACAAAGGAGTGCGATGCTTGAGTTATCGGAGCATCGCTTTGCTTGTTCTGCTGTCGAGCTGAATTGTTTTACAAATTTGCTATAATAGAAATAAAATCTTTGCGGATGACAAGGAGAAAAAAAATGGAGAAAATAAAAGTTTGGGCGGAAAATTTAAAACGGCAAATATTCATTCTTTACTTTGCCTATAAAGACGAAAGAGTAGCTTGGTATGCTAAATTATTTACAACTTGTATTGTAGCCTATGCGTTCAGCCCAATTGACTTAATACCTGATTTTATACCGATTCTTGGTTACGTGGATGATGTAATAATTGTACCGCTTGGAATAATGTTTGCCTTGAAGATGATACCTAAGAATGTACTTTCTGATTGTACATTGAAAGTAGAAGAGCTGCTAAAAAAAGATAAGCCAAAGAATTGGATTGTTGGCTCACTGATCATACTGATTTGGAGTCTATTCATCCTATGGCTTATTGTAAAGGTTTATCAATTTTTGAACTAAGAGAGCTTATTCCTCTGCCCACTCCCTAAGCTTCTGATCTGAAGGCATGAACACCGTAATGATCCCCAAGACAGGAAGAAAAGCGGTCATGATCATGACATTCTTGACACCTAACCAATCGATCAACCTCCCAAGACAACGGCTCCTATGGCTCCTAAGCCAAAGGCTAACCCAATAATCAATCCCGAAACAGTTCCGATTTTCCCTGGCACTAATTCTTGTGCATAAACAACTGTAACGGAAAAGCTAGACAAGATAATAAATCCATTTAATAAAAAGATGGGGTACGCCCAAAACAAATCAACATGAGGCATGATCAAGGCAAGAGGAGCAGACCCTAGCATCGAAAACATAATCACATTACGCTTTCCAAACCGGTCGGCTAATGGACCGCCCAAAACGTCCCTACTGCCCCAGCCCCAAGGAATAAGAAAATAAAAATCTGAGCCTGATTAATAGTAATTCCATAATCATTGATGAGATAAAAGGGATAGAAATTCGTAATACCCGCATGATACCATGATCTCGCAAAAACAAGAAAAATCAATAAGAGGATACCCATTTGAACCTGTTTTTTCCGAGCGGGACTCATCGCTCTAACACTTTGAAGCTTTTTCTTCGGCTGATCCACACGCAATTTAGCAGTATACCAAGAAGCGATGTAGAGTAAAACAAGAAAAGCAACAGCAGCTAGGATGGTAAACCAAATGGCTCCTAGCTGCCCTAATGGTACAAAGATTAATATCATCATAATAGGAGCAAGCGATTGACCCGCATTTCCGCCTACTTGGAAAATAGATTGAGCCAGCCCTCTTCGAGTACCAGCCGCCATATAAGCCACACGTGCTCCCTCAGGATGAAAGACCGCAGAGCCTAGACCTACTAAACATACAGAAAGAAAAACAAGGTAAAATTGATTCGCCAGTGCCAAACCTAACATACCAAAAAAAGTAAACACCATCCCCATTGGCAAAAGGTACGGCGAAGGCTTACGATCCGTATAGGCTCCAATGACTGGCTGCATCACAGAAGCCGTCATATTCAGTGCAAAGCCAATAAAGCCTAGCTGTAAATAGGTTAAGTTCATTGTCTGCTGCAAAATAGGAAAAATCGCTGGAATCACAGCTTGAACAGAGTCATTCAATAAATGAACGAAGCTAATGGCAAAAAGAATACGATACATGGTTTGTTGCTGCACCGCAGGCGTGCTTGAAATAGTAGCTTGAGCTTGCATAGGTTTCTCCTTCTCTCAACTAAATTCTCCATATCCCACTAAGTTACCTTAGTTCTGTAACTAGATCTCTCTATTTTTATTCTACTTTGTGATGTTTGCAGATCTTTCGCTTTCCGAATTTCTATTAGTGTAGCATGATTTCAATTTGATGAAAACAAAAAAGCATCTATCTTCTCATGGCAATTCTTCGGTATTCTAGAGGGCTCATCCCTTCTGTCTTCTTGAACAGCTTAGAAAAATAAGTGTAGTCTATAAATCCAACATTCTCAGCTATAGATCGAATCGTTTCATTTGTAGTAGTCAGCAAATGCTTCCCCATAGCTAAGCGATATTGGCTAATATATTGAGTGGGAGACATGCCGATCACCTGCTGCATACATCTCGTTAGATAATCTGGGTGAAACAACGTGGCATGTGCTAAATCAGACATCTTAATCGGTTCAGCATAATGTTGATGGGTGTATGCCAGAATAAGCTCTGTTACCTGTTCAGCGGATGAAGGAATCATAATCGCTTCCTTCTGCAACACCAAAATTAATTCAAGAAACTCAATTTGCTGCTTCATTTTTTGTTCAGGAGCCTGTCCTTGGTTCATTTGCATTAATTTTTGTAAATGCCCTTCAAATACTTCCTTGTGCTGAATTCTGCCATAACGCGGGAGATGGAACTGATATCTTGCTGGCTCTGTAAATGTACTGTCCTGCAAAAAGATCTTAGCCCAGCGAACCGACTCATCCTTAACCAGATCATAGCCTCCTTCTTCGATATCGAAGTGAATCCAAGTAAAATCGGTATTTTCCATAGACTCCTGATGCCCATAATGTTCGAGTCCAGGTGCAAGAATGATATATTCTCCTTCTTTCAGCGCATATCGGAGCTTATTTTCAGTAATATAGAACTCACCTTGACGTACATAAATCATATCAAAAACGGAAAAAACGCGTTTAAAATGCTTGTTCCCTGCGACCATACAGCATTCGTCACCCTTGATATATACCGGAAAGGGTGGCGTGTTAAATCGTAACAAATCCAATCTGATCACCTCCAAATCAAAAAGTCGAGATTCTCCAAACCTCATCGAAATTGACTATTTCTATTTTACCAAAATAGAAGTACACTAGTGATTATTTTCTCTAATTCTACAGAGGTGAGGTCATCTATGGATACGACAAAGAATACGACAAACACATTGAAAAAATTAACTTTATTCTCCGTCACCTGGCCCATTTTTATTGAAATGCTTTTGCATATGCTGATGGGAAATGCCGATACACTGATGCTCAGCCAGTACTCGGATCATTCAGTTGCTGCCGTCGGTGTTTCGAATCAAATATTATTCATTATAATTGTCATGCTGGGTTTTGTAGCCATTGGTACAAGTGTTTTAGTGGCTCAGCATATTGGAGCTAAACAAGAAATTGAGGCAAGAGAAGTAGCGATTACTTCCATTACCATCAATTTACTTTTTGGTATCGTCCTCAGTGGTATTATGCTCTTATTTGGTTCTTCGCTCTTAACCCTATTAAATATTCCAGCTGAATTGTTGGATGAAGCTTCTCAGTATATCAAAATTGTCGGTGGTATTGCCTTTGTTCAAGCCATTATTATGACCATTTCAGCGATCCTACGCAGTTACGGTTATACAAAGGATGCCATGTACGTCACAATTGGCATGAATGCCATTAATATAATTGGGAACTATTTATTTATTTTTGGGCCATTTGGCATTCCTGTTCTTGGCGTTCAAGGTGTCGCTTTGTCAACATCCGGAAGTAGATTAATTGGGTTAATTGCCATTGTGATTATTCTGGTCTACAGATTAGACTTCAAAATTCCTTTCGTTCACTATGTAAAACTAAAAAAACAACATATTGTTAATATTTTCAAAATAGGAATTCCTTCAGCAGGAGAGCATCTCTCCTACAATACCTCCCAAATGTGTATTTTGTTTTTTATCACCATGATGGGAACAGAAGATATCACGACGCGAATTTATGCTCAAAATGTGACGATGCTCATTATCTTATTTGGCATGTCCATCGCGCAAGGTACACAAATCCTTATCGGGCAGAGAATTGGAGCTAAGGAAACGGAAGAAGCCTACAGGATGGGGTTTAAAAGCTTACGCTTATCCATCTATTTATCCATTACATCTGCGGTCATCGTCTATATTTTCGCTGAACAGCTTTTAGGGATTTTTACTGAGAATGCCACGATTATTGCTGTCGGAACTACCCTACTCCTCTTAAATATTATTCTTGAGCCTGGGCGATGCTTAAATATGGTGCTCATCAGTTCATTACGAGCCGCTGGAGATGTGCGTTTTCCAGTTTATATGGGAATTCTCTCCATGTGGGGAATCAGTGTCACTTTAAGCTACGTACTAGGAATCTATTTTGGTCTGGGGCTCGTAGGAATATGGATCGCCTTTATTGCGGATGAATGGTTTAGAGGATTGTTCATGCTCTGGCGTTGGCGATCCAAAGTATGGGAGAATATGTCCTTTGTTCATGTTACACAGACCAAGAAGGAGGAAGCTCATTTAGGTTAGATACACACAACTAAACATAAAATTAACATTCTATGCCTAGATTGAACCATTCGTTACTAGATATAATAAAATATAAGAAAACCTATATTTTATTATAGAAAGGAGATATTCACTTGTACTTTACAAGCCCGTCTTGGGGAAATATGTCTCTTGGTCAAATGATGAAACAGATAGGGTTTTTTATTGCAGAAGAGCCAAATGCTCAATATAAAATTATTATTGGCTCTGATTCACAGACAACACAACAATCTACGATGTATGTAACAGCTCTCATTGTTCAGAGAATTGGAAAAGGCTCGTGCTTTTTTTACCGCAAAAAGAAAGAAAAACCCCTCTTCAATTTGCGGCATCGAATTTATAATGAAACTCAATTAAGTCTTGAACTCGTCGACACCTTAAAAGAAGCGGGTATCTCTCACCTCCTTCTCGAATGGCCCTTAGAAATCCATCTCGATATTGGGAAACAAGGAGAAACGAGGCAGCTTATTCAGGAAGTTGTGGGATGGGTCACTGCCATTGGTTACACGGCAAAAATAAAGCCTTATTCCTTTGGAGCAAGCTCTGTTGCAGATAAGTTTACAGGATAATAAAGGTAAATCAATCAGTCAAAGAACCCCAATTGTCTAGGATGTAGCCCGACATATTCAAGCTCCAACAGCTTCATCATTTGCTTGGCATTCATGGCGGCGTCACCACCTGAGTTATTATTGAACAGAACAAAAATATTCTCACATTGCTTCTCTAGCATAAGCAACTGTTCTCTCCATTCCAATAGCTCTTGTTCATTATACCGGTAGAGATAGCGTACCTCTCTCCAGTTTGATTGACCTTGGTTACGCCATCCATGAATATTTCGTCCATGAAATCTTACTAATGTGGAGTGTTGATCTGTCACCTGTAAAACGGTAGGAATCGATCCTTCTCCCGCTTGTGGTTCATCACAAATGGAATGAATCCATCCTTCACTCTCCATAAATTGAATCGTTTTATCTCTCATCTGGGGCGTAAACCAACTCTGGTGTCGGAATTCTAAGGCACATGGTAGAGCGCCCATTTTTTCTTTTGTATACCTTAGTACGTCTACATTTTTCTTCGTACAATCAAACCACGGAGGATACTGAAAGAGAATCATCTTAAGCTTTCCGCTCTCCACCAACGGTTGAACAGAAACTATAAATTGCTCAAACATTTCTTTTGCGCTTGAAAAGGGACTCTCTCCTCGAGTATGCCCTGTCATCCCTTGATAAGCTTTCACGATAAAAAAGAACGAATCAGGTGTTTCAAAAACCCATTTCCTATAATTAGTCGCTGGTTGAATAGCATAAAAAGAGGAGTCTACCTCTACTATAGGAAAATGACTGCTGTAGACACTCAGCTTATCTCTTGAACTGACACCAAACTGATAGAGGTCATCATGATCTCCCCAACCAGTAAGTCCTATATAAATCATGCTCTACTCCTTTTCTTTGTTTGGTACTTGCTTCGCATTTACTTGGCATCCACTTGGTATATTTAACCATCATACATGGAATAATGGTTATCATAGATTGATAAAAATAAGGAGGTCCTTACCATGATTCTAACGTATTGTTGTCCTTCATGTGAAGCAAGAAGTAGATTTAACCTTATTGAGCAAATTGCAACCCCAGTAAAAATAGATAATCAGACGGGACAAATGAATGTCTTAGAGCGTCTCGAACCTTATCATCTTCCCTATAACGGTCCCAAAACCAAGGTTCAATGTGCCAACTGTGGGTTAATTGAAGATGAGATTCGCTTTAAGAAGATGGCAGAAAAAATGAGTTAAATGAAGCACCCTGCAACATCTTCCACATTGACACCGTCTAATCACTATGGAGGTGGAACAATTGAGCTTACACAAAAAATTAACCACATTACTATTCATGATCCTGCTAGTTTTGAGTATGATCGCCTGTACCCCTGCTGAACCAACCCCAGAAGAAAATCCGACTGAGGACCAAACTCCTGATCCAGGAACTGAACAGGAGGAAGGTGAGCAGGAAGCTCCAGATGAGCAAATCGGGGCAGATCTTCCACAAACAATAGAAATCAATTTGATGGTGGAAGGAATGGAAGAAACTCGTACAGGAACCTTAGCCTTTGGCAGCATGGGCTACTATTTATATACCTTACCTGATTTTCAATTAGAAGCTGAGGAACCAAATCGAGATGTTCTTTTCTTCACACATGACCCTGAGTTTTTTGTACGAATTGAAGCGATCGGGAACGATGCCGATTTAGATTTTGTTCGCAAAAATGCTGAGGAAGAGCTTCAACACATGGGACAAGTGGTCGAAATGAAAGGGCAAGAAATCTGGGATGAATACTTCCGCGAATCCGTATTCTTCCTTCATTCAAGTCAAAGTGATTTCACAAAAAACATCATAGTAAAGGAAGTTGAAGGCTCTCTGTATAAATTCACAATGCATATCCCTAACAAAGAAGCCGCCGAAGGAGTCACACCATCCTTGTATGCCATGCTAAAAACATTAAAAAATACCCCCGAATAGATTCGATAACTGAAACAGAAAAGGACTGAAACGAAAACAGTGAAGTAAACTCACTGCATTACGTTCAGTCCTTTCTCTTTTGATCTTTTGATCACTCAAATCTTATAATATGACCACCATCGAAGAAATAGAGGTATTTTCCTATGATCGGCTGATTCCAGATAACTGAAAGAGCATAGGAATATAAGCGAATTTGTTCCTGGTATCTTTCCAGCATCGTTTTCTTGGCTAAATTGAAGTCTCCTTCAAAACGCTCTGAAATATTATCTGTCTTGTAATCGATCAGAATCAGTCCATCTTCTCTTGCTACTAAGCAATCTATCACCCCTTGAATTATCACTCGTTCATCCTCCCCTGTCCAATCTGGGAAGACCTCGCTAGCCTGAATACCAACGTTAAAGGGCAGCTCTTTATAGATCTTGATTGAGTCTTTTTCCTGCAACAGAAATTCCCCAATCTGACTCTGATAAAACTGTAAGATATATTCAATGGCTATAGACTCTCTCTCCAGCTCAGTAAGAATCTCTTTCCTATGAAGCTCATCTAATAATTCTGCAATTTCGCTAGCCTCTAATTTTCTATCTAGGGGAAGATGCTGCATAACCGTATGCATGGAGGTTCCTTTCTCGGCTGCGCTTAGCCTAGCTGACTTCAAGAAAGCAGGTCTTTCCCTTAATGGGACAAATTCTGGTTGAATGAAATGCTCTTCATCTTCCAAAAATAACAGCTTTTTTGTCCTTTTTAATTCGGAAACAGATTGTTTCGCTAAATGATAGGTCGCCTGAGCAAAAGGATATTTCCAAGATAGGATGCGTTCAATCTCTTGCGCACTCTCACTGCTAAGTGGAACCCTCTCTCCTCTGGCTAAAGCCTGCTCTATTTTTTCATCGACTCCCTGTTGCACTATCGAATCTGATAACATAAGGTCTTGGGAATCAACCCATTGAATGCTCCACTCAGAAGGATGCAGAAAGACGTCTTGAGCTTCTCCACTTCTTTTGTCCATGTGCTTCCCGTTTCCATCTTCATCTAATTCCACTCTAAGTCCTTTTGCATCACGGTGTCGAACCAAAGCAGGGCCTATCCAATCCAAATAGCATCTCGCTTGCAAGCGGTCATAATCACCTAAAATCCATTCCTCATGCTCGATATGGGTGCTCCATTGGTCTAGTACTTTGTCCGCATCGGATATGGTTCCGGTCAGGTATAATTTTTCCTTCGCTCTTGTTAAGGCAACGTAGAGAATTCTCATCTCCTCCGCTAACATTTCCTTGAGGACTCTACGCTTAATGGACATTTGCGGTAGCATGGGATAGCTGATCCTCTTCTCAACATCAACAAACTTACAGCCGAAGCCCAGATCCTTATGCATCAGATACTTTCGATTCACGTCCATCATGTTAAATTGCTTCGCTAATCCAGCAACAAAAACAACTGGAAACTCTAGTCCCTTGCTTTTGTGAATCGTCATGATTCGAACCACATCTTCTTGTTCTCCTAGGGCTCTAGCAGCGCCTAGATCTCGGCCTTTATCCTGCATTCGTTCAATAAAATTCAAGAAACGAAATAATCCTCGAAAAGAAGTGGCTTCATATTGTCTAGCACGGTCATACAAAGCTTTTAAATTCGCTTGTCTCTGATTTCCTCCAGGCAAGCCCCCAACGAAATCATAATATCCCGTCTGCTTATAGATCGCCCAGATTAATTCGGACAATGCTCCTTGTCTGGCTTGTGTCCGCCACTGTTGCAGATTCTCTAGAAAGTGTGACAGCTTTTGACAAAGGAATTCTTCCTCTGTTGGCATGACTTCCTGCACATAGGATCGCAAGGCACTGTAATAAGGTCCTTTTTTCTTGTGTAGGCGGATTTGAGCTAACTGCTCTTCATCTAGTCCCACTAAAGGCGAGCGCAGAACTGATGCAAGTGGAATATCCTGAAAAGGATTGTCAATAACCTTGAGTAAGGACAGCAGGACAGCAATTTCTGTCGCTTCGAAATAGCCCGTATTAAGTTCCGCATGAACAGGGATTCCTTGTTTCTTTAATTCCTCCACAATCGTAGGAGCCCAGACAGAGGTAGCTCGAAGCAGAATCACCATATCTCGATATTGAATGGGACGCAGAAGCTTGTTTTTGGGGTCAAAGACTTGAAAAGCAGGTGTCTGCTCTTTACCCAGAAGTTCTTTCATTTTCTGAGCCATCATACGGGCTTCAAGCTGAACAGCTTCGAGATCCTCTTGTTCTATCTCTCCTTCAACAAGCTCCTGATCCTCTACTGCTTCCTCTCCCCCTTGAAATGAAGGCTCTGTTTGAGGTGTGGTGCGAGTGATAAGAAACACTTCTACCTCCATATTCTCTGCTACGGGATAATCTGCCCCGACCTTCAATGCGGCTGCTTCGTTATACTCAATCTCTCCAACGGATTCATTCATGATTTGCTTAAAGAGGAAATTGGTTCCCTCCAGCACCTGCTCACGACTCCGAAAGTTTTTCGCCAAATCAATTCGTAAGCCTTTTGGATTTACATCGAGCTCTTGTTGTTCAACAAATGTTCTAAAGGTCTTGTATTTTTGCAGAAAGAGGTTGGGATCAGCGAGTCGAAATCGATAGATACTTTGCTTCACATCCCCCACCATAAATAAGTTTCCTTGTCCTGTATCTCCTCGCGTAATCAGTTGAATAATTGATTCTTGAACTAAATTGGTATCCTGATATTCATCTACCATGACTTCGATAAATTTTTCTCGATAGTCCTGAGCAGCAGGAGAAGGAATCAATGCAGGTATACTCAATGAACCTGCATTCTCGTGTTGCTCCAATAAAATGGCTAAGCAGAAGTGCTCCAAATCTGAAAAGTCGACGATCCCTTTTTGTTTTTTGACTAAAGCATAACGCTGAGAAAACTCTTTCGTTAACTCTACTAGCGCAGAGATGGGAGCGGACATGTGGATGATGTCTTCCATATACTCCTGTAGAGGACGTTGAAACCATTCGCTCTTCAGTTTTGCCACTTGCTTTTTGACCTTCTCTCTCAAGCTTTTGACCTTTTCCTGTAAGGTTTTGTCTACTGCCTCTGACTTACATGCTTTTAATTTAGAAAAAGTCCTTTCTTGAAAAGCAGCGAAGGTTGCTTCCCACCCTTCATCTGATGCCTTTAAAAGCGTAGAAAGCAGTTCAATATCCTGCTCTAGATTATCTGCATAAGGCGCTGGACCTCCAGGAAGCATTGTTATTTCAAGCCCCTTACAAAGCACATCGATCAGTCCTGAGAATTGTAATCGAAGGTCATCCAGTAGATCAGAGGTCCACGATTCATGGTGATGTTGGGGCTGGTCCTCTGTTACCAGATATCTTTCTAGAAGCTGATCTAACCATTGGCTTGGAAATGGATGACTTCTAGAAAATTCATATAGCGATAGAATTAAAGTGTAGATATCTCGATCTGTTCGATCCGAGCTAAAGCTATCAATGAAGCGAAAAAAAGCTTCATTCCCTTCAATACTATATTGCTCTTCTAACAGCTCCTCTACTACTTCTTCTCGTAGAAGTTCCACCTCTATATCGTCAGCAATTCTAAACTTGGGGTCAATGTCAATCATATAATAATATTTTTTAAGGACTTCTAAACAAAAAGAGTGAAGGGTTGAGATCGAAGCTCTGTTCAGCAAAGTTAATTGTCTTTTGAGATATAGAGAATCTGGATCTTTGACCAATTCTTTCTCTAGAGCTTCTCCAATTCTTTTCTTCATTTCAGCAGCGGCGGCGTTGGTAAAAGTGACAATGAGAAGGCGATCCACATCAACAGGATGGCCATGATCTACGATTCGTCTAATGATTCGCTCTACCAGTACAGCTGTTTTTCCTGAGCCTGCTGCGGCAGCAACAAGAATATCTTGTCCCCTAGCTACAATTGCCTGCCACTGCTCATCTGTCCATGTACTCCCTACTGGCTTCATCATCATCTTGCTCATCCGTTGCCCCTCCTCTCTGACGGATCTGTTCTAACATATTTTCTTTTGATTTGGCAGACAAGATGGTAAATTCATGCTCTTCCATATCCAAATCAAACTGACAGATCGTTCGATACTGACAAAATGTACATGCGATTTCTTTTTTCATTTTGAAAGGTTTAATATCAATCTTTCCTGACGTCATTTGTAAACCAATCGATTTGATCTGCTGACGAACAAAGCGTTTCATATGCTCGAAGTCCTGCTGACTAGCGACGGAGGAGTTGGAATAGAATTGTCCATCCTTTTTCAGAGCAACCGGAATCACTTCTGAGTATTGTGTTTCCAAGGTCGTATCCATCAGCTGTACAGCCTCCTGATCAGCCAGAACAAGCCCTTTCATTTTAAACTGTTTAAATAATTCTCTTTCAAGAATATCCGTTGGCAACGCCCCGGAATGATTGATCAGAGGATTATGAACATGAAAGTAAAGCACACCTGCCGGGATTGCTTCTGTTCCTAGCCAAGCTTTGGAGTGTGTAATCACAATATCTAAATAAGTTAACATCTGTAGGGAAAGACCATAGTACACCTTGGATAGATCAAGGATCGTCTGACTGGACTTATAGTCTACCACCCGGACCATCAATCCTTGTGAGCTTTCTGCTTGATCTACTCGATCAATCCGTCCGACCACTTCCATTTTGACCCCGTTATCTAAAGTAAAAACGAGTCCAGGGAGCTGTCCTTGCGGTCCAAATTCGATCTCCATTCCTATCGGGTAGAATTGACTGGATTTCGCGTGCTCACTTAAGACAGTGGTGGCTCTGCTAATCACCTGTTCCAGCTTTCTCTTGATATAATGATGGCGATGAGAGCTAGACAAAATGTTCTTCTGTAATTTAGGGGCTAGCTCCGCTACGACTGATTGGGCTAATTGTTTGCATTCATCCTTGCTTAACTCACGCCAACTTCTTCCGTTTTCTTTCAATAGATCGTCAATCATTTTTATGGAGGCATGGAAAAGCTGTCCCACATCAGGTGCTTCTAGCTTGTAGATCTGCCGCTCTTTCAACCTTAATCCGTGAGAAATAAATTGAGTAAAAGGACAAGCGGTAAACCGTTCCATTCGTGATACACTTAGTTGAATATACTCACCATATAATTCTCTCGTTATGGCTTGAGCTAAAGGCTTAGCCTGATTCTGATAGTGCAGGCTAGAAAGAATGGAACATGTTTTTTCTTTCCACGCAGAATCCTGAATCATCCAATTATACACATCCCACCAGAAATCAGGAATCGAATATCCTCTTTTCCATTGTCGAATTTCGCTGGCTAGATAGGATAAAGTACTTTCAGGTGTGGCAAGGAAGAGCTTCTGTTGTTCTTCCGCTGTTTCATAGGGTTCATTTACAATAAGCTCTTCCTGCATCAGAGGAAAGAGTTGTTTTAATCGGGGAAGGATGACCGATGGGGTTAAGGATTTTCCTTCCTCATCAGCTAAAGCATAGCTTAGCCATAATTTTTCAGAAGCTGTGCTCATCGCCGTATAAATCACAAAGTGTTCATCCATCAGCTTCTGTCTACTGCTGGCTAATGTAGTCCCACCTTCTTCTAAGAGCTCTCTCTCCTCCTCGGTGATCAGTCCCTCCTCTTTCGGCTTTGCAGGTAATATTCCATCATTACAGCCTAAGATAAAAGCACATTTGACATTAGTAAAACGGCTGGTTTCAATATTCCCCACAAGCACTTGATCCAATGCGGGTGGCACAAGAGCAAAACGCATGGAATCACAACCAGCAGCGATCATTTGAGAGAATAATTCAAGGGAAACGGATTCATCTCCCATGATCTCAACAAGCTGGTCCAGAAGATGAACAACAGCCTTCCAGACCTGATGGTGTTCCCTAGATAGACGCAGGTTTCCCTGAGCTTCAGCCTCTGCTCTCCAGCAATCTATTTTTTCTGGAGCCTGAATTTCCTCTAGATAATAGTAGATCGCTTCGCACATTCCTCGCACATTTTCTGCCTTTTGCAACTTCTGTTGCAGCTTGTGAAGAGGATTAGCAATCATCTGGCGTAAAGCATTCATTCGCTCTTCTTCTGCCTCATGCTCTTCATTTCGCTCGAACTCCTCCTGCTCCTCCAGGCTATTCACTAAAGAAAGCTGCCAGCGTTCTTTGTTTGTCCAGTTCTTTCCTTTGATCCCGTAAGCAAGGACATAATTCTCAAGCAGGTCAAATTCTTCTCGCAGCTCCTGTAGTTCTATCAAGCTGTCCCAAGGGAATATCAGGTCTGTTTTGATACAACGAAAAACAGCTTCATATCGCCAATTTTGCAAGAAACAATCAAATGTGGAACGTAACAGTTCGATTAGTGGATGGTGTAGCATCGTTCGTTTCTGATCAATAAAGATCGGGATCTGATAATCCTGAAAAACGGTTTCTATCATATCTTGGTAGAGGGCGACATCTCGAATCAAGAGGGCGATTTCTCGGTAGCGATAGCCTTCATCCCGCACTAAGCGAATCAATTGACGTGCCACGGCTTCCACTTCTGTTCGGCGATTGACGCCTGCAAGCAGATGAACCTGCCCCTTTGAATCAAAGGCGACTGGGGGACGTTGATCATAATATTGTTCGATATGTGCCAGTGACATTTCATCCTTATAACGTAGTCCCGCCGTAAAATGCAGGGGAGACTCCAGCTTGATTTTTGCTGAAAGAGCTAGCTGGCGTAGCTGTTGATACGTCTTCGCTGTAGGATAGAACAGGTGAAGATCATGAGGAAGCTCCTGATCATATGGCTGATCGACGGTGAGAGCTATTTTGACCTCTACCACCCGTTTCATCAAAGCTTGGATTACCTGTTGTTCCTGAGGTGTAAATTGGTGAAAGCCATCGACGTATAGCTTCGCCTTGTTCAAATAGCTAGAGCTAGGAATCTTTTCGACGATCCATTGTAAATAATCTTCCGAATCCATATATCTGCCCATTAAATACTGTTGAAAATCGGAGTAGATGAGCTGGAGATCATGCAGCTTGTCTTTTAGTATTGGAGTCAATGGTTGCTCCTGTGCCTGTAATAAGTGTTCTGGAGATTGACAATATCGTTTACATTCTGTAATCATTTGTTCCAAATGCTCATAAAAGCCCTGTTGGTCACTTGATCTTTGAAATACTTTTAACTCGTGCTTCCTCGCTTCTATTATTCTTCTAAGAACCATAGAAATCCCTACACTATCGATATGGATTCTGGTGATTCCACCGACTTCTTGTAAAAGACGTAAGGCTAACCTAGAGAAGCTTAACACTTGAACATTCATCATTCCTTTTATTTCGGTTGAACGAATGAGCTCATATTCAGTCTGAAACGTCATTTGATCGGGTACTAAATAGATCAGCGGTGATTCTAAGGAGCTAGTTTGAATATGCTCTTTAATGAGATTTAATAAATACGTGCTTTTCCCGCTTCCTGCTCGTCCCACAATAAATTGAAGAGACATCTGCTTCCTCCTTTCTTCATTTACATGGTTTCTAGGTGAACGACACTTCCTCTGCCAGATGGCTCTGCAGGCTCAACTATAAGACGTCTAGCCAGCCTTGACCTCAATTCGGGTACATGACTAATCACTCCGACTGCTAATCTTTCTGTATGCAACTGTTCTAAGGCAGAAACAACCGTTTCTAGCAGCTCCTGATCTAAGGTTCCAAACCCCTCATCCAAGAAGAAAAATTCTAAAGGATATTCACCACGAAGCTGAATTTGAGCGGATAACGCCAAGGCTAAGGCTAGGGAAGTAAGAAAGGTTTCTCCCCCTGATAAGCTCGTGACTGGACGTTTTACTCCACCATTCGCATCATCCCGTATGACAAATCCACCATTGGAATCCACTTCTAGTGCATAGCGTTGTCTAGATAAAAGACCTAAGCGCTGAGAAGCATCACGACTGACTCTCATGAGTTGTTCTTGTGCCACGTATTCAACAAAGGCATTTCCCTTCAAGACTCGCTGGAGCTGGAGATGCATCTCCTTCTGCTGTACGACCTGCCTTCGTTGCTCCTCTAATTCAAGATACCGCTCATGCTTCATTTGTATATCGGCTAGGATGGCTTTGGTCGCTCCATGCTCCTGATTCGCTTCTGAAACCTTCTCTATCATTTCTTTTCGTGCACGGTTCCACTGTTCCCAATCCTCTTCTGTTATAGATTGTCCCTTCAGTAAGGACTGGATTCTGCTCTGCTCTAGAGCCCATTTCGTTTCTTCACTCCGATAAGCATCAAGCTCTGCTTTCCAGCTTTCCATGTCCTTGGTAGAAACGAGGGCTCTCTCTA
This sequence comes from Caldalkalibacillus mannanilyticus JCM 10596, assembly GCF_000615945.1. Classification (GTDB taxonomy): domain Bacteria; phylum Bacillota; class Bacilli; order Caldalkalibacillales; family JCM-10596; genus Bacillus_AT; species Bacillus_AT mannanilyticus. The sequence continues at coordinate 65,977 of NZ_BAMO01000011.1, forward strand.
CTTCTTCCAGGCTAGAAAAAAGGCTCTCTCGCAGCTGTTGATTCCAGCCTTCCTCAGACTTATGTTTTCTAGCCGTGGCTTGTTTCAAGGATTCATTGGCTACACTTTCTTCTCTTTCAAGCTGTTGTAGCTCTTCTCTAAGCTGATGCCAGACTTGGCTCAGTTCTTGTTCTTTATTTCTCCACTCCTGTAATTTTTCTGTTACTTTTTGTAGGGTGGCTTCTATTTCTAGAGTTCCCGCTTGTTCCTTGATTTGTCTTTCTTTGCGCCCAATTAGATCTTTTTTCTCCTTGAGCAGGGAAGCCTTCTCTGTCATAAGCAATTGAATTTGATTCATTTGCTCTTGTGCTTTTTGTTTTTTTCCCTCGCGCTCATCAATATATAATCTGCTTTTCTCTAGCCGTTCTTTAAGCTTTTCTACTTTCTGATCCTTAATTTCTACTTCCTGCTGCAATGCTTCGATTTCCTGATATGAATACGGCGCGAAGCTAGCTATCCACTGCTCTTTCTTCACGTTAATTTCCTGCCCCAAGAGCTCCAGCTTTCTTTCCCTTTGTGCTATCTCTTTCCTGATATTAGTGAGCTGCGCAGAAAGCTCTCTCCACTCTCGGGCTGTTTCTTGAAACAGCTTACGTATCTTACGACCCTCTTCTTGTAGTATTTGCCCTCTTTCATATCTGAGGTTGACGTGCTCGATACTCTCTTGAATAGAGTGTGAAGATGTGGGCTCACATTCTTTTTCTAGGCTCACAGCGGTTTCCTGACATGAGAGAAGAACAGTATGCTGTACGATTGAAGACAACTTAATCTCTTGACCTTCTCCCACTTCCGTTAATTCAGTTAGTTGTTGCTCAAGAGCTATTTTCAATGTATCCAACTTAAATAGACTGTGCTTTGCCTGTTCTATTCGTTTTTTATGTTCTTCCACATATTCTATATTGAAATTTCTCTGCGTCCGTTTGTTCATATGTTCTAGTTTGTTCATATGATCTAACGATGATCCTTTGAACCACATACCGGACAAGGTTCTCCCGATTGGAGTCGTTCCCTTAATTGAACCGCCAGCTGCTCTTCCTTTTCTTTCTCCCATTGCTTTTCAAGTTCAAGATGCTCTTCTTCTGCTCTATAAACTTCTGTTTCCAGCTTGGATTGAATGCTGTGAAGCACTCGGTGTTCTTCGAGTATCTTCTCGGCTGCGCTCTCAAGCTGTGCTTGGCACTCCTGCAATTTTGAGTTCAGCTGATTTTCTCTTTCAACCACTTGAATAAATTCACTTTGTTTGACTAAAAGCTCCCTGTCCCCTTCTTCCTTTTGCTTCAAGAGAAAAGAGATCTCTTTTTTCTCCTGACAAGCTTGTCCAACCTTGGTTCTTTCTGCGAAAGAAATCGTTAAGGCTTCTTCTTCTCTTTGCAGCGTGTTCTGTAACTGATAAGCGATGTCGAGTTCAGAGCACGTTTTTTGATAATGCTCTGTCCACTCCTGCTTTTGATTGGAATATTCACTTACCAACTGCTCTAAAGGAAGAATTTCTTTTTCGAGTTCCTTCATTTCTCTGAGTAATTCCATGGAATAACGTAATACAGATTGATATTCTTGGAGAATTGGCTGCTGTTCATCTCGTTCCCGAAGCCATTCTTGCAGCTTCTGGGCATGCTCCGCTTCTTCTTGCTTCTTCACTAGGAGGGCGGAGTCTACTTTTTCTTTTTTCTTATTCCACAATTGACATTCTAGACTAGCTTCTTGATATTCTTCAATAGATGGTTTTAGCTTTAGAGCTGTAGAAGAATGTTCCCATTTCTTTTCTAGCTCTATGATTGCCTCTTTTTTTGCTTTTAAGCGCTCTCCTTCTTTTTCAACCTCTATTAACTCCATCTGCCAATTCCAAATTTGTTGTTTTGTTGAGTGACTTTCTTCGAGCTCTTTTCTTCGCTGTTCTAATTCAAGAACTTTTTGCTCAATCTCCTTCAAGCGTTGCTGCCATTCTTGCACCTTTTCAAGGGAAGCATCTCCCAAGCCTTGTTGCTCTGCTTGAAGCTTCTCTTCCTTTGATTTAAGGGATTGAATTCTCAGCCTTACCCGATCTGTTAGACGATCTCCGTATTTCTCCAAATGGAAGAGTCGTTGGAGCATTTGGCGTCGATCAGAGCCTTTAGGGTTAAAAATTCTGCAAATCTGCCTTGGGGTAAGACGACCGCTCTTGTAAAATCTTCATGTGTCAACCCAAGAAGGGCTTCTATTTTCTCTGCGACCTCATTTGTCTTATCTGCTAAGACAAACGGTGGATCGCTTAATTCGATAAACCGACACAAGACGGTTCTCACTTGAATATCACCATTTCTTTTGAAGCTTCTATCCACTTTATACCGCTTACAGCCCTTGGCATTCTCTAGTTCAAAGGTAAAGCTAACATGGATCTCATTCTCTGCGTGATTAATAATTCCTTGTGTATTATTAAGCGCTCGTTCTACTTTCCCATATAGAGCTAAGGTCATCGCATCCAGAATGGACGATTTACCGCTTCCAGTAGGTCCAAAAATACCAAAAACTCCTCCTTCACACAAGGAAGAGAAATGGATGTCTTGTTTTTCTCGAAAACTGTGTAATCCTGATAGGCTTAGATGGATTGGTTTCATTGGCTTACTTCCTCCGCTATTCCTTCATTCATTTCATCCTCTTCTTCCCGCAGGCACTCGAGAAAAATACGAACGAGTTCTTCCTCTGCTTCCGCTCCCCCACTTTGTTTTTCGTAAAAGCGGCGAAAGATATCATCAATTGGAATAGTAGAAACAGATACTTGCTCTATTGGCGAGCTCGTATCTTGAAAGACAGGTTTAATCTGAATGAAGCCTGGATGGATTTTGCGTAATTGATGAATTTGTTCCATGGTTAGCGCATGTTGTACATGCACTTCTACATCAATCCAAGCATTCGGATCACGCCCCTCTTCCACCCATTGATAAATCTGGTTGATTCCTTCTGTGGCTTTCCACTTCACCAATGGTTTCCCACTCGCCAAATAAATTTCTTTCATTTCCACTGCTTCACCTGGATTTATCTCCAGCATCGTCACCGATTTTGTATATCCGGATTCTGAAAAGCTATACGCTAGAGGAGAACCTGAATATCTAGCCAATGTCCTTGCCTTATGAATGGTTTGGGGGCGATGAAGATGCCCTAATGCCACATATTGTACATTGGCTGGGAGAGATTGAGGAGCTACGGTATAGGCTCCCCCAACTTGAATCGGCCGTTCAGAATCGGACGGATCTCCCCCTGCTATGAATAGATGACTCATGGCAATATTCACTTCTTGAGAGTGAAAGTCTTTTGTCATTTGTGCAAACAACTGCGCTATTTTTTGATCATATTTCAACTGAAGACTCTCTTCTGTTTGATTTTCAGTTAACAGTTCTTTAAGTCTAGATTCCGATGGGTAGGCTAAAGCTGCCACATTCAGGCGTTGCTGACAGCTTGGAATATCAAACGAATAAGGAACTAATTCTGGATAACCAAGCAAGGTAATCCCATGCTGTTCTGCAAGAGGAGCCGCAGCGGCAAGTCGATCAGGATGATCGTGATTGCCCGCAATAACAACCACCTTCCGCTTCCCATAATCAGCAAGCCGAGCTAAGCTTTCGTAGAAAAGCTGCTCCGCAGCTGCTGGTGGATTCACAGTGTCGAAAGCATCTCCCGCTATAAGGATCACATCCGCTTTTTCTTCCCTAACAATTTGATGCAGTTCATCCAAAAATTCTTCTTGTTCCGCCAATCGCTACGCCCTTCCAATGTTTTCCCTAAATGCCAATCCGCTGTATGTAGAATTCGCACCTTATATCCCCCTAGAAAAAGAATGATCCTATACACTTCCGTCTATCTTGTTTATTCTCATTCTATCATAGGTGAAAAATAAGAACACTCGTTTTCTCCTTGGTGGATATTGGCATGACTCACATTTCAGGTTCAATCAACTATTTTACAGCTCGAAGAATAATGGATTCTGCTTGAAACGAATCGACCTGTTCTCCTGAAACTTCCATCTTAAAATGTTCCTGAACCTCTAGGCTAGCAATCCGCATATAGTGGAAAATTTTCTCTTTTTGCTCCTGATCCAGTCCCATTCGATCTGTCCATGATTGAAAGTCGAAGCGTTTCTCATATCGATACCATTCCTCAACTCGAAACCCTTGTGATTCCAGCATGTTTAGCCACTCTGTTTTCTTCCAAGCCCGAACATGACTATAGTCCCTCATTTTTTCTAGTTGATTGTAAAAGTAATCTAGCTCTTCCTTCTCTGGTGCTACATTATCGATTAATAGAAATTGACCGCCTCGTTTTAAAACGCGGTATACTTCTTGAACAAACAACTCAATTTGAGGAAAATGATGAGGAGCTATACGACAAGTAACAAGCTCAAAACACGCTGAAGGAAAAGGAAGCTTTTCTGCATCTCCCTGAACGAATTCTACATTGGAATGCCCTTGTTGCTGAATAAAGCTCTGCGCAGCTTTAAGAATCTCTGAAGTCAAGTCAAGAGCCGTTACCTTGTGCACTAAAGGAGCTAAGCCGTTGGCTACATGTCCACCGCCCGTTGCAATATCTAAAGCCGAAGATATCTTCCCCGCAGGAACCATGCTCAATAATTTGAACAAATCCTGTCCTTTCGCATGACTTTCACTCTGAACGTAGTTCTGCGCATGTTTAGCAAACTGAGTCTGAACGTCTAGCTTAATCTGTGCTTCTTGCTGTTGAGCCACTTTCTCAAGAAGTTCAATCCTATTATGAAATGGATCAAAGAAGGAGAAACGCTTCACCCCCGGAATTGATTTCTCTTCCTGAATCTTGACACCATGCCCATTCAAATACTTTCGAACACCCTCAATATCTAGAACTTCAAAGGCGGGATGTCTTTTTCCCTGTGCTTGTATCCCTTCTTCAATACCAATATGCAATTCGATCTCTCCTGTGCGGAACCACATACCCCCATTTTTGAGAAGTGATTCTGGTTTAGGAATCTCTTTTAGCCCTATTATGTTGCCGTAAAAATGACGTGCTTCTTCTTCCGCTCCTTTTGGTATACAGATTTGGATGTGGTCTATTCTCATGAAATGGATCATCATCAACACTCTCCTCTTATTCAAGATAATTCATCCACAGTTTCATTATACGGAACTTAATTTTATTAAACGAAACTTTATGTTTATAATACCAGCTAGATACGCGATTGTCTATATCTCCAATAAACCCTAAGGTGAATATGATAATGGAAAGACAAAGCATAGCTGGAGGACTGACTAATGAATGTAACGATTGCGATTATAAGTCCGGGCAAGTATTCTGTGCCTCCTGTAATAGGAACATCGGTAGAGCACGATATTGATATGGTGGCTAAAGCCATGTCTCCTAACCATAAGGTTGTCATCTTTACCCGAAAAACAAAAGAATACCCACATTCAACTGAACATCAACATTTGATCTATAAACGAGTCGATTATCAGAATCCTAAACAATACCTCCGCTCTGTTATTAAGCACCTTGAAAATCTTAAACCTGATGTGATTCAAGTGGAGAACCGCCCAAAATATATTCAGGACATTCGTCAGAAGTTTCCTCGCACCCCCATCATACTCAGCATGCATTCTATTCAGTATGCTTCTCCACCTTCCATTTCAAAGCGGGAGCTTAAGCACCATTTGCAGCAAGCTGATGCGTTAATCACCAACAGCCATTATCTAAAAGAAAAATATAATAAGCACCTTCCTTTCTTGAAGAAAAAATCCCATGGGGTTCATTTAGGGATTGACGGGACTCCTTATGAAAAAGCCAAACAATCCACTTCCGAGCTTGCAAAATTAAGGGCAAAGTATCGACTCTCCAAAAATACTCAGTTGCTCCTCTTTGTAGGAAGATTAAAAAAGGAAAAGGGAGTTCATCATGCGATTGCTGCATTTCGAAAGCTGCTCCCTTATGTACCTGATTTTAAGCTCATGATTGTGGGTAGCTCCTACTATGGTAAAAACACCCAAACAAAATATGTTCAGCAACTCAAAAAACAATCTCTCTCTATTCGAGATAAAGTCATTTTCACCCAATTTATTCGACCCGAAAAGCTTCCCTACTACTATCAGCTAGCAGATATAGTGGTTACTCCCTCTGTCTGGGGAGAACCTTTTTGTCGGGTCAATCTTGAGGCTATGGCTGCTGAAAAGCCAGTTGTAACAACCAATAGGGGAGGAATTCCTGAGGTCGTAAAAAATGGGGTAAACGGGTATGTACTACCTATTCATCAATTATCGAAGAAGCTGCCTAAAGTCCTCTTTCGTATCTTACAATCTAAAGAATTAAAACAGAAATTATCTACTCAAGCCAGAAACAGAGCCACAAGCTTTACATGGGAACAAACAGCGAATAAGTACTTGGCTATCTATCAATCATGTTTAAAGCAAAAATCTCATCAAGGGGGTATGAACGAATGAAGGGATTAATCCTCTGTGCAGGAAAAGGGAAGAGGTTGCGTCCCCTATCTTACTCACAATCTAAGACACTTCTACCTGTCGCTAATATACCCGTTCTGCAATATTGTATAGAAAAACTAATCCACCTAGAAATTAAAGATATTGGCATTGTCATTAACCCAATTCAACATCGACTCATGAAGGAAAAAATAGCTGAAATCACACATCCAGGTATCAACATCTCATTAATACATCAACCTTTTCCCAAAGGAATTGCGAATGCGATTGTTCATGCAAAATCTTTCTTAAATCAAGAACCCTTTATGTTGCTACTCGGGGATAATCTCATTCAAGATTCTTTACTTGGTCTCAAGAAAGCAATTGAGGAAGAACATACTCAGGGAGCACTCATCTTAGCGAAAGTACCCAATCCTCAGGATTACGGGGTGGTTACTATTGCAGGAGATCAGATCGTGGACCTTGAAGAGAAGCCTATTGAGCCTAAATCGAATCTAGTCATGATAGGAGCCTATTCTTTTGATTCCTCCATTATTACAGCCGTTGAATCTATTTCTCCTTCCGAACGAGGAGAATATGAAATTACAGACGCTATTAAGTGGCTGTTGCAACAAGGACATAAGCTTTCCTATACAGTCACAGAGAAGCATTTTTCTGATGTTGGGACAGTCGATCGTTGGTTGGATGCCAACCGGTGGATGCTTGATGAAAAAAAGAGTTCGATTTCCAGTCAGAGTGTGTTGACGAATTGTACCGTGATTCCTCCTGTCATTATCGATAAAAATTGCATTATTAAGGGAAGTACAATTGGACCCTATGTTTCCATTTCTTCAAATGTAGTCATCAAGGATTGTCATATTGCAGATAGTATCATTTTAGAAGGCTCCGAGCTATACAACATCCCTCAAAAAATATCTCAGAGTATTTTCGGTCAGTTTTCAAAGGTAAATAGAACGTTAGGAGAAGCTTCTTCCATTAGATATGTTCTTGGCGATAAATCAACGATTACTTATGAAACATATATCAAGGCTGAAAAAGAGGAGTTATAAATGTGGAAACCTTATTTACAGTCGTGATCCCTAATTATAATCGTGAAAAAATGATAGGCAAAGCCATTCAGAGTGTAAGAAAGCAATCTTACCGCAACTGGAAATTACTAATTATCGATGATGCCTCAAATGACCGTTCACTTGATGTTATTACTCCTCACCTCAAAGATCGTAGAATCGAGCTTATTCAACTCCCTAACAATCTGGGAATATCGCATGTGATGAATCGTGCGCTCAAAGAAATCACAACTCCCTATTTTATTCAACTTGATTCAGATGACTGGCTTGCGCCTCATGCCTTAAAGGAGTTTGCCAAGGCTATCAGAAAAACAGATCAACGAACAGCCTTATTCTATGGAAACATTAAAAAGGTTCGAAAGATCAAAGGACAATGGAAGGTATTTGCTTATACAAAACATCGTCCTTTTGAAAATAAATATGATTTCCTTGTGTATCTGACAGAAATGCTTCACCCCAGATGTTATCGCACTGAAGCTGTGCAAGATGTTGGGGGATGGGATACGAGCGATCCTTATCAGGGACGTATTATGGAAGACCGTCGAATGTGTCTAAAGCTCATTGAAAAATACCCCATCCATTGGATTAACAAATACTTATACTTTCGCCGAAAACACCAGAATCAATTAACAAAAAGAGATTCTATTAAAAAGCGAAATTTTCTCCGAAAAATGGTCATTCAACACTACTTATGGAAATGGGGAAATGTATATAAACCTATTTTCAGCTATAATAAGGCTGGTTTTCTTATTATAAAAGAGCTTAAGAGAATCTAGACTCCTGCAAGGGACTAAAGCTGGCTTTCATGAAGCATAGGAGGAGATCGCTCCATGTCTGAAGTCAGCTTTTTGATATGAATGTTAAGATGATTTAAGCAGGAAAGCTTCCTCATACATCTTTTCTAATCTTTTGGCAACATGCTGAAAGCCAAAGTTTTCGTCTAAACGTTCCCGTCCCCTTTTGGCAAATTGGGTTGCTTTTGAAGAGTTGGACAGCATATAATGAATCGCTTTGGCAAATGCTCTCGGGTTTTTATAATCTTTGACAACATAGCCGTTTTTCTTATGCTCTATAATCTCTGCATTCCCGCCACGATCGGTAGTGATAATTGGCAATCCAGCCCCATCGCTTCATAATGAACTCTAGCAAGAGGCTCTTGCCAAACTGAACTGCAAACAAATAGATCTCCCACAAGATATTGTTTGTTTATCTTCCAAGCAGGAATATATTTGGTGAAAATAACCTTTTTTCCTAATGGTTTCGCTAATTTCAAAAGATATCTGACATAGCTATTTAGAGAATTATCACTAAAGCTTTTTCCTCCCACGATCATCAACACCGCATTCGGATGTTTTTTCAGGACTTGCCTCATAGCTTTAATCAAAAGATGAGGACCTTTTTTATCACTTAGCCTCCCAACGAACAAAATCACTTTCCGACTTTTCACACCATATTTTTTCCGCAAGCGCGCCCTTGTGTTCTTTGCTGCTGTTGACCAAATAGGATGATAAGCTTGTAAGTCACAGCCAGAATAAACCGTCTGAAGCTTTTTTTTCGCTTTTGGAAACCTAGAACAAATGGTTCTTCCAATATAGTCGCTTATAGTCATGATCTTCTCCACAGTTGTGATGACCTTTTTCCCCTCTTCTGCTGAGTCTTCGATGGATGAAACATTTCATTATGAAGACTGAGAACGAACCTGCTATTAGGCGCAGCTTTTTTTAGCTTCATGACATATTTAGGACGATTGAAGACATGGATCACATCAAAAGTCTTGGAGGCGATTTTTTTGGCAACCCTTGCTATATAATTACTCCTTGGCAGACGAAAATACTGGATTCCGTTTGTTTTTTCTTGCTTGGGTAATGTTGGGTCACTAACTGAAAAAATAGTAATATCATGCTTTTTTTTCAAAATAGGAGAGACTCCATCAATAAGTATTTGAATAGCCCCGCCTTTCACAGCTGGAACTGGGTGTTTTTCTGTGCATACAAAACACAGCCTCATGCATATCCTCCTTTTTACTTTGATACATAACAAGACGATGATTCCTCTTAACAGTTTATTACCTATAGGCAACTGTGGAACTAGGCAATTAACTATTTTCCCTCCTTCCCCTTCATGCCTAAATATCAAGGGACAATCATCTCCTTTTGTGAGGGAGGAATACGATATAGGATAAGAAAAGGAGCTAATGTCCATGAGAATACCAATGGCTGTCTTTCGTTATAAATACCTCCCCATTAGCGAAACGTTTATCTATGAGCAGCTCATACAGCTTAAAAAATATAAGCCGTATGTATTCACTAGAGAAATAACAGACCATGCTGATCTCTTTCCTTTTAAAAGAGTGGTACGGCTTCGAAAAAAAAGCCAGATTTATCCCTTCATCAAAACAAAGAAGTGCAAATTGATTCACGCCCGATTTGGTAGCGGAGGAATTCAGATGCTTCCAGTCAAAAAAAGAGCGAAACTCCCCCTCCTTACTTCCTTTCATGGATCAGATCTTAGTAAACAAGTAAGAAACCAACGTTATCGAAAACAACTCACACATTTATTCAGAGCTGGAGAAGCTTTCACCGTTGTATCAGAACACATGAAAAAACGTTTGATTTCACTGGGCTGTCCTGCTCAGAAGGTCACCATCTTAAAATCAGGGATTCATTTAGAGAAACTCCCCTTCCTCCCTCGGCAGCAGCTTACTGAGCAAATCCAATCGAACGGTTCTTTCCGTATCCTAACCGTAGGGAGACTGGTTGAGAAAAAAGGGACTGACCTATTACTAAGAGCCTTTGCCCAGATTTTGAAATGTTACCCTACAACGCGGCTCATCATTGTTGGGGATGGACCAAGAAAAAAAGAACTCCAATTAGTAGCTAAGCAATTAGGAGTTCAGAGCCAAGTTAAGTGGAAAGGAGCCCTTTCTCATTCAGAGGTGATCAACGAATTAAAGTGTTCACACCTGTTTGTTTTACCTTCTCGCACAGGAAAGGATGGAGATCAAGAGGGCATTCCCAATTCAATTATGGAAGCCATGGCTATAGGGAGAGTCGTGATCTCAACTCGACATGCAGGAATTCCAGAACTGATTATTCATAAACAGACTGGGTTTCTCGCTCCAGAAGGTGACCATTATGCATTAGCTAACATGATTCAATATGTGCTGGAATCCCCTCTGCCACTCGAAGAAATCCTTTATAATGCAAGGAAAAAGATAGAACGTGAGCACGACATATTGAAACAAGCAAACAAATTGGAGCAAATCTATGATCACGTCTTAAAAAAGGAGCGAAAAAAATGAAGATCCTCGTGATTGGTACAGGTTATGTAGGGACCACTACAGGATTGGTTTTTGCCGAATGGGGACATCATGTAACTGGAATCGATATCGATCCTCAAAAAATAGAACAACTAAATAATGGACGTCTTCATTTCTATGAAAAGGGGTTAGAAGAGCTACTAAAAAAACATCTATCAACTGGACACATTACTTTTTCAGGAAACCTAGAACAAGCTGTCAAAGAAAACGATTTGATCTTTATTTGTGTCGGTACTCCCTCTCTCCCTGATGGCAGAGCAACTTGCAATTCTTAGAGCAAGTTTCCAAAGAAATAGGTAAATGTCTACATGAGTTTAAGGTGATCGTGGTTAAAAGCACCGTTCCAGTAGGTACATCGGATAAAGTCAAGCAGTGGATCAAGGAAAGCTGTAGTCAAGCTGATGACTTTGCAGTCGTTTCAAACCCAGAGTTCCTCCGTGAAGGGTCTGCGCTATATGATGCTCTTCAGCCAGATCGAATCGTCATTGGCAGCGATTGTAGACAAGCGATTACAATCTTGAATAAGCTTTACGAACAAGCCTGCTGTCCTATTCTTATTACCTCTTCTTCCTCAGCAGAACTTATCAAATATGCTTCTAATTCCTTCCTAGCTTTAAAAATTTCGTTTGTGAATGAGCTAGCAAAATTATGTGACCATTTAGAGATCGATATTCAGGGAGTAGCAGAAGGAATGGGCTTAGACCATCGCATAGGAGAGCATTTTTTACAGGCGGGAATTGGCTATGGAGGATCGTGTTTTCCAAAGGACGTGGATGCATTACTTCATACGTCTAAGAAGCATGGAGTTGACCTCACTATTTTGGAAAAAGTCGTAGAAGTAAATAAAACACAACCTCTCTACATGATTGAAAAAATCAGAAACATGCTAGGGTCATTAAAAGAAAAGAAAGTGGGGATACTCGGCTTAGCTTTTAAGCCTCACACAGATGATCTTAGAGAATCCCCTTCCTTGAAAATTCTACAGGTTCTTGATGAAGAGAAAGCGATTGTTCAGGTACATGACCCTGTCGCCACATTACCTTCCTCCACTTTCTCTTCTCATATCACCCAATGTGAAACCCCTTATCTAGCAGCAACAGATGCAGATGCTATATTGATATGCACGGATTGGCCTGAATATCGCCAGCTCGATTGGAAAAAAATCAATAAGCTACTTAAGCATCCCTATCTTTTTGATGGTAGAAATATGCTTGACGCACATATGCTAAGTCAACTTGGCTTTCTCTATGAAGGAGTGGGCAAGAAAAGTGGGGTACACTCCTCTACTCTTTTATGAAAAAGGAGGGTTCAATAGGCACACCTGCTGGTAGAACCGCTGTGACTCGCTCAAGTAAGCGAGGGTTTTCTTTTAGGTCCTGTGATACAATCGTAACGGTACCATGATCCGTACTTGTCCTAATTAACCTTCCAATCCCTTGTCTTAATCGTAAAAGCATATAAGGGACATCTACTTCCCAATAAGGATCATGAGCTTCTTTTCTTTTGGCATTATAGACAGGGTCTTTCGGTGGGTAAGGAAGATCCCAAATGATCACATGGGTCAGGGAGGGACCTGGTATATCTAGTCCTTCCCACAATCTTGAAGAGCATAGTACACTCTCTTCATGCTGCTGAAATAATTGGACAAGTTCACTTCTTTCCATATCTCCTTCATAATAAAAAGGAAACGGTGCATCAAAAAGAGTATTTTGTTCTTTAAATGCTTGAAGCTCTTCTGGAGAAGGGAATAGAATCAAACCTCTCCCCCCTTCTTGAATAAGAAACTTTCTTACCATTTCAAACTTATGAAACCATCCATCTGACTCTGTGAAGCTCGGAATAAAGACCTTCATATTCTGTTCATAGTCAAAGGGTGACTCTACTGTAAACGATTGATATTGGCTAATTCCTAAAGAACGAGCCATTAACTCAAACGATTTATTCTCTGACAAAGTAGCCGAAGAAAAGAGAATCGGTATTTTCTTAGAGAAGACATGTTGGTGCAAGATTTCCTCCACTTTTCTTGGCATAAGAACGAGTGTAACCTGATCCTGATGCTCCTCCAGCCAAAAAATAGCGTTACTTTGATTGGCTAGTAAGGAAAGAGAGTACGAGCAAGAGTCGATATACTCTTCGATCACTTTTTGTTCATATTCTTCCATAGAATACAATTCACTTTCAATCACTAATTCATTCCCGATTTGCTCTAGATATTGAAAAAGCTGTTTTGTTGAATGAATAAGTTCAGCGTTCATCATGACTTCTCTTCGTTCAGAACCTTTTACTGCCTGGGAGTGTTTTCTGAGCAAGCTGTAAAACAGCATATTCTCTTGAATCGTATCCTCAATCAAATAAGCAAATTCTTCTCGAATGTTAAATTTAAGCATTCTTTCTAACAGTTTTTCTACTGTCTCCTCTTTCATGCGGTAGGTCAGCGCTTTTTGAGCAGCAATCTCTAGCAGATGTCCCTCATCAAAGACAATAACAGAAGCTTCTGGCAATAAGGGAAGCTGCCCTTCTCTCATTCTGGCATCATATGTCCAGACATGCTCCATAAAAAAATCATGAGAACAAATGATGAAATCCTGTGCTTTTTTATAGTAATCTCGTGTCAAAGTAAGTCCACATCGTTGACGCTCAGGACAGGAAAAACAGTCCCGAAAAGTATCCCAGTTTATTTTTTGCCATTCTTCATCAGTTAAGTTTGGGTATTCTTTGCGATCTCCGTAATGATGAAAGCTCTGCATCGTTTCTTGTTTTGTGACAAATGAAGGGAGCTGATGGTAGATTTCATGTAGGGCATCTGCACCCTCTTCATTTGCTCTTGCATCATTCAATTTTTCAAGACAGAGATAATGCTCATGAGATTTTGCTAGTCTAGCATCCATGTTTATATGTAACGCTTTTGATAATTTATCAATATCTCCACCTGGTTTTACTAATTGTTCAATCAGAATATCATCGGCACAGGCAATAATAGCTGCTCGCCCTGTATATCGGGCATAGCAGAGAGTATATAGTAAATAAGCAATTGTTTTCCCTGTCCCAACCCCTGCTTCAGCAAAAAGGACACTTTTTTCTTTATATGCTTTTTCTAATTGAAAAGCCATATAGATTTGTTCATCCCTCAATTCAAAGCCTGCCTCAGGAAGGATATCGTAAAATACATCACCAACCCAATCACTGATTTGTTCGTAAATTGTTTTGGTCTTATCTATTTGAAATGGTAATTTTCGGTTCAATGATCCGATCCCCCGTATCCGTATTTTTCTTTATTTTAACTAGTGTTTCCAAATCCTTCTATACTTAACCCGTATCTCACGCCCCTGTTAGTCAGAATCCACTGCCAAGGACCACTTTACTACATTTATTGTTTCTCTCTGCAAGTTCTGCTTAGGAAAAATAAAGGTCCACGGAGTCGTGCTATATGCCTCCACCCTCAATTTATCTGAACAGAAATTCTCTTGTACCAAGTAACCTTCTGCATCCTCAAAGCGAATAGGACATTGCTTCAACTCAAAATGTTCATTTGTCGCATTTTGAATCAAAACAGTAGCTAGCAAATCCCCTCTATGATTATAAGCAACGCGAAAAGGGATAAACTGAATCGTACTTAAGCTAGGTTCAGATAAGGAATGAAATAGACTTTCTATTTCATTCAAGTCTTTTTGAGCAAGGGTTCTTTTCCAGGTGTTTTCATATCTAAGCTTTTGTTTAGGAATCTCTTTCATGTTTTGCCTCCAGTAGCTACTTGTTCGATTGAATGGTATAATATGAAACGAAAAAATGACAATAGGGAGTATGTATGGCAATGAGTATAAAACAAGAACAATACCAAGTATTACTTTATTATAAGTATATACCTATTGAAAACCCAGAACAATTTGCGAAGGAACATTTGAAACGATGTCAAGAATTAGAACTAAAAGGTCGCATCCTGGTTGCTACTGAAGGGATCAATGGAACTGTATCTGGCACTATTGATCAAACGAATGAATATATGAAGATCATGCATGAGAATCCTCTTTTTCATGATATGGTTTTTAAAATCGATCGAACAGAAGGTCACGCCTTTAAAAAGATGCATGTACGCCCACGAAAGGAATTGGTTACGTTTAATTTAGAGGATGATGTTGACCCTAACCAAGTGACCGGTGCATACCTTTCCCCAAAAGAATTCTATGAAACCTTGCAGAATGAGGATGTCATCATTCTTGATGGTAGAAATCACTATGAATATGAGATCGGACATTTTCGTGGAGCGATTCGACCTGGTGTCAAATCAACAAGAGAATTCCCTGAGTGGATCAGAGAGAATCTAAGCCAATATAAAGACAAAAAAATTCTTACTTATTGTACCGGTGGAATTCGTTGTGAAAAACTATCTGGCTTCTTAAAAAAAGAAGGGTTTTCTGATGTTTCACAATTACATGGGGGAATCGTTACCTATGGGCAAGATCCCGAAGTAAAAGGACAGCTTTTTGATGGAAAATGCTATGTTTTTGATGACCGTATTGCTGTCCCTATCAATCAGGTTGAGGATATCATCGTGAGTCAATGCTCCCACTGTGGGCAGCCTGCCGATCGATACCTTAACTGTGCTGATGTAACCTGCGATCAAAGACATATTTGCTGTGAACAATGTGAACCCAAATATCAGCGCTTTTGTTCAAGCAAATGCTTGGAATCAAATCAGCACTACCACCAAGCTTAATAAACTAAAAAAACAATCCTATCAACAAACAAAGGAATGAAAAGGACTTATTCAAATGCCCTATACGCACGTGAATAAGTCCTTTTCTATTACACTTCGTCAACATGAGTTATTCATTTCTATCAGTACTCAATGCTTTTTGTGCCAACCATAGAATCGTTACATCATCCATAGGCGGATTATGTAGACCTGCTCTTACATCGCGATAATATCTTTCAAGAGGATATTCTTTCAAAATACTTCTCCCTCCAACAATGCGCATAGCTAGGTCAATCACTCGAACAGCAGAATTGGTTGCTGTATACTTTGCTGCTGCAAATTCGGGCTTAAGTCCCATTCGTTCATCTGGATATTCATCCCACACCTTTGCCATCTGATAAACAAGAGCTCTAGCGGGTATTAATTCGATCTCCATCTTCCCTACTTTATCGCGAACTTGAGGCAACTCTGCGATAGGCCCTCCAAGACTGTTCGGTTGATAGTCATTGGCAAATTGTACAGCAAAGTCTCTTGCTGCCTGCGCTACTCCTAAATAGCAGGCAGCTACATGTAACAGCCATCCACCACCATCTTTGTTCTTCTTCGAATGGTCTGCTAGACTTTTCCTTTCTACAATAGCTTCTAGAGGAACTTGTACCTGGTTCAATATGACATCATGACTTCCTGTTCCTCTCATAGACATGCTATTCCACGTATCCTCAATGGATAGCCCTTGTGCTTTCCGAGGAACTAGAAACGCACCTGTTTCTTCCGTCCCCTCAATACTTGCCGAAACAATAAAATAATCTAAAATCGGACTTAATGTACTCCAAGTTTTACGCCCGTTGATGATCCACGAATCTTCCACTAGCTTTGCTGTCGTCTGGGGTTTTCCACCTCGACTTGGGCTCCCCGTTTCAGGTTCAGTAGAGCAGCTGTTAATCATAGCCCCTCTCTCAATGACTTCACGACAGATTTTTTGATAGTTTTTCTCATCCCAGGCTTGAGTATGAAAGAGGTTGAGCAGGATACCCAAATGCCAGCCAAGCCCAAGAGCCGTAGAAGCATCTCCTCGTCCTATTTGCTCCATGATCAGCAATAATGTAGTTAATGAGATCCCTTTCCCGCCATATTTCTTAGGAATTGTCAATTCTAAGAATCCCGCTTCCTTCAGGTCTGCATAATTCTCAAAGGGAAATGCTCCTTGTTCATCAAAGCTTTTGGCTCTTGCAGCAAAAATTTGAGAGAGAGAGTGGGCTTTTTCTAGATATTGTTTTTGTTCCTCTGTATAGACATACATATCTAATTCGTATGACTTCATCTCCACCCCTCCAAATTAGTACTGCTGTTTCTTAATGGCTACTTATTGTTGGATAAAGCCTCGATCTAATGCTTCGATTAATTGACGATACATGTATTGTTGAATGGTTAATTTTGAAAGCTCAACTTCAGTTTGCTTTGACAGAAATCTTTAATTGATCCAGCTTTTGCTTCGATACAAACCCTTTTTCAAAAAGTGTTTGATTTACTTCGTATTCCTCAAGTAAATCTTCAAGCTTTTCTTCCATCTCAGCATACTGATCGTATAGTTCGTTTGCTTTTTCAAACGTTTCAATAATTTTTAATTCGATGTCTAATTCTAATTGTTTGATGCTTTGTTCTTCGATTTTCAATTTATCTTCGGCTTGCTTTTTAGCTCGTTGCTTTAATTCGTGATCTCTATATAATTGGCTTTCTGCATTTGCTTGATCTCTTTTCGCCTTGGTTAACTTTTCTTGCGCAAGTTGGATTGCATTTGTCTTTTCAATTAATTCTTTAATGTTTGAAGGAATCTCATATTCCTTATTCTCTATTTTTTCAACAGGAACAAATGTATATTCCTTTTTCGGATCAAGATTTAAGTTCCATAATAGTTTTCTTACACTTCTTTTGTGATTTAACTCCATGTCTGCACTCTGTTGAGTTGCTTTTTGTAGCTCTTGCTCCGCTTTTCTCAGTTCTCTTTTCGAAACTGTTCCATGAGAGTGTTGTATTTTTTTAAGCTCATAATCCTTCTTTAAGAGTTCTACATTTTCTTTCTGCAACTCGGCAGAGGCTTTCAGCACATCAAGATTAATATAGCTTTCAATTAAATTTAAGCGGATTTTTTCTTTTGTATCTTCCATTTCAAAAGTACTTCTTCTTTCATTATATAGCATGTCTTGAGCAAGGTTTTCAATCTGTCTTCTCTGGCTCTGTACTTCGGCTTCAAAACTTGCTTCTATATTCTTGTTAATTTTTCTATTTGTTTCATTCTTTTTTTCACATTCTTCAAACGCTTTTTTTCCTTCTTCGTCTTTGTCATCTGCTGGAGGTTCACACTTGACGATTGGAAGTAAATTACCAGGTCCTGTACCTGTCAATTGATCTGCTGCCCTGATTTGATCTAACACTTGATATCTCATCTCTTCAACCTGATATTGAATTAACATTAAATTGAAGTTATCCTCTAAACCTAGCTTCAACACCCTTTCTAAATCAAGCGTAAGATTTTCCTCTTCTTTTTCCTTATTCTCTTCTTCTTTCTTGTCCTCTTGATTCGTTGTTGAAGCAACCACTTCTCCAGGAGTAGCTAACGTCACCAAAAATGTACCAAAGATCAGTGCGGTGATGGTATAAAGGATCACCCATTGATTGAATCGTTTGTTATTCATTATGTTCCTCCCTTTCTTAGGCCGTTGTCTCTACAACGGGTTCATTTTTCATTTTTTCAAGCTTTTCTTTTAATCTTCTTTCTCTTCTTCCTTCAAAGAACTCATAAAGCACTGGAACTAAAACAAGTGAAATAAAGGTAGAAAACAATAACCCAAATATTACAGACGTAGCAATAGGTGTTTGGAAATTAGAAGTAGCTGTTCCACCAATAAACATGGGCGTTAGTCCACTAGCTGTGGTAATCGTCGTTGTAAAGATAGGCCTAATCCTTGATCTTACTGCCTGTAACACCGCCTCACGCAATGTTTCATAGCGCTCACGATTTTTATTAATAAAGTCTATTAAGACAATCGCGTTGTTGACGACAATTCCTGCCAACATGACAAGCCCTATCATCGCCATGATATCGAATGTTCGAGCAGTAACTAAGAATCCAATCGTCACCCCAATCACTGTAAATATCAGTGAGATAAATATAATGAATGGCTGACGTATGCTGTTAAATTGAATAATAAGGATCAGCATAACTGAAACAATGGAAACAACAAGGGCTTTGATCAAGTCTTGGAAACCTTCTGCCTGTTGTAGTTCTGAACCAAGAAAAGACAACCCTATATCCTGAATAGGATATTGATTCATATATTTCTCTACGAGTTTGATGATCTCCTGTTTATTTGTTTCATCATAATGAATCTTAATCGTTGACTGGAATAGACCATCACTTCTCATTCTAGTTCCCTCAATGATGTTTGTTTTAACCTCTGCTACACTTGCAATCGTCGTTAGTTTATTTTCATCAAGCGGGAGCTGGAACAATGCCTCTGAGGATTTAAGATAGTACTCTGGAAAAGTAATGTTGGCTTTCTCACTTACTCCGTTCAGGCTGATGTCCACATCCTTAACACCATGTAAAATCATAGAGATGTACTGTTCCACAGAAGTTTTAGTTAACGATTGTTTCTGTAGCTGTTCATCTGAGAACCGAATCACCCATCCTGTTTGCTTTTCAGAGATACTCGAATCCACACTTGTCACTCCAGGATATATGCTTAACTCTTCTACAATGGAAGGTAAGTTTGCCACAATGGCTTCCATGCTACTGGACTTTACAGCAATCATGGTTTGTCCTGAGGTATCGGATTGACCCGTACTGATACGTACTGCTGTAGCAGGCACTTCTTGGTCAAAAAGCTTGATGATGTCTTGATTTACTTCTTCTTCTTTTCGAGTCATCTCATTCTCATCAAGGTAATGGACATAAATCATCCCATTATGAGTAACGGGTTCATTGATCTCATAAAAGACTTCTTTAACTCCCTCTACTTGCTGTATTTTCTTAGAAATGACGGTGATTAACTCTTTGCTAATATCTGGATCTGTTTTTTCATCAATATCATAGCTTATATATAAAGCCCTCTCTTGAATGGGTGACATAAACCCCTTCGGTACCACTACAACTAATAGAGCAATGGAAGTAATTAGAGCCAAAATAAATACAAACAACGTTCTCCATTTTCGATTTAAACAATAGGTGACAAATCTAATGAATCTCTCATTCAATGTACTTGCAAAATGAGGTGCTTGTTCCTTAACCTTTATAAACCGAAGTGAAAAAATGGGAATGATAATAAAGGCAACTAATAATGAGCTAAGCAATGCCATGGTTACTGTTAGTGCCATTTGATTCATAAACATTCCTATTTGACCTTCTAGAATCGCAATAGGGACAAAGACAGAAATGGTTGTCAAAACAGAAGAAAGCACCGGACTAAATACTTCTTTTGTTCCCTCAATCACAGCTTCTTTTCTTTCCATTCCTTTTTGAATCTTGCTGAAAATATTGTCAAGCACAACAATACAAGCATCAACAATCATTCCTGTTCCAATTCCAAGTCCAATTAAACTAATCAAATTGATACTGTAGTTAAACCAGTCCATTGCAATCATGGTACTCATAATACAAATCGGGATACTTAATCCAATGACAAGCATCGTACGAATACTACGATAAACAATGAGAAGAATGATAACCGCTAGCACCGCACCAATGAGGATGTTTGTAATCAGTTCTTGAACTGCCTGACCAATAAATAAGGAACTATCCCAAATATATCTATAATCCCAGCTTGTTGTCTTATTTTCATGGAGCTGCTCTAATTTATCACGTACTAACTTAGCCACTTTCACTTCACTAGTTCCTTTTGGCACCTTAATGGTTAATAAATAGTAGGGTTGACCATTGACATAACGATATATGGAACTAGCTTCTGTTTTCACTTGAATGTCTACTTGATCAGCCAGGCGGCTTCCATCTGATAACTTCAATTGATGAAATTGATTGACCGAAACAATATCTGGCTCTGAACGGACCGGAACTTGATCCCCATGATAGGAAAGTGTCCCCAAAATAGTAGAGGAGAACATCCGCCGGACCTCTTCAACCAGTTGAGCTGTTTTTTGAACTCCCTTAATCGCTTCTGGTTTTATCTCGAAAGAATAATGAGTATCATACTTTTTTAACTGATCATACACTTCTTTCACATTAGGGATCTGTTTCAAAGCAGGGATCACAACATTCTCAAGCTCATTACGAACAGCTATGTCTTCTATATTCTCC
Organism: Caldalkalibacillus mannanilyticus JCM 10596; assembly: GCF_000615945.1. GTDB lineage: Bacteria > Bacillota > Bacilli > Caldalkalibacillales > JCM-10596 > Bacillus_AT > Bacillus_AT mannanilyticus. The sequence continues at coordinate 86,837 of NZ_BAMO01000011.1, forward strand.
GGAATGATAGTAATGACCATCATTTCCATATCTTCTGCCGTAAATTGATGTACACTCTTCCCATCTAATTTAAAGGGTAGTTCATTTAATTTTTTCTCAACTTCTCGTTTTACGTCCTCTTGCTGTTGTTGAGTCGCTGTACCCTTATAAACAATACTCATACTTACGTTTTTAGTGTTGGTTGACGCATCTACTTTGTGAACATAAGGAGAATTTAAAACAATGGTTTCTATAGGAATAACGACTTCCTTTTCTAACTTCTCAGGTTCAACATCATGATCCACCCATGCCTCGATCCTAAGAACAGGATCCACTAAATCAGGAATAAGCCGAATCGGCAGAGTGAAGGAGGAGAAGATCCCTGCTCCCAAAATAATAATACAAATAATGAAAACAACGAGTTTACGCTCAATTAATGTCTGTAACATTATAGAGGATCTCCTATTCAATTACTTTGACTTTATCTTGATCATTTAGGAGACTTTGTCCTACTATGGCAATTGTTTCGCCTTCCTGTAGACCCTCAACTATTTCCACTTTCATATTGAAAAACTCACCAATTGTCACGGCACGACGATGAGCAATTTCATCTTTAATCACATACACGTATTTCTGTCCGCTATCCTCAATCATCGCATTGCTTGGTATGGTTAACGCCTGTCGCGCTCCCTGATCGTCTAATGTTAAGTACGTTGACATCCCCGGTAGTAAGGCCAGCTCTTGATTATCTACTTCTACTCTCAGTTCGAATCCATTTTTCTCTTGATTCTTTGAGGTAGATAGAAAGATAATCTTTCCTTTTTTCGTAGCATTGAGTACTGGAAAAAAGACTTCAATCTCTTCTTTTCCTTGTACTTTTCGAAATTCATGTTCTGAAATAAAGGTGCTGGCATGTAAAACTTCATGCTGTTCAACATAAGCCAGGACTTGCTGCGGATTGACTGAATCACCGACATTGACATCTAGTTTGACGACAACTCCTGAAATTGGAGAAGTAATAAATCTCTTATCTAGCTGAGTTTTTGCCAACTCTCTAGTCACCTGCGTTTCTTTTGCTGAACTTTCCAACAGGTCGTAATTATGTCTCGCCCTCGCTTGCTCCAACTGCTGTTTTGCTCGGGTTAGTTGAATTTCTACATTCTCTAGTTGACCATCAAAACCCTCTAAATCTTTTTTCGCTTGCTCGATCTGTTGTTTTGCTTGATTCAAGTCCAGTAACATATTGCTCACCTGTGTAGCGGATCGATTGTAATCCTCCTGAGAGATAGCCCCATGATCGAGGAGTATTTTCTGTTCCTCATGACTACGAACTAATGCTTCATATTGCATCGTAAGCTTGGTTACATTCTGCTTAGCTTGTTCCACTGCTTGTTCATATTTCAGCTTTGAATTTTTCGTATCCGATAATGCGATTTCTCTTTCTCTCACCGTACTCTCAGCTTGTTGTACAGTTACTTTCTGATCGTCTTTGGCTTTTTGTACCTGTAGGATCGCTTTATCAGCTGAAACTTCATCTCTCTTATAATTTAATGCCATCTCTTTATTTTCTAGCTCAAGAAGGAGTTGGTTTCTGTTTACCTTAGCTCCAACCTCTACCTTTTTTTGAGCTACATTTCCCGAAATTTCTGCGGAAATCGTTGCCTTACTAGATGGGAGCAACTCTGCACTAATCATATTAGCCACACCCAATTTCTCCATTCCTACAGATTGTACTTTCACTTTTTTCTCAAGGACTTCCTCATTTTGAACTTCTACACTAGCATCTTGAGTACATCCAATAAGTGAGAGCGTTGAGATCATAATAACTATGATAAATGCCCATTTTCTCACAAGTCTTCCTCCTCATTCCCAAAGCAATATGTAATTGATCTTCTTAAATAGTAATATAAAGATATTAAGAAATTATCAAGATTTTAAGAAAAAGAAAAAAAACCCACCTTTTGAAGAAAAGTGGGGGATGAAAGAAACTCTCGTTCCCTCTTGTCGTCCTCTTAAAAATAGTTCGACATAAAAGCAGGTAACTGTTTTTCTCTGAATGAACCATAAAATTCCTTGCCTTTTATCGTGGTGAACATGACATAATACATTTCTTGACCACTATATCCTCCATATAATTGTAACGCTTGTGCAATATCCTCTTGGTCTTCTAATCTAATAATCTGGCTTTCGATTTCATACCTCTGATCTAACGAATACACCTTCCCAAATATTTCTTCAGGATGTATCCATTGGTTAGATTGATTTGTAACTCTAGCTACTTCAATATAGGCAACCTCCTCTGGGGTGATTTGAATAGTAGACAAATACCCTTTCTGTTCTAACCACTGTTCAACCCCTCGATAATGACGCCCAATTCTAAAGAAAGATCGTTCATCATTAGATAACAAAAGACTTACATTCGCCAATTCTTTTCTGCTATCTGCCATCTCATCATATCTTAATGCATAGATATCTTCTTTCAGTAACTGCTGAAATTCTTCTATTTCAAGTGGATCCGAAAGAACCACACTCTTTTGTAGAACATATTCGGCAGACTCTATACTCATCCGATCGCTGGTATATCTAACTGATCCAAAGCATAGTAATCATCTTTATAGATTTTGGATTCATAAATAGGGCGAAGCTGCTCCTCTATTGCCTCAGTTGAAACCGTATATTGACGAACCAATACGCCACCGCTCTTTAATTTATAAGCAATAAAAGCATGGGTATAGGACTCTTCCGATTCAGTTCCTCCTTCAGACGCCTTTGGCTGATCAGTCGTTATTTTTTCATGTAATTCTCTAATGCTCTCCACAAAAGCTGGGTCATTTTCAAATGCCTTCTGATCATTTCTTAGCTTCTCGTTTAATCCATAGGGTGAACCATAATAGGCTCCTTCGATTTGTTCAAGTTCAGGAACTCTTGTTTCATAACCTAAGATATCACTGTTGAGCCCTATCACCAACACTATAATGACAATGGTATAGATAAGAAAACCTTTTACTAGTCTAAGTTCAAACACTCTCCAAGTTTTCTGAAGGACCATCTCTGCAACGAAATAACCTCCAATTGCACCTACAGCATAGCCAAAATACAGCCAGCCATGTACTTCCTGCTGAAATGTTACAAAATAAGCTCCTCCTACCAACATCATACAAAAGGTAACACCATAACGAAAGATCGGTTTCAAAAGTTTAAATGATATCGTATCCGTTGCTGTTTCAATGTGACGAGCCTTATATAATAGATAACCAGCGACTAAAAATACAATGGCTAAAATACAGTATAAGATGACTTCACTCGTATCAAAAGACTGCTCTTGAATCATCGCAATACGCACAAGAGGAGACCAATAAGATAATCCGTTAGCTTCCAAATACGTTGAAGAAAAGCCAAAAAGTAATAGGCTTAAATGATATCCAATCAAAGCCATTAATCCAGTAGGTAAAAATAATAGAATAACCGTTAGAGCTCCCTGTGCTACAAATTGCCCTGTAATCATGGAAACACCTACAGTGAAGATGTAAATAACCGCACTCATCAGGCTGATGACTCCAATAGTCGCAAACAATTCTGAGCTTGATAAACGACTACTCATCGGAACAAGTTGATACACAATCCACGTGACAATAGCCGTAAGCCATGTAGGTACACATAGCATAATTAAACCACTAATCACATGAGTAAAATATAATTCTCTTCTTAGAACCGGTAAACTATGTATTGCGTCAGCCGATTCCTTCACATGAAGATAACGAAAAATAAACATTCCCGTAGCAATTGAAGCACCTATAACAAAGATAACTAATAAACCAAACTCTACATAGATTAATTCAGATAAATATGGCGAATCATACAAATGATGCTTTGGATTTGTGGCTATCATCAATAGATTCATGGGTATAATGAAGATTAAAGCAACAAAGTATGCTAAACTTATCCAGCCATGCTGCTTAAAGTCTTGCTTCAACAGTCCCATATTAAAGAAGGACGTTCTCAATTTCATAACCTACACCTCCCATCTCATAAACAAATATCTCTTCAAGCGTTAAAGGAAGAAGGTCAAATATAAGAGGATTTACTGATTTAGCCACTCTTTTAATGCTCTCCACATTCCCCTTCACAATATACACATACACACTCCCGCGTTTCTCAGTATGCAAAATCTTCAAATCCTGTGTAAATAATTTCTCATTTTCTTTATCAGAAAAAGCAATTTGAATTTTGTGTGTATCTGCTTTTAAATCATCTAAATCTTTTTCCACTATTAATTTCCCTTTGTGCATAATACCTACATGATCACAAATATCCTCAATTTCTCTCAAGTTGTGAGAAGAGATCATGATGGTCATTTCACGTTCAGCCACTTCCTGAAAGAGTAAGTTTTTTATTTTTTGCCTCATCACTGGATCTAATCCATCCAATGGTTCATCTAGAATCAACACCTCTGGCATACATGATAAAGCTAACCAAAAGGATACTTGACGTTGCATTCCCTTAGATAATCGTTGAATTTTTTGTGTAGGTTTCATTTCAAAAACTTGTTGAAGCTTCTCAAATCTCTCTTGATTCCAGTTAGCATAAAAATGGCTATAAAAATCTGCCATACTTTTTATCGTGGATTGCGGTAAAAAGTAAAGGGCATCCGGAATAAAAACGACGACTTGCTTAAGAGGTAAATTCTCATAGATAGCTTCATTTTTTATTTTAATTGTACCTGAATCTTGTTTATATATACCGACTAACATTTTTAAGAGTGTTGTTTTTCCTGCTCCATTAGATCCTAGCAATCCATAAATGGATCCTTTTTTTACAGTTAGGTTCATTTCAGAAACGGCTTCATAACTATCAAATGATTTGGAGATTTTATCAACATTAATCAATGTTTCTTCCTCCTTCAATGCTCTGAATCACCTCATTATATAACTCCTCTAACTCTTCTCTTTTCAACCCCAAATAAATAGCCTCTGCTAGAAGCTTCATTAGATCTGCCTTTATCTCTTTTAACTTCTCTTGATTTGGCATAATATCCATTGGCACTACAAAACTTCCTTTCCCCTGAACAGAATAAAGATATCCTAGATATTCAAGCTCTCGATATGCTTTCTGAATCGTATTTGGATTAATCGTCAATTCTTTCGATAGAACTCGTACAGATGGCAGCTTCTCATCAGGCTTCAGCACTTGATTGATGATTAGTTCTTTGATCTTATCTACTAGCTGTTCATAAATTGGCTTCCGACTGCGCACGTCTAAATCAAACATTTTCGCCCCCCTCAACAATCTGAATCTATTCAAATGACCTAAAACACAAGTGAAGTTCTATAGGTTCAAAATCTATAATTCCGTATTATATGTACTAACAGTTGTAAGTGTACTATTACTATTAATACAGTTAGATGTTATCAGAATCGATTTACTTTGTAAATAGATTTTTTTCAGTTTTTCCTACAGGAAAACGTATAAAATGAGAAAATTCTTGTTGGCGTGCTTTTATATAAGAAAATGAAACAATAAAAGACGATAGAGCACGGTTCGTTACTCTATCGTCTTACTGCTAAAAAGATATGTTTATTTGCCTTCTCTAAATACTTGTAACCATTCACCAAGATCTTCACTTTCGATGACAAATTGTGAGTCGGAATCTATGTGAATAGGCTGAATCTCAAAAAGGATTCCTTGTACTGTTGTGAGGTTAAGATAAGTACCATCTTTATATTTTAATTCAATTATGATTTCAGGTGTAGGTCCAAATCCTCTTCTATTACTTTGGTCAAAACTAGCATTTTTTAAAAAGCGCAAAAACTCTTCTGCTTTATCTTTCTCCAAAATAAGATCTGGCTTTCCGACTATTCCCCTAATTGTAATTTGGTCGATTATTGAAAGATTCAATTCTTCTTTTAAAGTCTGCCAATTTCTTTTATCTTTATTATCATCACCATATACCCATTGAAAAGCAAGTATAATTAGAACAACGGCGAGAGCAACAAAAAAAAAATGTTTTTTTACTCATTTTTCATCCTTCCTATCAGTTATAGTTAATACAAAGATATGTCTGGCTTTTAGTGTCGATTATTTCTCTCCTAAAGAGGAAAGCGTCGTACCGACGATTAAACAAGAGAAAGTTAAAGGGAGGTTTGGACAGATGAAAAACAAGATCATAAGTTTCACATTATTCATGTTTCTCATCCTATTACTAATGGGCGCATGTTCCACTATAGGTTCTAATGAAAATATACTCGATCTTGGGCAAACTCCTGGAATAGATTGTATACCTGGCGAAAAAGGAGATAGCAGGATGTTTGGAGATACCTTTCTAAGACATTTAGGTGATAAAGAGATAAGAATTACTGAAGTATCTCTGATTAAGCCTGATAATTTGGCATTAGCTGAAGCTTTTATGCTTAAGCTCGAGCCCAATGAAGCACTGGTTGGTTTTGGAGACTGGCCTCCTAATAATGAAGATTCTTTCCCCTTACCAAAAGAATGGGAAAATCGTATCCAAGCAAAGGGAGCAAAAATACAACCAGGGGAAGAGTGGAATTTAGTCTTCGTTCTTACCTCGAATGCATCTGTTACAAGCTCATCAAAAGGGATCAAGATCGTTTACAAAGATTCTGATGGGAAAAAGTATGTCCAAGAAACATTGATTCAATATGCCATTACTTCTCGGACATGTAGTGAAGTACTAGAAGAAAATTCTATGAACTAGCCAAGATCATCGAGCTATAAGGAGCCAGTTTGATGATAAATTCCTTTTGTTGATTCTCCCTTTTCTGCTCAATTTCTCGTAGCCCATATAAGATGTCCCACCCAGTATTTTGGGGTAAAATAAACTCTCTGGAAAAAGAGTTTGCATTATGTCCTATATATAAAATTTTGGCTGAATCCCCATTCGCATGGTTTCTTATGGTATACGCTAAACATCCTTGTGGAGCCTGCTCAAAAAATAAGTGGGCTCTTATTTGTTCTGCTGTTCTCATTCGAAAGGCTGGGTGTTTTTTACGAATAGCGATCAACTTCTGAACAGATTGTACAATATCAAAATGCTGAGCACAGCGGCTCCAATCCAATTGATTGACTGAAGTAGGTGAACGATAGCTGTTTCGTTCGCCTCCCTTCGTGCGTAAAAATTCTTGACCAGCATGCAGAAAACAAATTCCCTGTGAGGTAAGAACAATGGCTGTAGCAAGTAAGTGCATTCTTTTTAGAACATCCTCATCTTCATGAGCGTTGATTATCTTCAGTTGATCCCAAAGAGTGTGGTCATCATGCGCCTCTACATAAGTTACTGTTTGTGTTGGTTCATCAGCAAAAGACTGCAGTGTTTCATGATACGCAATGGCTCCTGCAATCCCCTTTTTCACTTCAAACTCTTTCCAATGATTTCCGCTAACAAATCCCTTGTCATGATGGTTATGAGAAACACCCTTCAGCGCATCTCTGATTCGATCATTGAAATGAGCTATATGTTTCATTTGAGCAGCATTATGCTGATTGGCTCTCTCCTCGCTTGGCAGGTTCGTATGAAGATCCCAGCCTTCCCCAATCACAATAATGGATGGATCAATCTCATCTAACGTTTGGCGAACCTGATTCATTGTTTCGATATCATGTAAACCCATCAGATCAAAACGAAAACCATCAACATGATACTCTTGAACAAAATATTTGATCGTATCAACGATATACTTTCTGACCATCCACCGCTCAGATGCGATATCATTTCCACAGCCAGAACCATTGCACAATTCCCCATCTTCCCAATACCTGAAATAGTATCCGGGAACAAGCTTTTCAAATGTCTGAAGCGGATTGTACACATGGTTAAAAACAACATCCATAATCACTCGTATACCATGCTCGTGAAGTGTTTGGATCATCTGCTTCATTTCTTTTATTCTAATGACTGGATCAAATGGATCCGTGGAATAAGAGCCTTCAGGGACTTGATAATTCTTAGGATCGTACCCCCAATTATATTGCTCTTGATCTGGTTTAGTTTCATCAACACTTTCCGTAGCAAAGTCAAAAATGGGGAGAAGCTGGACATGTGTAACCCCAAGCTGTTTTAAATAATCTAGACCTGTTGAGATTCCTTGAGGTCCTTTTCTACCCTCTTCGATCAATCCTAAAAATTTTCCTTTATGCTGGATTCCACTTTCTGGGTGCATAGATACATCCCGAATGTGCAATTCATAAATAATGGCATCTACAGGCGAATCAAAAGGAGGCTTATCTGTCGTCCATCTTTCTGGGGTCGTGAGTTTCATATCAATGATAGCGGCTCGGTCACCATTAACAGAAACCGCTTTAGCATAAGGATCAATGGCTTCATTCCACTGTTCTCCTATCAACACTTTGTAGGTATACAGCATGCCATGTAAATCTTTTTCTACTTGTAAAATCCAAGTCCCTTTCTCCGCACGCATCATTGTCATTTCTTCCAGAGGTGGTCCATCCCATGTCTGATACAATACCACTCGTGCTTCATTCGCTGTAGGAGCCCACAATCTAAAAGATGTCCTTTTGTTCGAATAATGGCTTCCTAGATCAGCACCGTCGTAATAGTATTCAAGATCGAACTCTGTAGAATGCACCTGCATTCCTTGGACAACCTCCGAACCACCAAATGAAATCTTCTCGTCGATATCCTTTTGATGCTCCATCTTTTTACCACCTTATATTTAGTAAAATACCTGCCAAGTCTCTCTTGGCAGGCTAATGATTCTATATCTTATTCATTCTCTGGTGAAAAGGTACGATTTGCAAATTCTGCATCTAACATCAACAGGGCATTGCTATCCCCTTTGATTCTTTTTAATTTTTGTATAATAGAATCAAATGTAGCTTCTTCTTCAACTTGTTCATCAATGAACCACTTTAAAAAGTTGATTGTCGCATGCTCGCGTTCATTCAAAGCAATATCCGATAAATGATAAATCCGTTTTGTTACTGTTTTTTCATGAGCATATGCATCTTCAAATGCTTCTAGGATTGAAGAATAATCATTCTTAGGGGCACCATATCCTGAGATCGTAACCCTCTTACCTAGCGTATTAATGAAATGAAATATTTTCATGGCATGGAATTTCTCTTCTTCGGCTTGAACAATAAAAAAATTAGCAAATCCATCTAAATTTTCTTCCGCACAGTAAGCAGCCATAGCTAAATACAAATTCGAAGAATAAAACTCTAAATTAATTTGGTCATTCAGTTCTTTCAATAGATTATCACTTAACATGTTCTAATCACTCCCATTTTCTTTTTATATTATTTCCTTTTATTAATTCTTTTACCCAATTGGAACGAATAATCTGTATTGAGATTCATTCTTAATTAGATTAAAGATTATCTTATAATTATTATAAATTAGAAAAGAAGCCAAGTCAAAAATAAAGTATACTTCCATCGGATAGAATTTTTACTCCACCTGATGGTTGTCTCCCTTATTAGGTTCTTACCGATGGTTAGAACACGAAAAAACAGTACCGCTTGAAAATTTCTCCTTTAAGATAGGAAAAACTTCTTACGATACTGTTTACTATGTCCTTTTATAAGCGAATGTTACATAAACT
>NZ_BAMO01000010.1 GCF_000615945.1 Caldalkalibacillus mannanilyticus JCM 10596
GACGCTTTGGTTTTGCTGGGTTGGTTGGTTTATGGTCTGATGATTTTTTATCCATCGTATGTATCCCCCCTAAAATCACTTTATAATTATAGCATAATTCGTGATTAGAAACATTTTTTTAGACATATTATACCACTATCATTCGACATGGATAACTAAATTGTGCATTGACATCTAAGTTCAATCGTGTTAGATTATTAATTAAATTTTAATATAATGACAAAAACAATGAATGATGAAAGTAGCTAGTGCCTTAGCTTTTAGAGAGTCGATGGTAGGTGAGAATCGATACTGGGGTTCTAGACGAATTACCATCAGGAGTTATTGTAGTGAATCCATCATAAGTAGCTACAATCGGTGAGAACCGTTATTTTCCTTGAGTGAGAAAAGATTCTTTTCTAACAAGGGTGGTACCGCGATTCAACTCGTCCCTTTTTTGGGGCGGGTTTTTTATTTTGTTCTGTGTTCCTATTTGGGAGTCAGAGCTGAAGAAAAGGGAAAGGTGATTAACATGAGTGAAGAACAAGCATTAACTCTGGAACAGAAACAAGAAGTAGAAAGACAGCTAGAAATTTTAAGAAGAGGAGTTGTCGAAATTGTTCCTGAAGATGAATTTAGAAAGAAGCTGGAACGATCTGTTGCCACAGGAAAGCCTCTTAAGGTGAAGCTTGGATTAGATCCCACGGCTCCAGATATTCATATTGGTCATACAGTAGTGATTAATAAGTTGCGACAATTTCAGGATTTAGGTCATCAGGTTCAGCTTCTACTAGGTGATTTTACAGCGAGAGTGGGGGACCCTACAGGAAAGTCAGAAACCAGAAAACAGCTCTCAGAGGAAGATGTTCAAGAGAATGCCAAAACCTATGTCAAACAATATGGTAAAATCCTAGACATGTCCAAAACAGAGCTGCGCTATAACAGTGAATGGCTAAGTAAGTTAAATTTTGCAGAGGTCGTGCAGTTATCAGCAACGATGACGGTAGCGCGTATGCTGGAGAGAGATGATTTCTCCAAGCGTTATGCAAGCAATCAGCCGATTAGTATTCATGAGTTCTTCTATCCTTTAATGCAAGGGTATGATTCAGTTGCTTTAGAGTGTGATGTAGAGCTTGGAGGAACGGATCAGAAGTTCAACTTGCTGATGGGCAGACATTTGCAAAAAGAATATGGACAAGAACTGCAAATTGCTATGATGACTCCCATCCTTGAAGGGTTAGATGGGGTTCAAAAGATGAGTAAGAGCTTAGGCAATTACATTGGAATTGATGAGGAGCCTAATCAAATCTACGGCAAAGCCATGTCGATTCCTGATGAATTGATGGTGAAATATTTTGAATTAGCGACTCCGATCTCTATAGAAGAGTTAAAGGATCTAGAGGAAGGTATCCAAGAAGGACGCATTCATCCTCGCGATGCCAAAATGAAATTAGCTAGAACATTAGTACAGCAGTTTCATGGTGAAGAGGCGGCTGAACAGGCAGAAGTGCACTTTAAAACGGTTTTCCAACAGAGAGCACTTCCCACCGATCTTCCTGAAGTGAAATGGGAAGGAGAATCGAGCGTTAAGATCATTGATCTCATTACAGAACTAGGTCTTGTCCCTTCGAAAGGCGAAGGACGACGTATGGTTCAACAGGGAGCCGTTAAGATAGATGAAGAAAAGATAGGGGATATCAATCAGGAGATTACAGTGGTTCCTGAGATGATCATTCAAGTAGGAAAGAGAAAGTTTGTGAAGATCATATAAGAGAGAAGGGGCTTCTACAGAAAGAGTATTTTCTGTGGAAGTCCCTTATTTTGTTTACGTGCGGTAATCATACAAGCCGATTTTTTATCATGTGAATATAGTATAAGATATACACTCTACCTTTCTGAAGTAAGAAAAAGGAGGGATCAATTCATCATGCTCATTGGAGTGACCTCTGACACCCATATTCCTACACGGGCAATTCATCTCCCGTCCAAATTAGTTAAAGGATTGAGAGGAGTAGACTTGATCATTCATGCTGGAGACTGGGATCATATTCAGGTCTATGATCAACTAAAACAACTGGCTCCCGTTAAAGGAGTTTATGGTAGTAATGATGATGAAAGCATTCGGAAACATTTTGATAAAAAAATCATTCTTTCTCTAGGGGATTATAACATAGGAGTGATTCATGGAGATGGTGGGAAGCGCAAGGATACTATCGAAAGATGTATTCAGTCATTTGCTACAGAAAGAGTAGATATGATTATCTTTGGTCATACGCATCTTCCTTACTATGCTCGTCATGCTCATACACTTCTTTTTAATCCTGGCTCCCCGACAAACAAGAAAAAAGGACAGAAGAATTACTCATTTGGGATGATAGAGCTTGGTCCAAAAATAGCAGCTAAACATATATTTTTCAAAGGGAATTAATGCTTCAATCAAGGGAACGTGAGGAGCTAATCAAGTAAAAAAGTAAAAACCCAGCAAAGACCTATAGGAAGGTTTTGCTGGGTTAAAGCTTCTGAGAAGCGTTTGTTATTAACGAGAGTAGAACTCAACGATAAGAGATTCTGTAATTTCAGCAGGTAGCTCACTGCGCTCTGGGAGACGAGTAAATGTACCTTCTAAATTCTTCTCATCAAATGTTACGTAGTCTGGTAAGAAAGCACGATTATCTAATGCTTCTTTAATAACATCTAGACCACGGCTTTTTTCGCGAACAGAGATGACATCGCCCACTTTACAACGGAAAGAAGGAATATCAACCTTTTGTCCGTTTACTGTAACATGACCATGGTTTACTAATTGACGTGCTGCACGACGAGTACGTCCTAAGCCTAAACGATACACAAGGTTATCTAAACGAGATTCAAGTAAGATCATGAAGTTCTCACCTAGGATTCCTGTACGTTTTCCAGCATCATCGAAGATGCGACGGAATTGACGCTCGTTTACTCCATACATATGACGAAGCTTTTGCTTTTCTTGTAATTGAATTCCATACTCACTTAACTTTTTGCGTTGAGTAGGACCATGTTGTCCTGGTGCGTAAGGACGCTTTGCTAATTCTTTTCCTGTGCCGCTAAGAGAAACCCCTAGACGACGGCTTAATTTCCAAGTTGGGCCTGTATAACGTGCCATAATAAAAAAACTCCTTCCATTTTTAAAAAGATGAAATGGAAAAATAACAAGTGGTCATTCAACGCTGTGTTCATTTTGTTTTCACACATCTTCACCCTGATAGCAAGAGCTACGAGATGCACCTCTAGGACAGCCGCATCTATAGAGGAACAAAATGATGAGGGCTCACACATTGACTACCCAAGCTATCTTTCAATTTATTCACAAATTATATTTTATCTTTAATTAGAATATAAAGTCAAGTCGATTCTTATACAAAAAGAGTTTTTTCTATATTAAATAGAAACAAAAATGTTACAATCATTACCGATATGAATTATAATATGAGTAGATACTTTACCTAGTTAATTAAATGAAGGGTCTATTAATTTCAAGAAGGAGTATAGCTATGAATGCTCAGATGGAACAGTTTATACAACAATTTATAGACCAAGAGCAATTGCATACTAGAACTTTTACTTTTTCTGAATCTCTTCTTTTTTTGATCATCAATGAACAAGTTTTTACTCCTTCGAACTCATCTTCAGCTCACATGGGGATACATAAGTCATCATTGCTTGAATTACATCAGCAGATTAGCCATATGAGGGAGGATGGATTTAAGATTCAGTTCGAGATGGAGATGAATGAAGGGAGCAAAGAACATGTTACCATTGGGGTATTATGTTCTCCACAGGAAGTAAGTCATAGAGAGCAACAGATCATTAGAGCCTATTTAGAAAGTATAAAACGTGCGCTTTTAACTATATTACAATGTGAAAATAAAAGAATAAAACATGAGATTTTGTTTGACTTGAGTAAAAAAATCCTCTCATCAATTGATGTGGATCAAGTGCTGTGTGTGGTCGATTCTAGTGCCAAAGAACTTTTTTCAGACTATGACACCTTTATTTGGTTATCTCATGATTATAATCAGCATTTTCCTGTGAAATACTTAAATTTTAAGCAGGAGGCACGCGATTATAATACGGAAGCCTATATTCATGGTGAGATTCTGTTTTATCACTTGGAAGGAAAGAGAGCCTTATCTGTTCCGTTAAGAGGTAAGCAAGGGAGCTATGGAGTCCTCCAGCTTCTCTCTTTGGTGGAACAGGCAACAGATCCCGATAAAGAGGTTCTTTCTCTTATCGCAGATACCGTTGGGGTGGCTCTAGAGAATGCGCAGCTTTTCCAGCAATCCAAGCAATTAATTAATGAACTTAGGTTAATTACGGAAACCTCAGAACAACTGAGCCGTTCTTTAAATGTGGATGATAATGTAGACTTTGTTATCTCCAAGATCAATGAAATGCTTCGACCAGAATGTATTTATTTCTTAAGCTATCAAAACAATAAGAATAAATATAGGGTACTTGCCAGCACTAATCCTCAAACGAAGGAAGAAGTTCTGGAGCTAAAGGAGAATACGCTGATCCAAGAGGTGCATGAAACAGAAGAGCCTTACATTGCTTTTTGTCCAGAGCAGCCTGAAAAGAAGCTATTTGGAGAGCAGGAACCCCTTTCTTATTCTTCTTTAGTGATCGTCCCAATGCTAAATAATAATACAGTGATCGGTCAGATCATTCTTACTCATTCACAGGCGAATTATTTTTCCTATAATGAATTTCGCTTGCTTAAAACCTTTGTTCATCATGCCTCATTCTCTTTTGTCAATTCGTTTTTGCATGAAGATCTCAATCGTTTTGTTATCACAGATACGCTGACAAGATTATTTACACGACATTATTTAGACCAAAAAATCATGCTTTCTCAGCAAAAAGATCTTTATGGTTCCTTTATCCTGATTGATATCGATAATTTTAAAAAGGTCAATGATTCTTTTGGTCATCAAGTAGGGGATGACATTCTTATTCAGGTTGCCAATGTGATGAAATCAAGCATTCGTGAAGTTGACATTGCTTCACGCTGGGGAGGAGAGGAGTTAGCTATCTACCTACCCAATATAGATATCTATCATGCCTTTGAAATCGCGGATCGAATTAGGGAAAGGGTTAATCTGGAAACGAGTCCAGGTGTGACGATTTCCTGTGGTTTATCACAGTGGAAAAAGCAAGAAGCGGAGAAATCAACGGAAATTCTTTTCCAATATGCAGATCAATCCTTATATAAAGCAAAAAGAGAAGGAAAAAACAAGGTGATTATGGTGCCTGAGTAAATATTTCCTATAAATATAAAAAGAAGAGTGAAAAGGCTCTTCTTTTTTTCTAGATTATTCTATATAATAAAGATGTATTATGTTAAGCGCCTATCATGAGCGAGCGTTCAGTCGAAGTTTTTAGAAAGCGTTTACATATTTTGATGGGAGGTTCGAGGATGAAGAAAGTAAGAATTGGAGCGGGGCAAGGCTTCTATGGTGATACCATTTATGGAGCATTAAATATGGCGAAATATGGAGATGTTCAATATATAAGCTTTGACTGCTTGGCAGAGCTGACGATGGCTATTCTGCAAAAAGATAAGCAAAAAGATTCTTCAAAAGGGTATACCAAAGATATAACTGTTACCGCTAAAAACCTATTACCTTATGTCAAAGAAAAAGGAATCAAGCTCATCACCAATGCAGGTGGAATTAACCCCGAAGGAGCACGAGATGAAGTCATCAGGATTTGCAAGGAAATGGGCATCGATGGAATTAAAGTAGGAATAGCTACTGGAGATAATATCTATCCCTATTTAGATGAGTTTCAAGAAAAAGGAATTTCTTTGGCTGATTATGATACGGGTGACGCTTTTACCAAATCAAAAGATGAGATCTTGTTCGCTAGTGCCTATTTAGGTGTTTGGCCGATTGTAGAATGCTTAAAGCAAGGCGCGGATATTGTGATCACAGGAAGAACAACGGATACAGCTCAGTTTTTAGCTCCCCTTATCTATGAACTGGGGTGGAAAGAAGACGAGTGGGATCTACTTGCTCAAGGAATTTTGTTAGGACATCTGATGGAATGCTCAGGTCAGGCAACTGGAGGGAACTTCAGTGGAGATTGGTGGAATGTACCTGAACTAGAGAAGGTTGGTTATCCTATAGCCGAAGTGTATGAAGATGGAACCGCCTATATCACCAAGCCAGAACAGACAGGAGGGAGAGTGTCCATTGATACCCTGAAGGAACAATTCTTATATGAGATTCATGATCCAAGTCACTATATTACCCCTGATGTGATTGCCGACTTTTCTGGAACGAAATTTGAACAGGTGGGAGAAAATAAGGTAAAGGTATCGGGAGTAAAAGGAAAACCAAAACCGCCGACTTTAAAAGCCATAATGGGGTATTCTAATGGGTATATGGGGCAGGGAATGATAGGCTATTCTTGGCCAGATGCTCTTTCTAAGGCACGCAAGGCAGATGAGATTGTTCGTAAACAAATGGAGTTATACGAGATCCAAGTGAAGGATATTCATACGGAGTATATTGGCTATAACTCCATTCATGGTCCGCTAGCCACGCCTGTCGATGAAGAACAGCTTAATGAGATTTATTTAAGGGTGGCTGTGCATACAGAAACGAAAGAAGAAGCCGCTCAATTTGGTAGATTATTCCCTCCATTAGCTCTGAATGGACCTCCTTTCGTCGGTGGATTAGCTAATATGTTTTCAGTCAGACAGCTCTTGGGTTTGTGGTCGGTTCTTATTCCGAGAGAAGAAGTGGAATCGAAAATAACGACGAATGTTAAGGAGGTTGTCTAGGATGCCATTGATTCAATTGAGATATGTGGCTCAAGCTCGTTCAGGAGACAAAGGGAATACGTGTGATCTTGGCTTGTTTGCCAAAACAGCTCAAATGTACGAAGTGTTCAAACGGGAGGTAACAGCAGAGCGGGTGAAAGAACATTTCTCTACTCTCGTGGAAGGAAATGTCGAGCGTTATGAGGTGGATTCAATCTATGGTCTTAAATTTGTTTTAGAGGATGCCTTAGGTGGAGGAGCGCCTTCATCTCTTAGAACAGATAATTTAGGAAAGTCATTCGGCTCTAATTTACTAAGAATGAAAATAGAAGTACCCAATGAATTAATTACCCAGGAGCATTGCGTCAAGCTGCCCTCATAAGACATATACTTTTATACAGATATTTGATCAAGAAAAATGGAATAAAAAAATCATGATACTTTAAACAAAAGGATGGAAAATATGATGAAGGAACAACATGGTTCTTTAACTCCCCCAATCTACCAAACCTCTACATTTGTCTTTCCAAATGCAGAAGCAGGAGAAGCTCGCTTTGCTGGTGAGGAGAGCGGATATATTTATACACGATTAGGCAACCCGACATTAGCGATCTTTGAGGAGCAAATGGCGGCTTTAGAAGGAGCAGAAGCAGGGCTTGCATTTGGTTCAGGAATGGGTGCAGTTTCTGCTGTTATTATAGGCTTGGTGAAAAGCGGTGATCACCTCGTTTGCTCCGAAGGGATGTACGGTTGTACTTTTGGTTTGATTAGTATGCTGAAAGAGAAATTTAATGTGGAGTTTACTTTGGTTGATATGACAAATCTTGAAAAGGTGAAAGAAGCTATTAGGCCGGAAACCAAGCTTCTTTATATAGAAACACCCATAAATCCAACAATCAGAGTGGTAGATTTAAAAGCAATTTCATCCTTAGCGAAGGAACATAACATGACAACAGTGGTTGATAATACATTTTTAAGTCCCTATTTACAACGTCCTATCGAGCTAGGTTGCGATGTTGTTTTACACAGTGCCACTAAATATATTGGAGGGCATGGAGATGTCATCGCGGGCGTGGTCTGTGGTTCGAAAGAATATATTACTGATTTAAAAAGAACGTCGCTAAAGGATATTGGGGCTGTTTTAAGTCCTTTTGATGCTTGGTTATTAATCAGAGGACTGAAAACCCTTCCGATTCGAATGGAGCAGCATTCAGCTTCAGCGCTAAAAGTAGCTGAGTTTTTAGAAATGCATGAAAAGGTTACAGCCGTATATTATCCTGGTCTACCAAGCTTTGCGCAGTATGAATTAGCAAAAGAGCAGATGAATGGCTCTGGAGGTGTCATTAGCTTTGAATTGGCAGGAGGAAAGAAAGAGGCTCAGGAGTTTATCAATCGTTTAAACATGATTCAAATTGCCGTTAGCTTAGGCGACGCTGAATCTCTTATCCAGCATCCAGCTTCGATGACTCATGCTTGTATTCCAAAAGAGGAAAGAGAGCGAATGGGGATCATTGACTCCTTGATACGCCTTTCCGTAGGATTAGAAGAAGTGGAAGAAATTATCAATGATCTGAAACAGGCGCTCGAGGGATAGGGTTTCGAGCTTCCTTTTTGATTTCCAGTCACTCCCTCCCCTTTTTTTCACATAACCATGGTAAGATGGGACAGTGAAAAAGAGATGGGAGGGATTAGATGGTAGAGAACACGAGATATGGAAATAAAGTTATCTGGGCAGTGATCATTGTTTGTATTCTTTCTGCTCTAGCAAACTTTCTTCCTATCGATAGTGTTGAAGCCAATAACCAATTTACAATTCAAATGGATGGAAAACGCTTAGAGATACCAGAGAACTTAGGTATCATTAAAGATGGCAGAGTTTTTGTGCCTATACGTTTTATTGCAGAGGAATTACATGCGCATGTTCATTGGGATTCGGCTCAACAAAAAGTAACCATTGATCAGAATCAGAACAAAATTACATTATGGATTGGTTCGCATTTATACCGACTGAATGAGGTAAAAAGAACGGTTGATGTGACCCCTTTTATTCATCAGAATCGAGCATTGGTTCCTTTACGCTTTGTTTCTGAAGCTTTAGGACTTCAAGTGCATTGGGACCCGGCAAGGAAGGTTGTTTCACTAAATTCATCGGGAGTCGCTCAGCAAAGTCTAGCAAGTCGTTCGGCAGATCGTATCTCCAATGATGTCTATTTTTTAGCGAAGATTATTCATGCCGAAGCAAGAGGAGAAAGCTTACTTGGACAAGTAGCAGTTGGAGCTGTTGTACTTAACCGAGTAAAAAGTAGAGATTTTCCGAATACGATTTACGAAGTGATTGTAGAAAAAACAGGACCTTATTATCAATTTGAAGCGGTCCAAAATGGCAGTTTCTTTCGCTTAGAGCCAGATACCAATGCTATTACAGCAGCGAAAAGAGCTATTGGTGGTGAAGATCCAACCAAAGGTGCCTTGTTCTTTCATAATCCAACAATCAGCAAGAGTCCATTTATGGCATCCAAACCCGTTGCGGTTCGCATAGGGAAACATGACTTTTTGTATTAGCTTCCATTTTTTAATCTCGAAACATTTGACCTAAAAAAGGAAGTATTCACTTTGTGTCGAATATAAAAATGGTAGAAGGAATGCAAGTGAAGGTGGGATCAGGATGCCAAAGGTGGAAGATAAAAAGGCAAAGGAAAAAATAATAGATGCAGCTATTGACCTCTTTTATTTCCAAGGTTTCAAGGGGACATCGGTCAGACAAATTGCAGAAAAGGCGAATGTGAACCTTGCTCTTATTTCCTATCATTTTGGAGGAAAAAGAGGTCTGTTAGAGCAGCTGATGGTCCGCTTTTATGAGGGTTACTTTCAGTCTATTCATAGAGAAGCTGAAAGAGAAGATTCTGCCCTGTCAGCACATGAGGATCTGATTCAGGCAGTAAGATCCGCTTTCAGCTATTTATTCGAAGATTATCAAATGACACGGTTTATTTACCGTGAGCTAACGATGGATTCAATGCTAGTAAGGGAAGTAATGACCTTGTATTTGAGTCAAGAAAAATACTATTACATGTCCTTACTCGAACATGCCATCGATCGTACCAAAAACCAGATCACTGATTTAGAAATTGTGGTCTTGCAATTGTTGAATATGCTCTATATGCCCTTTTTACAGCCTCAGGTCATTAGAGAGGTTTATTATATAGAACCTCATGGTGAAGAGTTCAAGCAGAGATATTTAACACAGATAGAAAACTGGATTATAAACAATCTTTGATAAATTGGTCATAATGAAGACCTACTGTTTTAGCCTGATGTGAATCCGAGCCATAAACAAAAGGGATTCTTAATTTTTTTGCCTCGACTAGAATATCAGCAGAAGGATATACCTCTTGGCATAAGGGTTTACTTAAACCCGCCGTGTTGTAATCTAACTGATAGCCTCTGCGCTCTATCTCCTGTAAAATAAATAGAATGTGAGACCACCAGATATCCTTTTGTATGGAAGGGTATTTTTTTTTGAATTTTTCTATGACAGTAAGATGTCCCATTCGACGTGGTTTGTACTTCCCTAGCTCCGCTGTGACTGCTTTATAATAGGTCTGGTAGTAATGGAGATAGACTTGATCTACGCTTCCTAGAGGTGCTAGAATATCCTGTTCAAAATGCTCAGGACTATAATCAACACAAGTCCAAGTTCCTTTTACTGGTAGGAAATGAACAGAGAGAATCGCATCGTCTACATAAGGACCAACCTCATTTAAAAAGTCAGTTGTTTCCTTTTCATACCCTTCCAGGAAGTCAACTTCAAAGCCTGTATAGATCAGGATGTCTTTTTCATATTCTTTTTTCAGCTTTTGGCAATCATTCAAATAACTCTCTAGATCTTCCCATTTCATGGCACTGTCTTGAAGAGGAACAGGATCATGAAATGTTTTGGGAAGAGGAGCATGTTCCGTAATACTATAGCAATCGAAGCCTTGCGAAATCGCTTGTTCAATATATTTCTTTAGTGGGTCTATGCTACCATGGGGGCAGTAAGGGGTATGTGTGTGTCCATCCCATTTCAAAGTAAATCCTCCTCTTGCGCAAAAAATATTCGCTCGTATAATAGAACTTGAAACTATTTTAACATTAGAGAAGAAAAAAGTAATTTAATTGTAGAAAATTATTGTCGATAGCAGGGATTTCATGTCGTAAACTAGAATAGTATAGATTAATGTTAAAACCAGAAAGGAACTTTTGATGTATGACCAAGAACAAGCTGACTTTTAAGATAACGATCCTTCTATTATGCCTATTATTTACTAGTTTACATACAGTCTATGCTCAATTTCCAGAGAAAGGGGATCAGCTAGTTATTGATTCCACAGGAAAGCTGGAGAAAGCGGAAGTAAAAAGACTACACGAATATATTGATTCTTTATCGAATTCATATACGGTTGTGTTCCTGGACAAGCTGGAGAAGGATGGAACGGAATACACAACGGAATTATTTGCACATTATTCTTTAGGAACGGCTGACACCCTTTTGGTCATCGATGTTACTGAAGCAGAACTTTACTATGCTTATGGGAACGAAATGACTAGAAAAGGTTTAACCGATGAAATTATTGACGCAAAGAAAAATAGCATTTTCTCGTCGTATGCCAAAAAAGGGGAAACCTTGATCGCAGTGACCAATTTTATCCGCACAGTGGAATTAGAGCTAGAAAACATTGCTGCTAAGAGAGAACGAGAGTCGGGCATCGTCGTTGGTGGACAAGAAGGGGAAGGGAATGAAGAGAAAGAGGAAGAAAGCTCCTCAACATGGGGAAAAGTCACGATGTATAGTATCGTTCTTCTTCTGCTCGCCTTTGCTGGTAGCTTCCTTGTTAGACGAAATCTAAAAAAGAAGGTTGATGAATTAGAAGCTAGTAAAATTCAATTAGAGAATCGCCCCTTTACAGCAGAATTGTCAAGGGTAAAAGGGCTTAAGATGGCTGGAGAAACAGAAGCTAGATTTGAAAAATGGCGTGGGGAATGGGAAGAAATTGTTACGGTGACCCTACCTGATATCGAAGAAACCCTTGTTGATATTGATGAATATGCAGATAGCTATCGTTTCTTCAAAGCCAAGGGCTTGATCAAGGAAACAAAGACTCGTCTAGAGGGGATTGAGCACTCATTAGATCGAATCATTCAAGAAATTGACGAACTGACATCCAGTGAAAAAAACAATCGCTTTAAAGTAGAGGAATTGCATGAAGAATTACAAAAAATAAAATCCTTACTACAAAAAAATTCATTGTTGCTAGGAGTTTCCTACCCACTCTGGTATGAAAAATTCAAAAAAGCAACAGGCTGGTTTGATAGTTTCAATGAGGCGCAAGAAGGTGGGGATTATCTTAGTGCCAATGATATCCTGCAAGCGATTGAAGAGGTTTTTCAACAAATAAAAGAAGCCATTGAGGTTATACCTGAGCTGGTAAAAGAAGTAGAAAACAGAATTCCGCAGCAAATCAAGGAAGTAGAATATGCAGTTGCTGAAATGAAAGAAAAGGGCTATGTCTTAGAGCATACTACCGTACATGAGAGAATCACAGCTCTCCAGAAAAAAAGAGAAGTTGTACAGTATTTAGAAAATGGTCAAATTAAGGAAACTCAAGATTGGATCGCTCAGACACTCCAAGAAATAGAGGATCTATTTCATTTATTGGAAGAGGAAGTTGAATCGAAGGCATTTGTTTTACAATATTTCCAATCCTTAGAACCCCTGCTAAATGAAATAACTACTAGAATTGAGCAATTAACACTAGACATTGAGAATACCAAACATTCCTACACTTGGGAATCTGAATGGGAAGAGAAATTCACACAGATTAAAGCAGTGTACGAGGAATTGAAAACGGCTTACGATGAGCTTCAAGTCCATCAAGAGAACCTACAACAAACGTATCCTCAAGTAAAACCCATACTAACGGCGTTTCAAGAAAAAGTGGAGAAGTTCGATGGTTCAGCTATTGAGATTGCTGAGATATTGAGCACACTAAAAGAGGATGAAGTGAAGGCAGGAGAAACAGCCGGACAGATAAAACAGACGATTGTGAAGGTAAAAGTCAATCTGAGAAAAAGCAATTTACCTGGAGTTCCTGAGCATTTGCAGACAGGGTTAGAAATTTCGGAGGAAGCGCTACAGGAACTATATACGGAGCTGCGAAAGGTTCCCATTGATATGACTCGAGTCCAGTATCAGCTTCGTGAATTAAAAGCTCAAGTAGAATCGATTTCTCAAGTGACCAAAACCATTATTCATCAAGCAGAGAGAGCTGAATTATATATTCAATATGCCAATCGTTATCGCAGAATGAACCCAACCATTGCAGAAACGATTGATGCAGCAGAATCTGCTTTTCGAACGTATCAATATAAAGATGCCTTAGAACTAGCAGAAGATGCCTTAGAAATGGCAGATAAAAAATGGAAAGATAAATATGATGTTGAAGAAGAATCTGTTTCGTAATGTTAGCTGATGGACTATCCATCAGCTTTTTTTGTTTGTTTTCTTTCTATGCTTTTCCTCATGTTTGGACAATAGCTGAATATAATGATAGCAATGAAACTCTCTTCACTAAAAAGGAGTTGGACAGAATGGAGTTTAGCTATACATTTTATCTCATGGTAGGTTTAATTCTATGGATCGGTTTAATTGGCATGGTGGGAAATCTGCAATTAGCCAATTTTTATCGGCAGTGGTTAGAGAAAGTAAAAGGGCTGGAAAGAAAACCAATTCAGCTCCCTCAAGGAGCAACAGACGATATGCTTGAAGAAATGATTTCCGAATACAGTACACATCGAACAGAGGGAATTGAACAAGTGAATACGCAGGCGATTATTGAGGGGATTGTCTACCAGAAACAAATCTATTTATTTGGAATGTTTCGCTTGCCTGTAGGAGTTGTAGAAAGAGTTCTGACACAGCTTCCCTCATGGGCGATTATTATTGGTTTGCTTGGAACCTTCTCTGGGCTTACTCTCGCCTTATTTGCCATGCAAGGTACTCTCCTGCAATTAGGAACAGAGAGTGGAGCTGAGGTGATCTCCGTATCAACAATTGTGACTGCTATTGCTGAGCCTTTCAAAGGGATGAGCTTTGCTTTTATTACTAGTATCGCTGGAATCGGTGTGGCATTTATGATTCATGTCCTTCAGTCAGGACTCTTCTCTAAACTAGGTGTAGGCCCTAGCTATGCTCAATTAAAGCAGCTATTCCTGACAAAGTGTGAAAGTCTGCTAGATCATCAGGTACAGCAGCTGGTTCAAAAACAAAAGCCGAAGGATTCAATGGAAAAAATATTGGATCGCTTAGTAGATAAGGTGAAGGAGAGCTTTGACCAGAGTGTCGATCGCTTTGGGACAGAGATTATTAAGATGACTCATCAATTAGAAGGAAGTGTTGAAGGGTTAGGAAAAGTAGTAGAGCAATCGCTTCATTTCACAGAACAATTTAATCAAGGAACTTCTGAACTAACTCAATTTGGTCAGGTGTTAGAAAAATCTATTTCTTCTTTTCACCAGCATGAAGCTCAGGTGGCTCAGAGGATAGAGCAATTAGCCAAACAGATTCAAGCCTTACAGCATGAATTAAAACAACTGACAACAAAAAGCTTGGAGGGACATCAGCAGCTTCAACGTATCGTTGAACGATCGGATCAAATGATGCAGCAATCGGCACGTAAGGGAGAAGAAATGTATCAGTTTTTCCAGAAGCAGATGGAGGAATCTCAGCGCAGATTTCATGAAAGGTATGCGGAACATGAAAGAAATATGAAATTAAATCAAGAGGAATGGACCTATAAGTATCAAGAGAAGAACGATCAGTTTTCTAGAGCGGCGGAATCCTTTGGTCAAGCAGTACAAAATCTAGAACGACAATGGGCAGATGGATTAGAGCGATTCAAGAGAGAGGTGACTAGCCAATGGGGACAATTGCTAGAAAAGCATTTAGGGCGTCAAAACACTCAAGGACAAGATAAGGAATTACGTGAAATTGTCCGGGAATTAGGCACGCTTCAGCATGTACTAGAGCGAGAATTTCAGCAATTGAATCGCTTTACCAATGAAACCTATCAAGTTTTGATCAGTATGTATGAATGGGGACGTTCCCAAATGAGTCAAAACCATAGTCAACGATATGATCCTCCTGAAGCTACACGTTCACCCATAGCACGAGAACGTAGATATTAGAAGAGGGGTGTGAAGCAAGATGAAGGGAAGGAAAAGTTATTTTCGAGAGGAAGGAGAAACATCTTCATTCTGGCCGTCTTTTACAGATATGATGTCAACCATTGTTCTTGTCATGCTTTTTGTCGCCCTTATTGCGTTTGTTCAAAGTATCTTTGATGCCTATGAACAACGTGAAATCAAACGAGAAATGGCGAAAGTAGCTTCGGTCAAAAAACATCTATCGGATCTGATTCAACAGGAGCTGGAGGAGAAGGTGGGAAAGGATCAAGTGGTTAGGGGACCCAATAATACAATCTCAATTGAAGGAGATATTTTGTTTGAAACGGGAAGTGCTGAAGTGAGTGATCGTGGCAAAGAAGTCTTGTTTCCACTTGCTCATGCCTTAGAGAAAATATTGATGAATCCTGATGTCAATGAGTATTTATATATTATTCTGATCGAAGGTCATACGGACCGGGTTCCTTATGATAATTGGACGTTATCTACGGAACGTGCCGTTGCCGTAGTTAAATACTTACATCAGGTGAATCCAATTCTAGCACAGGATGAGTATGCTAGGTACTTTGCTGCCACGGGCTATTCTGAGTATAAGCCAGTGACAGAAGGGACAGATCAAGAATCATTAAGAAAAAATCGAAGAATTTCATTTCAAATCATTCTTGATGATGAAAAATGGCAGCATCAATTGTCGCAGCTGATGAGCGCTCAATAGCTGCATAATATTTGTGCATTTACACACCATTATCAGAAGAGTAGTATAGGGGTAGATTCATCTGAGTAGAGAAAAAAGGGGTGTTGTGTATGCAAGTAAACCGTCAGGAAATCGAACAATTATTGAAGGATTTGATTCACCAATCAAGTATTGTGAATACAGATGGAGAAAGAAAAATTGCCGAAAATATCTACCGGTATATTAGCGCCCTACCTTATTTTCAAGAAAGACCAGATCAAGTGGAATTAAGCACAACATATAATGATTCAAGACATCGCTATAATGTCCTCGCCTATGTAAAAGGGGAGGCAACTGTATCGAATGAAACCGTTATCCTAATGGGACATATGGATACAGTAGGAACAAGTGATTTTGGAAAGTGGCAGGAGATAGCAAATGATCCTGACCGTTTAAAAGAAATATACCAAAAAGAAGGAGTGCCCAATGAAATAAGAGAGCATGCCCTTTCTTCAGATTGGATGTTTGGGCGAGGAAGCCTTGATATGAAAAGCGGTGTGGCAAGCCATTTGTATCTATTGAAGCACTTTGCAGAGCATCCCAAGGAACTAAAAGGAAATCTCCTTGTTCTGATTGAGTGTGATGAAGAGGATAGTTCCAATGGGATACGTTCAGCATTAAAGGATCTACGGCGAATCAAGGATCGAGAGGATTTTGAATATATTGCAGCGATCAATTCAGATTATACCTCACCGAGATTTCAGGGGGATGAAAATCGCTATATTTATACAGGAACCGTTGGGAAGCTTCTCCCTACTTTTTTCATTGCGGGAAAAGAAACACATGTAGGGCAAGTTTTTGAGGGCTTTGATCCTAATCTTATTATTTCTGAGCTGACGAAGGAAATTGATTATAATCCTTTGCTTAGTGATGAGATGCATGGAGAATGGACGTTACCGCCTGTTTCTCTGAAACAGACGGATTTAAAGCCTTTTTATGATGTTCAGACACCTCTTTCTGCTTTTGTGTACTATAATTTTTTTGTGCATTCATGGTCACCCAAAGAAGTGCTTGATAGATTGGAGATCCATGCAAATAGAGCGTTTGAACAAGCTATCAGAACCTATTCAGAGCGTTATGAATTGTATTGTAAACTAAGTGGTGAGCCTTATAAACCGGTTCAAATAAAGCCAAGAGTATATAGTTTCGAAAAGTATTATACTTGGCTGAAAGAAGAGCATGGTGAAGCTTTTGAAAAAGAGATTGGCAAACTTTGCGAAAAGATCATGAAGGAGCCTGACATGGATATTCGCAAATTCTCTTGTCGTGTTGTTGATGAAATATGGAGATGGGACCAGACTAAGGAACCTGTTATCATCTTATTCTACTCTAATATTTATTATCCTAGAGTCGCATTTACAGAGGATTCTGTACTAGGAAACCGTTTGCTACAAGCTATAGATTCAGCGGTTGATCATGTACAACCCTATCACCCGAAGCAAATTCTTTCTAGGCAATTCTTTCCCTATATTTCTGATATGAGCTTTATGGCAGTCAGTGATGATGATGAAAGCTTAGCATACTTAGACAGAAATATGCCAACCTGGGGCGAGGAGTATCGCTTAAATGTAGAAGATATCAAAGCGCTTAATGTGCCTGTGTGTAATATTGGACCTTATGGCTTTGATGCGCATAAAAAGTACGAAAGGGTGGAGTTGTCCTATTCCTTAGAAATTGTCCCATTTCTAACATACAGTGTGATACGCCGTTTATGCAAATAAGCTCGCTATTTATTCTGACGAATCACTTTGGCAGGAACTCCTACAGCTACACAATAGTCGGGGATATTTTGTGTGACAACAGCACCTGCACCAATGATACAGGAGGCTCCGATGGAAATATTGGGAATAACGATCGCTCCCGTTCCTAGTTCCGTCAGTTTTCCAATCTGGACACCTCCTGCGACTCTGACACCGGGTCCAATATTAACAAAATCATCGATCTGACAATCATGATCAATACTGGAGGCTGTATTGATAATACAACCTTTTCCAATGCGGACATATGGATTAAGGACCACCCCTGCCATCACTGAAGTTCCAGACCCTATTCGTGTCTGTGTAGCGATGGTACATTGATCATGAATCATGGAGTGCAAAAGACCTCCAAGCTTTTCTATGCTATCTACTTTTTCCTGACGAATAAAAGGATCTCCAATAGCTACATGCCAGAACGATATCCCCTTCATTCTTTGTGAAATCTCCGAAGGGGAATCGGGATAGATGGAATAAGCTAAAAAAGGATGTGTTATTCTTGCTTTGGCTATATTAGAAGTAAAAAAAGAGAACCACTGCTCAGGATTCTTTCTGATCCCTATATCAACGATCACTTTTGCATGCCCCCCCGTTCCTATCACTCCAAGCTTTTCAATCATTTGAACAACACTTCCTTTATGTTTTCTTTGGCTCGGTTCGGATCACCCTGGTCGATAAGAGTACACCTTGACCTAAGCTCCTCAAGAAACTGAGGACGTTGAAGTGCTTTAGCGAACACTTCCTGTAAGCAGAGAGAGTCTTGAAAAAAGAAAGGAGTTCCTCTTAGATAGTAAAAGGGAATCGGAGGGCCATAGAATAGAATGGCTTTATTTTGTAAAAGTCCTTCGTAAGCGACGGCGGAGCTGTGAGTGATGATGATATCTGCTTGTGACAGTAAGCTTTGCAGATTTCCTTTATGATGGGGGATTAGTTTCGAGAAAGGAGAACAGAGAAGACTTTGATATCTCTTTCCTTTTCCTTGATCAGGGTGGAGCTTATAGTCGATGATCAATGGCTCTGAAACACCACTGGCAGCTTTTTCGATCATTTGAATCATTCTTCTATTGAATACTCTTCCAAGTGGTTGTAAGGCGACTAACACTCTCATTTTCTTTGGAGAGGATTCATTTTGCTCTGTAGGAACATGTTTTGCCTCATAATTACGAATAAAAACAGGTCCACACACGTGGAGCTGCTGCCGATTAGCTCCGAAAGATTCTAGATAACGAGCATCAGCCTCTCCCCACACTAGATGTAAATCTGCATTAAGCGGTAGGTGCCCCAGCTCTCCGACCAAACCATGTTGGATGTTCACGGTAAATAGCTGTTTGCTTTGAGCCACGGAGGTAACGAGTGCCCCATGCCGATTGAGCGTTGAACCGTAAATCGTTTTGGTAATGGGGTACGTAGAAAAGAGTGTCTGCATCTGACGAATTCTTTTGAGAGTACGTGGTACTTTTTTCAGCAACCATTGCTTAAAAGCCTTGCTTTTAAAAAGGCTAGCAGTCTTAGAAGATGAACAGATTTGCTCCATTTGTTTCCATATCTCTTGTTCTTCAGTATCGCTGACTTCCTTCTCTTGTATATCGTTTAAGAGAATCAGGGGGCGACAGTTTTTGATTTGAAGCATTTTCAAGTATTCTTTTTTGCTGTGAGATAAGTAAAGGCATGCTTGAGGCATATCTTGAGTAAGAAAAAATAATTCGGCACGAACTAAATTCATCCTTGAGCAGGGATTTTTTTGGCTGGGTTCGAAAGCAAATAAGGCTGGCAAGCCTGTTGAAGCTGAGCAGTCCATTTCTTTTTTGCTTTTCGGTTTATGCTCTTGACTTGTGGTAGTCCAAGAGTTTTTTTGTGTTTTTCTAACCATTTTTGAAAATCCCTGAGGAGCAGAAGGGAAAGTGGGACATTTTGATAACTTACTCCATGAAAGTACTCTAAGAAAAGAAGAGAATAGCTCCAAATAAAAAAACTCTGTTCTCTCATCGCACTTTATCCGTATCCAGCTTTTCGACGATTGAGAGAATTTCTTCAACAGAATGTAACTTCGTTGTATCTGAACGAAAGCTAGTTGTTGTACTAGGTTGAAAGCCGGGATAAGAACTTAAATCTGATGAAGGTGGAATTAAGTACATTTCTTTATTTTCTGCTAGAAATCCCTGTTCATGAAGGGATAGTAATTCTTCGTAGATTTTCTCCCCTTCTCTTACACCTACTTCTTTCACCGTGGGAATAGGCCAGCCTTTTTTCTGACAGTAGAGCTTCATCGCTTGAATCAATTCTTCAAGTCGTATCGCGCTCATTTTAAAAATAAATACTTCTCCTCCTTGACACAGAAAGCCCGCTTTAAGCATCAGTTCCACAGCTTGAGGGATGGTCATAAAGAAACGAGTCATCTCTGGGCTAGTTAAGGTAATGGGCTGTCCTGTTCTTGCTTGATCCAGAAATAGTGGAATCACAGAGCCCCTCGATCCAAGAACATTTCCAAATCGAACGGAAGCAAACCTGGTCTTGTTATTTTCTAATAGGTTATTGGCATTCTTAAACAGTTTTTCAGCAATCAATTTGGTTGCCCCCATTGTATTTGTAGGGTTGACTGCTTTATCTGTGCTGACATTAATGACTGTATCTACATTGTTTTTGATGGCTGCCTGAATAATATGTTGACAGCCTACAATATTAGTTCGAATGGCTTCATAGGGATTTTCTTCACAGATAGGGACTTGTTTTAGGGCGGCAGCATGAAAAACGATATCGGCTCCCTTGGTCACGTTCTCCACACTTTGGTAATCTCTTATATCTCCAAGATAATAGCTTATTTTTTTTTCTAGTAAATATTTTTTTTGCATTAAATATTGCTTACTATCATCTCTATTAAAAACAATAATTTGTCTTGGATGATATTGTATCAGGGATCGAACAATATTCTCGCCAATCGAGCCAGTTCCTCCTGTAACAACAATCTTTTTATTGCAGTAAAAAGCGGCTAGTTCCTTTAAAGTTGGAATCATTGCTCTCCCCAACCTTTCTGTTCATTAATTTCTGGCTAACATACAACTAGCATATGTACAAGATTCTTCCCTGATATAGGTGAAACGAGCATTTTTGAAGCACATCAAAAACTTAATTCAAGTGACTATGACCGTTCTGAACGGAATCTAATAGAATGCAGTAGATATGGACTAGAGAATGGAAAGGAAGGTAGGTTATGAAAATGAGGCTAGGAGCTCAAGAAATTTTGGATACAGCAGGAATGTATGTTATTGCTGAAATAGGAGTGAATCATAATGGTTCTATCATTCTAGCCAAACAATTGATCGAAGAGGCAAAAAGAGCTGGTGCGAATGCAGTCAAGTTCCAAATGTTTTCTGCTGAACAGTTAGCTTCGGATCAAGCAGAATTAGCTGGTTATCAAGAGAAGGTTAAAGCGAGTAATCAGAAGGAAATGTTATCTGCCTTGGAGTTGAAGAAGGAAGATTTTAGAGAGCTCAAGCACTATTGTGATCAGGTTGGAATTACTTTTCTAGCAACCCCTTTTGATCTACAAAGTGCACATTTCTTGCATAAGCTTGGCATGGTTGCCTTTAAGATTGGCAGCGGGGACCTTACGAATGCGCCCTTGTTAGGACTAGTCGCGTCCTTCCGTAAGCCTCTCCTTCTCTCAACAGGAATGTCTACCTTGAGTGAGATCGAACAGGCTTTATCTTGGTTAACTGAAAATCAAGAGGTTGCCTTGTTCCATTGTACCTCTGCTTACCCGGCTCCATTCGAGGAATTGCACTTGAAGGTGATTGAAACCTATCGGAAGGCCTTTCAGGGTTCCCAAGTGAAAAAGATAGGCTATTCCGATCATTCACAAGGGATTTATGTCCCCATTGCCGCCGCTGCATTAGGTTATAAGCTGATCGAAAAGCACTTGACCTTAGATCACTCGCTTGAGGGACCCGATCATGAAGCTTCTCTTACTCCCACAGAATTTAAAGAGATGGTAGAGGGAATCAGACAAATTGAAAAATCATTGGGAGGTACAGTAAAGCAGGTGACTTCATCGGAGGCTGAAACCAAACCCAAAGTTCGGCGAGGCATCTATTTGGCGAAAGCCTTGGAGCAAGGGCATATTCTTACCGAAGCTGATTTGATATGTTTGCGCCCTGCTCACCACATGGAAGCAGCGCAATTTTTCAACGTGATTGGGAAGAAATTAATGACAAGAAAGCAGAAAGGAGAGGCTCTTCATTGGAATGATATCAGGTAATCAACAAGCCGATGTCTTGTGTATTACAGGAACTCGGGCAGATTATGGGATTTATCGACCATTACTATTGGAGCTTAATCAAAGCAAAACAATACGGCTTTCTCTTATCGTGACGGGGATGCACTTACTTCATGAGTACGGGAACACGATTGACGAGGTACGTGAGGATTCTTTAGAGATTATGGGCACTCCTTCCATTTTAGTCAAGGGAGATTCTCCTTCTTCCATGTCCCAATCTCTTGGCTTAGCGCTCCTCTACTTCTCACAAATTTTTGAACAAATCAAACCTAAATCAATTCTTTTACTAGGTGATAGAGGAGAAATGCTAGCAGCAGCCATTACGGCCCACTATCAAAACATCCCCATCTTTCATTTGCATGGTGGAGAGGTAAGTGGGTCCGCAGATGATCTAGTTCGACATGCCATTTCTAAGTTTAGTCATATTCATTTTGTATCTTCGATTCGTTCAAAACAACACTTGATAGCGATGGGGGAGGAAGAGTGGAGAATCATACCCGTAGGATCTCTACGCAAGCATGATATTGAGCAGCTTCGACAATGGGATCAGCAGACCAAGGAGTTAATGAGTGAAAAATATCAGCTTCATCCGAACAAAAAGAAGATTCTTTTTGTCATGCACCCAGATTCCAAAGCTAAACATTCATTTGCTGAACAAATTGATGAGGCTCTTTCTAGTTTGGAAAACCTACACGATGTGCAAATCTTTATTTTGGGTTCGAACAGCGATGCTGGTGGAGAAGTTTTTGCTAGAAGAATACAGCAATTTGCTCAGGAACATCAGGCAAGCTATTTTCATAGCATCCCAGCTACGGACTACTTATTTTTCTTATCAAAAGTTGATTTACTTATGGGTAATAGCAGTAGTGGAATGATTGAAGCTCCCTTCTTTTCTCTTCCTGTCATTAATATTGGACAGCGTCAGAGGAATAGAGAACAAGGGAGAAATGTAATCAATGTCGACTATGATCGTCAGAAAATAACTCAAGCGATCCAAGGAGTGCTGACAGGCAAAGGGGCAAAAGATTCATCGCAGAATCCCTCTGGTAATCCCTATGATTTAGGTTTTATGCCAGCAACTGAGATCATTCAAAGAATAGAGGCTTTACTCAAAAATCCCGAAATGATGAACAAAAGAATGGTCCTGAATAATGGATAACATGAGGGGTTGAGTAAAGCAAATAAGGATTTGGTGAGATGCTCGGTATTGTTTTTTCTGCCAAGAAATTAAAAAAAATTGTGAACGGTAAAGAAACTCAGGAAAACATGGAATTTTATTACCGGCTTGCAGAATTCTATCAGGTTGACTTATTTATGTACGACCTTCAAGGGCTATTGCGTTCTACGGACAAGGTAAAGGGGTATTTTTATTCTTCTGACCAAAAGAGCTTAGAACTCAAGGAAGATAGGATTCCGCCGATAAACCTTTTTCGTGCCGTATTTTATAAAAAAAAGACTCACTTTCGTCTGAAACAAATAGAGTCTAGAGCGAACTGTACGTTTATTAATTTAATAGGTGAAAGGAATAAATGGCATATCTACTCTATTTTGCGTAGAAAAAAATATCTTCTTCCCTTTCTTCCTCAAACGATGGAATTTAGTCAGGCTGCTTTAGAGAGATTTCTTACGACCTATAGTGAGGTTGTAATCAAGCCAGTGAATGGAGCATTTGGAAGTAGGATCCTTGTTGTAAAGGGAAGGAAAAGAAAGAAACAGGTGAAATATACAGAACGAAAAAAAGTCAGGACAGTAAACATGTTGGACAAAGATCTGTATCCCTTTCTATTACACCGAATGGGTACGACACGCTCTTACCTCATACAACCCTATCTTTCTTTGCAAGAATATAATGGGTCAAAATATGATCTTAGAGTATCCGTTCAAAAGGGAAGAGCAGGTAGGTGGGAGATTACCGGAATCGTTGCAAGAGTTGCTAGGGAAAATGGGATTGTAACGAATGTGGCACAAGGAGGAGCGGCTGTATCTTATTTTGAAGTGAAAGGGCTCATTCAACCGGAAATCATGGAAGGGATAAAGGAATTAAGTTTAAGTATTGCTCGGGAAATAGAGCAGGATCAACCAATGGCAGCGGACCTAGGAGTTGATCTGGCGATTGATAAAAAGGATAGAATTTGGCTTATTGAAGTCAACTTTTGTGATGAAAGATACGCTTATAGAGAGTCAGGTGACTTAAAAATGTGGTGCAACTCATATCGTTATCCTTTTGAGTATGCCCTGAATCTTTATCAAAAAAGTTTGGAGAAAGGAGGAGCGGATCTAGATGATCAAGGGGAAAAGAGTCGTGGCATTAATCCCAGCTAGAGGGGGGAGTAAGTCCATTCCTTTGAAAAACATTAAACCTCTAGCAGGAAAGCCACTAATCGCTTATACCATCATACTCGCTAAGAAGATGCAAGAAATCGATCGAGTGATTGTATCGACAGATGATCAGCGAATCGCTGAAGTAGCCCGAAAGTATGGTGCTGAGGTGAGTATAAGACCCGCTACTCTAGCGGAAGATGATTCTTTGCCGATCGATGTGATTCGCTATCATATCAAGAAACTAAAGGAAGAAAAAGATCCTGCTGAGTATATGCTTTATCTAGAGCCAACCTGTCCCTTACGAACAGAACAGGATATTGCCCAATCCCTCATTCTACTAACCCACCCCAAAAGAAAGTACCACTCTGTAGCCACATTCTCCGAAGCTGAGCTTAATCCACACCGCGCATGGAAAATAGTCAATAATAGCCCCATTCCCTTTATCCCAGAAGCTAACCCTTGGTTACCAAGCAAAAGCAGCCAAAAGCGCTCCAATTAAATGGTGCTGTCTACGCCTTTCAAATGGATCAAATCCATGATCTTTCCCCCCACTTATTACCCGAAGAACGAGGAGCTGTGATTATACCCAGAGAGAATGGAATTGATATCGATGATGAATTGGATTTTGTAATTGCTGAAAAAATCATGGAGAGGAGGATCACCAATGCGGGACTTTGATCCCTCTCCTTCAGTCGTAAGAATTACAATCATCGGGGCAGGGCAGATGGGAATTCGTCATTTACAGGCGATAGCCAAATTAGATCGTCCATCCATCGTCGAAGTAGTAGACCCATCCTCCACGGCTCTGCAACAGGCAAAAAACTCTCTTCAAAGTATGTCTTGTCGAGGCTTGATTCAAAAAACAATCTTTTCATCCTCTGTAACGACACTGACGAAGACAAGTGACGTTGCCATAGTTTCCACAAATGCAGCCATACGAAAATCTGTTATTTTTGAGCTTGTAAGCCACAAAAAGGTGAAGTTTTTGATTCTGGAAAAGGTTCTTTTTCAAAGAGCAGGGGATTATCAGGAAGTAGCAGAGTTGTTGGCGCGTCACGGAATTTCCGCTTTTGTCAATTGTCCGTATCGAACGTATTCTTTTTTTCAAAAAGTCAAAGAAAACCTGAAGGATACAATCCTTGATTATAAATATAGTGGTTCTTTCATTGGGATAGGTTGTAACTCCATACATCATCTTGATTTAATCAGCTTTCTAACAGGGGAGAAGAACATCAGATTAAATTCAGCACAGTTAGATGCTGAGGTCATTACAAGTAAACGAAATGGGTTCATTGAATTTACTGGAACTTTATATGGGTATACCAATCAGGGAAGTAGGTGTACGATTACATCCTACAAGCATGAAGGCGTTCCACCTCTTTTGCAAATCATCAGTACCAAAGCCATCTACCTGATCCCTTTAATGGGAAGCAGTGCGCTGGTGGCAGAAGCAGCAAATAACTGGAGATGGAAACAGGTTCCGTACAGTATGCCCTTGCAGAGTGAGTGGACCCACCGGTACATTCAAGACTTACTTGATAGAAAGACATGTGACTTAGCTACTTATGACAAATCGATGATGTTGCATATGGAATTCATTCGGGTACTTCTCTCTTTTTTGCAAAAACAATCTCCTGATCGTGAGGTGAGTGTATGTCCAATAACATAGATAAATCAATCTTACTTGTGGGGGCAGGTCGAATGGCCATCGAGTATGCGAGGGTTTTACAAGCCTTGTCCTGTCCTTTTCAAGTTGTTGGCAGGAGCCTTCAATCTGCACAAACCTTTTTAGAAAAGACAGGAGTCCCCGCCTATACAGGAGGAATTGAAAAATGGACAGAGGAGAGCAGGGACACTCCTCGAATGGCGATTGTAGCATCGGGGCAGAACAGCTAGCTCTGGTCACCATTCGTCTACTAAAAAAAGGAGTAAAACGAATCTTGGTAGAAAAACCAGGTGGATTGAATGAAGCAGAATTAAGAGAAGTTTTACAAGTCATGAAGGAGATGGGAGCACAGGTGCTCATCGGGTACAATCGCAGGTACTATGCAGCTACCCTTAAAGCAGAAGAAATCATACTCTCGGATGGAGGGCTTAGTTCTTTTCATTTTGAATTTAGCGAATGGTCCGACCTTATTGCAAGATCAACAATCGATGAGAGAGTGAAGCGAAATTGGTTAGTTGCCAATTCTTCACATGTAATTGATCTGGCTTTTCATTTAGCAGGATCTCCAAAAGAATTACATGCCCTAACAGCTGGCTGGGTCGATTGGCATCAGGCAGCCGGAGTCTTTAGCGGGGCAGGAAAGGTAGAGTCGGGAGCCTTGTTTTCTTATTTTGCCAATTGGCAAGGACCTGGTGGGTGGGGTTTAGAGTGTATCACTGCACATCATCGCTTGATCTGGAAGCCGTTAGAAACATTGCAAGTACAGAGAATCGCTGAACGTCAAGTTGAACAGGTGGAAATAGAGGATGCTTTTGATCGTCAATTTAAGCCCGGTATCTATAGGCAGACCAAGGCTTTTATTGAAGAAACGAATGATCATAAGCTAGTCACTCTCGATGAACAAATCGAGAAGTTCAGAACCATCTACTCGAAAATTCTTTGTTTGAATAGAAAAGAGGGGACATCATGTATGGGGAAAAAGAAATAAATGCTCATTATATGTTAAGGTATGGATTAACGAAGGAATTATTTGAGATATTTAGAAAGCTTAAATTTAGGGGGATAGAGATCCCGCTAACGATGATTCGCTCCTTCCATTTATATATTAGACCCCTTGTCAATGCTAATATGGAGAATGAAGAAAGGGTATCCGACCTACAAGCGAGGCATGGTCTATATACGATGACTGATATCCAAACAAAGTTGGTTAGATATCCTAAAGTGAAGAGCAATTTTGCACAGGACTCTAGCCGAAAAATGATTACAATGCCAGCTAGACTTGTCTCATTTGCCATTGATCAATTTTCGGATACGCCAATTTTATTAATCATTACCACAGAAAAAGAAAGACAGGACTTGCAAAATATGGTGCTGCCTGCCCATATCGAGGTTTTTGATTATCCTAATGAGGTGAAAAAGGTGGAGGTTCCTCCAGATACCCTTGCTCGTTATAAAAAAAGGGCTGAAAGACGTTTGTATAAAGTAAGAAAGCATAGAGTCTTCGGCAGTTCTACGTTCAAAGTCTGGTTTATGAGACAGTTAGTTCATGGTTTGAAGGTGATAACTCTATTAGATGACCTTCTTCAAAAGAAGCCTATTCGAACCATGATAGATCATGTAGAAATTGTGAATCCAGGAACAACGCTTGCCTTACTTGCCCATAAGTACAATCTTACCTTTGTCAATGCTCCCCTTATGCTCATCACTGATCGGTCTTTGCTCCCAACACGAGCCCATCATTATATAGCATGGGGAAGAAACTATTATCACTGGTTCATGGAGCGAGGGATTCCCGCCTCTAAAATTAAAATTCTTGGGAATCTTAATTTTGAGTATGAAATCAAGAATCAAATTCCTACTTGGGATAAGAAGAAGCTGTGTCAGTATCTATCGATTCCACCAGATCATCTTGTTGTGACGTTTACGACGCAGCCATATGAAAATTCTGTCAATAGCACTGTTATGAATTGGATTAAGCAAGCTACCAGCTCTCTCCCCATTACCTTTCTTATTAAGCCTCATCCTAATGATCGTTTCTCTTATTCGCCCTACCAGACCAATCCCCTCATTAGAAAAATCCCAGAGGAGCTAACTTTGTACGATGTCTTAAATTCTTCTGATATTTTGTTGACCATTTCATCCAATACAGCGATTGAGGCAGCGTTATTTAGACTTGGCATACTGGTTTTACAGCCCCCGTTAGCGTATCATTATGAATCAAATAATAATTCTTTTAATCAGCATTTGGTTCATGCTCAGGCAGGCATTCCCATCTATTCAGGTGTGGAATTAGAGGAGGAACTAGGAAAATTAAGCAGAGATAGTGAATACAAGCAAAAGTTGATTCAGCAGGGCAGAATGTTTCTCAGAAATACCTTGCTGAGTTCAGAAAGTACTTCCAAGCAAATCCGAAGATGGATTGAATCTTTATAGTCCATCTTCAGATTGGCACTTTTTCATGTTCTAACTGATGGAAGTCTACTTTATTTTTTGTGAAGGAATTTAGAGGCGAAATGGTCCATCCCAGTTGGAAAAAGGTGAAATAGCCGACTGCCTAATTCCATCCAGAAAGGAAGATTCACTTCTCTTTTTGGTTTAATGATGACATCAATGATCCTTTCGGCGACATAATCAGGATCTAACATATATTTGTCAATATTTTTGGTATACTTGCCGCTCTGATCAGCGATTTCAAAAAAAGGGGTACGAATGGGTCCCGGATTAATCGAAGTGACATAGATGTTATTTTCTTTTAACTCGTGGCGTAGACTATTCGTAAATCCTAGCAAAGCATGTTTACTCGCATTATAGGCACTAGATTTGGGTGTGCCTACCTTTCCAGCCTGCGACGCTATGTTAATGATATGTCCCTTTCTAGCAGAAATCATTGAGTTTACCACTTGCTTGATACAATAGACAGCGCCAAAATAATTTACTTGCATCATCTTTTCAAAGCTTTCTTCAGGAGCTTCTTGAAAAAGCTCAAAAACCCCATATCCCGCATTATTGATTAACACATCAATCTGTGGATAGATTTCAGCAATCTGACGAAAGGTATCTCGCACCTGTTCGATCTTAGAAACGTCTGCTGTAAAATAGTGAATTTCCTTTTGGGTCAAGGATTGAATCTCACGAGCCACCTTCTGTAATTTTTCTTCAGATCGAGCGATGAGAATGGGATGTCCTTGATATTGTGCTACTTTTTGGACAAGCATTCTCCCTAATCCGCTGGAGGCACCGGTTACGATCACCGTTTTTCCTGATAGCTGCTTCATGTCATTCTCCTTTCATCCGTTCTTAGGATAACCAATTGTTTTTAGCGCGTTCGTAAGAGTCGAATAGAGCTTGATTATCTAAGTTCGTCCCGATCAGGATAAGACAAGAAGCATGTTTACCTTCATCCATTACAGGAGAGAATTGAACTTGATTGGAGGCATATTGAAATTGGACCCATTTGGTAGGATGGTCTTGAATTTGAAGCACTCCTTTGGCACGCAAAACTTCCTTAGGCAGGGAAGAAAGCCATTTTTCCAGTTCACTTTTTGAAAGCATAGGAACATCATCAATTTTAAGAGTTTGAAAAACGGAATGGTGATGGTGTCCATGATGGTGTTCATGACCATGACTATGTGAATGAAGGTGTTTTTTTGCAGAAGCTTTCTCTTCTGATGGAGAGTGATAGATTGTACTAAACTTAGAGTTCCAGACGGCCTCCAAATCAATTTCAGCATTTTTGGTTTCAAGAAGCAGCGTATTGGCTGGAATTAATGATTGGACAGCTTGTCTTGCTTTGTTTAATTGTTTTTCGGTCGCAAGGTCTATTTTGTTAAGCACAAGAATAGAACTATGACGTACTTGATCTTTTAATATCGTGCGCACTTCTTTGGAGCTAGAAAAAAAGCTTTGGTACTCCAGAAACTTGCTGGCATCAATCATTCCAATCAGATTGTGGATTTCTAGCTCGTCTATAAACTCGGGCTGGGACAGTGTTTCGATTAGTTCAAGGGGATTAGCAATTCCTGTTCCTTCAATAATAATCAAGTCAGGTTGTTCTGAATCTGGGTGAAGAGATTGAAGAAATCCCTTCAGTTCTCGTGAAAGATCCTGCTGAATGCTACAACAGATACATCCGTTTAGTAATTCGATCAGCCGATGATTTGTAAATAGTGGCTTCTCTACATTTATTTCACCTAATTCATTTAGGATGATAGCAGGAGTTAGCTTTCTAGAATGACAGGATTCAAGGAGATGAAGGAGAAGTGTTGTTTTTCCACTTCCTAAAAACCCTGTAATAATATAAACCGGAATTCTTCTTTTCTTCATGTTTCGATTCCTCCAATCTGAATATCGGTGTTGGCTTTCTCTATTCTAACATAATATTAGTGATAGCAAAGCAGAATCAAGTATAATGACTTGTTATAAATTGGAATCATTATTATTTAATTTGTGAAAGTGGTTTACAAATGAAAAAAAAGCGTATATAATTGCACCTGAGTTAATCGGTATGATTATGATTTATATACTTTTCGTTAACGCTTAGGAGGTCATCATGAAAAAGAAAGCTTTTATTATTATCGTAGGTTTAATGGTTATTTTGTCTCCATTCTTGGTTGGTTGTGCCAATACATCCCAAGATGAAATAGTAGAAACAGGAAGCGAAGAAGGAAGTACGGAAAACAAGGAACCAGCTCTTCTTATTTATACGTCCATGTATCCTTTATATGATTTTGCTTCAAAGATTGCCGGAGATCGTGCTGTCGTTGTGAATTTAGTACCTGCTGGATCTGAGCCCCATGACTATGATCCAACTCCGAAAGATGTGATGGATCTAAGTAAAGCGGATTTATTTATTTATAATGGCGGGGGCTTCGAAAGCTGGATTGAGAAAATAGTAGAAGCTACGAAAAGCAGCAATCCAAACTTAGTCTTAGTAGATACAACAGCTAACATTCAGTTGTTATCCTCTGAAGAAACAGGGCTTAGTGATCATGCGCATGAGCATGAAGATGGACATGATCACGATCACCATGCTAACGAGGACCACCATGATCATGCTCATGAGAGTCACTCCCATGATGATCATGCTCATGAGAAAGAGGAGGAGCACGCTGAAGAAGAGCATGCGAATGAAGAACATGGACATGATCATGGAGAGTTCGATCCGCATGTATGGTTAGACCCTCTTCTTGCCAAGGAGCAGGCAGAAGCAATAAAGAATGCCATTGTGGAATTAAACCCTGAGAATAAGGAATATTATGAGAATAACTTTTCAGAGCTGGCGCTGCAATTTGATTTGCTACATTCTAAGTACGAAGATGTAAGCCAGAATATCTCGATCAAGGACATGGTTGTATCTCATGCCGCGTTTGGTTATTTAGCTCAGCGCTATGGAATTAATCAAATCGCTATTGCAGGTTTAGATCCTACCAATGAGCCAAGTGCGAAACAATTAAAAGAAATAGTTGAATATATGAAGAAACATCAGTTACAATATGTTATGTTTGAAAATTTAGTAACTCCTAAGGTGGCAGAAGTTGTAAGGACAGAGGTAGGAGCAGAAGCCTTAATTCTCCATAATCTTGAGGGGTTGACGAAGGAGGAGCAATCTCAAGGAAAGGATTATTTCTCTATCATGGAGGAAAATCTAGAAAGTCTTAAGCTTGCCTTGGGATATAACAAATAATGAAAAAAGACAGGTCCGTTCCTGCTATTGAATTAAATCATGTTAGCTTTCAGTATGATAGCAAAGCTAAAGTATTGGATGATATCCATTTCACATTAGGCCAAGGAGAATTCCTAGGCCTTTTGGGGCCTAATGGCTCAGGGAAATCGACACTTATTAAAATCATATTAGGGATACTTCAGCCGCAGAAAGGTGAAGTCAGGCTTTTTGGTGAGCCGATGGAGAAATTTAAGGACTGGAGCCGTGTAGGCTATGTGTCGCAGAAGGCAAACAGCTTTAATTCTGGCTTCCCTGCTACTGTATTTGAAGTGGTTTCAACAGGGCTTTTTGGTAAATTAGGACTGTTTCGATGGTTAGGAAAAAAAGAGAAAGCTAGAATCCATCGCGCCATTGATATGGTAGGCTTGAGTGAGTTTAGCTACCAAAATATCGGCAAGCTATCTGGAGGGCAACAGCAAAGAACGTTTATTGCTAGGGCCTTGGTGAGCCAACCGGATTTATTAATTCTGGATGAACCCACAGTTGGAGTAGACTCAGAATCTGTTGATCGGTTTTTTGAATTAATAGAGCATTTGCATCATCATGTTGGAATTTCGATGATTTTGGTCAGTCATGATATTAGCGTGATTACAAGTAAGGTAAGTCAAGTAGCCTGTTTGAATAAACGTATTCATTTTCATGGAAATCCACAAGATTTTTCACAAAATCAAGAAGCGATTTTAGCCACAGCCTATGGACATGACGTTCGGCTTATCGAGCATTCTCATTAAGGAGCAGAGTATGATAGAAGCTTTTTTTCACTTTGAATTTATTCAAAATGCTGTAATTGCTGGAATTGTCATTGGGTTTATTGCTCCCATTCTAGGCGTTTTTCTTGTTGTTCGCCGCTTGTCCATGATTGCAGATGCGTTGTCTCATATCACTCTTTCAGGTATTGCATTTAGCATGTTACTAAGTAAGATGTTTGGCATGTATCTGGGGTGGCTTGCTAGTCTAAACCCAATTTATATGGGGATGCTTTTCTCTGTAATGGGTGCTCTAAGTATAGAGAAGCTGCGCAGAACCTATAAGCATTATGAGGAAATCGCAATTCCCATTATTATGGCGGCTGGCATTGGTTTTGGAGTTGTTTTTATTTCTATGGCTAATGGCTTTAATGTGGATCTTTTTAACTATTTGTTTGGGAGTATTATTGCCATTCGGAGATCAGATATGATTACGATTCTCTTGGTGGGTATCAGTGTTATTCTTTTTGTTCTCTTGTTTTACAAGGAATTGCTTTCTCTTTCATTTGATGAAGAGCATGCTAAGATAACAGGAATTCCAAGGAAAAGTGTTCATTTTCTATTTATTATCGTGGTGGCTCTAGTGATCGCCTCCTCCATGAGAATTGTAGGGATTTTGTTAGTATCGGCCCTCATGGTTTTACCTGTTGCAGCCAGTATTAAAATCGCTAAAAGCTTTAAGCAGTCTATGCTGTATTCTGTTCTATTTGG
Organism: Caldalkalibacillus mannanilyticus JCM 10596; assembly: GCF_000615945.1. Taxonomy (GTDB): domain Bacteria; phylum Bacillota; class Bacilli; order Caldalkalibacillales; family JCM-10596; genus Bacillus_AT; species Bacillus_AT mannanilyticus. Next base: position 32,932 of record NZ_BAMO01000010.1, read on the forward strand.
ACAGATCGCTGTACTGTTAGGGCTCTATTTGTCTTTTGAGTGGAATTGGGCACCGGGTGGCACGATTGTTATTATCTCCTTTCTTATTCTATGTGTAGTAATTAGTTGGAAAAAATATATCATTAGAGAAGACTAATGTAGTAAATTTCACCTTACCATTTTCTGAATCATTCTTATTTCCATTGAATTAAGATGAAAGAAACGATAAAATATGCTATAGACAGTTATTATATAAATGAAAAGTGGAACGTACGAGAATGATTGAACTATTATTTGATTTAGAATTTATCCGCAGAGGAATCATAGCAGGTCTTATTGTGGGCTTTATTTGCCCTATCATAGGTTCTTTTCTTGTGGTAAGGAGACTTTCATTGATTTCTGAAGCCTTATCACATATCACGTTAACGGGTGTCGCTTTTGGGATGTTATTCGCTCAAACCTGGATTGTGTTTCAAGGGGTAGACCCTCTCTATTTTGGGTTGCTCTTTGCCTTTTTGGGTGCTTTTTTTATTGAACGAGTACGAAGGATCTTTAAGCATTATCAGGAGCTGTCTATCCCCATTCTTTTATCAGTAGGAATTGGGTTAGGTGTGGTTTTAATGAGCATGGCTAATGGGTTTAATGCTGGCTTGCTCCATTTTTTATTTGGAAGTATTGTTTCTGTTACTGCTGAGGACCTACTATTTGTCCTGATCGCGAGTGTTATTGTATTTAGTCTATTCCTTTTATTCTATAAAGAATTCTTGTCTATCGCTTTTGACGAAGAATTTGCTAAGATCTCTGGGATCCCTAAAAAATGGATTCATTTGTTGTTTTCTTTGTTAGTTGCCTTGACGATATCGATTGCCATGAAGGTGGTAGGGATCTTACTGGTTTCTTCGATGATGACCATTCCAGTTGCGGCTAGTCTGAAGATAGCCAAGAGCTTTAAGCAAGTCATTCTTTATGCTGTCTTGATTGCGGAAAGCTCTATGATAAGTGGGATGATAGTCGGTTATTATCTAGAAATTGCTACAGGAGGCATGGTTGTTGTGTCGGCGATTCTCCATCTCGGTAGCGTTCTATTATATCAAAAGCTAAAGCAGTCATCTTCAAGGGAGGTTAGATCATGAACATTGAAGAAGCATTATCGATTCTAAAATCTAAAGGGTATAAATATACTGGAAAGAGAGAGGAGATGGTGCGTATTTTTTCTAGAGAAAAGCGATATTTATCGGCTAAAGAAATGCTTGAATACATGCAACAAGATTATCCCAATTTAAGCTTTGATACCGTTTACCGGAATCTGAATTTATTTGAAGAGTTGGGAATTGTAGAAACCACACAATTAAACGATGAACGTATTTATCGTTTTTCGTGTGCTCAAGGGCATCACCACCATCACATTATTTGTACAGAGTGTGGTAAGACTCATAAAATTGATGTTTGTCCAATGGATGCCATATTAGGGGAGCCAAAGGGATTTAGAATAACAGGTCATAAATTTGAGATTTATGGTTGCTGTGATGAATGTGGGTTGACCCAATGAAACAAAACCAAGAAATGAGAGGGTCGATCAAATCCATAGGTGCAGATTTAATAGGTATTGCTCTTCTTGGTCTATTTCTCCTCTTGTTCTTTAATGTTGACTATTTCAAAGGCTCGGATGCTTTGATTCAAGTCCCCTCCAGTTGGTTAGATGTGAATACTATTTTTCTAAGTATTGTGATTGAAGCACTTCCATTCATTTTATTGGGCGTTTTTGCCTCTGCCCTGATTCAAATCTATGTGAAGGAGGATATGCTTCAACGCTATATTCCTAAAAACGCTTATGCCGCTCTCCTTCCTGCGACCATCCTCGGAGCCATCTTCCCCATTTGTGAGTGTGCGATTATCCCTGTTGTTAGGCGTTTAATTAAGAAAGGGATGCCTCTTCATATAGGGGTTGTTTTTCTTGTAGCGGCTCCGATTTTGAATCCAGTTGTTGCAGCCTCCACTTTTTTTGCCTTTCGTACAGACTTAAGTGTATTGTACTGGAGAATGGGACTTGCCTTTGTTTTAGCGATGGCGATAGGAGCGGCTCTTTACGTCCTATTTAAGAACAGTAACCAATTGAAGTGGAGCAAGGAGGAGCTTATTGGACAGGGTGGACAACAAGGGGGAGATCCCCAGTCTTCTTCTCCAAAAACACTAAATAAATGGAAGCAAACCTTGTATCACACGACCGATGAATTTTTTGATATGGGAAAATATCTTATTGCTGGGGCTTTTGTAGCCGCCCTCTTCCAAACTTTTCTGGACAGGCAGTTGTTGCTGAGCATTGGGAATGAGGCATGGTCCTCCACTTTAGTGATGATGGCTTTTGCTTTTGTCTTATCTCTCTGTTCGGAAGCGGATGCCTTTGTAGCGGCTTCCTTTGGAAGTACATTTACGACAGGTTCTCTTATTGCGTTCTTAGTCTATGGACCGATGTTAGACCTAAAAAATGTGATCATGATGGTAGCCTACTTTAAGCTAAGATTTGTTCTGGCTTTTATCGCTGTTGTCACGACTGTTGTATTCGTTTCGGTCCTATTATTACAGCTTTATATTCTATGAAAATAAAGGGGATGAAACCATGGAAGAAAGAGATCAAGAATGGGGATTTCATGCGTTTATCCGTGGCATTATTTTGTTTGGCTTTTCGATGCTGATGTTAAGTATGGTGATGTCAGGGAGTATTCAATATTATATTGCTCCTAAAATGCTTCCTTTTATCTATTTTGCCATGATCGTTTTCCTGATATTAAGTGTTGTCCAGATCCTCCGAAGTACTCCTAAGGCTCAGGAGGAGGAATTAGAATGTGATTGTGGGACCGCACATCAGATGCCGGGGAATAGAGGGATTAAGGTGTTGATCTATTCCTTGTTTATCCTTCCTCTCTTAATGGGCTTTGTTTTACCTGATAAAACATTAGACAGCTCCGTTGCGATGAAACGAGGGGTAAACTTGGGGTCAGGAGTTCAATCTAATCTTCTTGCTGATCGCCCTGCTGAAGAGTCTGATTCTGTTTCTTCAGGTACAACAACAAGAGCAGATGAATATTTGGCTAAGCTGGAAGAGGGAGAACCAGTCGAGCATTATTCAGTCGAGGATTTAGCTGGGAGAGATGGATTTGATGATTACTATTCTAAGCTAGCTCAAGAGCTATTTGAGGAAGAAATCATTTACATTGAGGATGATAATTTTCTAGATGTGATGACGGTGCTTGATATGTATCTTGATGAATTCCAAGGAAAAAAAGTGGAATTAGAGGGCTTTGTTTACCGTGAGCCAGGTGTGAAAACGAACGAAATGGTTGTTGCCAGATTTTCAATGACCTGCTGTACAGCAGATTCGTCTGTATATGGATTGTTATCTAAAGGAGAAGAAACAAAAACATATGAGAACGATACATGGGTACGAGTTCAAGGAAGTATAGGAAGATCCGAATTTGGAGGGTGGGTTATCCCCTTGCTCCAGCTTGAACAAATCGTCGAGATCGAGCCACCTGAGAATCAGTACGTCTACCCCAGTTTTTTCTAAAGGATAGGATTTGGCAGGGATATAAAGGAGTTCTAAGAATAGCTTAGATTACTCCTCTATATCCTTTTTTATCGTGTTTCACCCCTCCTTAGCTCCTGATAGGAAGTTTGAGGAAAAATATGCAACCTTGTATAATGAGGAAGCGAGAAAACAAGAGTGAAAAATAAATTGTCTAGGAGGAATGTGAACAAAGATGAGTATTGCTATAGAGGAGTATCAAGAGTTATCAACCTTAGGAAAAGTGATTGATTTAGATCCACATAATCGTCGCATCAAGGTCTATCAGATGCCTCAAGAAGAGGTTTTTCTAGAGGTCAAGGAATCCTTAGAAAAGATGGCGATAGAAAAACAATGTGACAAAATTATTTTTTATTCCAAAGAAGATGAAGTGGATTGCTTGAATCAAGCAGACTGTGAGAAAGAAGGACTTATTCATGGTTTTTTCCAAGGGGAGGATGCTCATATCTACTCTCTATTTTTAAATGAAGAGCGCAATCAGCCGGTCGCTTGGGAACAAGAAAAGAAGGTTATGGAAATTATTAAACAGAATCAAAAGGAAGCATTAGAGCTGGAACTGCCAGATGAATTTACATTACGGAGTGCCAAAATAGACGATGCCCCGCGTATGGCGAAGCTATATGATGATGTTTTTGAAACCTACCCTACTCCGATCAATGAGGCTGAATTTATAGAGGAAATGATGAATGATCATGTCTACTTTACCATTGTAGAACATGATGGAGAATTGGTTAGTGCCTGCTCAGCCGATGTTTTTCCCGCTTTTAATGCAGCAGAAATGACGGATTGTGCAACGCTCCCTCAGTATAGGGGAAGAGGATTGTTATCTCAACAGTTTATTCATTTGGAGAGAAAAATGGAGAATTTAGGAGTACAGACACTTTTTTCCTATTCCAGAGCGGTATCCGTTGGAATGAATTTGATAAATGCTAGGCATGGTTATAAATACGGCGGGAAAATGATTCAAAATAGCAATATTTCCGGTCGACTAGAGGATATGAATATATGGGTCAAAAATCTTTAGAACTTAAATAAAACTAAATATGAACAAATGTAGATCTGCATTCGTCACGACAAAGTCGACGAATGCTTCTTTTTTTTGGTATGATGATATAAGGATGAATTGAGGAAATGAGGGTATGGAGTATGAAGGAACCTTGGTATGTGAAGAGTTTTCAGGAAGATTATTTAAAAATTTATGCTCATAGAACAGATGAAGCGGCAGAGCAAGAAATGAAGCAAATTGTCCAGCTTCTAGACATGCCGAAAGGAAGTCGTGTGCTTGACTTGTGTTGTGGAAACGGAAGGCATAGTAGACAGCTCGCTAAGCTAGATTATCAAGTGACGGGGATTGATTTATCCCATGTATTACTCGATGAAGCTCGTAAAGCCAATTTTGCAGATAAAATTACCTACCTTCAATCTGATGTTCGTGAGCTTTCTTTTGAGGAAGAGTTTGACTATGTGCTTAATCTTTTCACTAGCTTTGGCTACTTTGAGCAAGTGGAAGAGAATCAAAAGGTGTTTCAAGCCATCTACAGAGCATTAAAAGGAGGAGGAGTCTTTCTCATTGATTTTCTAAATCCCGGCTATATCCGTAAGAATCTGGTACCTGAGAGCTATCGAGAATCTGGTGAGCTGAAGATCAGAGAGAAAAGGCGAATTGAAAAAAATCAGGTGATCAAGGATATACATATAGAACAGGAAGGGGCAGAAAGGCAGTATCAAGAAAAGGTAAACTTATTTGAGTACGAAGAGATGGTGCAGATGCTCCAAGCGAGTGGACTAACCACTGAGCGAGTTTATGGAGCTTTTGATTTACAGCCTTATGATGAAGCTGACTCTCCAAGAATGATATTGATTGGTAAGAAATAAGTGGTCTAAATCCTCCTTAATTAGAGATGATAAAGGTACAAGGGGGGATATACAAATGCCAAAACCAAGTGTAAATTGTAGTGTAGCCAATTGTACCTTTTGGGCAGAGGGAAATAAATGTTCTGCAGACAGCATTCTGATTGAGGTTGATGCACACGCGAATCAAGATTATCAAATTGAAGCTGGTACGATGATTGGTGAAGATCGCCATGAAGATTCGGCTAGCTCTGTAGCGGCAACCTGTTGTCACACCTTTAAACCCAAAAAACAATAATGCCAAAGGCTCCTAACGATGACTGTTAGGAGCTTTTCTTCTTGCATACTGATCCACATAGCTTTTAGCTTCTAGCCAATTGGTGACTCGATGGACTAAAGAATGCTCGTTTCCTTGATTATAAGGCGTATTGAATAAAAGCACGGGAATGGCAACAGTTTCCGCAATTTCATTGGCGTTATCAAGCTTGTCTTCAAAAAATAACTCTATGCCCTTTTCTTTTGTTATTTGGATTTTGTTATGTGATCCTGTTAACAGGATTTCATCAAAGGGGATGGAATGTTCGGCAAACCAGTTTAGTGTTAATTCATGATGTTTTTTATGCCTTGCGCTTATGTAGATGAGGTGATGCTTTTCTTTCCATTCTGTTAATATTTCTTTGGCTGATTCAGCCAAATCAGCTTGAGCATAAATGGGGCCAGCGTTCTTGGAAAACCAGGTGAAAAACTCTTTGTCGGTGATCCCATATAACGGAGAAAGATGGAATTGTGTAATGTCTTCAAAAGATAAATGTTTGTTAAAGGCTTTATTAATGTGGGGAATAAATGTGGCTGGATCTGTAATGGTTCCATCGATATCTAGTCCAAGGGTTAATTGATTGTTCATAATTTCTCCTCCAATTTGCAATACCATATCTTTCAGCCAATGTTTCAGTTGGAACTGCTTATACTATGTAATACAACGGAACCTGCCTTATAGGATGGCTACCGTTGATTATACCACAAGGAAATGAGGGATTGTGAGTGAGAGAAGATCGTACAGACCTACCTCATGACCAGGTTGCCCAAGACAATGATGGTCAAATGACAAAAGAAGGGCAAAGTGTGGATATCCCTACAATTGGGTATGATGAGCGTGCAACTGGGATGTCACAACCCATGGGAGTAGATGAGGAACTTCCAGGTGTAGATACTGGTGAATTCACTCGTCAGAATGCTCCAGATGAGCTTTATGCAGAGAATAATATAGGAACTGGTTTCAATGAAAAAAGGATGTATGATGAGAATCCTGACGAGGAAACAGCGGCAGAGGTTTCTCCAATGACACAAGGTTCCTATCTACCAAGGGATCGTCAACAGGAATCACCTGATACAGAATTTGAAGGTGACAGACGTGAACAAATGCAAAACATTGAAACAATGGAGGAACAAGAAGCAGGAGGAACAGGTTTAGGATGGACAGCTCTTGTTCTATCCATCATTTCTCTCTTTTTCCTCCCGCTTTTAACGGCTTCAATCGGGGTAATTACCGGATTCTTTGCTTTTCGTAACGGCGCTAGAACCTTAGGAATGTGGGCTATAGCCATTGGGTTATTTTCCATTGTACTCGGATTATTTTTTACCCCATTCGTTCGGTAAGAGTACCTCAAGAATGAGTAAGTTGGCTCCTATCCGTCAGGATTAGGAGTCTTTTTAGCATATTGTTAAGTCTACCCTCTTTTTTCCTTGATTATTATATGATAACATTGTCGATGATTAGAATTGACTTCAAGGGAGTTAGAACATGAACGTTTATTTTGATAACAGTGCAACGACTCAGCCTTTACCAGAAGTAATAAAATCAATGGTAGAAGTGTCAGAGCGTTACTATGGAAATCCTTCCTCTTTACATCATTTGGGTGTTGAGGTTGAACATTTAATAAAAAAATCAAAAGAAGTCATCTCCAAATCACTAGGAATTGGGATGAATGAAATCTGTTTTACATCAGGTGGAACGGAAAGTAACAATTTAGCTATCAAAGGAGCCGCTTTTCAATTCCAAAATAGAGGAAAGCATCTAATCACCAGTGAAATTGAACACCCTTCTGTTTATGAAGTGTTTCAAGTGCTACAGAAGCAATTTGGATTTAGGGTGACGTTTTTACCTGTTAATGCCGAAGGGAAAGTTTCGGTTGCTGATCTGGAAGAAGCTATTTGTCCAGATACCATTCTGGTTTCCATCATGCACGTGAATAATGAAACCGGGACTATTCAGCCTATTGAAGAAGTGGGACCTCTCTTGAAGAAATATCCCAAGATCTTATTTCATGTGGATGCAGTCCAGAGTATTGGAAAGATTCCTCTAGATATCAAAGGAGCTGGAATTGATCTTTTAAGTATCTCTGGTCATAAATTTCACGCTCCAAAAGGAACGGGCATCTTATATGTCCGTGAAGGGTTGATTCTCTCTCCTTTATTTCACGGGGGAGAACAGCAGCAAGGTTTGCGACCAGGAACAGAAAACGTACCTGGAATCGTCGGTTTAGCAAAAGCCATTCGGATTAATGCAGAAAATGGAAAACAGGATAATATGTATTTACAACAGCTAAAGGAGAGATTTATCATAGGGTTAAAAGAAAGCTCCATTTCCTTTATCATAAATTCGAATGAAAAGGAGAAAGGGGGAGCTCCTCATATTGTAAACATTTCCCTTCCTGGTTTAAAGGCGGAAGTCATTGTCCATGCCTTAGAGGAAAAAGGAATTTATGTATCGACCAAATCAGCTTGTTCCTCAAAAAAAAATAAACCGAGTAGAGTACTAACCGCAATGGGGCTAAGGGAAGAATATTCTTTATCTTCCTTACGATTTAGTTTCTCAAAGCATAACACAATAGAAGAAATCGACTATTGTCTTAGTGTAATGGAGGAAATCCTCCCATATTATCAAAATATCATGAAGGTGTAGGGTAACATTATGGATCAGTTAAAACAGCAATATGAATTTATTCTCATTAGACTTGGAGAAATCGCCTTAAAGGGAAAGAATCGAAAACATTTTGAGGTTCAACTCCAAGAGAATTTAAAAATGCATCTAAAGGATCTAGATGTACGGATATCAAGAACGTTTGGGAGAATGTATATTCATCTTAATGGAGCTGCATTTGATGAGGTGGCAGAGCGTTTAAAGCATGTCTTTGGAATTACCTCTTTCAGTCCAGCTATTAAATCTGACTTAGAGCTTGATCATATTAAACAAGCAGCCTTGAAGGCTGTCCTAGCTGTACATCCGCAGCCGAAAACATTTAAAGTACGAGTCAAGCGCCCTAACAAATCTTTCCCTATTAAATCTAGTGAAATGAATGGAGAATTAGGAGCTCATATCTTAGTCAATACAGAGCATTTGACTGTTGATGTGCATAATCCAGATATTGAGGTGGCAGTGGAAATTAGAGAAGAAGGCGCTTATATTATGTGTCAGAGGATTCCAGGTGCAGGTGGACTTCCTGTGGGTACAAGTGGAAAAGTGATGTTAATGCTCTCGGGTGGAATTGACAGCCTGTAGCGGGATATCTTTCTCTCAAAAGAGGATTGCGCTTCGAGGGAGTTCATTTTCACAGTTATCCTTTTACGAGCGAAAGAGCAAAACAAAAGGTGGTTGATTTAACGAAGAAATTAACGAAATATGCAGGAAACCTAAAGCTGCATGTCGTTCCATTCACAGAAATCCAAACACAGATCCGTGAGCATGTCCCAGATGATTACAGTATTACAATTATGCGTCGTATCATGCTGCGGATTACAGAAAGATTAGCCGAAAAGCACAAAGCTCTTGGAATTGCATCAGGAGAAAACCTAGGGCAAGTGGCAAGCCAGACTTTGCAAAGTATGAACACGATTAATGAAGTGACAAATATGCCCATCATCCGTCCATTAGTGACCATGGACAAATTAGAAATTATTGATATTGCTCAAAAAATTGATACATTTGATCTATCGATTCTTCCATACGAGGATTGTTGCACCATTTTTCAGCCTAAATCACCTAAGACAAAACCCAGTAAAAAGATGTCTCATAAATTTGAACAGCGTCTTGACTTAGAAGCATTGATCGAGCAAGCCATTGAAAATACGGAAAGCTTGTGGTTTTCCTATAAGGAGAATAATCAACGTCATGCACAGGAGCAACAAGAAGGTGGAGAATTTGACTCCCTTTTTTAAACAATAGTAACTTAGTTTGTATATTCCCTATTCTTTTTCCATTCAGGAGGATAGGGAATTTTTTTTATTAAATGTTGCATAATAATTGTAGCCTTATTTGAGAGGAGAGGTAAGGGTGAAGGAAATAGCACTGATGCTTTGGGGACTCTGGGATCGGATTTATTATACCTTTAGCCGTTTGCAATTCGTCTCAAAGGAAGACAATTTATTTCGAATCGTTCGTAAAAAGTATAGAGGGGTTCCCTTGCAGACGAAATCAGGTCAGTGGATTCATAAGGGAGATGAAATCATCAAGCTTCATATCTATAATTATAGACTGGCAAAGGAAATTAATAAGCATGGGACAGAGGTTTCTATGGGCTTATATATGAAAAGAGAAATCGAAAAATCAATGATTGGTCTAAGTGAATTTTTAGCAAGTCAGCCAGATATTAAGAAGGTCAAAGCGATCGTAGGTACGTCAATGCTAAACAGGGGAGCTGAAAGACTTGGATTTGCTTTACAAGAGGTAAGTCCTTCTTGGTATTTCAGATATAAATCCTTTCTTTTTAAAATCATTTATTTATTGGTACATCCTTTTGGCTATGCCTATTTAAAACAACATGGTAAAAGACTTCAATCAAAACATATGATCATGTCGATAGATGAATTATTTGATCTATATTTGGATCGGAGCCGATAAAAAATGAAGATCATCATCTTTACTGAGACGAAGGTAGGAGAAGGGCATTATCAAGCAGCCACAGCCATCAAAACAACTTTTAATGAATCCTACCCACACGTGAATGTGAAAATATTGTCTGGCTTAAAATGTATTTCACCAGTTGTAGAATGGGGAGTTGTGAAGTCTTATTTTTGGATGTTGCAATATGCGCCATTTCTCTGGAAATGGATCTACACTAAAACCAAAAAAAGTAGCTTTATTCAATCTCACTTATTTGCCTTTCGTCTGATGAACGTAGTCAAACAGGAGAACCCCGATATCGTCTTATGTACTCATCCTACCTGTATTCCTGCCTTAGCAGTGTTAAAAAAAAGAGGGATGTTTCAATTTAAGTTGGGCGTGGTAGTTACCGACTTTGATTTTCATCCCACCATTATTTCTACATTTGTTGATTATTTTTTTGTTCCCCATGCGAAGTGTAAAGAGAGGTTGATTCACAGCTATCATATAGCTGAAAAAAAAGTATATGATTTTGGTATTCCATTACATCCTGAATTTGATGTGGAGATGAATAAAATGGCTGAGAAGATCCCTAGTAGAGTGATTCAAATTCTTGTTCTAGGAGGATCTACGGGCTATGGACCTATGGAGAAGATCATTCAGGCCTTTTCTCCCTTTAAGGATCATTATTTTTTAACAGTGATTACAGGTAGGAACAAGGAATTATATACAAAATTGCAAGCGATGAAAGCTGAGAATGCACAAGTTTTGGGGTATGTAGATGATATGAAGAAATGGATTTGCTATGCTGATATTGTCATCACAAAGCCAGGGGGATTGACGATTTCTGAAACGATTGCTTGTGGTACCCCTTTTATCATGATTGACCCCATTCCAGGGCATGAAGAAGCGAACATGAGATATTTAGAGGAACAAGGACTTGGAGTCATTGCTCAGGATGTAGAACATCTACCGAACATTGTAGAGAATCTTTTCTACCATTCACAGGATTGGAGAGAGTGGAAAAAACGGATCCTTGCTGAGCAGAAACAAGGGGCTGCACGAAAAATTGCGTACACACTGACTCAACCTTTTTAAAGAGATAAAAAAAAGTTCCTACCTACCAGGGCGTAGGGGAGCTTTTTTGTTTTATGATTCTATTTCACATGGAATTCTTTAAGGAGTTTAAGAAAAGCATTAAGTGTTTGCGTTGCTCTGGAGTTAAATCAACAGCTACGTCAACTAAGCGTTGTACTTCCTCAGGAAGTTCCCCTAATTGTGCCTGCTTTTGCACTCCTAGTTCATTAATAACCTGTTCCAGAAGCTCTTTCACTTCATCAAGCTGTTTGAAGGCTTCAATCAGCTTTTTCTCAGGTGAGGAGTTATTCATTGGAATCACCAGCGTTGGGTGATTGAATTAAGGACTCTACTTCCATTTTAATGAGTTTAAGCTCTTCAGGTGTAAGTTTATGTAAATCCTTTTTTAAGGACTCAAGTTTTAGAATTCGAAATTCTTCAATAAAACGAGGTATTGCATGAGATGAAATTGCCATTTTTATGAATTCCCCTTTGGTTCTTTTTTAAGAAGCATGTTAATATTATCATGGATGGTTTAAATTGAAAAGGGAATTTATGTTCGAATTTGTAGCCAAAATAAGGATCATGTCACAAGATGTTGAACTAGGTAAAAAATAAGGGGAGGACTAGAAGAATGTCGATGTATCAAAAAAGAAGAAGTGCCTGTCTAGATCTAAGGGGAAACGAACAAAATGAGGCAATGTTGATTACAAATCCTAAGAATATTTATTATTTAACTGGATTCTATAGTGATCCTCATGAACGCTTTCTAGGGCTTATTTGGAACAACCAGGAGTGGACTCTTTGTGTACCGCGCTTAGATCAAAGCGCTGCGCAGCAAGCTGTAGATAAATCCATTCGTATTATTAGCTATACAGACCAGGAACCTATTCAAGAGAAGATTCCTTCATTTTTTGCTTCTAAGGATTTAACTAAGATTGCAGTAGAAAAGAGCTTCATATCCTATGAGCGAGTTCAGTGGCTAATCGAAGCTTTTAAACAGATACATATTGAAGATATGACCCCTACCTTGGATCAGTTGAGAATGAGCAAGACAAAAGATGAGTTTGCCATATTAAAGCGTGCTGGTGAGAAAACAGACCAAATTTTAAAAGCAGCCCTTTCTCTGTTTAGTACGTCCATGACGGAGTTGGATTTAGTTGCCGAGATTGAGTACCAAGCGAAAAAAATGGGGGCAGATGGAATGTCTTTTGGAACGACTGTTTTAGGTCAAGAAAAATCTGCTTTGCCACACGGTCATTCTGCCTCGAAAAAGCTTGAAAAAGGGACTTTGCTCATTGATTTTGGCATTACTTTAGATGGCTATTGCTCTGATATGACTCGCACATTTCATATTGGACCTTGGGAGCCGAAGATGAAAAAGATTTATGAAACGGTTCTTAGAGCAGAACAAACGGCTATTAAATCAGCAGCAGAAGGTGTTTCTTTTGGAGAGCTCGATTCGATTGCTAGACAAATTATTGCGGATGAAGGCTATGGAGAGTATTTTATTCATCGTTTAGGTCATGGGCTAGGGCTAGAAATTCATGAATCTCCTTCCATTCATGGCTTAAATAATGAGCGGATCAGTGAAGGAATGGTATTTACCATAGAGCCTGGAATCTATGTTCCAGGATTAGGTGGGGTACGTATTGAGGATGCTGTTTTCATAGAGGCGTCTAAGGCGATCTCCCTTACTCAGTTTCCAACTTCTGTGGATGAGATGGTGATTGGCTAAAGTTACACTCTTCCTTTTCCATCAATTTCTGATCAAATAGATGAATGGATTCACCTCTTTTATCACACTATAATAGTACATCAGGTAGAGGAGGTGAAAAAACATGGCTAGAAACAATAACAGCAACCAACTATTAGTACCTGGGGTTCAACAAGCACTTGATCAAATGAAGTATGAAATCGCTTCTGAGTTTGGTGTGAATCTTGGACCAGACACAACTTCTCGAGCTAACGGTTCTGTTGGAGGAGAAATTACAAAGCGTTTAGTTCAATTAGCTGAACAACAGTTAGGTGGACAATTTCCTCAACAATAATTAAATATTTGGATAGAAGGGTCAGCAGATGATGCTGACCCTTTTTGTATTTAGATCTCTGTTTGTATAGTTTATGTACAGTTCTGCTTTCTATAATAGGAAGGATCAATATTATCTCGTTCTAACCGTCGGTAAGACTCCCTCCTCTATAGGAGGGAGATAACCGCCGCTAAGAACCCGATAAGGAAGGAGGGATACCGAATCGTATGAGTTGTCAGGTCGCCCCATTACATTCCCAGAAGAGGCGAACGTCTAAGATCAGGTGGAGGATGTTTGAGTTACTATTGTTTACGATAGGTGTTGCACTTATTATCTATCCTCCGTTAGATCGTATTGTTCAAGAGCAAAAACAGTCTGATTTACTTACACAATGGGAAACAAAACGTAATGTTAACGGTCTCTCAGATGAATCTATAAACTTCAACTTTCATCCTTACAAACTTCAAACCAATTTAGAGAATAAGTCTGTTACGCCACGTGAAGAACAAGCAGATCCCCAAGAAAAGCTTCTGATGATTGAGGGAGAAGAGGTCATGGGTACGATTACAATAGAAAAAATTAATTTGCGTGAACCAATGTTAGCTAGGACAACAGATAAAACGCTGAAGCTGGGAGTGGGTTCTGTTGTTACAGACGTTTTCCCCGGACATATAGGCAATTTTGTTTTAGCGGGGCATCGCAGTCGTACTTACGGTAAACAATTCAATCGTTTAGATGAAATGGAAACCGGCGATCTGATTATTCTTGAAACACTTGATCATCATTTTGTGTACGAAGTTGTTTCCAAGTTTATTGTTGAACCAGATGGAGTGTTTGTGCTCGATCAAAATGTGAGTGGACAGGAGCTAACGCTCATTACCTGTGAGCCTGTTAGAAATCCTACTCACAGACTGATTGTTAAAGCAAGTTTACTACAAACATCTATAGCAGATGAAATAAGAAAGGTGAAGCCATTGTGAAGAGGTATAATAAGCTAGCAATATGTGGGATGATTTTTTTACTTATTGCTCAGGCATTAGCTCCAGTAGGTGGAGTGTTTGCAAACGAAGAAGAAACAATTCAAAATCAACAAGCGGATGAAGAACTTTCAACGAATGAGGATAATGTAATACAAGGATCAAGTAATATAGCTCCAGTCAAATTGACAAATGTGACGATGTATTATTTGGATCAGGACGGACAGACGGAAGTGGATGTTGAGAGTTCGGATGCAAAAAAACGCCTAAGTCTTGGAGAGAATGTGAAGTTTTCGTATGAATGGGATCTTCCGAATGGGCATGGTGCTATAGAAGGAGATACATTTGAATTTTATCTACCCGCTGACTTTACAGTATTTAATGATATTGGGCCTGAACCATTAGTAAGTAATGGAGGGGCTGTAGGGACTTTTATTGTTACTAAAGACGATAATAAAGTGACAATGACATTTAATCAGACAATAGAAGAACTGTCCAACATTGGTGGGAGTATTATGGTGTGGAGTGTGATTAGAGAAGAACTTACGGGGATAGTTACAGATAGAGAAATTAACTTCCCTTTAGTCGGTTCAGGAAAAATCATCCCGATTAGCCTGGTACCACGAGGTGGATCAACCATTAGCAAAAGTGGTACTCCTAATGCTCATTATAATGGTACAGAGCTGTACTGGACGGTTGATTTGAATACTAAGCTGGACGTAATAAAAAACGCCGTGGTCACTGATGAGATTCAAGAGGGTCAGTCACTAGTTCTTGATTCAATAGAGCTTTATCAGCTTGATGTCGATTTAGATGGGAATGTGACTGAGGGAAATTTAGTGACTGGAGAGTTTACAGAATCTGATGGAAAGCTATTGGTGACTCTTGGAGACATAGATTCCGCTTATCGTCTAAAGTATACAACCCAGATTACTACTGAATGGGAAGGAAATAAAGTATTCAATAACCAAGCAATGATCACTGGTGAAGGTGTTGAGCAGACGGCTAAAGCCAGTATTTCAGTAAGTCGTGGCGAAATGTTAAACAAAAGGAATCTTGATTACAATTCCACGACACAAACCGTTACTTGGGAGATTCAATATAATTACAGCGGGAAGAAGCTTTCTCAGAATGAAGCTGTTTTTAAGGATTTCTTCAGTACAGCCAGTGAGTTGGATCTGGTTCTAGACCTTGATTCATTTGTTGTCACAAAAGTGACACTGGATGCTAACGGCGAGGAAAGTGCTGAAGTACCTGTCGACCCATCGAATTATACTGTATTACCTGAGGTCGATTCTGAAGGGAATGACGTTGGATTTTCATTCAAATTCACTAACGATATTGATCAACCGTATAAAATTGTGTATCAAACCAAAGCAAAAGGCCGAGTTTTCGAGGGAACAACGGTAACAAACTCTGTAGAAGCAGATCATGTTGAGAAAAGAGCCCAACAATGGATTGCTCAGCAAATCTTGAATAAAAGGCATTCCAACGTGAATTATGCTGATAAAACGATTGTTTGGCATATTACATTAAACGGGGACCAGTTTCCTATGAAGCAAGTTGTAATAAGAGATATTTTTGCTAATGAAGGGCTTACTCTTCTTCCAGATACTCTTACAGTTACGGGTAATGTCGATTATTCAGTAGATATTTCTTCGGGGAATGGTTTTGTTCTTACTTTTAATGAGGAAATCAAGGATACGTATACCGTTTCTTACAAGACCACATTTGATCATGCTGCTAAAGCAGATGCTGATCTTGGATTTGTGAATAGGGCAACATTAGAATGGGTGGATACTGAGGATCTAGAACATTCTAAATCAGTAACAAATACCTTTAATCCAGATTCCTACACTTGGCAAAATGGTTTTAAATATGGTTCATACAATGCCAAGACAAAGGAAATCACTTGGAGCATAAGTGTGAACTACAATCTAAATGAGATAAATCAGGCAACAATTGAAGATTATCTCGAACAAGGTCAGCAACTTGTTCCCGGTTCATTGAAAATTCATCATCTGGAGCTGACAGGAGAAGCTAATGGCATTAATGTAGGTGACGAGGTTTTAGAAAATACGTACTCAATTGATGAAAGCATAGTAGACAGTCAGGGAAATCCAGGGTTTAAGATTGAATTAGGAACTATTAATACAGCTTATTGGGTTACTTATAAAACAACGCTTGATGCTACACTTATTGATGAACACTATTCGAACACAGCGACGTTATATAATGGAGAACAAGTTATCACACGCTTGATTGCTAGTGTCTCTATTCAGCATGGAACAGAGTACACATATAAAAAAGGAAATCAAAATGGTCTTAAGATCGATTGGACAATTTGGATTAACCGCGGACAATCCCTCGTTCCAGCTGGAGGAAAAATTCTTGATACACCAAGCCAAAATCAAATTGTGTTAGAAGAAACGATCCGTATCTACGGGACAACAGTAGATGAAGATGGAAATGTAATGAAAGATAGCAGCAATGAATTAGTGCTCAACGAAGACTATTCCTTGCAATTTAAAAAGAATGCAGATGAGCAGTCAGTCTTTGAAATTGTTTTCGTAGATTCGTTCGATTCTGCTTATGTTTTGGAGTATCAAACATTTATTAATGCCAAACATGGTGATAGTGTTGACAATACAGTTACGTTTGAAGGACAAGGAATTGCAACAGAAAAGATGGAATCGAAGGATTCCTTCCAAGTTCGACTATCTGGGGGTTCTGGAACAGGGAGCGGTGAATTTGGGAGTTTGATCGTAACTAAAGTGGATGCCAACGATGGGTCTAAAAAGCTAGAGGGAGCGACTTTCTCTTTGTATTTCAAATCGAGCGGAAAGCTTATCAGAACGTTAACAACGGGAGCCGATGGTCAGGTTACTTTCGAAAATCTATTGTATACAGATTATATACTAAAGGAAGATTCAGCTCCGGAAGGATATGCACTTAACATTAATAACGCTCAAGAAGTGAAGATTACACCTAGTGAACCAACAGAAATTACGATTAAAAATGTTCGGAAAAATACGGGAGGTGGCGGTGGAGGTTCAAGTCCAAATCCACCAACTCATACAGTAGATCCTGGATCTGATCAGAGTGGTGAACCAAAAGAGTCAGAAAAGAAACCAACAGAGAAGCCAACAGAAACAGAGAAACCTACAACGAATGAAGAAGAGGAGCAGATTGAAATAGATACTGGACTTCCTCTGGATACCTTAGATTCTGAACCCTCTACAGAGGAGGATGAACATGAAGCGGGGAACCAAAAGAAGACTGAGAATCCTGTTTCTAAGGTAGGTGGGGATGCTCCTTCTACGCCTTCTCAGGGGACTTTACCACAGACTGGAGAATCAGCCCCGTTTGCTCAATGGATTGGATTTTTATTATGTATCTTTGTGATATTAAATAGATTAGTAAACAAAGTGAAAAATCAATCTATCGGTGCTAATTAGATCATTAAATTGAAAGCGACTGTTAAATAAGACAGTCGCTTTTCCCTTTTTTTAACTTATTAGGACGTCTATGATGATTGAAATCGATAGAAAATTTGAAATTTTTTATTTAAAACAAATGATCTGACCATTCCTCCTTAAAATTTGATATAATAGAAAGTGATTTTTTTTCCATGCTCAAGATTGTATGGTGTAACGTCTTAGTCTGACAACAACTTATTTTGGAGGGGAAAAATGAAAAGGGTTACTTTGTATTGTATTGTTTTTATCAGTTTAGTCGTTTGGGGATCAACGGGGAGTGTTTTTGCAGCAGAATCTACTGAAGCGGAAGAGAGTGTGGATGCCAATGAGATTTATCCTGATGTATCCGTAAATCATTGGGTTTATGAGGACTTACTAAGCTTTATTGA
Organism: Caldalkalibacillus mannanilyticus JCM 10596; assembly: GCF_000615945.1. Classification (GTDB taxonomy): domain Bacteria; phylum Bacillota; class Bacilli; order Caldalkalibacillales; family JCM-10596; genus Bacillus_AT; species Bacillus_AT mannanilyticus. Next base: position 51,176 of record NZ_BAMO01000010.1, read on the forward strand.
TGCGGGAGTGGTTGTTCGAACTTCGATCAATACTTCGAACCGCATCGGGCGATACGGCGAGGAGATCTTGTTCGTTATATACTGAGGGCAAAAGGGATCGATGCACCCGAGCTTTTACCTCACACAGGTCCTCGATTTACGGATGTACCTAGAGATCTTGATACATACCATTATATTGAAGCGGCATATAGTATGGCAATCACCAATGGAGTCGGGAAAAAAACGTTTAAGCCATTAGGTCCAGCAACTAGAGAGGAATCAATAGCCATGATTATTCGTGCTATGGGTTTAGAGGATGAAGCGAAAAATTTCAATCGAATGAATGCCACATTAGCTGAATTTGTAGATGCAAATCAAATTTCAAATGATTTTAAACGCATTGTTGCTTATGCGGTTGATCAGAATATGGTTCAAGGAACGGTAAAGAATGGAAAAATATTTATAGACCCCAAGAGTTATACGACTCGTGCTCAGTCTGTTTCTATGATCTCTCGATTTATTCTACCTGAAGTAGAAGGCTTAGAAACGGCTACAGTAGATCAAGTAACTGTAAAATATCATAAAGTGATATCGGTCGATGCTTCTGCCTATTCCAGTGAACAATCAAACTTGAGTAATTATACTTCCCTTGGTTTGTTAGTTAGACATGGAATTGTCGCGGTGGACCCCAATGTGATTCCCTACGGTACCCATTTATACATAGAGGGTTATGGGTACGGTGTTGCTGGTGACACAGGAGGAGCGATGAATGGAAATAAGATTGACCTTGCTTTCCCAACAGTGAAGGAAGCGCTACAATATGGACGCAAATCAAATGTGAAGGTATATATATTGGATAATCGAGAGGCGTTTTAGATCCAAAGTTTTTCGAAAAAAGTTTATTCAATAAAAAAGTTAAAACTGGATTTTTTCTCCAACCTCATATAAGATAGACAGAGAATATATTTAGTGAGGGGAGTCATCATGAATACGAAGAGATGGATTGCCATTGTTATTTTTGTGGTTTTACTTATTGCTAGTTCTGTTAGCAATGTTCAACAAACAAGCCGATTAGGTGGGCTTTCAATGGATCAAGAGCTTAGAACGACTGTGTATAAAAAAGGAGGCTTTGATCAAATCGCTTTATTGGAGGTTGAAGGAATCATTATGGATCTAACCACGAATAATGTATTTTCTTCAGTAGGATACGATCATCGTCTTTTTTTGAAACAGCTACAACATGCTTTTGAAGATGAATCAATCAAAGGGATTGTCTTACGAGTTAACTCTCCAGGAGGGGGAGTAGTGGAGAGTGATGAGATTTTTCATACGATCACGAAGTTAAAAAAGGAGCATGATAAGCCGATCGTTGCTTACATGGCGAACACGGCTGCATCAGGAGGGTATTATATTTCAGCCCCAGCCGATCATATCATGGCGAATCGCTCGACTATTACAGGTTCTATTGGGGTTATTATGCAAAATTTCAATATAAAAGAACTTGCTGATGAGTGGGGGATCAAGGCACAGACCTTTAAAAGTGGTCCGCATAAAGACATTATGTCTCCTTTTAAGAATATGACGGAAGAAGAAGCACAGATCTTGCAGACACTAACAGATGAAATGTATCAGAATTTTGTTCAGGTCATCGTTGATGGTCGAGGAATGGATAAGACGAAGGTACTCGAATTAGCAGATGGTCGAATTTATTCTGGGCAACAAGCTCAAGAATTAGGTCTTGTAGATAGTATCGGCTTTTTGGAGAACGCCTTTGAAAAGACGGCTGAATTAGCGCAAATCGAAGATCCAACCGTGGTTGAATATAAAAAAGCAGGACTCTCCTTTTTTGGACCGTTATATCAGAGTTTAGCTAAGGGACCTTCAGATTTCTTAAGCTTACGTGAGTTACTGTATCAGCAAGAAACTCCCTCCATGATGTACTTATATACGTGGTAAGGGGGATTGAATACATGATGAATGATGAAAGTAGAGTAGGCATAGATCAGCAAGAGGTTGAAAGTGAAGAGGCTCAAGTCAAAGGAAAAAGCTATCTTGCGGCAGGTTTTTGGATTCGTTTCCTTGCTTATCTAATCGATGTAAGTATTGTGACCTCAATAGGAAGCCTATTTATTATTCCTGTTTTTGGACTTGTAGGACTGGACACGGATCTTCTATCGTTATTGAAAGTTCATATCACAGGTGTTGGGCTAGTTGGTATTCTCTATTTTTCGCTGATGACGAAGTATTTCAGCCAAACCCTTGGTAAAATGATTTGTGGGTTGAAGGTGGTGAAAGAGGATGGTTCGCCATTGGATTGGGTGACAGTCCTCTTTAGAGAGATTGTCGGGCGTTTTATATCCCAACTTATTTTCACTTATATAGGATATATTTGGATTGCCTTTCATCCGAAGAAGCAAGGCTGGCACGATCTATTTTTTGATACATTTGTTGTCTACGAAGAAAGAAATCCAGAGAAACGGCTGATTCAGGTTCCAAGAGCTTCGAATTAACAAAAGAAGAATGAGATTGACAAAAGTGGTTGATACTGTGGAAGAGGTGACGGGAAATGATGGAAACCATACTCTCCATATTATGCTCTCAACTGCTTTTGTTAACCATTCTTTTTTTTACTACTATCCAGGTAACGCTACGAATAAGTAAAACAGGTCGAGATGACCATGTTGAATCGCATATTAGAGCTTGGTTTGGATTAATTAGTATTCGAACAAAAGTCCCGCTGATCAATCTCAAAAAAGATCTCTCGGGAACAGAATATCAATTTGAGCTAGAAAGCCCTAATGAGCCCTTAGAAAAGAAAAAAATTCAAGCTTTCACCTCACGAATATTTTCAATTACTACAGAGAGTGCAGAGATTGATAAAAAGGGTACATCAGCTCCATGTCATTGCTAAGAAATTTCTCAAGAATATTCGACTAGAGGAACTGATATGGCGAAGTAAGATTGGCACAGGACATGCTGCCGAAACGGGATTATTAACTGGAGTAGGCTGGGGAGTCAAGTCTAATATCATCGGCATGTTTAGCTCCTATCTCACCCTACGCTGTGTACCTAGAATTTCTGTTACCCCGTCCTTTAATGAAAAAAAAATAGAATCAAATATCCAGTGTATGATTCGGTTTCGAATTGGTAATGCTATAGTAGCAGGAATACGCATACTCCTAAATCTTAGAAAAAGGCGTGATGAAAAATGGCAGAGCACCCAATTCAGGGCTTGATGAAGACAGCGATGGAAAATCTTAAAGAGATGGTAGATGTGAATACCATTGTAGGAGATCCTGTTGAAACACCAGACGGCAGTGTGATTCTACCTGTTTCTAAGGTAGGATTCGGTTTCGCAGCAGGGGGAAGTGAATTTGATTTAGAAGACCCAGAAGCAAGTAATCAGGATGCAGCTAGTCTTCCCTTTGGTGGAGGAAGTGGTGGCGGTGTTTCAATCACACCTGTAGCCTTTCTTGTGGTAAATTCAGGCGGAATTAAAATGGTTCATATTGATGGGCAGACTCATTTGTATGAAAAAATCCTTGATGCTGCTCCACAAGTATTTGATAAGGTACAAAATATGATGGGAAACAATAATAAGAAATCAAAAATAAATGGACATGATCCTTCAGCACCATCAGCAGAAGAATTAGGACTTTAGAAAGTGTTGGTTGAAAACCAGCACTTTTTTTCTTGATATTGAAAAGAATTGACAATTTCGTTTACGTTAAGAGTATTATTTTCAAATTTGTAAAGAATGATTGTTTAAGAAATAACTTTTTTATGTTTATAATAGATAGGGTGATACAAAGTATAGAGAGAGAATTTGATCACTGGAATAAAAAAAGGAGAGAGGAAGATGACCACTCATCAAAAAATGGAGAGATGTTTTAACCTACTGGATCAATCTACAATAAAGAGATCACAAGAACAACATTGTAGTTACTTGGATGCCCTGATTGAGGTCGCCGATGATCAAGAAATTGAAACTGGTGAATACTCGAATGAGGACGTGAGAAGAGCGATGCAGCTTGCCATCCTAAAAGGAATGAAAGAGCATAGCATTGTTGGTACTGGGATTACTCCAGACAGTGTGGCTATGTTCATGGCTCATTTGGCTCAAAAATTCATAGAACAGCCCCAAGTAATTTTCGATCCTGCTGTTGGTTCTGCCAACTTATTAACATGCGTGTTGAATCAATACAAGTCACCCATAAGCAGTTATGGAGTTGAGGTAGATTCGACATTAGTTCGTCTAGCTTATGTCAATTCAAACTTGCAAAAGCATGGGGTAGAGCTTTTTCATCAGGACAGTTTAAAGCCCTTGTATATTCCAAAGGCACAATTAGTCATTTCGGATTTGCCTGTTGGAATTTACCCCAACCTTGAGATTGCCAAAAAATATACTCTGTTTAATGAAATAGCTGAAATGTATACACATCACTTGCTGATTGAACAATGCATTAACTTTACAGAAGAGAATGGATATATGATTCTTTTAATCCCCAATTCATTATTTGTGGAACAAGGAGCGGAGAAGCTGCGTTCTTTAGTGACAGAACAGACACATATACAGGGGATATTACAATTGCCTGTGAGTTTATTTCAAGAAGGAAGTATACAGAAAAGCATTTTTATTTTGCAAAAAAAAGGGAAAGATAGTATAAAACCAAAGCAAGTACTAATGGCTAGTTTACCTAGCTTTACAAATAAGGAATCATTCGCACGTTCCTTAGATCAAATACATCAATGGATACTAACCGAGGTGAAGAAAAAATGATAAAATTAATGGCCATCAATAGCGGAAGCTCTTCTCTTAAATTTCAATTAATTCAGATGCCTGATGAAATTGTTATTGCAAAGGGGATTTTTGAGAAAATAGGTTTGTCAGATTCTATGTTCTCCATTACTGTGATTAGAAATAATGAGAAGGAAAAGATTGAAAAACAGGTTTCTATTCCTTCTCATAAAACAGCTGTGGAGCTGCTTATTCATGAGCTTACGAACAGCAAAGTAATCGAAAAATTAGAAGATATCAGCGGAGTAGGTCATCGTGTTGTACATGGTGGAGAGAAGTTTCATGATTCTGAGTTAATAACCGATGAAGTAATTAAGGGAATTGAGAGTTGTAATGATTTAGCCCCATTACATAATCCTGCGAATCTCTTAGGAATTGAAGCTTTCCGTCAAGCCTTACCGCATGTTCCAACTGTCGCTGTATTTGATACTGCTTTCCACCAAACCATGCCAGAACAATCTTATTTATATAGCCTACCTTATGAGTACTATGAAAAGTATGGCATACGTAAATATGGTTTTCATGGAATTTCCCATAAGTATGTTACAGATCGTGCGGCAGTCATTTTACAAAAACCATTAAAGGATCTACGTTTAATTAGTTGTCATTTAGGGAACGGAGCTAGTGTGGCAGCTGTTCAAGGTGGGAAATCAATTGATACCTCTATGGGATTCACGCCACTTGCTGGTGTTGCCATGGGAACACGATCAGGAAACATTGACCCTGCCCTGATTCCTTTTATCATGGAGAAGACAGGAAAGACCGCAGATGAAGTCGTTTTTGAAGTATTAAATAAACAAAGTGGAATGCTTGGATTAACAGGGATTTCTAGCGACTTGAGAGATATTGAATTAGAAGCAGAGAAGGGAAACGCCAGAGCTGAATTAGCTTTAGAGGTTTTTGCCAGCCGTATTCACAAGTATATTGGGAGCTATGCTGCTAGAATGTACGGAGTAGATGCGATCATATTTACCGCTGGAATAGGTGAGAACAGCTCTGTTGTTCGCGAAAAAGTAATGAAAGGTCTTGAATTCATGGGAGTATATTGGGATCCGACCTTAAATAAAGTAAGGGGACAGGAAGCGAATCTAAGCTATCCACATTCTCCTGTAAAGACTCTAGTTATTCCAACAAATGAAGAGGTGATGATTGCGCGTGACACCTTGCGTGTCTGCCGTCAACTAGACCTTATTTCACTAGCATAAATTGATCGATCTATATTTGAAAGGAAAGTGAAACAAACAATGAATAATTATCAAATCCCTGTTGGTATATCCAATAGACATATCCATCTTTCTCGACAACATCTTGACCAACTATTTGGTGAAGGGTATGAACTAACAGAGTTTAAGCCCCTTTCTCAGCCTGGTCAATTTGCTGCGGAAGAAATGGTTACGCTCGTCGGACCTAAAGGAGAAATCGGGAAAGTTAGAATTCTCGGTCCTACAAGAAGTAAAACACAAATCGAGATTTCTAAAACAGATTCATTCGTTCTCGGAGTGAAACCGCCAATTCGGGACTCTGGAGATATTGAAGGATCACCGGGCGTTACAGTTATTGGACCAAAGGGAAAAGTAGAGTTAGAGAAAGGAGTTATTATTGCGAAAAGACATGTACACTTCCATCCAGATGATGCAGAGCGATTCGGATTGAAGGATGGAGAACATATTCGTATAAAAACAACAGGGGAAAGAGCCCTTATTTTTGATCAAGTTATGGTCAGAGTTAATCCTAAGTATGCGCTAGATTGTCACTTAGATGTTGATGAAGGGAATGCTGCTGGTTTAAAAACTGGTGATATGGTGGAAATTGTAAAGGAGGCTTAATCATGTTCTACACTGAAAAAGTGGAAGAAGTAAATGAATGGTTCTCAACTTGGGTTAGTCGAATTCCACAGGAGCAGAAAAGTCAGGTTATTGATCTATTAGATAATGTGATGTTCTATTTATCAAATTTTTTTCAACAGAGGGAACGAACACTAGAATTAGAGAGAAAGATTATTTTAGAAGCACGTCTTTTTGACTCAACGATCGATCAACTTGAAGATATGGAAAAGCTTTCTCTACATCAACTAGAGTATTTGGAAGAAAAATGGAAAACTAAATATACGATGTATTCAATGATTGAGGGGGGATTGCAGGAATAGGGCACCCCCTATTTCTGCTTGCTGATCTCCCAGCGTTATTAGCGATCAATATGAAGATGATTCAATCGATTGCTGGCTCTTACGGCTACTCATTAACATCTCCGACAGAGCAAATTCTTTCCCTGCAAGTTCTGAACGCTGCTTCTCTATCTAAAAAGCTTCATGCGGATGTTATGCATTGGTTAGAAGAAAACCATCTTGATGAAGCAGAAGCCTTCCTTTCGCATCGCCAAGGAACCATTATTCAACCTGAATGGTTAGAAACGTTAGCTAAACAGTGGATCAAATCATTGGTTTTATATGGAATGAAGAAGACAACCAAACACTCTTTTTCCATTTTGGGTATTGCTTTAGGAGCTAATCTTAACTATCAATTCACCAAGAATGTAGCCCAATTCAGTTCGCAATTCTATCGCCAGAGGTATCTTAAATCTAATGGAAGGGATGAATTCGGTGAGTACGAAAGAGCATAAAGCAGAAGCGCCTAACAGTGTGAACTGTATGGTCATTACGGTATCAGACACAAGAAACAAAGAAACAGATAAAAGTGGACAACTTATGCAAGACCTGTTAAGAGAAAGTGGACATCGTACGACACAATACGAAATCGTTCCAGACGAACCAACCTGATTCGAGAAGCGATTACTCGAGGCTTAGAGGCGAGAGAAGTGGAAGTGATTCTTCTTAATGGGGGAACTGGGATCGCCAAAAGAGATACGACATATGAAACCGTTGCCGCACTACTGGAGAAAGAAATGCCGGGATTTGGAGAGATATTTCGATACCTTAGCTATGTAGAGGATATTGGCTCGGCAGCCATTCTTAGTAGAGCTGTTGCTGGAACGGCAGGTGGAAAAGCAATATTTTCTACTCCTGGATCATCAGGAGCGGTAAAATTAGCTATGACAAAGATTATTATTCCTGAATTAGGGCATGTGGTTCGAGAATTAAAAAAAGATTTGTAAAGATTTTTCTAAATCAAAATACATATTCTTATTTTCCTAACAGATAGGCACTTCTATTCAATCATGCTACCCTCTATAATAAAGTAATAGTTTATTTAACTTCGAGGGGAGCAACAGAATGAAAAAACGGGGAAAATGGATCTTGTTACTTAGTATTTGTTTCATTATTGTCACTGGCTGTACACCAGATTCTTCGGTAGAAACCTCCGGCGAGGAATCAGTAGCGCAACAAAAAACGAAAGAAGAAAGTCAAGAGAATCAGCTTGAGGCAACAGATGAGGAGCGACAAGCTCTTCAAGAATTACCTGGAGAAGAGAACCAGCAAACAACAGAGGGTACGAATAAAGAAGAAACAAATGTAGAAATAGAAGAAGTTGAAAATTCTTTTGTGCCTCCATATGCTTATGAGTATCCCGATGCAGTACGGGGCATCTATGTGACTGGGCATTCTGCTGGAGGAGCAAGATTGGAAAAACTACTAGATTTAATCAATCATACCTCCTTAAATGCAATAGTGATTGATATAAAAGATGATCACGGATACTTGACCTTCCGTCCTTCAGAAGATTCACCCTATTATGGCTATAGCCAGCCATATATTAGAGATATCCATTCTTTATTAAAAATACTAGAGGAGCACAAGATCTACCCTATTGCTAGAATTGTTGTTTTCAAAGATTCTACGATTGTTAAGGATAAGCCCGAGTGGTCTTTTGTAGAAAAAGGGCAAGTATGGAAAAATAGACGAGGGGAATCCTTTGTCAACCCTTTTTTACCCGAGGTTTGGGAGTACAATGTTGGAATCGCCAAATTAGCGGCGGAATTGGGTTTTAGAGAAATTCAATTTGATTATGTTCGGTTTCCAGAGGGATTTGAGAAGAGAGATACCTCACTGCAATATAGTATGGGGGAGTATGCTGCCCTTGAAGTGAAAGATGAGTCAGGAAACGTCATTGGAAAAGACATGGTACAGCCTAGAGTTACTGCTGTCACAGATTTTGTCAAGTATGCTAAACAGGAATTACAACCATACGGAGTTGATGTATCTGTTGATATATTTGGATATACTGCGACTCTTCCTGAGGCACCTGGAATTGGGCAGAATTTCACTAAGATTAGTGAAGAGGTGGATGTGATTTCCTCCATGATTTATCCTAGTCATTGGACTTCGTACTTTGGAATCGCCAAGCCAGATACGGAACCTTATCGTTTGATTCAAGAATATGCTAAGGTAGAAAATGAGAAATTAAGTCAGCTTACCAATCGTCCTATATCAAGACCGTGGATTCAAGATTTCACCGCCTCGTGGCTGGGGAAAGGGAATTACATCAAGTATGGGGCAAAAGAAGTAGAGGCACAGATCAAGGCTCTAAATGAAGCAGGAATTTGGGAATTTCTAATTTGGAATGCAAATAATAATTATTCCACTGGGGTAAATTATCTTCCTATAGGACCAAAACCTGAATAAGCAATAAGACTCCTAGAAAAAAGCTTCGTAGCTATATACGAAGCTTTTTTCTAACAGACGAGGAAGTCTTACCGACGATTCGAACGGGATCAATATGTCAGACATAAGGAGATTAACCTATGTGGTGGTATGAAAGCATAAATAGGAATAAAAGCTTACTGTTTTCACTATATGTCATCTTATTCATTTGGAGCTGTGTGACCATTGGCTGGAAATATCTTCAAGGTATCCTAGTCCAGCTTGAGATGATCATACCAGTGGTTCTCTCACTCATTGTGGTTGGAATCATTATCTTACTGTCGAAAAAAAGGTTTTATTATTTTCTCTTTACAATTCTAAGCACAATACCTATCACATTGGCTATCGTGGAATTGTTCGTGACAATGAGCGCGTTACAAGAGGCTGTCAGTGCTGTCGTATTTCTAATCACAATGACAGGAATTATACATGTATGGGTAACAGAGCGCAATCCACTGCTTATCATGGTAGGAGGAAAAACAATTCTTTACTCTACTTTGTTAGTCATCTTACTACATATTACGCCAATCTTGATCCATCTTCCCCCTATATTTTATTTTCTCTTTGTGGGACAAATCGTTTCTTACTTTTCCTCGATTCTTTTCCTTTCTTCTGAAAAGGAATGGCAGGAACATACGAAAAAAAGATCTAGGGTGAAGCAGGAAAAGCAACAGCGCTATAGACCTCGTATTCTTTTTTATGTTATAGGAGTGCTCGGTGCTATCGCTCTCTTACATCCAGATGGTTTTGCCGTTCCCTTAGGTGTCATCTATCTGTATTCCTTTTTCTTGTCTATTGGATTATTTGGTTCCATAACTCGGGTTGTCCTAGTCCATCTATTCCTACCTTCTCTCTTCCTTGTGGCAATCACGAGTCAGATGATGATGACCTATTTTTCTAACCTTCCTTTCTCATATCCTCTTGTTATGAGCCATGAGGTATGGGTGGGGATATTGCTTTTCTGGGCATATGGAATGTTTCCTCTTTTTATGTGGAATTATTCTGCTTATTTAAAGGGACGTGTTTATTTTGTTTCTTCTCTTCTGTTTTTAGGTGGACTGAGTCCAATCATTGCCCTTCGTTCCTTGGAAATAGGTGATCGTTGGGTCACATTCACAGTCATGATTGGATATATTATAGTAAACGGTACTAGTGTTCTTTTATTATCTGATCTTACATCAGGGATATTCAAGGAAAATAAAAGAGCAGATCGACCTTATCAATCTTCTGACATCCTTGAAGATAGTGAAACATGTGAAGAATTATATCTAAAAAAAGAGTGGACTGAAGGTGAAAGAGAGAGGCACTTGGTTAGAACCTATTCTCGATTGTTAGGACATAGAGAGGAAAGAATCAATCAATTTTTTTCCAAGAATAATGATTGAAATAGGTTATTTTAGGGTATAAAGGTAGTAATATCGTATGTTTTTCCAGTGTTTCAGTATCGTTAAGCTTTACGACCTGAGGGGAGAGAATAACATTGGATATTAGGCGCATCGATGAATCAACGATTAGGATTATTCTCACTGAAGCTGAGCTTCTGGAACGAGGAATCGAAAAAAAAGAGATCTGGCAAAACAAAGACAAAGGAGAAATGCTCTTCATTGATATGATGGAAGAGGCATATGAAAAAGAGCGTTTTGCAGCAGATGGACCACTTTGGATAGAAGCACATATGTACGATTATGGAGTTGAGATTTTTGTCACTAAAGGTGAGAAAAGAAATTCTTTGAATCTAAAGGGGACTGGTTATAAGGATATAGCTGCCCTAGAATCTCGTGACAAGGGAGGGGATCATAATATTATGAACCATGAAATGTTCTCGTCAAAATTACAAAGCAAATCGCCAAGTACAGACAGTAGGACACACATTCAGAATACGGTATACTATTCATCTGTTTACAAATTTTATGATGTAGAGTATATCATTCAGTTGGCCCAGCGACTTCCACTTCCGTTTTTTGACAGTAAGCTTATAAGCTATAATGGGCATTATTATCTCGTTGTTCAATATCCTGAATCAAAGTGGATTCGAAGTAAGGATATGGTCGAAAGCCTGATTCTAGAATACGGTGAAAGAGCTCATGTTTCAGTTTATCGTCTTGAAGAGTATGGTAAAATCATCATATCCGAAAACGCGATTGTAACCATGAAAAAGTACTTTACAAATGATATGTAAAGAAAAACCCTCATTTCAGTGAAGCCTAATGATGGCTATCACCTTATCTGAGGGTTTTTTTACCTTCAACGGCTTTCCAGCTTGGGTGGATTGAAGATTCTGTTGTTGTACGACTTCACCTTTTTTTCCGCTAAATAATTCTGCAATCTTCGTCGTGATGACTCCCATAAAAGCCATGATCAATATAATAAGTAAAGCAAATAGAGCTAGGTCAATAAAAAAATCCATGAAGATTCACTCCTAGATACGAGAATGATCAAACTTTTCCTCCTTATTGTACCCTAACAAGAAAGGAAAAGAAAGTAGAGAAAAAGATACTTCAGTTCTATTCGAAGTATCTTTTACCCATAAAGTGTAGACATTCTTATTTAAAATAAGGTTAGATTTTAAATTTTTTGATTTCTTGTTGCAGGTTTTCACTTGAATTTTGTAGCTCTTCAGCAGAATGTGCAATGGAAAGAATGGCAGTAAGTTGCTCATCAGTAGAGGCACTGATTTGTTCTGTTGAGGCAGCTGTTTGTTCTGATGCATCTGTAATGTTATGAATCGATGAAAGCACATGGTCTTTAAAATGGTTTACTTCTGTGATTTCATTGGACAGGTTCGAGATAGATTCAGACATTTTTTCGACTGCTTCAGCTAATTTAGTAAAAGCAACTCCTGTGTCAGCGACCACATGATTTTGCTCTTCTACAAAGGAGCGAGTTGTATTCATTTGAGAAACGGCTAAATCTGTTTTGAGTTCAATCGCCTTTATTGTTTCCCTTACCTTGTCTGTTGCATTGGAGGATTGCTCTGCAAGCTTGCGAACCTCTGTTGCTACAACAGCAAAGCCTTTTCCATTCTCTCCTGCTCTTGCCGCTTCAATCCCTGCATTTAAGGCGAGGAGATTGGTTTGATCGGAGATATCATTAATATACTGAATCACATTTTCAATTGATTTGACACTTTGTGATAAATCGATAATTTCACGCTCGACTGCTTTGATCACATTCATAGTATCTAAGGATTTCTCTTGCAATTGATGAATTTGCTTCATTCCATTTTTATTTTGTTCCTCTTGATCTTGGATTAAGACACCCATTGTTTTCATATATTCCCCGATACTGTCGAGTTTTTGAGCTAGAGAATTGGAGTTCTTATTTGTGCCATCAGTGACAGAAGCAATTCTTGTGGTTTCTATGGCAATTTCCTTGATTGCCTGAGACATTTGTTCACTTGTTGCACTGGTTTCTTCGGACACCGCACTTAAATCCTCAGAAGATTGTTGGAGCTGTTCACTTGCGACATGTACAGAAGTAATTAATGCGTTCATGTTCTGGACCATTGTATTAAAGTTCTCAGAGAGCTGACCAATTTCGTCATTGGAATGAATATCTACCGTTACAGTAAGGTCTCCATCCGCAACAAGATTGACTTGTTCACTAAGAAGGCGAAGGGATTTGGTCATTCTCTTGGCAATGTAGAATACTACAAGGCAAACAATCACTAAGATGGCAAGCCCAATCATGACATAGTTGGTTAACAAGGTAGTAAGTTGAGAAAATAGCTCTTGTTCTGGAACCATTAGACCTAACTTCCATCCTGTTGTAGGTAATGTGGAATAAAAAACAATATAGGGTTTTCCTTCACTGACAATATGGGCAGAGCCACTTGATTGAGCGACTACTTTCTCTGCTAATTCCCCAAATTGTCCCTCTTCATCTCGAATATTACTGGTCATGATTTTTTCTTGTTTAGGATGGGCGATGAAGGTTCCTTGATTATCAATCATAAATGCCCAGCCTGTTTCTTCGATTTGAATATCAGCTACGATTTGTTGAATGGTGGAGAGATCGATATCTGCAGATACAACCCCTACTAATTCTTTGCGGTCATTGTAGAAAGGAACGGTAGTTGAGACCATGGTAAAATCGGAGTCCTCATCATAATACGGATCGGTGAAGATGGTTTGTTCTTGCTGAAACGCTAGCTGATACCATTCATGGCTGGGATAATCATAGCTAGGGTCTTCATAAACCTCTGTGTAGACAGTTGAACTACCATCCTTATAGACATAAGGTCCCACATACTTACTTTCTGGGTCATAGGCGTAGGGTTCATACCATACTCCTGCCCCTAACGTTTCTTCATTCAATGCAATTAGTTCAGAAAGGATTTTTTGAATGGTGACTTTATCAATAGAAGTTGCTTGCATACCGATTTGTTTCGCTAATGCTTCTGCAATCCGGCTGTGCTCGACAAATTCTTTTTCCATAGAACCAATGATGTCCTGTTCTTGAAGTTGCATTTTCTCTGTTAGTTCTTTCGTGATTAGACTTTTTGAGTATTGATAACCAAAAATAGTCATCGTCACGATGGAAAGGATGAACACTGGAATAATAGCCATAAGCCATTTTCGTTGGAGTGAACTCTTCCTTCGCTTCATATTGTCCATAGAAATCCTCCTTACTCTTTATATGATTTATATCGACAAAATTCGATATTATATTTAGGGAGGCTCAGGATTTGGCAATTTTTTTCTTCTTTTTTCAAGGGAAGCTCTTTTAAAAAAAAAGGAGTAGAGTATAATGAAAACAGATATTGATAAAAGGTGATGAATTATGAATACAACTGAATGGCAACATGAGGTGGAGCAAGAGTATACCGAGATGATGGAAAAATTGCTTCACTATATCAGAGAATCAAAGAATCATCAAACAGCCAAAAAACTAGAGGAAGTCCTTAAAAAGTTTACATCTAACGTCGTAAATGTTGGTTTCTGTGGTCATTTTTCTGCGGGGAAATCGACAATGATCAATCAGCTGCTGGGAAAAGAAATCTTACCTTCAAGTCCAATCCCAACGAGTGCGAATCTTGTTCTGATTCGTTCAGGGGCCCCTCATGCCGAGATCCAAATGACAGATGGAAGTAAAATATCAATCGAAGTAGAACAAATAGATCAATGGAAAGATTATTGCAAAAATGGTCAGGTGGTTGAGAAGGTAGAGATTTTTGATGATCATCCTCTATTGCAGAAAGCTGTACAGCTTCTGGATACTCCAGGGGTAGATTCTACAGATGTGGCTCATCAAGCGGCAACAGAAGCAGCCCTTCATCTCGCAGATATTATTATTTTTGTTACAGATTATAATCACGTTCAATCGGAAAACAATTTTAACTTCATTAAGCAGTTAAAGGAACAAGGGAAACGAGTCATTCTCGTCATTAATCAAATCGATAAGCATCGCCAACAGGAGGTATCTCTCCAAGTCTTCCACCAAAGGGTGAAGGAAGGCTTGGAAGAATGGGGAATTTCACTTGATGGACTCCTGTTTGCTTCAATGAAGGACCCTGAGCACCCCTATAATCAGTTCAATCAACTTGTGGGAGTGTTTCAACAGATTGAGGAGCAAAAGGAACAAATTTTGCAACAGCAATTGATTCATGCTGTCCATGTTCTCTTAGACGAACATGCTCGTTTTTTACTTCAGTTGAGTGCTCAAGAACGAGAAGAGATCCAGAGCCAATATTCAAAAACTGAAGGCTGAGGTGGATTGGGAAGCTGATCCTACTTGGCTGGAGAAATACCATCAATCGGAACAAGCTCCTAAACGCTTCAGAGATGAAATCAAGAATGAAATGGAAAAGACCTTGAGTAATGCCATTATTATGCCTTATACCACGACACAATTAGCTCAGCAACTCATTGAGAGCTATCAAAAGGATTTTAAGATCGGCTGGTTGTTTTCAAGTAAAAAGACAGAGGAAGAAAGACAGAAGAGGCTCCAAGAACTGTATCAGGATCTCAGTGAAAAGGTAACCTCCCAAATTGAATGGCATCTGAAAGAACTAGTCAGGAAGAAAAGTGAGGTGTTTCAGCTCGATGCTCAAGAGTATTTAACCTCGATTATGGAGTGGAGCCTTCAAATACCAAGAGAGTGGCTTGTTCAAGAGATAAAAACAGATATTGTTTCTAGAGAATATGTTTATCATTATACAAATGAAGTGGCGAAGAAGGTTCATCAGCTCTACAGAAATAAAATAGAGTCGCTTATTGAAGAAGGATCGGCATTATTGCAGGAGCGCCATCAAATCATGTATTCTTCGGCCCAAGAATCTTTAGCAAAATGGGGTCAGCTCGAACAGCTAGAGCAGAAGGAGAAAGGGATTGAAGAAAAAGTAGAACAACAGATTGCTGTTTATCGTGATGAGCTGGTGTCGCATCTGCCACATGGCTCAAAGCAGCTTCACTTTGAGATAACTGAACTACGAATGAACGAAAGCCAAAAAGATGAAGAAAGTAAAAAAACTCAAGAGCAGACTCAATCGAATCGAGATCAGCACTTGAAATTGAATAGTGAAGGATTGCTACGAGTGGCCCGTCAGCTTGAACATGCAGCGACACTCTTGGCTGACATCCCTTCCTTTCATCCGCTAGTGCAAGATTTTCGTGAAAAAGCAGAGCGCTTAAAGAACAATCGTTTCACGGTGTGCTTGTTTGGTGCTTTTAGTGCAGGGAAATCATCCTTTGCTAACGCTTTAATGGGGCAAGGGGTTCTCCCTGTTTCGCCTAACCCAACGACAGCAGCCATTAATCAAGTTCTGCCGGCTACAGCAGAGAATCCAGCCGGAACAGCGATGATTAAAATGAAAAGCAGGCATCAGGTTGAGGAAGAAATACGGATTTCCTTACAACGCTTACTGCTACCAATTCAACATTCTGAGCAAGAGAGCTTACAACAAATTGAAAAGCTGAAACCTCACGAGCTTAGACCATCACTTAAGCCCTACTATTCATTTTTGTTGGCTTGTCACAAGGGCTGGGAGGAAGCGCAAGCCATTATTGGAACACAGTTCAAGGTGGATAAAGCAGAGTTTGCCCAATTTGTTGCTGTTGAACAAAAGGCTTGTTTTGTAGAAAGCATTCAGCTATTCCATGATTCCTATTTAGCTCAAAATGGGGTAGAGCTTATTGATACTCCTGGTGCGGATTCGATTTACTCCAGACATACCAATGTCACGTTTAATTATATAAAAAATGCGGATGTGATTCTGTATGTCACCTATTATAACCATGCGTTTAGCAAAGCCGATCGAGACTTCTTGGATCAACTGGGGAGAGTAAAGGATCAATTTGCTTTAGATAAAATGTTCTTTATGGTCAATGCCTCTGATTTGGCAGCATCAGAAGAAGAACTTCATGATGTTGTTCAACATGTAGAACAAAATTTATTGCAATCTGGTATTCGCTTTCCTCGTATTTATCCGGTATCTAGTATTAGAGCCTTGGAAGGAGAAGCACATTCTGGTATGGA
This sequence comes from Caldalkalibacillus mannanilyticus JCM 10596, assembly GCF_000615945.1. Taxonomy (GTDB): domain Bacteria; phylum Bacillota; class Bacilli; order Caldalkalibacillales; family JCM-10596; genus Bacillus_AT; species Bacillus_AT mannanilyticus. The sequence goes on from NZ_BAMO01000010.1 coordinate 68,026, forward strand.
GGAATTCGAAGCCGCTTTCTTTTCGTTTCTACAGGATGATCTTGCTCAAATTCTTGTTGAGTCAGCAGAAAGGGATATTGAGAAAGCCTATGTCCTACTGGATGAAATGAGAAAAGAATTGCTTACTTCTACAGAAGTTAGAGAAGCTAAGATTGATGATTTAAATCGGAAAGAGCAGGAGTGGCAGGAGCAAATTCAGAATGAGAAGTATCCGAGTGTCGCAAACGAATTGGAGAAGGAAGTTCAAGAGCTTCTATACTATGTAAAACAAAGAGTGTTTTTCAATTTTCAGAGGCATTTGAATGATTCTTTTCATCCTTCTGTCCTAAGTCAGGAACGTACAGGCAAGAAGGAATTACAGCAATGCTTAGAAGAACTCCTCTTTTCTCTTCTTCATCAAATTAAAGATGAGTGTAAAGCAACAAGTTTACGATTAGAAAAAATGCTTGATCGGATTTTAGATCGAATGATTGTGGAATGGCAACGAAAAACTGAAAACGAAAAAATGGTCCTGAAGGGTGCTCATATACACCGCCCAAGTTTTGAGGTTCCTCTCCTTCCTGAAAACTTTATGTCAATTCCAACCAAAGAATTAGAAGGAAGCTTTGCTCACTTTAAGAATCCAAAGTATTTCTTTGAGCAAGGTGGGAAAGCTCTGCTTCGAACAGAACTGGAAAAACGGCTACAAGTAACCGTCGATTCGTATTTAGAGGCCGTGCAAGAGCTGTTTATTGCTTTCTATCTTAAAGCATGGCAACAGGTGGAAGCCGCTATGAAACAGGGATTGTCCGAAGAGATTAAGATGGCTGTGGAATCCAAGCGATTCGCTTTGCGTGGTGAAATCAGTGTGGCGCAGCTAGATCAAATGATGAAGGCCTATCAGGACAGCATCGTGGGCGACGTGGAGAGATAAAGTCATTTTCATACTGGCGAGGGTTAAAAGTGATTGAATAGAATTGTTTTTATGAATGAAGAGCGGAGTGCACCGCTCTTTTTTTTTGATTGTAAAAGAGGATTCACAAAAAATCTGTTGCAATACTATTATATAACAGATAATATTATATAACAAAAGTGTATTATAACTAATCTGTTATATAATATAAAGGGAGTGGATCTTATGTTAGGTATGACAAAACAACCCGATTATATTCTTGAAGGAGCCTCGGCTGTAGCAGAGCTTGCGGATTTTACGATTCATTACGGGGATGTTATCTTGCTTCTTTCAGATATCGAAACAGATCGGCAGGGAGTAAATCGTCAACTAGCTTCGCTTTTTCTAGAAATGGGTGTGACCTATGAGTCGATCATTATTGGAGAGGAGTGGCCAACCTTAGAGGGAGTAAAAACCTTATGGAGTGAGATGGAATTTACACATGAGCCGAATGTGGTGATTTCTGTGGGAGATTCCAACGTCATTCATTTTGCTAAAGCCATTTCGCTTTTGGCTCCGTATAGAGGAGCTATTCAAGATTTGGTTAAGGGGAACGCACAGATTAAAACAGCCCTCCCTCATCTGATGATCCCGATGTCTGAAGCCCATCTGGAACAGGATATTTCTGCGAAAATGAGGATTAAGGAAGAAAGAACGGATGACTGGATTGAATGCTCTCATCGTGAATTGATCCCTAAAGTTGTACTAAAAAGCCTAAAAAAATAGAAGTGATATTTAAAATAGGGTAGAATAAATATAGAAAGATGAAAGGTTGAACAGCTTGCTTTTAGAAGGGAAGGGAATATGGAATTTGTAACCATATTAATTGTTGTTTTAGCTATTGCTTTAGGAATTGCTGTTATATGGATTGTCTCCAAAAAGAATTAAGGGGATAATCTCATTTTTTTTGCAGGAAAATAGGAAAGAATAGAGAAGTAGGTAATTTAGAATTCATTAGTTAGGCGAAATATGCAGGTCAAAAGAGAGGAGAAATGATCATGTCCGCTACACCCAAAAGCCAATTACCTAAACGGTCTGAAATCGATTCCGCTTATACTTGGGATTTAAGCCCAATCTTTCAATCAGACGATGAATGGGAGAAAGCCTTTAAAGAAATCAAAGCGGAAATTCCTAACCTAAAGGAGTTTCAAGGAACGTTAGGTCAATCAGCAGAAGATTTAGTAAAAGCCCTGCAATTCCAGGATCAAATTCGTTCTAAGATCGGGAAAGTGTATGTCTACTCGCACTTAAAGAAGGATGAGGATAATACAAATTCCAAGTATGTTGCTTATCAAGATCGTGCGCAAAGCTTATATATTGAAGTAGGAAGTGCTCTGTCTTTCATAGTGCCTGAAATTTTGTCGATTGAAGAAGACAGATTACAAGCTTTCCTTGCTGAAAATAAGGATCTAGAAATATATCGACATTCTTTAAATGAGATAACAAGGCAAAAAGAACATGTGCTTTCGGCATCAGAAGAAGCGATCATCGCTCAAGCAGGAGAACTAGCCAGTGCTTCTGGAGATATCTTTACCATGATTAATAATGCGGATATGAAGTTCCCTACCATTATCGATGAACATGGGGAAGAGAAGGAACTTACTCATGGTCGTTATGTTCAGTTTCTAGAAAGTGAAGATCGCCGTGTCAGACATGATGCCTTTCAAGCGATGTACTCCACCTTCCGTAAACAAAAGAATACGCTAGCTGCCACGCTCAATGCCAGTGTGAAGAAGGATATTTTCTATTCTAAGGTTAGGGAATATGCTTCTGCATTAGAGGCGGCTTTAGATGAAGACAATGTTCCTGTAAGTGTATACCATAATTTAATTGATACGATCCACGAGTACTTACCGCTTAATCACTGTTATATCAATTTGCGGAAAAAAGTGTTAGGCGTTGACGAATTACATATGTATGATGTCTATGTTCCTCTAGTGAAGGAAGTGGACATGAAGTATTCTTATGAAGAGGCTAAAGAACTGATGCTAGAAGCATTAAAGCCATTAGGAGAAGAATACATTGCTGAAATGAAGAAAGGCTTCGAAAACCGCTGGATCGATGTCTATGAGAATGAAGGGAAAAGAAGTGGGGCTTATTCCAGTGGTACGTATGGAACACCTCCTTATATCTTATTAAACTACAATAATAACTTGGATAATGTTTATACATTAGCTCACGAGCTGGGGCATTCAATGCATAGCTTCTACTCACGAAGAGAACAGCCGTATGTCTATTCAGGCTATTCAATCTTTGTTGCTGAAGTGGCATCAACACTAAATGAAGCGCTCTTGACTCACTATTTATTAAAAGTAACGGATGATCCTAAAAAGAAAATGTATATCTTAAACCATTATCTAGATGGATTCCGCGGGACTGTATTCCGTCAAACCATGTTTGCTGAGTTTGAACGATTGATTCATGAGAAGGTTGAAGCGGGTGAGGCATTAACAGCCGATTTGTTATCTGAGGAATACTATAAATTAAATGTGACATACTTCGGTTCTGAGATGAGTGTGGATCAGGATATTGAGCTTGAATGGGCTAGAATTCCTCATTTTTATTATAATTTCTATGTTTATAAATACGCCACTGGTTTTGCTGCTGCTGCTGCTTTAAGTAAGCAAATTATGGAAGAAGGAGCTCCTGCTATTGAGAGATATCTTTCATTCTTAAAGAGTGGAAGCTCGGATTATCCGATTGAAGTACTGAAAAAAGCAGGAGTAGATATGGCGACTCCAGAACCAATCAAATTAGCTTTGGAAGTATTTGAAGAAACACTGACTCAATTGGAAAAACTGATGAGCGAAGTGCAGTAATTGAATGTGTAATAATTGTACAGCATAAAGCGAAAAAAGCCTTTGTTCCAAATCTAAGAATAGAAATGGACAAAGGTTTTTTTAGTCTAACCTAAAAATGAGAAAAAAGTTCAACTCTTCGTACCATATATCACTTTTCACTAATCACGACTCCATGTTCTTGGAAAAACTGAAGAACTGTTGAAGGGTGCGGGATAAACTGGAATACATCCTCTGGATAATAGATACGAGGTGACAAGCCATTGCTCTTAGTCTGTTCTAACACATGTTCTGCTTGAAATACCGCTCCTAAGGCAGTAAGATGGGTCTGTCCTAGTGGATCAGTGATTGTTTTTTGTACCTGCTTCTTTCTTTGATTTTTGTCCGTTCCATGATAATGGATGACGATTTGATGATCCCCTCCATTACCAGGACTATATAAAAGTCTTTGACGTAGCTTGGTGAACCGCTCCCCACTGATCAGCTTCCATATACCGAGCATAACGAGAAGACGAAGGGAGTAAGTCACAAATTTGTGATCAAAGGCGATTCTAAAATTGACCGAAGCAGCTTCAGTCGATACAGGGACCGTTATATGATCAGGAGTATCTAAGCGATAGCATTTTATTTTGTACCCATTGGGAAATCGAACAGGTAGAGGATCGGTCAGTGGGGACACCGACCGAGGGCGATAGTTTTCAATGATATCAAAAGGGATCGTCAGCCGATCAATATATTCAGTTGAATTAGGTCCTGCTTTATCAGAAAGAGAAAATAGAACATTGATATCGATTTGATCCACTTTTTCAAATGACATGGCTCCTATTTTAGCGAATAGAGCTGCAACACCAGCCATCCACTGATGATAGAATAACGGGTGCCTGCAAATGGAATTGATTTATTTTTTCCTGCGCGCGCAAGAATCTCTCAGACCAACGAGTAATATCGATGAATGGGATCGAAAGCTGTACAGCAGATTGTAGTAGATAATCTTCAGGATCATTAACGGCATTAATTACAAGTGAGAGATCTGGATCTATATCGCGGAGCGGGTGAGACCTCGTGTTGTCGACTCGAACAGAATAGGCATTCCCTAGCTTTTGGATCAACTGATCTGCTTTTTCAGGATGACGCCCTCCAAGAATAAGGATTAAATCAGGATTTCGATTGCGCAATATCTCAGCAATTTGCTCTCCTACAACTCCATAACCACCGACAATCAATACCTTTTCTTTTTTCATGTATAACTCCTCCTCATTTTTAGAACGTTACGAATCTATTCATTGAAAACAATCCAAACAATCCAAACGATCAAATATGTAAAAATCAGATCTATAATATCGAAAAGTTCAAACGTTTAAATATTTAAACGTAATGATTAATAAAAATGGACTGTAAAAGTCCAGTGAAATTACAAACAATTTTTTTCTACAACATGGATAAAGACCTTAAACATTTCTATGACTTCCTTAATCTCTAAACGATAGTACATTTCTGTTCCCTTTTTTTGTACCTGAACAATTCTTGCCTGTCGTAAAATCTTGAGGTGATGGGAAATCGTTGGACGTGACATCGGAATTTGATCAGAGATTTGCGTAACATTTAAACTCTCGCATTCCGAAAGCAAAACAATAATTTGTTGCCTTACAGGGTCTCCAAGTGCATGGAAATAGGGACTGAGCTTCTCAAAAACATCTAAAGGATTTTCGTCATGATTTATATACTCGCTATTATTTTTAAGCTCCTCCTTCATCATAAACTCCCTTCTATTGGTTAAAGGTTTAATTGTTTAAACGTATTATATTAATTATCATTCTTTTCGTCAAGTAGGAGCTAAATAAATCAAGTTAGAACGCAAGAAATGAAGTGACATAATATACCTTCTATAGTAATATATAGTTATGGAGTAACATGCAGGATTAGGAGTGGTTTCTCTTTTCTCTTCATTATTGACGGAAAAAAATGAAAGGAGTTGCAGTAATGAAAAAAAAACAGAAGGTAACAATCATTGTTATTCTTTCTGTGTTCCTTGGAGGTGGTCTTATCATTAATGACTTGGGAGATTCGAGAAACCATGATCAGCTCAGAGAATCGAGCAACGATGATCATCTAAGAGGTTCGAGTAGCCAAGACGATGTTTTCAAGCATGAATACAACATCATTGGGCTAGTGGCTTATAAAGAAGAAGGAAGATTTCTTTTCGTGCAAGATTTAGATCTGGAAGAAATAAAAGGGAAATCAATAGAGGGAATCATTGAAAAAAGTGAGCAATCCATTTGGTTCAACGCCAATCATACAGTATTGTCCCAAATAAAAATGGGGGACAAAATAGAAGTTTGGTATTCCTCCATGGATCAATCCTTACCTGCACAAGGCGAAGCGATACGAATAAAAAAGATGAAAAACGAATGAGAATAACAAATTAAAATTACGAATAAAAAAGAAAAAGAGGTGCTTCATTTGCTAAGAGTATCAAAATCATTTTTAATGTTGTTAAGTATTCTATTAATTCTAAGTAGCTTTGGCTTCTCTTCCTCTGCTCAGTCAATGGATCGTGATGTTTTGCCACAATACGAACGAGAAAACCTCGATATCGAGCTGTTCCAAAAAAGCCTCAGTTTTAGAGAGGAATTTGGTTTAAGTCTAGAGAAGCAGCATGTTTTAAATGTTATAAATTCTCAGACCGAGCAGGAATACTATGAATATGGTGTGCCTCTCACTCCTGATGAAGAAAAAGAAATAGGTAGAAGGATTGAATTACAAGAAACGATTGTTCCTCAAATAATACAAGTATTAGAACAAAAAGGGCAGCTTCAAGACTCTGACTACACCCTATATATTGATCAAAAGAATGGGGGGAAGATTGTTCTTAAATTAAAGCAAGACTTGCTCAGTAAAGCCAAATTAGGACTATTACAATCAACACTATCTGCGGTAAACCTAGATCAAGAAGTCATTTTCCAAGAAGCTATCTATACTGAACAAGACTTAGATAATATATCTGAAAAAATTCTAGAGATCGGAAAAAGCCAAGAGATGACTATAGATTCTATTTCTGTAGATGTCATAGAGGAAAATATCATCATTGGTCTAGTAGATTATTCAGTTGATAGAGAGAAAGAGCTTACTACCTATTTATCTGGAGTACCCATCAAAGTGATTCAGGTGGAGCCACCTAGTGATAACCGAGCTCCTTATGGGGGGGAAATCATATCAAATAGTCGTGGTTCTCACTGCTCGACTGGATATTACGCTACAAAAGGGAGTGCTTATTATCTTGTAACAGCAGGTCATTGTAGTAGAACATGGAATAACAGTACGAAGAAAGCAACCTTTCACTATAGTGATGTCTACAGCAAAAATGGCGAACGATTAGGTCAAGTATCGCAAATTGAATACGGTGGCAGTGTAGATGCTTTAACGGTTACAGTGAATAGTAGTACCGCAAATAGCTATATCAATATTAATGGGGCATCTCGAAAGATGACTTCATTTGAAGCTAGGAATACGGATGTTGTTGGTCAAGTTGTGTGTAAAACAGGATACAAAACGGGCTCTACTTGCTCCACCCTACAAAGTAAGAATGTGAGTTTATCCATGTCTGGAGCATGGTTTACTAAGCTAAGAGGCAGTTCTTATACCAGTGATTCAGGGGATAGTGGAGGGACGGTATATGCTAATGCAAAATATTTAGGGGTACACAAAGGAACTGGAGGAGGATATAAATTATATTCTCAAATTGGTGAAGTGAATCATGTGCTGGGTCTTACACCCTATTTAAAATAAAAACAGGTATAGGTATATTAACAAATAATCACAGTGTATGAATTGTCTACTATACAACACCCCAAAGTTAGAGTGAAATCTAATTTTTGGGGTGTATTTTTTTTGTTACAGAAAGATCTTGTTCAATCTGGTGTATTCGCCATATGATGTGCAGTGAAAGTAAAGCGAGAAAGCATTTCATTTTTGATTTCTTCATCAATATCCAGTTCGCGAAGAGTGTCCTTCATACATCCTAGCCATGCTTCTGCTAAGGAAGGGGTAATAGGAAAAGGCATATGCCTTGCTCGAAGCATAGGATGTCCGTAATCTCGGGAATATAGGTCAGGTCCTCCAAAAAACTGAGAAAGAAATTTAAATTGTTTTATTTTTGTTTCGGTCAAATCCTCGGGAAAGATCTTTGCCAATTCAGGGTGCTTAGCGACCTTATCATAGAAGGAAGGGACCAGTTTTTTTAACGTCTGTTCACCGCCAAAACGTGTGTATAGGCTATGAGTATGGGGGGATTGATTCATGTCTTCTCATCCTTTCAAGAACATTTATCCCGTTCTAACCGTCGGTAAGACTCTCTTCTCTATAGAAGGGAGATAACCGACGGTGAATTTAACAATGTTTTTGGTAAAATAAAAACGATAGGAGGGATCATGATGAATAATACTCATTTTATCATAGAACGAATAGAAGATAAAAATGCTTTCATCAAACTGTGTTATCTAGAAAAATCTTTTTACCTTGAGAAACAAGAAGAAGAGTGGATTCCGATGAGTCGATTGTTAGTAGACTCGGATGAAAAACAACTTATATACATTGTCGAAGTAGGGCAAGAATGGAAATATATCCGTTTTCCTCTCTCAGTGTGGAAAAGCCTTGATGAAGTGATTGCCAAAGAGCAGGATCTTTTTCTCGTGTTAAGCCTAACGGAAGAGGGAGAAGTACATAAGTCCATTCCTCTAAAGGATTTTAGTCAGGAAGGGCGAGAGCTGATTCGAAACATGCTGAACAATATGAACTATGGAGAAGGAATGTCTTCTATTATTGAAGAGGAATTTTCCGAGACGATAAAGTAATCTGCATAAGGAGCTGATCAGCATGACAGATAAAAGCTGGCAAAAGAAGCTCATTCCTTTCCATCAAGCGGTAGAGGAATTAAAGATTAAATTTAGAGGAGTAAGAGATGAATTTGTGAGTATGGGAGTCCATTCTCCGATCGAATTTGTAATGGGGAGAGTAAAACCTGTACCAAGTATCGTTCAAAAAGCAGCACGAAAGGAAATACCGACAGAAGAGATCATGTATAAAATGAAAGATATCGCCGGTGTTCGGATCATGTGTCAATTTGTAGACGATATTTATGCTGTTGTGAAATTAATTAAACACCGTTCAGACTTACGGGTGTTGGGTGAAAAAGATTATGTTCATCAGCAGAAAGTAAGTGGTTATCGCAGTTATCATTTAGTCATTGAATATCCGATTCAGTCTGTTTCAGGCACAAGAAACATCTTGGTAGAAATACAAATTAGAACCTTGAGCATGAATTTTTGGGCGACTATCGAACACTCTCTAAACTATAAGTATGGGGGAGAGATTCCTCTTTTGGTTCAAAAAAGATTACAAAGAGCCGCTGAAGCTGCCTTCTTATTAGATGAAGAAATGTCCAAAATCAAGGAAGAGATCCAAGAAGCGCAAAAAGCCTTTGCTAGAAAACAGAGAAATAACCAATAATACGAAAAGGTGAAGCGAATGAAATTCTTTATTTTATCTCGAGGGGATGATACCTCTAATCTCATCCAACAAAAAATATTAAGCTATCTTGCTGATTTTGGCTTTACTCTTAATCAAGAAGATCCTGCTATTGTTATTAGTGTAGGAGGAGATGGGACGTTACTCGAAGCGTTCCATCGTTATCAGCATCGATTGGATCAAACGGCTTTTGTTGGTTTACACACAGGCCATCTTGGGTTTTATGCAGATTGGCGACCAGATGAGCTAGAGAAACTGGTGATTTCGATTGCCAAAACTCCTATTGAAACAGTGGACTACCCCTTGCTGGAAATTTTGATTGACCATCATGATCAGAAGAAAGAGCGTTTTTTAGCCTTGAATGAATGTACAGTGAAGACGACGGAAGGCTCTTTGGTCATGAATATCGAGATAAATCAGGAGCATTTTGAAACGTTTCGAGGGGATGGCTTGTGCATTTCCACTCCTTCAGGAAGCACAGCCTATAATAAAAGCTTAGGGGGAGCGATTATCCATCCTTCGCTAGCAGCCATTCAACTTACGGAGATGGCATCGATTAATAATCGGGTTTTTCGGACGATTGGCTCTCCCTTAATTTTTCCACAGCATCATCAATGCATGTTAAAGCCTATCAATGATGTTGATTATCAGATTACGGTTGATCATCTTACCCTAATCGAAAAAAATGTGGAGAAGATTACTTTGCATGTTGCCAAGGAAAAGGTGCGTTTTGCTCGTTATCGTGCCTTTCCATTTTGGAATCGAGTGAGAGATTCCTTTATTGGAAACTAATGTTGGAAGCTGTGCTATAGAAGGAGGGAGTTTCTATTCAAGCCGAGGATCAGCAACATAAGCTATATTTCAGCGTTACGAAAGATGAAGAAGGCTTACTGCGAGATTTCTTAATTCAGCATAAGAAAATATCGAGGAAAAGCTTAAGCAGTATCAAACATGCAGGACATATTCTAGTCAATGGATTTCATGCTACAGTACGAAAAATAGTGGTAGAAGGGGATCAGGTGGAGGTTTGGTTTCCTGTAGAAGAGGGTAGTCATTACTTAATGCCTGAACCCGTTCCTCTAGATATTTTACATGAGGATCAGGATATTCTTATTGTCAATAAACAAGCTGATCTCTGTGTTCATCCAACTTTTTCACAAAAAAATGGGACTCTTGCCAATGGAATCATGTATTACTGGCAGCAAAAGGGGTTGACCCGAACCTTCCATGCGGTGAATCGTTTGGATCGAGATACAACAGGGATCGTGCTGTTGGCACAGCATCGTTTTAGCCATCAACAGCTTTCCATTCAGCAAAAACAGGGTCAGATTGAAAGAAGATACTATGCTTTGGTGCATGGCATAATGGAGTGTAATGAAGGCGTGATTGAGGCACCGATTGGTCGGAATCCCCATTCCATTGTGGCGAGAGAAGTACGAGAAGATGGTCAATCTGCTACAACAAGATATTGGGTTAAGAAACGGTTTGATCAATATACCTGGATAGAATTAAAGCTAGAAACAGGTCGGACTCATCAAATTAGGGTTCACTTAAGCTACTTAGGTCATCCTTTGCTAGGTGATGATCTGTATGGTGGTACAAAAGAAAAAATGAAGAGGCAGGCTCTTCATTCGTATTATACTCGTTTTTTTCATCCTACATCTGGGCAATCCCTATGCTATGAAGCTGAAATACCTGCGGATATGAAGAGCTTGCTTGATGGATAAAAGCACGCTCATCCACGACCACTCAAATGAATAGGAAGGACGAGGATTTAAGCAAATGTTGATTTTGGTTCCAGTCGGAATTTTTCTTCGACATAAGGCATGCTTGATGGAACCCTTTCAAAGCTAAGCTCTGGATATCGTAATCCAGTTAAATAGCCTCCGAATACACACCCCGTATCAATGTTGACGGTTTTGTTCACAAATCTTGGCTGCTTGACAGGAGAATGTCCATAGACAATTAGGCTTTCTCCTGAATAGTTTTGTGCCCAGTCCTTACGGATAGGGAAGCCTGTTTCATCTGTTTCCCCTGTAATATCTCCATATAGACAGAAGGTTTTCACTCTACTATTGTTCTTTCCAATGAGGTCTTGCCGAATCCCTGCATGACTAACAATTAAATTCCCCTCATCTAATACTAAATAGAGCGGAGAGGTTTCAACAAGATGAATAAAATCTTTCTTGATTTGTTGCTTCGTCTTAGCTGAAACCCTCGATAATTCAGCAACCGTGGTTTCAAGACCATGAGTCACTTGAACATTCCGTCCCAAGAACAAACGATATAGCTTATCACAATGATTTCCCGGGACATATAAGGCTTGATTCTTTTGAACCAACTTGGTTACTAGCTGTAATACAGGGATCGATTTAGGACCTCGATCTGTTAAATCTCCAACAAAAACAAGCTTTCTGCCTTGCGGATGAGTGTATCCTTCGCTTTCCTCAACAAACCCTAGTTGATCCAAGAGCTTCAATAATTCTTCATAACAGCCATGGATATCACCAACAATATCGTACATTCGTACCCTCCTTATGTTTGAAAATGGAGTTTGGGACATACTTACAAAATAGCACATATTTATGGATATGAATAGCATAACCGTAAATATTCTTAATCAAACATATAGGTTTTGGTTCTCATTGATATATTCAATACGATTCCTATGGCAATCATGTTGGTTAGTAGAGCACTTCCTCCATAGCTTATAAACGGGAGAGCTAATCCAGTAATCGGCATTAGACCTATGGTCATCGCGATATTCTGAAAGATTTGAAAGACAAGCATTCCGATGATTCCTGCGACGATATACGAACCAAAGACATCATTACACGTTAGAGCAATCTGGACAAGACGATAGATCAGAATAAAATAGACTGAAATTAAGATACTTGCTCCAATAAACCCAAATTCCTCTCCGATAATGGCAAAGATAAAATCGGTGTGTACCTCAGGAATCCATCCACCTTGTGCCTGGGAGCCTTGTGTTAAGCCTTTTCCAGTTAATTGTCCTGACCCAATAGCTAGCAAGGCTTGTAATAGCTGATACCCAAATAGATCAGAGTGTGCTTCTGGGTCCAGCCAGCCGTAGATCCTTGCCATTTGGTGATTTTCAACAAATTTGCTGAAAAGGTCAAAGTTGACAAAGTATAAGACGACCAACCCAGCGAGAAGCAAAATACCCATAATGGTTAGCAAAAACAAAAGTCTCCAGGAGATGCCTCCCACAAGAAGCATTGTAGCGACAATACAGATTAGAACAAGAGCTGTTCCTAAGTCAGGTTGTTTTAAGATGAGGAAAAACGGCAAAATAGAAAATGCAGCGATTTTTCCTGTTAAGACAAGATCTTGCTGGAATGATTTTTCTTCCATTGTTTCTTGGAACTTTGTTAGAAAATGAGCAATAAGAATCACCAAGAAAATTTTCATAAACTCTGAAGGCTGTAGCTTAAAGCTTCCGATCAATATCCAGCGTTGTGCCCCGTTTGTGATATTTCCAAAAAACTCAACAAATATTAGCAAGGCAATACCTATACCATATAAGGGCAGAGATAGCTCTTTTAAACGACGGTAATCAATCAAAAGAATGACCCCGATTAATATGAATCCCAAGACATAGAACATTAGTTGCTTTTTGACAAACGAGAGAGAGTCTGTGGCACCAGTGGCACTATAAACAGAAACTAAACTAATGATGGCAAGAATGAAAATAATGAAGACTAATCCATAATCGATTTGTTGTAAGTAGCTTTTTTCTTTTTCCATATTCATTCCTCAAATACTTTATTTTACATAGCCCTTCCTCATGTTAAAGTAAACATCTAAGAAAAGACCTATACATGAATCATATAATAAAATAAAAAGATAGGCTAGCAACTTGTTTATAAAAGATGATATAATATCAGAATTAGGACCAGATACTAATACCTATGAACGCTTGATCTAAACTAGGAGGTTATTTCATGAATCAATTATTAGCTGGAAAAACATATGTTATTATGGGTGTTGCCAATAAGAGAAGCATTGCGTGGGCTATTTCTAAAGCTCTACATGCATCTGGAGCAAGACTGATTTTTACATATCAAGGACGAGTAGAGGATAATGTGAAAGAATTAGCGGCAACACTGGAAAGAGACGATTCGTTGTTCTTATCCTGTGATGTATCAAGTGATGAGGATATCGCAAATACCTTTGCCAAGATCAAGGAACAAGTGGGCGTCATTCACGGCATCGCGCACTGTATTGCTTTTGCTAAAACAGAGGAGCTTGAAGGAGAATTTGTCAACACTTCACGTGATGGTTTCCAACTGGCTCATGATATCAGTGCGTACTCTCTTGTCGCCGTCACCAAAGCAGCAAAAGACCTTATGGTTGAAGGTGGAAGTATTGTTACTCTGACCTATCTCGGTGGAGAGAGAGTGGTGACGAACTATAATGTGATGGGAGTCGCTAAGGCAGCACTAGATGCTTCTGTAAAATATTTAGCGAATGATTTAGGAAAATACGATATTCGAGTGAATGCGATTTCGGCGGGACCGATTCGTACTTTGGCAGCAAAAGGAATTAAAGATTTTAACCTTATATTACGTACGATTGAAGAAAATGCTCCTCTACGCAGAACGGTTTCAGTTGAGGAAGTTGGAGATACGGCTCTTTTCTTATTCAGTCACCTTTCTAGAGGGATTACTGGGGAAATTCTTCATGTTGATGCAGGGTATAATATTCTTGGACTTAGCTAAAAAAACCTTTCCTTTTATTAGCAAGACGCGATATAATATATAGTAAGAAGGGTTCTATTATGGAGGTGAGTGAGATGGGCTATATCCCACCGTATATTCCAGATACGTATCTTCTTCATATTAGGCAGATTTCTAATGATAGTCATGCGATTAAGAAGGTAGAAGAGGTTTCAAGTAAAAACATTGATGTCCATCACCAAAATAAACCTTTTTATCCTAAACCGTATAAGACTCATGATGGAAAAGGAAACTTGTTTGATCAATATGTATGATATGCGAATAGATAGATTGAATGGTACAATGATTCATGTGAAGGCCTCTTGCTAGAGGTCTTTTTTCTTGAAGGGGAGGAGTAGAGTGGAATCGCGAATTAATCAGGCACCACCTATTTATAGAGTGAAGAAAAAAAAGAATGTAAAATGGAAGTGGCTGTGGATCGTTTTAGGTGTCTTAGTCTTATGCTATCTTGCTTTATTCTTGTTGGTTACTCCAGCTAGACCTGCCGTCCCCGTTTTCCAAGGGGATGCTCCATTGGTCATCGCTCATCGTGGAGGGGCAGCTCTTGCTCCGGAAAATACTCTAGTTGCTTTCGACAAAGCAAGATCGCTGGGTGTGGATATGATTGAATTTGATGTTCGGATGACGAAGGATGGTCATTTGATTGTGATTCATGATGATACCCTAGATAGAACGACTAATGGAAAAGGGGAAGTGAGTGAACTAACCTTAGCAGAGATCAAAGAGTATGATGCAGCTTATCGGTTTAGTGATGTTAGGAAAAGATATATTTATCGAGGCCAAGGAGTAAAGGTTCCAACGGTAGAGGAAGTGTTTCAGAAGTTTGGAGATACTCGTATGAGTATAGAGATCAAAGAACCGCTAAAAGACAAAGAGGATCCAGATATTGAACAAAAGCTTTGGAGTCTAATTGAGCAGTATCAAATGCAGGATAAGGTGGTCATTAGCTCCTTTTCTGATCAAATATTAGCTCGCTTCTTGGAGCATTCAGGCGGCAAGGTAGCGATGTCTGCTTCGAAACAGGAATTGCAGTCTTTTGTGTTTTATCATAAGCTTTTCTTAAATCGCTTGTATCGTCCCAATACAGATGCTTTTCAACTCCCAAGCACACATGGGATCTTTAGTCTGGATGACAAAAGATTAATAAATGGTGCAAAGCGTTTAAATATGGCGATTATCTACTGGACGATTAATGAAGAAGAGGAAATGCGCAAGCTGTTAGAGCGAGGCGCAAGCGGGATTATCACAGATCGACCAGACTTATTAATCCGGGTAATAAAAGAGATGGAGGATCGACATGAAACGAATTGATTTGCACACTCATACGACGGCTTCTGATGGAAAATGTTCTCCAAAAGAAAATGTAATGTTAGCAGAAGAGCGGGGGCTACAGGCGATCGCGATTACGGATCATGACACAGTTGGAGGCATTCAAGAAGCCCTACAGGCAGCAGAACATCTTTCCGTCGAAGTCATTCCAGGGATTGAGGTTAGTACTTTAATTGAAGGCACTGAAATCCATGTTCTAGGCTATTTTATTGATTTTGAAAATGAAGCATTTAATTCCGAGCTAGCTAAACTTCGAAAAACAAGAAATCTCAGAAATGAGATGATGGTGGAGAAGCTTCAAGAGTTAGGAATTGAGATTACGATTGAGGAAGTCAAAGCAAAGCAAAAGAAAAAAGGGGGGAATGTAGGGCGCCCTCACATTGCCGAAGTATTAATGGAAAAAGGTATAGTGCATGATCTAGCTGAAGCATTTGATGTTTATCTAGGGAAAGAAGGAAAAGCCTATGTGAACCCTCCAAGGATCTCACCTTTTGAAGGGGTTGCTCTCATCCAAAAATATGGTGGTGTTCCTGTCTTAGCCCATCCAGGATTATATGATTATGATGAGCTCATTAAGGAGCTAGTTGAGATTGGATTAAAAGGAATTGAAGTTCATCACCCTGATCATTCTCCTGAAGAAGTGAAGAAATACTCAGAGATGGCAAAGGAGTTTCAATTGATTGCAACGGGAGGATCAGATTATCATGGGAAACGTAATGGAGTTGTTTTTCATGGGGATCTAGGTTCTCAACCAATAGAGTATGAAGTGATTGAGAATTTAAGAGCAGTAAAAAAGAGTTGATTAGGAGTTCAACTCTTTTTTCATTTTTATATGCATTATTCCCGCTTCATCAAAGGGATCGGATATGGTGGAATAACCAAGCCTAGAATAGAAACCTTCTGCATGATCCTGAGCGTGAAGCAGGAGGGTCTGTATTCCTTTACTCTTCGCTATCTTTTCGATATGTTCCATGATCAATTCTCCAAGATGTTGACCGCGCAATTGAGAATCGACACAGATTCGTTCCACTTTAGCTTCTATATCATTAATGATTCGTAATCGTCCCGCGCCTACTGGATGATGTTCTCTATTGTAGACAATCACATGCTCTGATTGGTCTTCAAATTCATCGATTTCCATCTCCTCGGGAACTTCCTGCTCTTGAACGAACACTTTTTTTCGAATCGTAAAGGCATCCTGAATTTCTTGATCATTTGTTGCCTTTTTTATTGTATAGGGTGATATTGTCATGATCCTTTCAGCCTCCAAGGTTAAAGGATTGATGGATGGTCCATGTTTGGTTTTCTAATTGATACAGCAGATGAAAGCGATCTACCAAGAAAGTAAAATGAAACGGATTCATTTTAAGGCGGTTGTAAATATCATGCAACTCATCATCAGGCATTTGTTGTCCAATTGTAATGTGAGGGACGAAGGCATACTTTCTTTCATGCTGAAGCATAGGTGGTTTATGGAGATCCACATGAAGTTGAGTTAGACTGGGATGATCCTGTAATGCCATATAAATCACGTTATTTGTTGGATGGAAATGACTAATCTTATGAACCTCGACCTCAAAAGGAGACGATGAGCTCGCAATTTCCTGAAGATCCTTCACAATGGCAGGAAGATCTTCTTTGGAGGCTTCGAAGGACTCTTTAAGAGTAATATGAGGTGAGAGCAAAGCATAATGAGGATCATATCTCTTCCGGTAATCATTTGCTAAATCTTGAATTTCTTTGGTGGGGAAAATAACGATTCCTAATTTCATAAAAATTCCTCCTAAATTCAATATAGAAATTAGATGATGCAACTATCTCCATAACACATTCAATGCGTGAGGGAGATCCTCCTGCCAGAGTGCCCAAGTATGATCTCCTGTATATTCTTTATAATGAAGCGGAATTCCTTTTTTCTGAATGGCTTCTTTGCATTGGCGGTTTAGCGCAACCAAATCTAGATTCCCTGCCGAGGTCTTGACACTTGTTTCAAGGGTCCCAATACTCAGATAGAGTTGCAATAAATCAGGGGATGCAGAAAATTGTTGGATCCGTTCTATGGTTCCACCGTAAAAAGCACCTGACTGTGAGATGACATGACGGAAGGTGTGAGGGTATTGCAGAGCAATTTCCATAGAGATGGTTCCTCCTAAGCTTTCACCCATGATGGCTCTGGCTCCACTTATCGGATTAGTGGCATAGTTCTGATCCATATGCGAAACCAGCTCTTCGGCGAAGAAACGCTTGTACTCTTCGTGTCTAGAACCTCTAGGATGATAACGAACGAGTCTTTCGCGTGTGCTCGATACAGGTACAGCGACAACAACGCATTTATCGATTTGTTGTTGTTCAATAAGGCGATCTAGAGTGGTAGCTAATTTTCCTAGAGTGAAGTAGTCCTGACCATCTTGAACATAAAGAACGGGATATGTATACAATTTCGAATAGTTATAGGGTAGGTAAACCATGATAGGAATATGTTGAGCAAGCTGTCGACTTAAAACAATATCATCTATTATTGTGCCCTTTTTCTCCATTAATAACATTCAACTGCCTCCATCTATAGTTAAGATTTACCAACCCTATTTTACCATAGAATCAGGATTTCAACTCCTGTTTTTCATGTAAGTGTGTTAAAATGGAAGCACTAGAAACATTAGATGCATAAGCTGAAGGGGAGAAGAGAGATGAAGAAAAAACAAGTTCATAGCCGAGACGTAAAAAAAGCTGCTATTCAAAAATTGATTGAACGTGGTGTACAAATATCAGATATTGCAGAGATTGTCCATTTAATGCAGGCCCCTTATTCTCCTGATTTACAAATGATTACTTGTGTCCAGTCTGTAGAAGCTGTGCTAGAAAAAAGAGAGATTCAGCATGCGATATTAGTTGGTGTTGAGTTAGATGTTTTGGCAGAAAAAAGAATGCTCTCAGAGCCGCTTCAGAGCATTGTAGAGTCCGATGAAGGATTGTTTGGCTGTGATGAAACGCTTGCCCTTGGATCTGTGTTTGGCTACGGAAGTATTGCTGTAACCACCTTTGGGCATTTAGATAAACAAAAAATAGGAATAGTGAAGAAGCTTGATACCAAAGTAGGAGAACAAGTTCATACTTTTCTAGATGATATCGTTTGTAGTATCGCTGCGAGTGCCTCAAGCCGTTTGGCTCATCGTCTTCGTGATGCTGAAGAAGCTGAGATGGATCGTGAGGATGAACAGGCAGGATAAAGGAGTGAATGATCCTCAGCGAAAATGGTAAAACTTATATCAGTATATAGCTCATTGATTACTAATGGAGGAGAGTTTGTGGATCATGAATTGGATATACTGGGCTAAGTTATACGATACGAAATTCCAAGCCAACTGCTTACGAGTAAGAATGGAGCAAGATTGGTGGATTCGCGGATATGAATCGCCTGAGGAAGTTGAGGTTTTTCGAGTCAGAAGTGGTAAATATGGAGTTCGTTTTAGCTGGGACGCATAAGTCTCAGCTATTTTCAGTCTTCGCTCTAGTGCACCATCCTCAAACGGTTACTTCAGTCCTCACCTCAATGATTTTGGAAAAGCCTTCTTCCTTCGTCACCTCTTGATAATGCTGAGCCATTTCTTCGATCACGGAAAGAAGGTCCTTTTGGTTTGTTAGGATGGCGCGCTGCTTGCAAACTTCTTTATCTGTTTTGACGACAATGGCGATAGTCTCATATTGGTATTGTTGAGCAAGCTGAAGCAACACTTTTCGGCGCTTTCTGGTCGTATTGGTTTCGTCGATCACAATATCTACTCCTTGTTGAAATAAGGCTTCCAGCATGATCTTTCTAAATGCCCAGACCTCCCCTTCTTTTTCAGGCAAGTGACGTTTTCCGTGAATCAGGAGCCTTAACTGATCTGCTGAAACCTTGGTCACCTCTGGAAAGTTTTCTTTTACATAGGTCGATTTTCCCGAGCGAGGAAGTGCAACCATAATATATAGCTTATGCATGTTAGAAGCTCCTTTTATTTTCAAAATTCACTACTTTGCCATTGACATTTAGAACACGAATATGATACATTACTATTATCGCTCAGAAAAATTAATATTATGACTCGGTAGCTCAGTTGGGAGAGCACCATCTTGACAGGGTGGGGGTCGCTGGTTCGAACCCAGTCCGAGTCACCATACGCTAAAAAAAAGCGGTATATCAATGTTTTACATACGTTAGACTAGACGTTGGACTACCGGAAAAATAGACGCAGGGTGTCGCCTATGAATTAAACAAGGTGGCGCTCCCGATAAACGTTCCATTCTGAAATTATTTAGAAGGGAGCGTTTTTTATTTATGGCGAAAAAAGCATCGGATAAACGAGTGGGACGAAGTACGAAAAGGGTGCGTAGTAGCGTAGCTAATCCGCATTTATTGGACGATCTGTTCGAAAAATTTTATCACGCAAAGATAACGGAAGGCAGATCGAAAAGGACGTTAACGAGCTATCGAGAAAATTATAATTTTTTCGTTAGCTATATGGACGATTGTGGAGTAGCTCGTAACGTAGAAAATGTAACGGTGGATCTTATTCGCGACTATATTTCTTTTATGCTACAAGAAAAAGTGCAGTTCGAGGGTCACCCTTTCAAACCCAAAAGCGTAGAAAAAATTGGGTTATCGCCAATAACCGTGAATTTACGGTTAAAACCATTAAGGACCTTGTTTAAGTTCTTAGTAAGAGAGGGGTTATATACAGAAAATCCTTTTGAGATGATAAAGAAGGTCGAGGAAGAAGATAGTATTATCGAAATACTAACCGTTAGGCAACTTCAATCTTTATTAGAGGCGCCAAATAAAAGAAGTTATGCGGGCTTTCGAGATTACGTGTTGATGAACTTGCTTCTAGATTCGTTTTGTAGGATTAACGAAGTCCTTATGCTAAAAGAGCAGGATATCGACGGAGAAACATGCTCAATAAAAGTCCGAGCAGAAAACTCTAAAAGTAAGCGTAGTAAACAAATTCCGATACAAAAGCAGACACTGAAACTACTATTCGAATTGACTAGAGAGAATAAAGAATTTGAAACGGACTACATTTTTTTGGCGAATTATGGAGAGGTGCTAACAGCCAATCAATTCCGACACCGGCTCCGAGATTATGCGAAAAGCGCAGGGCTGAATTGTAGGGTCCATCCGCATCTATTTCGCCATACGTCAGCGACTATGTTTTTGGAAGCTGGGGGAGATATTCGCCATTTGCAAATGTTACTTGGACATAAAGACTTACGTATGGTGATGCGTTATACTCATCTGTCACTAAAATCACTAACTGATCAACATAACAAGTATTCCCCGCTGAATCAGGTTTTTAACAAACTCAATAAGGATCGGAAAATCTTACGTTAAGGAGGGGGAAGTGCTATGGTCAGGCGAATTAACAAAATTAGACGAGTGGAAGCGCTAGAATACAAGAAAGTGGAAACAGGAGTAGGAGCCGATTTTGATGAGGCGTTAGATGTGTATCTTCACGACTGTAAGATACGTAATCTAAGCTCGTATACATTACAATATTATCAAAGAGAATTGATCACCGCTAAAAAAATGCTTGAGGAGCAAGAAATTGATCCCGCTCCGATTCGCATAACAACTCAAATGGTAAAGGAAAATATTATACTTTATATGCTAGATGCGAAAAAACTAAAAGATGTGTCAGTCAATACACGCCTGAGGGCATTAAGAGCCTTCTTCAACTTTTTATATAAAGAATCCTACATATATACGAATCCTTTCGATAATATAAAGTTGATTAAGCAGAAAAGGTCTGTAGTCCCTACCTTTACCATTGAGCAGTTACAGGCATTACTACGCCAACCGGATTTATCAACGTTTACCGGAGTCAGAGATTATACAATGATCTTATTGTTTGTTGAAACGGGTATGCGCGTGAAAGAACTAGAAGGGCTTGCTGTCAGTGATATTAAATGGGAAGATTCAATGATACTCATCCGTGACGGTAAAGGATATAAAGAGCGCCTAGTACCGATCCAAGCGAAAATGAAAAAGCAATTACAATCTTATTTAAAAGTACGTGGCAGCGCAACCGATGAAGACGCACTATTTATTACTCTTGATTATGGACCTCTATCTAAGCGACAAATCCAAAGTAGAATCGCCGAGTATGGAAAACAAGCGAATATAAAAGGCGTCCGTTGTAGCCCGCACACTCTACGCCACACTTTCGCGAAGCTATCCGTCAAAGGCGGGGCTGGAATCTTTCAGCTACAGCAAATACTCGGACATACGTCCATGGAAATGGTCAGGCGATACGTTAATTTGTTTAGCGATGATGTAAAAGAGCAGCACCGTAAGTTCTCGCCCCTTAAGCAATTATAACCCCCGTAATCGAACCGTTAGGCACTAACCGTGTCTGGCGGTTTTTTATTATGTGCGATACGGGATCGGCACGGAATTACCGATAGCCATTCGAATAGGTATCGTTTTGACCTTACTGGACGTTATCGGAAATGGATTGCGTATCTATTAAAAATCGCTTTGAAGCGATAAGAAGCGTTAAAATCGCAAATGTTCGAAGTATCCGATTGCTTCCCATCAACAAACCCGCTCACGACGCGCACGCCCCGAAAACATCGACTCTAGCGTTCATCCTACGTAAACACTAGCGTCTTTAGCGTTACGAACGATATTCATCATTAACGGAGTGTTAATCGCTATAAATGGCGTCACTAAGCGGATGTATAAAACGATGAATAAGCGATAATTTTCGTCCGTTTAGAAACGTTGGTATAGAGCGATTATTCATACGCCTAGTGTCCGTTAAGATGTATTATGTAACCTAGCGCTGCATATTCAATACGCCAATATACGGTCAAAAGTACGGACGAGAGTGCGCGAGAAATGGACGCGCTGACCCCCCCAAGGCGGGTGCGCAGGGGGCGGGGGTTTGACTCCGAAACCTTTCTCGCAAATTTTAAAACGTCGGGTCTGGCGTAACCTATGCGCCAGTACGTAAGGTAGCCGAAAGTAGCGGTAAGTACGTGCATTGGGACGGGAAGAACGTGGTATTACGTTAATAGACATGTGAGTTTGCGTTAGTCAACACGTAACTTTTTATAAGAAAAAACGCCCGTATTAACGGGCGTTTTCTTTATTAGGTATTTTCTCGTTTATATTTCTTATTTTTGAAACCGATGTCAATCTCGAAAAATTAGATTGGTATACTGCTTTATTCCAAAAAGGATCGTTTTTATTATAGTCAGCCGATAACCACTCGTCAGGAATAATTTTGATTCCTTTTTGGTCTAATACTTTACAAAACTCAACTATTTTTTCTAGTGTAAACAATCTATTGCGAATTTGTGTAGAAGAGGGATTTCCGAGAATCTCCATTTCCTCATCGGAAATTCGTACCTGTCTAATCTTACGTGTTTTTTCTTCGGATAGCTTCGGACGACCTAACTTACTCTCATGAAAGAATGAAGAAAACTCACCACTTTTATACCGTTCGTATTCTTTTTCTATACTATCTCTTGTAGCAGAGTTATTGAAGAGAACGCCTAATACTGAGCGAGTGTCTAATTTTACTTTCCTAGAAATGCTTTTTAAATCAGAGTGGTTTAGATACTTCCGTACTATTTCCTTTTCATGCTCTGGCGAAACCATAATACACGCCCCCCCTAATAGTTTATGTACTAACATTATATTATCATAGTTAATATTTGTATATACGAAAAGTGATTTGTCTATTTCATGTGTATACTTAAAACATGTGTCGCATTCTCAGTAATACAAAAAAGACGCTAGAGTATTCGTTACTCTGCGTCTTTTTTTGCGTTATATTCGTTATTATTTCGTTAATGTCGTGAATAGAGATACGTCTAATACCGTTGATATGGACGATTCCATTCGGACATTATTCAGCGTTCTTCTTTTTGTTAGGAATATGTTCAATTAGTTCACCAACGGTAACGTTAAGAGCCACACATAATCTCTCTAGTGTTTCGAATTTAATGCCGTCGGTCTCTTCGTTATAAAGTTTAGTTATTCCGTTTCTATGTAATTGCGTCATTTCAGATACTTCCGATATCTTCAATCTCTTCTCGCCCATAATCCTCGATAAATGAACCTTTATCATCCGTCTACCTCCCATCATTAGCCTAATTATAAATTCTAATAGAGAAAATTTCAATTAGGGTATTGACAATGTCCATTCCAGTGTGTATTCTTGAATTAACAAATTATTCATCACGATGTGCATTTTTAACACTGGGAGGAATATGGTTATGGAAAATTTATTATCAAATATCGAATGGTGTCACGGAGACCCTGCGTATTTCGCATACGGTCCGAAGTCGGAAGATACGATACGCGTTAGCTGGGCACGCACTCTAATCGGATGGTTCAACGTAATGAATATCGAAACTGGCGAAGTTATTAATATGAATCCGATAGTATTTCGCTATTATTTCGATGTAGACCGCAAAGCTAGCGTCGGGGCTTGCGATATTAAGGTTAACTGTGCGCTGAGTATCGGTTTTAATGTTGTCGGATCGGAGGCGGTAGCCGTATGAGTAAATCCGTTATTGAACGTCAGGTCCGTGCTTACGCAAAACGTCACGGCTTCAAGTTGCGTCATGTTCCGTATTCATCTGCATATCCTAACGGCTATATTACTGTTACGGCGCCTAACGGACTAACTGTCCGTGCTACGTCTTTCGAATCTGCCATGACTGAAATGGCGGGTATCAAGGCGAAAGGAGTAGGCGGTCAACTTAATATTATCGGAGGTGGACACAATGTATAAGGCGGTACTTGTAGCATTCCCTTTTGATGGCGGCTACGGATATGATCTAGCCACGCTAATTAGTGATAATTTGGCGCTGACTGTCGATCAAAATGAGGACGTTATCGTATTTGAAGTGAAGCCGCATCCGGTCCGAAGAAACGTCTATTTAAACGAAAGTCCGGGTGTGCGTATCGGCAATATCGGGTCGAGCCTCTATAGTCTAGAGGAGGTAATCGATCGACTCCACTCGGCTAGCGCTATAGAGATGCTGACCACGCTTGATAAAAGATACAATACCAAATTCGATCTAATTCGATGAGGCGCAATCTAATTTAATTATAAAGGTTGAACGTTGCCCGGACTCTATTACTCGGATTCTATCGTATTGCATGTAATTTTTGTCCGATTGATTTTAGATCGACTAGTAGCGTGTGGTCAGCGTTCAACCTAGCTTTATTTATTATCCGAGGACCTCTATCGTTTTTGGCAGGACGATGGATGACGTGAGGATAGGCGTCACACATTGGCGTGTGTGATCCGTCGATATCTCGCTAACGTTTTGGCGGACGTTAGCGGATCTTAGGCGCCAATAGGCAGGGCGCTGAGTAAAGATAATACAGCATAGTAGTCCGTTTGAAATTTGCAGGTTTCAACGGGCTATTAGCCATGCCCTAAAACTATAATAGAACATACGTTCTCATATGTCAACAGTATTTTTGAAAATACTTACTTATCGTGTATCGCCGAGCCAACACCGTTTAAGCCGACACGGTTTATACCGCAGAAATCAACTCGTATAAGCAAGTAGCGGGTCAGGCGATATTCGAGATCGGCTATAGGCTGAAAGAGGTGCGTGATAACCCCAATAAGTACGGGTTTAAAGGTTATCGCGATTGGGAACGTTGGTGTGAAGAAGAAATCGAAATATCGCGCAACCACGCAAACAAATTTATTAAGGTCGCAGATGAACTCGGTGCCTCGGGACACCGGAATTTAGGAATTAAAGCTCTATACGAAATAGCAACGCTCCCACCGGAGCAACGCGAACAATCGCACACTATCCCGTCAACTGGCGAGTCCAAAACGGTCGACGAAATGACGGTCCGCGAGTTACGCGAAGTTAAGACGGCGTTGCGCGAGAAGGAGCAGGCGTGATTTCCTTCAAAAAGTCGATTTTGACGTAACAACTGCTAAACGTTTCATCAAAGTTTACGAAGAGTTCGGTAAGGACGGTGACACGTGGCACCGACTTAGTATGCGTGTCCTATACGAAATAGCAACGCTACCTACCGGAGCAGCGCCCAATAGAAGGTTGCATTTTACTCGCTCAGCTGGCTATAGGTATGAGGAAAAAATTTTAATAAAGTAGGGTATATTTTAGCCCCTCAGTTGGCTATAGGTACGAGAGATAAAATTTAATTTTAACCCTGCATTTTACCCGTTTAGTTGGCTATAGGAGTGAGGGAAGTTTAGGCGCCGATATGGGCGTCATCTTTTATTTGCGTGAATTAAACAATAAATTATTTAAGGAGGATATCCGTATGAAACGTGGAACTTTTAGATTACTACGACAAGCGAGCAATATGAACCAATTTCAGTTTGCGGAGAGATTATCCGTAAGTCGGTCGACCGTCGATTTATCGAGGCGGGGTACATCGGTATTTCTGACGACATCAACCGGAGGCTGCTCGACGAGTTCGGCGCCGAGTATATCGAACAGATTAAGCGGATCGGTATCGAAACGGACTAACACACGATAAATTAGAGTGGATATTAGCGATAAACTCCGAGTTTAAAGTGACATAGGCTTCGGCTCCGCCTCGCCTGTCGTCGCTTCGCTCCGACATCATATTATCTTAGTATATGTTTAACGCTGGTTTTAAAAAGGATAGTGACGGACGTTTTTGAGGGTGCTTTTCCCGAAAAAACGGACGTAATGTTTTAGGTCTTTCGATGGTTTAAATAATAACGTTAGCACAAAAAAGTGCTAAGTATGCCCGTTAAACCGCGTGGTTAAGCCGTTTTTAACGTATTTCCTTAAAAGGAAGGGTATAGAAAGTGCTAACGTAATAACCGCGTTCGAGTAGCAACTGCGTACTTTAGCGCAATAAATAAATGGGGTGATTGAGTGAGAGTAACGATTGTCGATTCGATAATGGGAAAAGGGAAAACTTCATGGGCGTTACAATATATTAACGAAAGCCCCGCATATAAAAAGTTCATCTATATAACGCCGTTTCTCGACGAAGTCGAGCGAGTAATTAAATCGACACCGGGTAGAGAGTTTTTTCAGCCAAACAATGCCAATAACGAAGGACGTAAACTCCGTAGCCTGAAAGAGCTAATTGTATCCGGAAAGAATATTTGCGCTACACATAGTCTATTTAAGTCTGCGGACGAGGAGTTAATCGAATTACTGACCGAGGCAGGTTATACGTTAATACTAGATGAGGTAATGGACGTTATTGAAACGGCTAATATCACATCGCAGGATATTAAGGCGCTTCGAGATTTAGGATATATTGATATAGTAAATAATAGAGTTAGGTGGGTGTACGAGGATTACGTTGAAGGGCGTTTTTATGATATTAAGTTATTAGCTAAAGCAGGCAACTTGTTCTATCATCGTGATAAGTTTTTGATATGGGCGTTCCCGCCGAAAGTATTTTCTGCTTTTGATAATGTGTTTGTCCTAACGTATTTATTCAATGTTCAGTTACAAAGTTACTATTATAAGTTACACGATATAAATTACGAGATTAAGTCCGTTAGTCAAGACAGTAACGGACGTTATAATATCGGGGAATACGACCCACAAAGAGAAGAGAGAGCCGAAGTAATGAAGTTAATCGATATTTACAATGGTCCATATAATGAAGTAGGCGAAGCTAGAAACGCTTTTAGCGTATCATGGTTTAGAAATGCATCGGATACCGTATTGGAACGAGTGCAGAAAAATATATACTCATATTTTCGTAATCATTGTAAGGTGAAAGGTAACGAATTAATATGGACGACCGTTAAGAAAAATGAAATAGACTTACGTGGGAAAGGTTACGCTAAATCATTTACGCCGGTTAACCTCCGAGCTACTAACGAGTATAGCGACAGGAAGGCGTTAGCATACGTATTTAATCGCTACTTGCATCCGATAGAGAGAGCGTTCTTTGAGGATAACGGGATAACTGTTAATCAAGACTTATTAGCTGTATCGGATTTATTACAATGGATATGGCGTTCAAGAATACGTAATGGAGAATCAATAAGCCTATACCTACCGTCCAGCCGTATGAGATCGTTATTAAAAGCATGGGGTAGCTACGAGATATAAATGGATATTGTATTCGAACCTAAACCGAGAGTTATATACTCTACGGTTTTTTATTTTGCACAAAAAGGAGCAATCGAAGCATGAATCAACTAAAATCTGTAATCAATCACGTATCTACGCTATGCGCTAACTACGCAGGAAACAGTCAGTGTCTAAAGGATAAGCCCTGCCCGTACTTTTCTGTCGATTGGAATTATAACCGATGCAATTACTATGAACACGCCGTCCTACCCGGTAAACCCGCCCTACATCGCCAGTATATGGCGCGCTTGTGCGGAGAAGCCGCCTTTGATGAATGCGATGAACCGACATGGTACGAGGTGAGCGAATACAACGCCTTGTCGGATGCGGGTACGGTAATTAAACCCAAACATCCTAAACGGATTAACAAGAGCCGTAGCCAGCTTGACGATATCACCGCATGTAAGCAGTGTGGCGATCTGTTTGTACGTAAATCTAACGCTGTAAAATTCTGCTCCGCTAAATGCCGAGGTGAATCGAACAGAGCAAGCGCTGCTAAACGTATGCGAGATTACCGCTCAAAGTCGACCCTCCGCGTTACGAAAACGGATAAATAAACCCCGCTATGACGGGCTTTTTTAATGCCTAAAATAGCGAACAGGTAGTAATACATTCATGTTACGAAATCAAAATTAAAGGGGATGCGGATTAATGATAAATGATCTAAGTTATGTCTTACATCACCACGCTATAAAAATCGGTGATGATCGCTACTACAGCGTATTTATCGTCAATAATTGGCGGCACGAAGTAGAAACGAGAGGAACGCAAGAGGTGGCGATGCAAAAGGCATATAACGAGTGTTTACGTTGGCTCGATAAAGTAATCGATACGGACGCAACGTTTGCCGTCTATTCCAACGCCAAAGAGATAGCGTCGATACAAGCGGGAGCTATCACGTTAGTTGACGCGGATTTGCTTGAAAAAATTAATGAAACGATACAGATAACAGAGCAAGAAGAGCTAAAAGAGATTCAAAAAGCGGAAAGGCTAGCGAAAAGGTTAGCTCGCAAAAAAACTTAACGTGAAAGGGTGATCTAAGGATGCGGAACCTATTACGAATCGTGACGTCGGACCTAGAGGGAATCGAATTGGCGGCGCTAGACTTATTCAACTCTCACGGCAACCATGCGGATAACATCATTATCCCGATAACGGATAGTCTGTCGGTTATAAATATCGTACTTGATGTGATGCGGATACATCAGATACAGACGGTAGATTTAGAAACTGACAACGAGGAGATATTTAAGACATTTCTCCCTATCGTTGGCGTCAACGTATCGTTAGTATCGTCGGCGAACTTTACGGAGATGTATCGCCTATTGTCGCCTGAGTCAGAGGAGTTTCCGATAATTCAGGACTTGTATTTAACGCAGATAATTGAAGAGAAACCGTTAAAGGCGGAGCTTACGGCATGGCAACGCTTTTTATTTTGGGCTAAAAAACTAGTAATAGGGAGGAAAAACAATGATTAAATGGAAAAAGTACGAGGATTTCTTGGGGCAGGATACTAAATTCACTGAAATGCGAGAAAAATACGCTACTAAAACAAAAGAGGCAGGGCAGCGAGTCAAAGACTTAAACGCCGAATTAGAGGCTATTTTGAAACGGGAGTTCCGCGAGGGCAAAGATCTATCGTCTGAAAAAACCAAGAAAAGAAAACAAATCGAAGAAGCCGAGAAAGAATACGAAGTGGCATCGAGCGAGCAAAGCGGAGCGGAAATGTATATACGCACAGAGGCGCGTGAAGGAAATATAACTCCCCGCGATCTAGTGGCGGACTGGAATACTAATTATAGACCGCTCGTGCGAGAGCAAATTTTCACGCCGATCTTGGAGCGGATGAATTTAGCGAGAGAAGCCTATTACAACGCCCTACTAGATTTAGCGGAGGAGCGGTCAAAATACGATCAACGCAGGCGGAATTTTGTCAGCCAATTTAGTGAGGTAAGAAATGAAGATAATCATTTGATTTATCCGAGCGAAATGGTAGATCATCGGGAGCTGCCACTAATAACGGAAGAGGGATTGTATCGAGTGCAGCAATATGGAGAGTTTCCAGCGGGAACAAAAAGAAAACAAACTGAAGGAGATGATAAATAATGAAACTACCCATAACTGTTTCGAAACTAGAAAAAATGAAACTATTTGCTAGGGGCAATCCGCAAAAAATTGCAGAATACACAAGTGCTAACCAAAAATTTATGGAATTAATTACTACCTATTTTGATGATGAGTACCCGTATACCCTATCGCCATCAGAACTGTATCTTAAAAAATTGGAGGAAGAGGCGAGTACGGGTGATGCGCAGGCTATTATGCGGTATGAGCTGATCAGAGATAGAGTTGAGTACAATAACGCTAAAAATAATCAATCTAAAAACATGGGGATTATACGCCAAGGACTAATGGATAAGTTACAAAACAAAGAGCCGCTCTCAAATAGAGACCTTAGACTAGCCGAGGAAGTTGCGCGGACCTACTCAAACGCCGAGAGCCGGGTACTATATGCCACGATCAAAAAAGCCCTTGAATCGCCTAGTACAAGCGAAACTAAAGATGACGATAGGGCAAAATCGACTAAAATCACGCAGGAAGAAGTTGACCGAGCGTATGAAAAAGCGAAAGAAACGTCAAAAGTCGATGATAGAGTAGCTTACGTAAAAATGAAAAAAGAGTTCGTTGAACAGGATGTGAAGGAGCATGAATAATGTTTTTGAAGTACAAGCCACGTTCGAGGGAACGGGTGATCAGGAGATCGAGTTTCATGAGCTGATGACCTCTTTGGTCCTTTGTAATCTCGGATCGACGAGGATCACGTTTGCAACGCGAAGCATAGAGTTTTCAATAGCGCCTTACATGGTTTTTGATGAGGTGCTAGATCCATTCCACAAAATTAAAATCTCCGGAGAAGGGAGTTATATGGGTTATGTTAGGCGGAGGCGCAATGATACAAGCTAGAGCGACGTACTACGCCAGTCCACGGATTTAGGATAATAATTGATGACAGAGGGTTCTATCATTTCGAAGGCGACGAAAAAGTCGTAAATAGAGCGGCGGGAATCAACCTAGATACCGTTGACATCTCGCGGTACAGACCTGATCTAGATACACTCAGTCGAGTGTATAATAGCGCGGCTAGTCAGAGTGCGCCCGAGTCGGCGGCAATTTACCTAAAACTTAAAAATTCCATCGTCAAACAATTTAACAAATAGTAAGCATGAGCGCCAACGTATCGGCGCTTTTTCTTTTTGCTTTTTACTAATTTTAAGGGGGAACCAAATGAAGGAGATACTTGATAGTACAAAAAAAGAACACGAAGAAAATACGTTATTTGACGTCACGGCGGAGATTGCTGGATTTTTGCGGAGTGTAACGGACGATGATAGTCTATCGGACACTGAAAAACTACTAAAAATCCTTGATCTTGCGGAGAAAGAACTAAAACAAATACAAAGTCATTTACTCGGCGGCGGTGACGAATGAACTCGATAGACGTAGGATCGATACGCGCCAAACTCGAACTTGATGCGAAGAATTATTCGCAATCGATCGAGAAGGCGAAGGGTAAGACGAAGGAACTCGAATCAAGCGCCAAGGATACGGAATCGTCGATTAAGAAGCTAGGCGTCGCCTTCGCCGGACTCACGCTCGCAATGGGCGGAGTTATTACAGCATCGGTCAAGACGGCAGCTCAATTCGAGTCCTCGATGGCGCGCGTCAAGGCGATAACGCAGGCGAACGTAATGGAGTTCGACGCATTGCGTAAGAAGGCGGAAGAACTAGGCGCATCAACGGTATTCTCTGCGTCACAAACGGCGGAAGGAATGTCGTATCTCGCAATGGCGGGCTTTAACGTACAAGAAATAATCTCAGCGATGCCCGGAGTCCTTAACTTAGCGGCGGCGGGTCAGATGGAACTCGCTAGGACGGCGGATATCGCATCGAATATTCTAACGGGATTTAAGATCGAAGCGGGCGAAACTTCGCGAGTTGTTGACGTATTAGCGAAAACGATGACGTCATCTAATACGAATATTGAGCAATTAGGATACGCAATGAAATACGTAGCGCCTATCGCTTCTAACGCAGGACTTTCGTTAGAAGAAACGGCGGCGGCTGTCGGTAAGTTATCGGACGCCGGTATACAAGGCGAAATGGCGGGTACGACGTTAAGAGCGATTCTCTTACGCCTAATCTCTCCGTCTGCAGAAGCGGCGAAGTTGATGAACGAATTAGGTTTCAGCATAACGGACGCTAACGGTAAAATGCTAGAGTTACCGCAGATTATTTCGAACGCCGAGCGCGCCTTTAGCGGATTGACCGAAACTCAGCGATTAGAGTACGCGGCGACAATCGCAGGGACGGAAGCGGCAAGCGGATTCTTAACGTTATTATCTACGGAAGAATCGACACTAGCGGAATTTACGAGTCAGCTACAAGACTCGGCGGGCGCAGCGCAAGAGATGGCGGATATCCAGAACAATACGCTAAATGGCTCGATCGCAGCATTCAAGTCCGCACTCGAAGCGGCGGGCATAGCGGTAGGCGATAAGTTTGCGCCAGCCATTCGCGAAGTTACGTCCATCTTGACGTCGTTGGCGAAAGGTTTCGCAGACTTAAACACTCCGGCGCAAAATGCGATCATTACGTTTTCCATGCTTGTACCGTTAGTCGGGAGTTTAGTGTTCGGGATACGTGCGTTAAGTACCGCA
This sequence comes from Caldalkalibacillus mannanilyticus JCM 10596, assembly GCF_000615945.1. Lineage (GTDB taxonomy): Bacteria > Bacillota > Bacilli > Caldalkalibacillales > JCM-10596 > Bacillus_AT > Bacillus_AT mannanilyticus. The sequence goes on from NZ_BAMO01000010.1 coordinate 100,202, forward strand.
CTCATGGCGCTAAAATTGACGATACCCGTATTTGCTGCCATCAGTCTAGCAGTAGGCGGATTAGCCGCAGGATTATCGTATCTTTCGAGTAAACAACGCGAAGTAGAAGAACAAGAACGCAAGACGCGTGAAGAAACGAACCGACTATCGAAAGAGTACGACGACCTTGCTCGTAAAACTAGCGATTTAGCGGACGACTCTCAAGAAGCTATCGACGCTAAAAAGCGTATGGCTGAGGTATTCGAGCGCATCAAGGAAATTAATCCTGACGTAGTGTCCGCCTACAACTCGCAGACATCGGCTATTCGATCTATGACGGGCGCAACGAGAGAAGCTACGAAGGCGAAGATTGACGATTTAAAGGCGACACTAGCGCTACTAAAAGCACAGGATGCGCAAGGCGACGGAGGCTCGATTGGACTCGGAAAAAGCTTGGTATCGCGAAAGCTATCGCGGAAATCGAGAAGCTAGAACGTGAATTGCGTGGTATGGGCAACCCAAAATCTTCGAATCTACCGTTTTATTTAACGGACGATGATCGCAAATGGAGCGGAGGAAACGGAGGGGGCGGTTCATCTAACGTTCAGACTAACGTTAAATCTTCGTCATCAGGCGGCGGAGGAAGTGGCAGTAAGAGTGCGAGTAGTAGTTCGAAGGGTGGCGGAAGCAGTAAGTCGTCTAGTAGTAAAAAGTCCTTCGAGGACGTCCAGGCGGAACAGTACCGCGAGTCGTTAAAGTGGATACAGTACAAGAAGGAACTCGACAAGATGTCGGAAGAAGAGGAGCTTGCGGCATTAAATCGCCTTCTCGAGCGTTATAAAAATAACGCAGAGATACGTAAGGACCTCGAAGTTAAAGTGCATCGACTCAAGTCGCAAATGGCGGAAGATAGCGTAAGAGAGGCGGAGAAATCTGCGCGTGAATCCTACACGAACTCCTCGGAATGGATCGAACGGGAGGAGCGTCGTATGCGCGAAAAGGGGGCGGCGGAAGAGGAGATTACGCAGATGCGTCTAGACGCGTGGCTTCGCGTAAGAAATCGACACGAAGCGGACTCCGATTACTATAAGCGTGCGGATCGAGAAGTCGCGGAGAATAAGAAGCGCTTAATCGAAATGGCTACGGCTAAACGTATGGAGGCGCTTAGTAAAGAGCGCGATATGCAGAAAGAGTCACTAAGGGAATCGCTCAAAAACGAAGAGGAAGCGTATAAGAATCGTATCGAAACGACGAAACAACGATATGACGAATCCGTCAAGGCGATACGTAGACAAGTCGAAGCGATTGACGCACAGATTAAAGCCGAACGCGAACTCGAAAAGGTGGAAGACCGTAGGCTCCAACGTGCGGAATTGATCGCTAAGAAGAACGCCATTATTGCGGATAAGCGTTTCGAGAAAGTGGTACGTAACAAGGACGGCACGCTAACGACAGAGTTAACGCACGACGCGGAAGCCGTAGCCAGTATCGATAAACAACTAGCCGATATGGACCGTCAAGCTGCGAGAGAACGAAGAGAAGCGGAGTTAGACGCGAGGAAACGCCAGCTTAACGAACAAATTGACGTTATTAATATGGCGAAGGAAGCGGAGATTAAGTCGCTACAAGACGGGCTCGCGGCTATGCAGGACGGCAACCGCAAGAAGATCGAAGCGCTGGACGTGTACTGGGCAGACGTATTAGACCGTGATAAGATCGCACAGGATATGCGGAATACCGTATTACAACAAGGACTAGATACCGCATTGTCTAGCGTAGAGAAGCACTTAGATAGCGTTATGTCGGCGTATCAATCTAGGATTAGCGACATGATCGCGTTAGGCGCTCAACTAAGCGGAGGACTTGGCGGAAGCGTAACTCATAACGACAATTCCATGTCGATAGGGAGCGTTAACGTTACGGCGAATAGCGCAGATGCGATTATCGGCTCGATTCAACGCTTTAAGCAAATTTCGAAGGGATAGGGGGGGCGCTCAGCGCTCACTAACGCAATCTTAACCGAAATAGTAACGAGTAATGACGACACGCCTCGTAGGTCCATTTTGGACTTGCGGGGGCTATTTTTTGTTTAATAACAAAAACCCCTTTCTAATATAGAAGGGGATGTTTTGTTTTATTGAATTAGAATTGTCTAGCATTGATTAGAAGATCCATTACGTGACCGTCGTCGCTGGTTACATAAACCTTCCATTTACCACTCATTCCTTTACCACTGTCCATCGTAAAGTTTCTTGTTTTAGAACCGCCCGGCTCAATTGTAACATAACCAAAATCTTGTCCATTGTCAGTGCGCTCTACTTTGAACTTAACTTTCTTTGAACTGTGGTTGTTTTTTACATAAATATTCAGTTCTTTACCGTTACCCGGAGAAAGTTCAAATGTTTTTTCATAGGCAGTTTTACCTGAATGTTTAACATTATCAATTAGAGTAACGTTAAAAGGCGTGATTTCTGGATCGCTAGATGAAGGTACTTCAATAGAATCACCGGGTTTAATGTCAGTAGATGGTTCAAATTTTAAAGGACCTTCTACAGAAGGATCATTTACCGCAGATGAGTTCGCCATAACCACTGATCCAATTAGTAGACTTAAAACTAGAGCAAAAATAGCAACTTTCATTTTCATATATTTTCACATCCTCTCAACAATTTCCATTATAACCCTTAATTTGGAACTTGTAAATTTAAAAGAATATTAAAATTATATTCTTTGTAGTGCGATGCTTTAACTGTAATTACCGTTAATCGTAGCAAAAAAGAAGTCACAGTAGTCTGCGTATCAGAGTTGCAAGGTGAAGGTGCTATAAGTTATAATAGCGATATTCAGAATGGAATGAACGTCTAAAAATAGCGATAGACTAGCGTTTATGGACTATCGTATTAACAAGGTTCTCTTACCGACAATTGACAGGGTGGGGGTCGCTGGTTCGAACCTAGTCCGAGTCACCATACATAATTCATCGAAACCCTTGTGATATAAGGGTTTTTATTTTTTGTTCATATTTGGATCATCGTAGGAAAACCTGCCAAAGTCGTGTTTGGGGACGAATTGGGGACGGAATTATTTAACTCGACTTAATATGGTGATGTACTGTGTACCTGTGTCGTAGTATCTTAACTTTTTAGTTAGGTGAATTGGAAATAAATTATTTCCTGAGGTTGGTTTTCTGGAATGTCCTAAGGTGTGTGATATGCTCCCCTTTAGGTAGACAGATTAAAAAATAA
>NZ_BAMO01000009.1 GCF_000615945.1 Caldalkalibacillus mannanilyticus JCM 10596
CCTAGATAAAAGTATAAAATAAAAAAAAGAAAATCAAGTAAAATTTCATATAAAAACTATTTTATTTCTTTTTATGGATGTAATTAGGTTTTATAGTTTTTAATAAATTGTTCTGAGAAGGGCATACGGTAGCTTATTAGGCGAATAGAGTATGTTACGCAATGAGCTTTAGAATTTTATGAACTTGATGCAACGGTTTTTGAGCTTAAGGCTTGTTCGTAAACATAAACAACCAGTTGCCCTAAATATTCATTTCGTATATGTCTTACGACGTCCCTAAAGTCATAGTCTGTGATCCGACGGACTATTCATGTCGTTGAAGTTGAGATCTAGGCTATAATCCGTACAAAGGATACAAAACGGAGCTTTGCTCGAATCGAATTCGCTTTCCGAAAACAGCAAGGCTCTGACATTTTCTATTTCACCTAAAGCATCTTCATAGGTGTACACCCAATACTGTCCCTGATTCTCCACCGTAACGGAGTGGTGATCAAATTTTTGGATGTATGTAGCTGCAAAATCTGAAATCTTAATACGAATCCCTTTAGCTGATTTTACGATTCGTTTTTACCGCAGCTATCATATGAAAGCCTTTGGTTTGGCAAACATCTATCATCTTCTTACTAGTGTACCCAGCTGTTCATCAGCACATAAACGATTTCATCTTCTGATTCTGGATAGGCTTGAATCATTTCAATGGCTAAATCATTTTTGCTTTTGAATGACAACTGATGTTGTTTGCAGTATTCCTCTCGAAAGTAGGGACGGAAGTCCCAGGAAAAAGAATGCTCTTCTGTCACTAGCTGTGAAGTCCCTTTTGCAACTCGTATCATCCACGATGAAAAACACAATAGATCTGGTATCACCCTTTTTTTCTGTGTGCACGTTGGATTCTTCTGATTAAAAATTCCATTCGCCTTCTTTGCACACGATTAGGACACCAAGGAAATTCTTTCAGGAATCGTGTAATACAACTCAGATCACGATACTGATCTGTAGCTTGGCGAATTTGACTGATATTCTTACGACCTTCACACAAAATGATCCCACGGATAAGGGAGATCAAATGATTGTGTTGAGGGTGAGATAATTGTAATTGAAGTGATAAAACGAACTTGACGATTGCAGAATAGAAGGTTACCATGAGTATAGACATCTCCTTTTATTGGAAGTTTCTGTTGTGGTAAACTAAAATTTCTTCATAAAAGAGAGATGTCCTTTTTCTATGTGCCTTTCGGCATAACTTCTTAGCATTCAAGAATATCATACGTGATTCGACGACAAGATTTTTGCAAGAGTCAAGTTATTTAATCTAATATGGACAAGCTTATATTAATTGCTACGGTTACGTTGAGATAAATTTTTGTATAGAGTAAGACAATCTAATAAATTCACCCTACTAAAAGAAGGTGAGTGATTTTGTTGATTCATATCGCCCTTGGAACCACATCCAAGCAAAAAATAGAGTATGTCGAAGAAGTCATGAAGCAGATACATATATCAGCGACACTTTATCCTTCCCAAGCAGAAAGCGGTGTTGCTGAACAGCCCTGCTCTTCTTAGGAGACAAAAGAAGGTTCAATCAATCGAGCGAGATCTGCCCTGCAAGAACATCCGACATGCTCCAGTGGCTTAGGCATTGAAGTAGGATATGAACGAAACCGGGAACAAAAGTATGAGATGTTTTGCTGGGCGAGTATCGTGGATCATGCGGGTCAGCTTTATTCCTGCTGTTCCCACCATTTCTTACTTCCAGCTTACCATCAACGGATTCTACATAATGGATGGCAGTTGGGTGATTATGTAGAAAAATATGTTCTTGAAGCGGAGGATGAAACAACCAGGTTTGTAGCTGAAATGATTCGAGGCAGAAAACCCTTTATTGTCGAGGCTGTCCGTGGTGTTTTGCTACAATATGCGTTACCAAAAGCATATGGTGACAAATAAGGCGATGAAAAAAACAACGGGAATCTAATCAGAGAAACTTCTCTTTGATCCCGTTGTTTCTGTATCCTGCTATAAAAATTAATCTATGACACATTAGCCGTGTGGTTTATAGCTTGTAGACGTTGGAATACTTTTGTTCTAAATACTCTACTAAATAATTTGCATTCAGTTCTTCACCCGTTACCCTCATAATCAATTCCTTAGGAGAGTAGAGTCTGCCGTATTGATGGATTTTTTCTCTTAACCATTCACGAATCTCAAGGAAGTCACCTTTTGCAACGATTTCGTCAAGATGAGGAAATTCCTTACGTAGAGTATTGGCAAATTGAGCAGCGTATAGGTTACCTAAGGAGTAAGAAGGGAAGTAGCCGAATCCTCCCATGGACCAGTGAATGTCCTGCAAAACGCCGTCTTCATAACTCGTTGGACGAATACCAAGATATTCTTCCATTTTCGCATTCCAGATTTGAGGGAGATCCTTCACTTCCATTGATCCTTCCATTAAGCCCTTTTCAATCTCATAGCGCACAATAATATGGAGATTGTAGGTAAGTTCGTCTGCCTCTACTCTTATGAGTGTCGGTTCGACAACATTAACCGCCCTGTAAAACTCTTCTACATCGAGAGAAGAAAATTGTTCAGGGAAGAATTGTTGCACATCAGGTAGAAGAATTTCCAGAATTCAAAGCTTCGTCCAATCATATTTTCTAGAAATCTAGATTGCGATTCATGGATTCCCATGGAGGTTCCATCTGCTAAGACGGTCCCAATAAAGGATTCATCAATCCCTTGCTCATAGAGAGCATGCCCACATTCATGGATCGAGCCAAATAAGGAGCTTCTCATGTCATTTTCCATATATCGAGTTGTAATTCGTACATCTCCAACATTGATTCCAGTGGCAAAGGGATGAACACTCTCATCCAATCTTCCAGCCTGAAAATCATAGCCTAATTTTGAAAGAATGAGTAGGCTTAACTCTTTTTGCTTTCCAATGTCAAAAGGCTGATTAAATAAATCCTTTCGAGGCTGGGAGGCAGCATTCTGAATTTTGCGTAATAGAGCGATGGTTTTCTCCCTAAGATCAGCAAATAATGGATCAAGATGTTCAACTGTGATGCCTGGCTCGTATTCGTCAAGGAGGGCATCATAAGGATGCTTCTCATAACCATATAACTCAATAAATTTTCTTTTGTATTCTACCATTTTTTCTAGTGCAGGCTGAAAAATGCTAAAATCGTTTTTGGACTTGGCTTCTTCCCAAACATCGTGTGCTTTGGAGGTATGTATAATATATTCCTTGTGTAAGTCAGCAGGAATCTTACTTAGCTTTTCGATTTCTTTCGTACGCTCCCTCACTTTACCTTGTGTAACGGGATCAAGCTGTGAATATATTTCTGGTTCTGAAAGCTTCTCCAATGTTTGTTTCAATTCATCTGAGAGTGTAATATGAAACATATCCGAGGAAAGGGTGCCGTATGCCTCAGAACGAAAAGGCTTGCCTTTTTTCGGCGCAGTCGTTTGTAGATCCCAGTAGACTAAAGCTATCACTTCTTTATAATGACTAATACGTTGATCAATAGCATTAAATTGTTGCAGGATTTGTTCTAGGGAATCTGTATGCTGAAGGTTTCCCATGTTAAACACCTCTTCTTATTCATATTTAATTCGGTATACTAAACTTTCCTGATATAGTATATCAAAAAAGTAGTAAAAAAGTACAATTTTATGTACAGTATAAGAAAATGTATTCTACAATTAAGGTGGTTATGATGGAAATTAAGTTTACATTATGTTTTATCCGTTATCAAAATGAATTTCTTATGTTGTTTAGAAATAAAGCTCCCAATAAAAACAAGTGGAATGGAGTAGGCGGGAAAATTGAAGCAGAAGAAACTCCCCTTCATTCATGTCAGAGAGAAATACAAGAAGAAACGGGATTACATATTGATTTGAGAGATATTCACTTCCGAGGAGTAGTGACATGGAACCATGAAGGGGGAATGTATGTCTTCGTTGCTAGGTCGGATACACCACTAGTTGTGTCAGGGCAAGAAGGAAAACTAGAATGGAAAAGCCTTTCTTGGATTATGGATAGTGGTCTAGCTGTTAGTAATATTCCTCTATTTTTGCCGTATATGTTAGAAGAAGAGAATGAGCCTGTTGAATTTGCTTTTACCTATAATCAGCAGGAGGAAGTGGTTTCGTATCAAGTGATTCCCGACTCAACATATTTAACCCCTAAGGGGGAAGAGAGGTTGGAGATAACGAATGACCAGAAATGAATGGTTGTTACAGGAAGCGAAGAAATGGAGGGAAGAGGGGAAGGTTTCAGAGGACTTTATACACTATCTTTCTGATCATTACCCTGTTTCTAAGAAGCTTCAAAGCACTACAATTTTCTTTATTGTTGCCACGATTTTTTTAGGACTCAGTATCCTGACCTTCATTGCAGCTAATTGGGATGGGATTTCTATTCCCTTGCGACTGGTGTTGCTATTTACCAGCATGATCGCTTGTTACAGCTTAGCACTCAAATATGAAGAGCGGAAACTCGTCAGTTTTCAATTCGACTTAGCGGGTGTCGCCATTTTTGGGGCTAGTATTTTTTTGATAGGGCAGATGTATCATATTGTTGCTTACAATGGTTATGCTTTATTGGTTTGGGCGTTTGTCAGCAGCTATTATTGCTATAAGCATCGTTCAAAAATCTTAGCTGTTTTTGCTACCTTTCTTTTTCTGTTTAGCTATTGGACAGAAGCCTTCGAATTTGATCGCCCTTGGACGTGGAGTCTTTTAGGGATTGTCGCAATGTATTGGATCTCTCAATTTCTGAAAGAACGTATTAGCACAGTGGGTTATTATATTTTGCTGGGAATGTTTACAATCGCCTTATTTAATAAGCTGAATGAAGATCTAACTTACTTCGGAGTTGCTTTAGTGGCACCTGTGCTGATGGCAGGCAGTTTGTTGTATGCGAAGGAGAGCTTTGGACGTTATCTGGGGCAGAAACTGACCCCTTGGGTTATCTTTGTTCAATTAATGCTTCTCATTATGATGGGACCCTACACTTCGTTTCAGGGTGTTGTCTCAGGGGAAATATGGATCATTGTCTTGACCAGCCTGTTTGCGCTTGGAGCCTATGGGGTCAAGTACCTTCAGAGTAAAGAGTATCTACTCCCATTGCTTTACTCGCTTGTCTATCTTACGCTGATGGCTTATTATCATTTTGAGGCAATGGTACCCTTCGTTGAAAAGCTATCATGGTCTTTTCATACCTTTAAGTGGTTCTTCCTTATCTTATTACTTTTGATCGGGTTCATCCGCTTTTTAAAAAGAGATGTCGAAGGTCTTGTCTATTTTTCCTTGACTGTATTTTTCTTTTATATCCAAGCGACATGGGGATTATTGAATAAGTCTCTCTTTTTCCTATTAGGAGCCATTCTCCTTTTTGTTATTGGCTATTTTTGGCGGAAGAAAGGGGGAGAGAATAATGAAATGGCGTAACCTTTTAGCATATTGCTTCAGGTACTGTTTTTACTCTTTATTCTATTTACTCATTATCAAGTAGAGTGGACTGGGGAGGAAATCACCTTGCAATCTGCTCCCATTGATCCCTACGATCCTTTTCGCGGTGCCTATGTGACCTTAGCTTATGAAGAAGAAAGAGTGGCAAAGCAAGTCTTTCAAGAGGAGGACTATTCCTACGGTGACTTACTCTACATCACATTTAAACAAGACGGAAATGTGCATCGAGTGGATCAGGTATTTCGAACTCCTCCTAAAGGAAGAAACTATCTGACGGCAAAATATTTGTATGCCGAAGGGAGTCACAATCGAGTCGATTTTATGCTGGGCAGGTACTATACAAATGAAAGAAATGCGTTAGAACTAGAGCAACAAGCACACCGCTTACATGTCCATATAAAAATGAAGGATGGGCGAGCTGTGGTCAGTGGGATAACAGTACTAGACAAATAAATAAAGCAAGAAAGTAAGAAAGTAAGAAAGTAAGAAAGTAAGTAAGAAAGAAAGTAGCTTTAATGGGGGATAAGAATACAATGCGGGAATTAAACCAACCAGAGCTGGAAGGGCTGATTAAATTTAATAAGGGAGCCGTTGCTCTCTTTTTTTATACACCTTTTTGCGGGACGTGCAAGATGGCTTCTAAGATGCTAGAAATAACCTTAGAGGCGATCCCTGAAGCAATCATGTATAAGTGTAATGTCAATAGAGTACCAGATATCATACAGCAGTGGGAGATTTCGAGTGTCCCTTGTATTGTGCTGCTACAAGGGGCTAAAGTTGAGCAGAAGATCTACGCGATGCAGTCAGTAGCCGATCTGTACACCCTATTAAAAAGCAATACCCCTGAGAAAAGAGAAAGCTAAGATTATTGGAACCCATTTCTAAGAATCGGAATATATTTACCATAGAAAAAGCCTAGTTGTGTCTAAATATTGATGATGGTAAGGAGACCTATTATGCAAATTCATGTGGTAAATCAAGGAGAATCATTGTTTGGGATTGCACAAGCTTACTCAACTAGAGTAGAGGATTTGGTTCGTGCTAACGAGATTCCTGATCCAAGCCGACTCGTTGTCGGGCAAGCACTTGTCATCCCTATTGTTGGCATGTTTTATTGGGTTAGACCAGGAGATAGTCTATATAGTATTGGTCAGCGCTTGGGAGTTTCCTATCTTCAATTAGCTCAGATCAATCAGCTATCGCTCGAAACTCCCTTACCTGTAGGGCTGAGGCTCTATATTCCTCCAAGACCTAGAGTGAGAGCTGAAACCAATGCCTATGTGGAGCCAAGAGGAACTGAAGTTAGTGAAGCTCTTCTGCAAGATAGCCGCAGGGCTGCTCCATATCTGACTTATTTGGCACCTTTTAGCTATGAGCTGCAAAGGGATGGATCATTAAAAGGTCCTCCTCTTGGAGAACTCCCAAGCATTGCAGCGGCTCAGGGAGCTACTCTGATGATGGTTGTCACCAATTTAGAAGGGGGACAATTCAGTGCTGAATTGGGATCGATTATTCTAAATGATGAAGAGCTTCAGAATCGTCTGTTAGATGAAATCTTACGGATAGCTAGAGAGGTCGGGTATCGTGACATTCATTTTGATTTTGAATTTTTACCTCCTGAAGATAGAGGTGCGTATAACCGTTTTCTGCGGAAGGCGGCAGAGCGGATTCGTGCAGAGGGCTATTTAATTTCTACCGCACTAGCTCCAAAAACAAGGGCAGATCAGCCAGGTCAATGGTATGAGGCGCATGACTACAGAGCTCATGGGAGATTGTTGATTTTGTTGTGTTGATGACGTATGAATGGGGATATAGTGGTGGACCACCCATGGCGGTATCTCCGATAGGTCCTGTACGACAGGTCATTGAGTATGCTCTTTCAGAAATGCCGGCATCTAAGATCATGATGGGGCAAAATTTGTATGGCTATGATTGGACGCTCCCCTATGTTCCAGGAGGAGAATATGCGAGAGCACTCAGTCCTCAAGCTGCCATAGAGCTGGCGCGGGATCAAAATGTAGCGATCCAATACGATTTTACAGCTCAAGCACCTCATTTTGATTATATAGATGAGCAAGGAAGAGCGCATAAGGTATGGTTTGAGGATGCGCGCTCGATTCAAGCAAAATTTAATTTGATTAAGGAGCTTGGTTTACGAGGGATAAGCTATTGGAAGCTTGGGCTTCCCTTTCCACAAAATTGGCTGCTCATTGCTGAAAATTTTGAAGTTGTTAAGCACTCACAGTAACTTGTAATGTGTACTTATTTTCATCATCTTCCCTGAGCAGAGAGCCATTCCAGAACAGGAGAAAAATGCTGTTTCTTTTTACTGTCAAAGTAACTAGAAAAGGGGCATTTTTCTTTTTTTAATCGATCGTGGATAGAATCTAAGGGATAAGCCTCAGGACGAAGATCATTTTTGACCTCTGTCCAATACAAGGGACAGGCAACTAAGGCTTCTGGATTGCCTCTTACTGAATAGGGGGAGATAATAGTTTTTCCTTCTGCATGCTGATATAGTCGACATAAAGCTTTTGATCTCTCTTTTTTTTCAGTCGTTCAATCGTAAACCAAGCAGGCTCTTTCGTTACTAGGTATTGAGCGATAAACTGAGTAAATCTTCGAGTATCCTCGTAGGAATATGTATTTTCTGGTAAGGGGATGTAGATTTGCAGCCCTTTATTTCCGGAAGTTTTGACATAAGAAAGTAAATGGAGTTTATCCAAGATTTCTTTGATCATCAGAGCAGCCTCAATGGCGAGCTGGAATTCACCTCTGGAGGGAGGATCTAGATCAAAAACAATTTCTGAAGGACCTGTGGAATGGATTAATTGAAAAGGAATATGGTATTCAAAGGCGAGCTGATTTCCGAGCCAAATCAAGGTGGGTACATCTTGACATACCGTATAGTGAATCCCTTCGATAGAATGAGTCTGAACAAACTCTGGTGCATAATCAGGGGTATTTTTTTGATAAAAAAATTCCTTCTCTGCCCCATGAGGATAACGAATAAGGGTTAAGGCCCTATTTTGTAAAAAAGGCAACATGACTGGCGCCACGTCAAGGAGATATTGGAGAAAGTGCAGTTTAAGCAGCCCTTTCTTTTCCCATAGGGGCTTGCTAAGGCTTGTAATGGTCATTTTTTGTCCCTCAATCATCATTTCTTGGCGCTCTATTGTACTTCTCATATGTCTTCCTCCTCTTACGTGTGCTTTCCGTTTTCTCTTCTTCATTTTGTGACAAGGGACAAATTTCTACTCCAAGAAATCAGCTTATTCATTACAGCAAATAGAGTCAAAAAGCCATATTGTAATATGAGCTGTACTTATGCGAGGGGTCAGGAGAGGGTGAACGAGATGGATTCAGAAAATCTGGATAAGGGAGAGTTGATTGAGCGAATTAGTCACATAAAAGAACAATCAAGAAATCTAATCCCTTTATTATGGACACAGGAAGAAATAAAAGATCATCTCTATAATTTGAACCAATTTCAACAGAAGATCAATCATTCCATGCAACAAATCATACGAAACTTATACTGGTATGAGAAAAGGGAATGGAAAAAATTTCATCCCAATAAGAGTCAAATTGATAGAGAAAGTAGAGAAAAGCAGTGGAAGAAAGAGAAGGAACGAATGAGAGAATGGTGGGAAGAGAATCTCAAATACTCTCATTTTTACTTAGACTTTAAAGTACAAGTGGAGGAAACGATTGTTCGTGGAATGGTAGAGGAACATGGATGGAATCAATTTGAGAAGCTGCGTATTGTTGATGTGGGCTGTGGAGATGCAGGTTGGTTGAGAAAATTAATTGCCTGGGGAGCAAGCCCTGAGAAAATGTTGGGGATTGAGTTTAATTCTAGACTTGTAGAAAGAGCCAAGACACAAGTAGACTCTGTACAGTTTCGTTATTCCTTGCCCGGTGAGCTTCCTTTGGAAGATCAAAAGTTTGATCTTATTCTTATTCTGGGAGTGCTTATGCATATACTTGATGAATCATTTCAGAAAAAAATAGCTCAAGAGCTTCTTAATCACTTAAATAAAAATGGAATTATTCTCACTGCTAATCTGCTAAAAGAAAGAGAACGACAATTAGATCCCTATCTGTCCTATACAACAAAAGGCTTAGGCTTAGCCGAACTAGAGCGTATTTTTCCTAGATGTCAAATAAGCTATCAAGAAAAAGATGAATATGGGATTGCTATCATTTCAAAAAAAATGAATAGAGAAGGGGGGAAATGAATGAAGCGAGAGATGAACAAAGAACTGCTCCTTCTTCAGCAAGCTCTCCAATCTTGTATAGAAAATTGGAAGCTAGATCACGATGTTGCTGGATATGAAGCATTTATCCGTACACTACAGCTATTAGAGCGTGTGATCGAACTGTATTTCGATGAATTAGAGAATCTAGAAATTATCGCGATCTGGATCAATCAATTAGATTCCTTGATTCAAAATATGGATTTTATTGGGGTTCTTGATCTTCTAGAGTATGATTTACAGCCCCTAGTGAGGAAATGGATAAAGGAGAGTGAGGTGCATGATAGGAAGACAGAACAACCATCATGATGGAAAGCAGCTCTATGAAAAGAACCTTCGTTTATTGTCCCCATTTATCCAGCAGCAGCTTGGTAAGTTGGACCTTCGTGAGGTGTGGAATCGAATCGATATCCAATTCACCAAGGATGGAGATCCAATATGCCGGTATCGAAAGGGGAATCACTTGTTCCATCTGACAAGCAGAGAACCTTTGATTCAAGCGCAAAACTGGGCAAATCAACTGCATGTTGAGAATGTTAGAACCTTATTAGTATATGGCTGTGGATTTGGTTATCCCTTGATAGAATTGTTCAAAAAAATCCATAAAGATCACTTTGTTATTGTCTTTGAACAAGATCTTTTTCTTTTTACAGCTATGCTTCATTTTTTTGATTTAGAGCCCTTGATGAAAACAGGCAAATTTATTTTTTTTGTAGGAACATTTGAAGAGTTCTCACCAAGCTTCTCAGCCTTTCTTTCTACTGTACAGTTTATTTATTTGACAGCCCCTTCTATTGTGTACACTCCTCATTCAAGGATCTTTAGAAAGGAATATAGCGATATCCAATCACAAATTTTCGATACGTTTATGCTACAAATCAAAGCGTTTGGTAACGATCTCTATGATTCATTGCTGGGCTTTCATCATATTGTAGCAAATACGAATGAGATACTGGAAAATCCTTATTTAGGCTCACTAAAAGACAAGTATAAGAATGTACCCGCTTTTATTATTGCTAATGGACCCTCCTTGGATCAAGATGTACTCGAATTAAAAAGGGTGAAAGGAAAAGGATTAATTTTCTGTTGTGACTCCGCAGCCATCCCTTTGATGAAAAGAGAAATACTTCCCGATGCAATTTGTATCTCTGAAAGAAATTTGGACACGTATCATTTAAATTATGAGAATCAAAAGTATCCAGAGGAGATATCCCTTTTGGCACTTGCTGTTGTTGATCCTAGAATATACAAGACATTTTCAGGTCCTCGTATTCCTATTTTTCGTTCTAAGGATAGCAGTCATTTTATTAATCAGATCATTGGGGATGGAAGTGGTCTTTTTGCTGGAATTAGTGTGGCTCATTTTGCTTTTGAAGCGGCGGTTTATATGGGAGCCAATCCGATCGTTATGGTGGGGCAGGATCTTGCTTACGGTCCTAACCAAACCACACATAGCAAGGAATCAAGGTATTTAGAAGGCTCGGGCAAAGAGATCGTGAGTCGCTTACATCTAGAACCTACCCTACATGTGCAGAGTAATGAGGGGAAGAGTATTCCTACGAATAGAACATGGCACCAATTTAAACTGATGTTTGAGCAATTAATTGAGGAGAATCCCCATATCACGGTTGTAAATACAACCAAGAGAGGAGTTAAGATTAAGGGAACGAAGCTGGATAGTATTTCTAATGTTATTGATCAATACTGCCATTCCTCTCTTCCTTATCCCCTCCATCAGCTTATCAGCGACAAGAAGCTCGAAATCAACCTGCTTGAAAGAAAGCAGAAAAAAGAAAGCTTCATCACTGAATTAAAAAAATATATGGGAATGTATCGTGCATTGGAAACCGTAGCTGTTGAAAGAAAAAATAAGTGTGAGCGAGCCTTCGAATTGATCGAGGAAAAAGGCATGGCGGATTCAAGAGAAATATTACTTCAAGTGTTCGAACAAAACTTTAGAGAGTTAAATCGATTTTTATCTCCTCAGGTTCATGTGGTTTATTTTCAACAAGTTGTTTTGGTATGTTGTCACCAAGTGAATGTATTAGGGCCGCTTCATTCGTTATTAAAGGTAAGAGAAGCCTTAATGCTCCAATTTGAGCTATATGATCGATTGGCTTTGATTTGTCAGAGTCTTATTACCAATTTTCAGATTGGTATGGATCGATTATGTGGAATACAAGAAGAGCAAAGAAAAAACAGGTCACGTCCTTTTTCCTAACTTAAAAGTCCACGAATGGTGTAGGGAAGATGCTACAGGCAAGTACAAAAGGGTTTGAATATAATTGAGTATCAAAGTTGAAAGGAGGAAGACAACATGCCTTACGATAATGTCAAAGCTTCTCCTACGTATCTTCCCTTCCAAACCAATATCACTTACGATGTGGCTACAGTTGCTACAACCTATTTTATCTCTACGGGAATAGGTTCAGCATTTGGTGCACTTTCTGGATATGTCCTCAACAATGCATCTTCTACGGGGGATGCCCAAATTTCTTTATTGAAAGGAACCGCTGTATTAGGAACTCCCTTTTCGGTGGCACCAGGACAATATCAAAGCTTCTTCGCCGTTGGGGCTGATGCTGTTCAGGTCGTAACGACTGCGGCGGGTGATTTGGCTACAGGAGAATTACACATGGTGTTTAACGCAAACCCAATGTAATGATGGTGCTGTTGATGTATAGGAAGAATATTCAAGTGCTTCCTCACTAAGAGGAAGCCGCTACATACAGTTTTTCTTTTGAGATCTATAACAGGCAGGAGGAAATAGTCATGTTAAACAAGTGTTGTTCTTCTTCCCTAATTCCCAATCAAATGAATCACCCATGGTCTGCTGAAGCATCTCCAGTGCTCCCTTTCTCTTCAGATCAACTCGTGGCTATGTCAGGCTATATCCTCAATAATCAATCATCAAATGGATCGGTTCAGGTATCATTTTTTCGTGGGGGAATAGATGCGCCCGCCCTCCCTTTTCAACTCATTGTTCAACCTGGAGAATACAAATCGTTTACCATTGTGGGAGTAGATACTGTTCAAATTGATCCATCAATTGTTGTTGCAACAGGAGAAATAAATATCACAGTCAACTTTCAGCCCTATTAAAAAATAAGAAATTAGTGTGGAAAAAGTGCAACATACTTAGACGACTTGGTACCTTGGTGTTAAACAAAACCTTCCAGTGGCACTTTCTAAGGAAGAATCAGCATCCCCAGTAAGAGAAATAGAGTCAAATCCAACAATGGTAAAAGACATACATTGTGCTGGAGCTAAGGTGAGCTGCTTGATTATCGTTTCACCGATTAAAAAAGATACACGAATCTCACTCATGCCCGACGTTGTACTCGAGACCTCAATGCTTCCTGAAGCGGAAACAATTTCATTGGATTGATATATGGTAAAGGGAGTAGAATCGACAATGACCCATCGACACTCCACACAATCTTGAACAAGCTCCTGTTTCATTCCACAGCAAACAACAGAACGGCTTGAACAGCTCATAAACATCTCTCCTTTTTCGTCTTCACGTACTCCTTACTAATGTATTACTTTAGACAAATATTGATAGGACATTCATCCCTAGGTACATTCACCATTTTTCATTGAAAGCTCTAAATTCACGGTCCTTCTTCTTATTTTTGAAATAAGATAATCATAACAATAGGTAACAGAGCACAAAAGAATACAGCGAGCAATAGAGAGGAGGTGCTGAGATGAAGATAACACAAAATAAAAAAATTCAGCATAAAAACAGAAACTCAATCATAAAAAGTTTTAATAAAGCAAAGCGCACCGTCCAACAAACAAAAGTAAATCAGGTAAACAACCAAAATCCAAAAATCTTTCAAGCCAACAATCAAAAAACGATCGTTATGGTGAACGGAAACAACGTTACTTCAAAGGGAAAAAGAATTCGAAAAAAAAAACAAAAAAACCATTGTCCCTATGTAGAAAAAATTTCTGGTCAAATTTTTCAATTATGTAATACGGAACCCAAGGTTTATTTTAGAGCTGTAGATAGCAAACCTTCTGCTCTTATACAAATACAAAATAAATCAGACTGTCTTATGACGGCTATTATTAACTTAAGAGATTCTCGCATCATTACACAAACAATTGAGAGAGAACAACAAGTTTCGATTGATGTTTCTTCACTCAATAGTCTTGCGATTGAATGTATAGGAGAGAATGAAGGATTTTGTAGAGGATTTTATTCCCTATGTTTACGGCATTTTTTCACTAATGCCTATCACGGCAGAGGGCAAAATCTAGAGAACCTAAATCCCTAAAATGAGGTATTCTAATGAATTGTATCGTGGTTGGTTATGGTTCAATTGGACAAAGACATGTCAGGTTATTACGAAAGCTTGGTTGTCATGTTGCTGTAGTCAGTAAGAGGTCGATCCCCTTTGACCTTACATATTCTTCGTTAACGGAAGCAATAGAGAGAGAGAAGCCGCATTATATCATTTTAGCGAATGCAACTGATGAACATTATTTGACTTTTGCTGCTCTCACTAAGAGTGACTATAAAGGGATTGTGCTCATTGAAAAACCGCTTTTTCATTTGCCTCTAGTCACCCCAATTCACCAGTTTGAGCAAGTATATATAGGATATAATTTGCGTTTTCATCCAATGATGAGAGAAATCTATGATTTGGTACAAAAAGAAAAAAATATCTCTGCACAGGTGTATGTCGGGCAATTCCTACCTGAGTGGAGACTCGATCGAGATTATAGACAAAGTTACTCGGCTAAGAAAGATCGTGGAGGAGGCGTTCTCCTAGATCTCAGTCATGAATTGGATTATCTCCAATGGTTTTATGGTGATTGGAACAGAATTGCCTCAATAGGAGGAAAATATAGCTCTTTGGAAATCGACAGTGATGACAATTACAGCTTATTAATTGAAATGAAAGACTGCCCTAGTGTCCAATTACAAGTGAATTACCTTGATCGAATTCATCGAAGAGAGATCAACATCCTTACAGAAAATTATTCTTTGAGGGCTGATCTTGTGCAACAAACGCTTCAGATCAATCATGAGATCCGAACGTATCATCTAACTCGTGATGATACCTATTTACTACAGCATCAAGCCATTCTGGAAGGAAAGGTAGACCATGCTTGTACCCTGAAAGAAGGCTGTCAGATTTTGGAGATGGTTACTGCCATCGAAATGTCTAATAAGCAAAGGAAATGGATTGAAAAATGAAAAGATTATGTACATATGTGCTCGTGCAGGGTCTAAGGGAATCAGAAATAAGAATTTGAAAATTCTAGCTGGAAAACCGCTTATTGCTTATAGCCTGGAACAAGCAAAAGCCTCTCATTTATTTCAGTTTATAGCGGTAAGTAGTGATTCAGATCAAATCCTACAGGTTGCGGCTCAAAGGGGAGCTGATTTTTTAATTAAGAGACCTGCGTCGCTTTCAACGGATCAAGCACCTAAGATACCAGTCATACAGCATTGTGTGGCGAAAGTAGAAGAGGTTTATGGACAAACCTTTGATACGGTTGTTGATCTAGATGTTACTTCTCCTCTTCGTCATTCCTCTGATATTCATCATGCTGTCCAGTTACTAGAAAAAAGCACTTCTGCCAATCTGATTACAGGAACCCCTTCCAGACGTTCTCCTTATTTCAATCTTGTAGAATTAAGTGAAAGAGGATTTGTGCAATTATCGAAGACATTAAACAAGCCGGTTTTTCGCAGGCAAGATGCCCCTGCATGCTACGATCTTAATGCCTCCATCTATGTCTGGAAAAGAGATGCTCTGCTCAATCATTCATCGCTTTTTCAAGAAGATACCTTACTATTTATCATGCCTGAGGAACGATCCATCGATATAGATTCAGAGATTGATTTTCTATTTGTTGAATTTCTAATGAAGCAGAAACAGAATTCTAAAGCAAATCTATAATTTTTTAGTTTTCCTCGTATAAAAAAGAGATGGAGAGAAAACACTAGCTTCATTGGGAAAAATATCCTTTAGGGTATATCTCTTTTGAAAAGGAGACAAAAGGACTAGATACGGTAAGGAGGCAGGAGGATGGATCAAGAACAAACGCAGACGAACACTCCTAATTTAGAGAGCGTAAAAGACCAGCAGTTAGAGGAATTTCGTGTTGATCACAAGGGGACGAAGCTGACCACAAACCAAGGGGTCCGAGTTACGAACACAGATGATTCACTTAAAGCAGGAGAAAGAGGTCCTACTTTAATGGAGGATTTTCACTTCCGTGAGAAGATGACACATTTTGATCATGAACGTATTCCCGAACGGGTTGTGCATGCTCGCGGATTTGGTGCTCATGGATACTTCCAAGTGTACGAGCCCATGACTGAGTATACCAAAGCAAAGTTTCTACAGGACCCATCTGTCAAAACCCCTGTGTTCGTGCGCTTTTCTACTGTTGTCGGCTCACGAGGCTCGGCAGACACTGTACGCGATGTGCGCGGGTTTGCTACTAAATTCTATACTGAGGATGGTAACTATGATTTGGTTGCCAACAATATTCCGATTTTCTTTATTCAGGATGCCATTAAATTTCCTGATGTTGTTCATGCCCTTAAGCCTGAACCGCATAATGAAATCCCTCAGGCATCAGCCGCACATGATACCTTCTGGGATTTTGTTGTTAGTAATACCGAAACAGCGCATATGGTGATGTGGCTCCTCTCTGATCGAGCCATTCCTCGGAGCTTTCGAATGATGGAGGGCTTTGGGGTAAACACATTCCGCTTCGTCAATGAGCAAGGAAAGGCTCGGTTTGTTAAGTTTCATTGGAAGCCTTTACTTGGTGTTCATTCTTTAACATGGGATGAGGCACAGAAATTGGCTGGGAAAGATCCAGACTTTCATCGTCGTGATTTGTGGGAGGCGATCAACAAGGGGGAATATCCTCAATTTGAGCTGGGAGTTCAACTGCTAGAGGAAGAAGAGGAGTTTAACTTCGATTTTGATATTCTTGACCCCACGAAGTTTTGGCCAGAGGAAGTTGTTCCAGTCAAAAAAATCGGCAAAATGACGTTGAATCGCAATCAAGATAACTTTTTTGCCGAAACGGAGCAAGCCGCTTTTCATCCTGGACATGTTGTACCAGGAATTGATTTTAGCAATGACCCGCTTTTACAAGGCAGACTTTTTTCCTATACAGATACACAGCTTCTTCGTTTGGGAGGTCCCAATTTTCACGAGATTCCTATTAACCGTCCTATAGCACCTGTTCATAATAATCAGAGGGATGGGTTTCATCGAATGACGATTGACCGAGGTGCTGTTAGTTATTCGCCGAATTCCCTGCGTAATAATGCACCAGAGCCTGCTACTGATCAGGAGCATGGCTATACACACTATGCTGAAAAAGTAGAGGGGCAAAAGATTCGAAAACGAAGTGAGAGCTTTCATGATCATTACAGTCAAGCAACTCTTTTTTGGAATAGCTTGTCTAGTGCCGAGAAACAGCATATAATCAAGGCTTTCCATTTTGAAGTTGGGAGTGTAAAGGATAAGCAAATTAAGCAACGAGTGGTGGAGATGTTTAATAACGTGGATGGAGAGCTGGCTGTACAAATTGCCCAAGGAGTTGGTGTTAATCCGCCTAAAAACCCAGGAGGAACGGGGAACACGCAGGTATCTCCAGCCGTTAGTCAGGAAAATACCATTCGGAGTGCACGAACGAGAAAAGTAGCTATTCTTGTGGCAAACGGGTTTCATTTTAATGATGCAACACAGGTAATGACCGCATTAGCTGGACAAGGAGTTCATACTGATATCATCAGTATGAATTTAGGGATGATCACCAGTGCAGAAGGTGAGCAGCTAGAAGCTACTAAGAGCTATGCCACAAGTGGAGCGATTATGTATGACGCCCTCTATATTCCTGGAGGCAAAAGCTGTGTAGAAAAATTAATGCGCCACAAAGAAGCCAAAGATTTTGTCAGTGAAGCCTTTATTCATGCCAAGGCGATAGGAGCGACGAATGAGGCAGTAGATTTATTATTATCTCCCGATATTCAAGGAATCTCTACTGCCGGAACGGATAGTCAGGGACAAGTGACTTCAGACTTAGGGATTGTCACGATTCGTAATACAACGGACTTGAAAGCCTTTAGTCAGGAATTTATCCAAGCCATTGCGCAGCATCGTCATTGGTTGAGGCAGAATCAAGATGGTAAAATGAGCGGATAATCGTTGAGCAGGAAATAGTAGACTATGTCAGAAAGAGGAGCGAAACACGAGATATTGCTCAGGAGTATCAATATCTTGCAAGCTTCTCTGATCTGTCACAGGAATCAGCAATCCATGTTGATTCCTTTTTATCATTTTACGAGCGCCTTCATCTCCCTTAAGCTGAAATAGTGCAGGAAACAGAGTGGAATGAAATAGAACAGGGGGACTAATGACGTCATGAAAACATGAAGCGATATAAGGTGGTTCTTTCTCCTGAAACAATAGGATCATCTGATCGATGATCTGCCTTGTCACAAACGGCTGATCGGCAAGTAAGATCATGATCGCTTCAGCCTTCATTTTTTGCGCTAAGGATAGACCGCACTTTATGGACTCCGCTTGCCCCTTCAAGGAAGCTGTACAGGATTGCTGCTTCCATTTTTGTTTGTAGGATTCGGAAAAGAAGTGGGGAGGGAGCCAGGAGAGGGAGTCGTTTTCCTGTGTGATAACAATGATTTGATCTAACGACGAAGTAACCGCTGTTTCTAGAGCACAGCTTCCTAATGTGGTGTTACCCAAGGGAAGAGAGAGTTTCGCACATCCCATTCTCTTGCTTTGTCCTGCCGCAAGATAGATTCCAACAATCATAGGGTTCCTTCCTTCTGTATTCTTTAATTAGTTCAGCTAGTATACTAATCGCGATTTCTTCAGGTCCTTCAGCACCGATGGACAGCCCTAGGGGTGAATGGAACCATTCAGGAATCTTTTGCTCTTCTAAGAGCTGATAGGTTCTGTTTCTGGGACCTAAGACACCTAGGTATCGCACCTGTTGATGCAGTAAACTTCTTAGAATCTCTTGATCCTTCTGAAAATGATGAGTCATAAGTAAAACAAAATCATGAGGAGAAAATTGAAAATCATGTAGAAAGGCACTCGGAAAATCCACGATGATCTTAGCGGCCTTGGGGAAAAAGCGTGGGTGACAGAGCGCTGGACGCCAATCGGTAACAATAACGTGAAAACCAATACTTGATGCATAGTCCGCAAGAGGGCGCACATCGGGACCTGCTCCGAAAACAATCAGGCGAGGCTGGGGGCGAAAAAGCTGGAGAAAATATCGTTCGCCTAGGATTTCTAGGAGGAGTGTATGTTTCGTTTTAGTTTGTAAGAACGAATAGAATGAAGCAGGAATGTTACTAGTCCATGTGCCAAAGTGATCTCCCTGCTGTGAGAGGAATAGATACTCTACTACCCTGTCTGTTTTCGATAGTTTTTTAACATGGAGGACAGAGCTTCCCTGTTGTAAAAAATGACCTGCCTTCAGTAGGTGTTGTTGCAAGAGGTTATCCACCGCTTCTACAAGAACTGTGATTTTTCCATTGCAGCCCTTTCCTTGTCCCCAACCTACGTCATCTTTTGCTTGCAAATCGTAAACGATGGAGCAGGAGCTTTTTTCTTGCATGACACACTCTGCTCTCAGAGCTAAATCGTCTTCTAAGCATCCTCCACTTAAAAGCCCAATTTGTGTGCCGCTTTTTAGATACAGCATCAAGGCTCCTGGTTTACGATAAGAGGAGCCGTTCACTTCAATAATGGTGGCTAATGCTTTTTTCTCCTGGCAATTGTTCATGGTATTCAAGATCGTGAAAACATCCTTCATTTAGAGCCTCCTTTATTTTTTTATCACTAAATAGTCACCATGTTGAAGCTGAAGAAGCTCTGCTAAAAAAGCTTCGGCGATAGCAGTAGAGAGTTCAAGAGATTCTTCATCATTATTGGCTAATAAGGTGAGAGGAGCTCCTCCTAGATACCTTTTTTTATCCGTTGTAACATAGGCAAGAATGCCCTTCGCTTGCCCTTCAGGTTTACCCATTGTTATTTTCACTCCTCATTACGTTTAATAATTCAGGATTTTTTTTCACCGTTTCTAGTAAAGGAGTCAGTAAAATTGTTTCCTTTAACAGCTCAAAATTTTTGATGACAGGAACTAAAGCAATAATAATTTTCCCTTCGACGGGGTTCTGAACACTATAGATTTTCCTCTGTCCTAGTCTTCTTGTTGCTTCGAATAAAATAGCCTGACGTTGGCCGTTATTAAGCAGGGGAATTTGAAAGTGATCACGATTTGGATGGATCACAGCCGCTATTCCTTCTTCTAGAAACCAATCCTTTGCTTCTTCTCTGCCCATAAGATTAGAAACAAACAATCCATCTACGTAGAGTTCTGAACCTCTTAGTTCAATTTCTCCCTCTGTCACTGTGGCGATATCCTGTACCTTCTGACGAGCGGTAAAGTGCTTGAGCACATAGAAGAAGAGGATACCCACAACCGAACCTGACAAGACCTCAACCCATGTAGCTGTTTTCCCAAACTCTTGCATTAACTGGATGGTCAGTGCTGTGGCAAAGGAAACGAGGAGAGCGATATAATTGCGCGATTCAAATATTTTTGAAATGCCATCTATATAAGCACTTCCTCGTTTGGTAAACTCCTCGCCTTCAAGGTCTAGCAGACTTTCTCTTTCCATTTTTCGAACCTCGCGAAATTGTTGGATGGCTAAGCTAGAAATGTGACGGCTGTAAAATTTTTGGTCATGAGTGTTGGAATAATAAAGGCTCCGAGTGCCGCGGCAACTCCTCCTGTCACGAGATGAATAAAATAACCATTAGGATAAGTAGGGTATTGTCTGTAATCTAGCTTCATTGATAGGAAACGAGCGATGGTTCCAATCACTGTTGCCGTTATGATCAGAACCAGCATTTCAGGAGCGATGACATCGTTGTTATTGGACATGTTTTTCAGAACTCCTTGCTACGAAATTTTGGTATTAGCGTGTGTTAATGGAATGTTTTTATACCCTCTCCTGTTTTCTCCTATTTCAATGAATGGACAGTGGAAACAATACCCATACTAATTTTATGCTGAAAAATAGCTGTTCATTATCCTAAAAAATTTCTTCCTATAGCTAAAGGTGGTTCTTCAATTATGAGCTGGAGTATTGGAAAAAGCATTTATCGGAAAGAAGCTCTAGAAAAAGTGACAGGTAGAGCAAAATATACAGATGACGTTTCAGCCAAAGAGATGTTACATGGTAAGCTAGTGATCAGCCCTCATGCGCATGCCAATATAAAATCAATAGATACACGAAAAGCTTATGAGGTACCGGGTGTTAGAGCGATCCTAGTAGGACAGCCCTTTCCCCTGACTGGAGAAGAAATAAAGGATCGTCCTCCTATTGCCTATGAAAAAGTAAGGTATCATGGGGAGCCAGTTGCTGTTGTCGTAGCAGATACTTCTCTTCAAGCCAAGCGAGCAGCAGAGCTTGTCGAAGTGATCTATGAACCTCTGCCTGTTGTAAATTCCCCCGCGGAAGCATTGCTTCCTGATGCTACGCTCGTTCACGAAAATGTACTAGCCTATGAAAAAATCCAACATGTTTACCCTGAGGAAAAATCCAATATTGCCAACCGAACCAAAATTCGAAAGGGGAATATGGAGCAAGGCTGGAAAGAAAGTGACGTAACGATCGAAACAAGCTTTTCATTCTCGCCTTCTGACCATATTGCTATGGAAACAAGATGTGTGACGGCGCAGATCCGTCCTGATGGTTTTGTTGTTTTTTCATCTGCTACACAATCTCCTTATATCATTACAGAATTAATGAGCCGATATTTCAATCTTGAGGAAGGAAAAATCATTGTCCACACTCCACTAGTGGGGGGAGGTTACGGGGGAAAAGTAGCTGTACAATTGGAGCTGATCGCCTATATGGCAACACTTGCTGTGGGTGGCAGACCCGTCAAGTTCTTCAACACTCGTGAAGAAGATATGATCACTTCGCCCGTTCATATTGGGCTTGATGCGAAGATAAAGTTGGGAGCGACCAAGGAAGGAAAACTAGCTGCCGCAGAAATTTTGTATATGTTTGACTCAGGAGCGTACTCAGATAAGGGAGCTACTATCAGTCGCGCTGCGGCAGTCACTTGTACAGGACCTTATCATATCGAAAATATATGGTGTGACTCCCTCTGCGTATATACCAATCATCCCTATGCAACAGCATATAGAGGCTTTAGCCATTCAGAGCTTTTATTCGTTTTTGAACGAGCGATGGATATGCTGGCAAAGAAACTAAAGATCGATCCAGTAGAATTTCGTAAAATCAATTCGTTTCTTCCTGGTCATACCACAGCGACACAAATTCGCTTAAATGAGAGTACGGTAGGCAACCTACCCAATTGCATCGATCGATTAAAGCAATTAATGAATTGGGAGGAAGGAATCGTAATTCAAGAATCTGCACGAAAGCTCAGGGTTAAGGGAGTTAGTTGTATATGGAAGACTTCCACGATAGATTCAGAGGCAAGCTCTGGCGTTGTACTTACCTTTAATATCGATGGCAGTGTCAACATCCATTCAGGGCTTGTTGAAATAGGAACAGGTACGAAAACCATTCTAGCTCAGTTGCTTGCAGAGAAGCTAAAAATGGATGTTAATAAGATTTATGTCAAGATGGAAGTAGATACTCAAACCACTCCAAAACATTGGAAAACAGTAGCAAGTCGAGGGACGTTAATGGCGGGACGAGCCTTGTTAAAAGCGGCGGACGATGCCATTGAGCAGTTAAAAAATATTGCTTCACGTGTCCTCATGTGTTCGCCTGATGATTTGGAGGTAGGAAATGAAAAGGTATATGTACGTGATGAACCCGATACGTTTATCGATGTGAAAGAGGTTTGTCATGGCTATAAATATCCTTCTGGATATTCCATCGGTGGGCAGGTGATTGGAAGAGGGCACTATATATTGCGGCATTTGACCCATATCGACCATGAAACAGGTGTGGGAAAACCCGGACCGGAGTATACGGTGGGGGCACAGGGAGTCGAGGTGGAATTTGATATCAGAGATTATACATATAAAATACTGAAAGCCTATTCTGTAATTGATGCTGGAAAGGTATTGAATCAAAAAGCGGCTCAGGGGCAAGTAATGGGAGCAATGAGCATGGGGTTGAATTTTGGTTCCAGTGAAACTTTTGAATTTAACCATGAAGGGAAAGTACTAAACCCTCGTCTGCGTACATATGTTCCTTTTCGGTATGGAGAACATCCTGAATATAGGGTGCACTTTCTTGAAACTCCCTATCTTGATGGTCCATATGGGGCGCGTGGATTAGGGGAAATCGGATTAATTGGAATGCCAGCCGCCCTTGCTAACTCTCTCTCGACTGCGGCAGGAGTAGACCTAAATAAGCTCCCTATTACCCCGGAGCTCATCTGGCAGGAAAAAAAGGCGGTGGATGCTAGATGATCTCTTTTGACTTTGAATATTTCAAACCCACCTCCATAAAAGAAGCCATTCGGTTATACCATGAATTAGATGAGCAAGGAAAGAAGCCGATGTATTTCTCAGGAGGAACAGAGCTTATTACTCTTGGCAGAGTGAATCAGCTAGAAACGAAGGCAGTGATTGATATCAAATCAATACCTGAATGCCTTGTACTAAAAAAAGATGCTACGAGGGTAACATTAGGGGCGGTACAATCACTAAATAAAATCAGGGAACAAAAATTATTTCCATTTTTAGATAAAGTGATTGTCGAAATTGCTGATCATACAGCACGAAATAAAATTACACTAGGTGGAAATCTATGTGCCAACATTATTTATCGAGAAACTATATTGCCTCTGTTGCTAACCAATAGTCAGGTGGTCATTGCCAGTCAAACAGGGATCAAAGAGCTTCCCATAACGGAGGTCTTCAACCAGACCTTAAAGTTAGAAAAAGGAGAGTTTCTTGTTCAAACCATCACAGAGAACAAAGAGATAGATTTGCCTTCTCTTAGTGTGAAAAAAAGAAGACAGTGGGATGTTGGTTATCCTCTTATCACCGTTGCTGCCCTCTTGAAAAAGGGAAAAATCAAAGTCGCCATAAGTGGGCTATGTGAATTTCCTTTTCGTGATCCCCAAATAGAAGAATGCTTGAATAATCAACAGGTATCGAAGGAGAGCAGAATTAAAGAAGCGATGGACCAGATATCCCATCCTATACTAGATGATGTTCATGGTTCAGCAGAGTATCGTCTGTTTGTCTTGAAAAACACACTAGAAGATATACTGGATGCCTTGGAAGGAGCGAAGCATGTATAAAACAGAATTTACTCTTGATATTAATGGTGAAAAGCGAACCGTCTATGCTAGGAATGCCGATACTTTACTCTTTGTCCTCCGTGAAGAATTAGGCTTAACTGGGGCAAAACCAGGGTGCTTGAACGGTGATTGCGGTGCGTGTACGATTGATGTCGATGGAGATTCGATGAAGTCATGCTTGATGCTAGCAATCGAAGCCATGGATAAAAAAATTACAACAGTGGAAGGTCTTAAAAACGCTCCGATTCAGATGCAGTTTATAGAAAAATTCGCCTTTCAATGTGGGTATTGTACCCCCGGTTTTATAATGAATTGCAACTCACTCATTCAGAAATATCCTCATGCTGACGATGTAGTGATCAAGGATTGGCTGGAATCAAACATTTGCCGTTGTACAGGATATAAAGAAATTGAAGAAGCGATCAAGGCAGTATTATCAAGTGCTCAAACACCTCATTAGGAATCTTGCTGTAGAGGGAGAAAAATAAAAACATTTCATTTGTTTACATTATTTTACTGAAAGTAGACATACTAGTAGAGTAATTTCTTTAATCAAATAGATCATCAGGAGGTAGATAACGATGCAACAAAATCAACAGGCTCAACAAGCGATACAACAGGCGCAGCAAGCGATTCAGCAGGTACAACAGTCTCTTCAGCAAGCAACACAACAAGCGAATCCACAAGCCATTCAACAAGCACAGCAACAACTTCAACAAGCTACTCAACAGATTCAACAAGCTCAAAATAGTGCTCAACCTGCGCAACAGCAACAATTTCAACAAATTCAACAAGAGCTTCAGCAGGCGTCCCAGCAGTTGCAACAAGCTCAACAAATGCAAAATCAGCAGCAATAAGCTCTTTATTAAATGTAATAACAAAGGCACAGAAGAAAGGTACAACCATACTATTTTTATGGCTGTGCCTTTTTGTTATGTTCGCGATCTATTCAATTTGGTCGAACGTACAATCTGTTGGACTTAGATCCATAAAAGCTTGAATACTTGGTTGCCTTAACGTTTTAGAACGGGTCCATTCCATAAATTTAACTTTGATCGATAGCTTAGGTACCACCCAAATAGCCTCTTTATTTCTCTCAGGCAAGTTGATAAAAGGGCGCTCTGCAATGATCATTCCTCCTTGGATCTTCTCGGTCAGGTTCCTCCAATCATTTTGTGTCAATTTGCCCGTTCCTGCATGTCCAATATAATAGAACTGACCTTGTTCATTGTATAATCCAAGTAAAAGAGAGTTTACTAAGCCTCCGCGAAGAGTAACACCACCGACTACGGCAAATAAATCTTTGTAATTTTTTACTTTTTGCCACCGATCATTTTTGCCATTCATGAGGTAGGGACTATTTTGATCTTTAACAATGATTCCTTCCATTTCCTGTTCCTTAATCGCTGTGTAAACCCCCTGACTATCTTCATAGGAGGAAACCAGCTGAATTTGCTTGCTTGGTTGAATCATTTCTGACAATAACTGTAGTCTTTTGGCTAAAGGCTCTTGATTAACCCAGGAACCATTATAGAAGATGACATCAAAAATCATATAGGTAATGGGAACAATGTTTTGGACCTGTTCAATTCGATCCATGCGCCGCAGAGCATCTCGGCGCATTACTTCGTGAAAAGAGGGCTTTCCATCACTTCCAAGTGCAATGAGCTCTCCATCTAGAATGACCGATTTCGCTGTACAATAGGATGAGATGTGCAGTAACTCAGGGTAATGATGTGTGCGTTCATTTTTTTTTCGGTTAAATAAGCGGGTTTTCTTGCCATCATAGTAGGTTAGAATCCGCACACCATCCCACTTAATTTGTGCTATCCATTGTTTTCCTTCAGGTATAGAGTTTGCAGAAACAGGTTCAAATGGGCTGATGGGTTGAAAGTCCATATTGGTATCTCCTTTCTTATCGTCTATGGTCTGAAACAACAGCAAAAAATCATCTTATAGATACATATCTAAGGTGCTTAGTCTAATTGTTAACAAAAATATTACAACTTCTTAATAAACACATAGTATAATGAAGCTGTACCATAAATTGTGAAGGAGGATGAATATGAAAAACGGAAGAAGTAACAAGTCACTTATTTACATCATTGTATGTGCTGTACTCATTAATCTATTATTTCCTATGAGTGGTGTATTAGCCCTCGAAGAGAAAGCAGCAGGAGAAAGAGAGGCTGTTGAAGCAGCTAACGCAGCAGGTGTCATTAGCGTTCGTGAAGCGATCGAAAATAACTCAGGGAGAGCGACTGTTGAAGGATATATTGTTGGAACGAGGGCTTCAAACACAAGTAGTACATTTCAAGCTCCTTTTGTGGCAACCAATATCCAATTAGCAGATCATCCTAATGAGCGCGGACTGTCTAATCTTCTGCCTGTTCAATTGCCTAGTGGAACGATTCGTACTGCACTAAACCTTGTGGACAATCCAGAGAACTTAGGAAAAAAAATCCGTATCACAGGAAACCTTGAGAATTATTTCTCTCATCCAGGGCTTCGATCTCCAACAGCCTTTGAGTTTGTTGAGGAAAGTGAAAACCCAGATCCAACAAACCCAGTAATCTCAATACTTGAAGCAAGAGGTAAAGTAGGACAAGTTGTCGTTACTGAAGGGATTGTGAACGTAGATAACGGCTTATTGCAGCCAGGTAGACTTTCCGTATACTTACAAGATGGAGAAGCTGGAATTCAACTCTTCAATCATAATGCAGGCAACTTTCCTGTCTTGAACGCAGGAGATAAAGTAAAGGTGAAGGGAAGAGTCGGCGAGTTTAATAGGGTGACTCAGATTTTGGTGGAGGAAGTAGAGAAAATTGAAAGCGGTTTAATGGTTGCTGCGAAAGAAGTTTCTATCGCAGATTATCAGAATCCGCAGGTAGCAGAGTCCTATGAAGGACAATTAGTTCAATTAGAGGGATATGTTTACAGTGTTCCTTCATATAGCGGTGGTGGAGCAAACATTACGGTGATTGATGAGAATTTGAATGTACTGATCATCAGAGCGTGGGAGAGCACGGGAATTAATTTAAGTCAAATTGAAGCGAATAAATGGTATCAGATCACGGCGATTTCAAGTCAATTTAATACGACGTATCAATTATTACCTCGTTCCAATCAAGATATAAGACTAGCTGAAGTCCAAAAAGAAAAACCAATCAGCAAAGGAAAAGAAATCCGAGCGACGGTGGAAAGAGTCGTCGATGGGGACACAATCCGTCTAGCGAGCCCAGTATTTGGTGCTAACAATGTTCGTTTCCTAAACATAGATACACTAGAA
The DNA here is from genome assembly GCF_000615945.1 of Caldalkalibacillus mannanilyticus JCM 10596. Taxonomy (GTDB): domain Bacteria; phylum Bacillota; class Bacilli; order Caldalkalibacillales; family JCM-10596; genus Bacillus_AT; species Bacillus_AT mannanilyticus. The sequence goes on from NZ_BAMO01000009.1 coordinate 27,351, forward strand.
ACCTATCATACAGTAAGAAATGAGTTAGATCAGATTCAAATGGATTTAGGAAAATTAGCTGGGGCTCATCTTGGCACAATGCTTGCTGCTGGAGATGAAGTGATTCTACGCATTGGGGAAGAACCACTTGATTCCTACGGTCGTTTATTAGCAGAGGTCATCACTCTAGATGGTGTGAACACAAATTTAGAGATGGTTAGATCAGGACATGCCGTTACATATTTTATCTGGCCATTTGAAGATGAAGCGGTTGAAGTATATTCAGCAGCATTAAGAAACGCAAGATTAAATAACTTGGGCATCTGGAATGTTCCGAACTGGGAGTTCCCCTTCGAGTTTCGTGCTCGTGAAAGAGGAAGCGAGTTAGTCAGACCAGTAGGTGATTATAGAACTAAGCGATATGTGGAACCAAACCAATGGCAGAGCATTCTTCCAGAATATCGAGTGTTCTTCAACACTGAAGAGAATGCAGTTCAGGCAGGATATGCTCCTTTTGAAGAGAACAGTGGCGATATTATAGATAGCATGCTAGAAAGAGTAGATTCCTTATATGAAGATAAAGAGATCTACAAAAAGAGTACCTATACAGTCATCAAGAATCGTATAGCTCATGTGAAAAAATGTGCACAAAAAGTGGAAGAAAAGAAGGATTCTCGTTCATTAAAAGCGCATGAAAAAAATCTGCAAAAGGCAATAGACAAGCTTGAATCAGATATAGAGCGTGAATATAGTAAAGGAAATATGTCTCAACATGCGGTTGAAGTACTCAGAGCGCATCTAGATCTGATCAAAGGACAGAATCAGCCGCAAGCGTTAGATATCGCGAGCTAACATTGTTTATTGAACAATACAAACATCTAAGCAAAATGAGTAAATAAGAGAAAAGCCTTTCGTTTGTGAAGAGGATTGTTTACAGACGAAGGCTTTTTCTTATATGAAGATCATACTGGATGTTAGTTACTTTTATGGTATAATTTAATTTGCGCAAGGAGTGGATTTTGTGAGTAAAGGAGCTATTGGATGAATTAGTGTTATGACGGAAAAAAGAGAGAGCTTCCAATTTATTGTATTGGCAGTAGGAGTATTTTTATTTTTGTCTACCTTGATCTATTTGTATTTGCAAGAAACAAATAAACCTTTCCATATGAAGCCGTCTGTTGTCGAAACTTTTTCTATGGAATTACCTATATTTTCAGATCTAATAAAAACAAAAAATCAAGATGGATATATCATTAAAGATAACCACTGGAAAAAGATATACATGTTTTATCGTGAACAAATGTCTAACAATGGCTGGACTATTACACATCAATATGGATCGACTGATATGGCTGGTTTTATTACAAGCTGGCGAAAAGAGGGATTCCAGTAGAAATACATATTAATGGATTTTATATAGAAGCTGACAATCATACAATTGTGAGATTTAGCTCCAAAAACATACCGACTACATCAGCATTCGGTGTAAAAGTAATGAAACCAAAACCTTGGCTTATTGAGTGATTGAAGCAGAATTAGTAGACTTATTGTTTTTCTGATTATGGAGGTTGCTATGAAAAGAAATGGTAAGAATTATGCTATTGTAATCTTGTTAGTGATCATAACTCTAGGGGTTGTAGATAACATCAGATATTCAAATATGGTAGAAGAACTCGAATCGGAAAAAGAAAAATTATCCAATGAAATCGTTAGTTTAGAGAAAAAGCTGGAGGATAGTGCCGATAATGCAGAAAAGGTAGAAAATGAAAACAATCGTTTAGTAGAAAGCGTCGCTCAACTAGAAGAACTCGTTGATTCCTTAAAAACAGTAGATTATCAAGAGTTTATGGAGGCAATGGGTACTGTTGAAGCCTACAAGGCAGCGGAAGGATTTGAGGAAGCAAGAGAAGCCATGTCAACCAATGTAAGTATCTATATGACCGAATCGGAAGGACCATGTTCTCCTTGTGGATGGGGATTTGGATTTAATCGTCATCATATGGATTGGAAACCAAATACATTCCAAGAGCTTAGGGAATTCACAATTGAAAGAGAAAAAATACTCCTCACGTATAATACCATCGATGAATTGAAACATGATTATCAATTTGTAGTTTCCAAAGGAGAAGGATGGGATTCCAGAGAAGGTTGGAAGATACAAGACGTTAAACTCAAAGCAAAAAATAGACCATCTAACTAGTTATCGCACTAAGAGTTAAATTTTTAACTACTTACTCCCCTAATAGGTGTTAGTGGTTTTTAAGGTTTTATCAGGAGCTTAATGGTTCACCCCCGCATAAAGTGAGATAAAATATGTATTTTTAAGGATGATAATAATGATGAGTGATCCTCCTTACATTGGGCTTTTCGCATCGTGTCTAAAACAAAGAGCCAGTATTTTAAAAACATATTTTCCTCATTTTCAACATTCGGGGACACTTTTTACCTTTGATGAACAATCGGTCAACTGGGAAAACAAAACAATTAAAGGATTGACTTACAAGCATCAAAAAATTGTTGAATCAACTTTTCCGTTTCCGAACGCTGTATATAATCGTGTGTATAAAAAGAACAACAGTATTTTAGCACAATTAGAAAGAGAAATAGGTGAAAAAAGATGCTTTAATCAGATTACCCAACTAAATAAGTGGAATGTGTATACCTTATTGATGAATTCCAACATCGATTCTTTTTTACCACATACTTATTTATATAGGGATGTTGATATATGCTCCTTGCTAAAAGAGAATGGTACGTTATATATCAAACCTTGTTATGGACAACAAGGGAGAAGAGTGTACAAAATTCAGTTAACCAAAGAAGGCAAGATCAATCTGTATGGTGATGTAAAGCAGCCTAAGCATATTTTATCTAGTGATGTTGAACTAAAAAGAAAGGTAGAAGAGTTGATACCTAAAGATAAAATGTTGATCCAACAAGAGATTGCTATTCACAGAGTAGATGGGCAATATTTTGATATTCGAGCTCTAGTACAAAAAAATATTGATGGTGAATGGAAAGTGACAAATGTGGTGGGAAGGATAGCACACAAAGAATATATGAACACCTCTTTTTTTCAGAGAGTCGTTCAAATCGATGATCTTTTCCAGTTCCTGCATGGTCTAAAAATAGAAAAAGCAGAGATTCTAAACCTAGTACATGAAATCAGTGTGAAGACAGCATCCATATTGGATTGTCAGCTAGGACATCTAGGGGAATTAAGTGTGGACTATGGTTTAAACTCAGAGGGTCAGCTTACTATCATTGAAGTAAATGGAAAGCCACAAAAGAAAATATATCGAAAGGTGAAGGGATTAAAAGTCAAAAAAAGATATCTATAAACTTCCTATGGACTATGCAGTTTATCTTAGTCAGCAAGAATAAATATAGGTGTTAGAAAGCTCAGAAACCGACATAACAAATGTCGGTTTCTGAGAGAATAAATATGGAACTCTAAGGAAATTCATCAGCAACTGTTCGTTGTGTTATTTGTCCAATCTTATCACAACAGATGGCATGAGTTTCATTTTGGGGAACAAAAGGGGTTCTTACGATTAAAACATTACCATCCGCAATTCTAACGAATCTAGCATTGCTTATAAAGGTTCCTCCACCTGATCCTCCTTGTATATAAATGTCTAGAGGACGATCTCTATCAAACTCCAATGGCAATAAGTCTTCACATCTACATCCTCGTCTTCCCATATCTTTGCTCCCTTCAATATTTGATAGGTTCTACAATACCTTCATTTGTATTGTATGAAGAAAAACAGAATGTGAAAGGGACAAACATTGAGGGCATTAATCCAAAAAATGGCATGGACTCTTTGGTTCATGCCATCTAACTAGTCACCTTCTTCTTGCGCACTGCTCTTGCCTTCACAGGCTTGGTCTGCTCAATACTTGCCTGAAGCGCCTCCATAAGCTGAAGAATATCCGTTTGTGGAACCTCCTTGGCAATCGTAACCTCATTTCCAGTGATTTTCCCTTGAATTAACTCCATTAAAGATGCTCGATACTGATCGGTATATTTAGAAGGGTCAAAGGAGGTCGTTAGTTGTTCGATGAGTTGAATCGCCATCTTCAACTCTTTTTCATTTACGTTCATCTCTGTGGGAAGACCGGGAACATGATCAATCTTCCGCACTTCATCTGGGTAGTAGATGGTTTCCATGACGAGTCCCTTATTATACACTCTGACAACAGCAAGATGCTCTTTGGCTCGCAGGGTAATTTTTGCAACCCCAATCTTACCTGAATCATCCATCGCTTGCTTTAAGAGCATATAGGCTTTTTCCCCATGCTCGCTGGGACCAATAAAATAAGAGCGATTAAAATAGACAGGATCGATTTCATCTAGCTTGACAAAGTCAATAATTTCAATGCTCTTATTCTTCTCCTGAGAGATCTCCTCAAGCTCTTCCTTCTCGATAATGACAAAGCGCCCTGGCTCATATTCATATCCTTTGACGATATCGTTTGTTTCGATTTCTTTCTCGCAGGCAGGGCAGACCTTTTCATATTTGATCGGGGTGTGACACTCCTTGTGCAGATATCTCATCTTAATATCTTTTTCTTCCGTTGCGGCAAATAACTTAATGGGGATGTGCACTAGACCAAAGCTAATCGACCCTTTCCACATCGTATGCATCCTTCATCCATCCCTTCATCTGGCTCAACCATGGAGTTTTCTTATCCATAGTTTTTCTTGAATTGTCAAATGAATGAATGTTATTTCTTTCCTTGATCGTCCTTCTTTAGTTTGGCGATTCCTTCTTCCGTAGGAGTAACAAAGACGGTTTTTTGCTGATCATAAATGACATATCCCGGCTTGGCTCCACTCGGTTTTTTTACATGCTTGATTAAGGTGTAGTCTACGGGGACCTGACTGGAGGTTCTTGCCTTACTATAGTAAGCGGCAAGCTCTGCTGCTTCAAGGAGTGTCTGTTCTGAAAACTGTTCACCTCGAATCACAACATGAGACCCTGGAATATCCTTGGTGTGTAGCCATGTATCTGTGGAACGAGCAAGACGATTCGTTAGATACTCATTTTGTTTGTTGTTTTTCCCCACAATAATTTCAGTTCCATCTGAGGACACGTAGGATTCAAGTGAAGGCTTCTCCTCTTTCTTTTTCTTCTTTTTTTGCTTCGAACGATCTCGAAGATAACCGCCTTCAATAAGCTCTTCTCTCATTTCCTCAACGTCTTTAGGAGAAGCTTGCTCCAATTGCTGAATAAGAGATTCAAAATAAGAAATTTCTGCATGTGCCAGCTTTAATTGTTCCTGAATGAACTCGACGGATTTCTTTGCTTTGCTATATTTCTTATAATAGCTCTGGGCATTTTCATTGGGTGAAAGCGAAGGATCTAATTCGATAAGAAGGGTTCCGCCGTTTTCATCATAATAATTGATCACCTCAATCTGCTTATCTCCTCGCTTTACTTCATGGAGGTAGGCAGTGAGCAATTCCCCGTATAGCCTCAATTGATCTGCTTTTTCTGTATCCTTTAGGCTTTTTTCCAGCTTCGTTACTTTTTTCTTGTTTTTATCTCGTTCACTTGTTAAGAAACGAATAAAATCCTGCGATTTTTGCTTCACACGATCTCTTTCGGCTTTTCCATGAAAGAAGGCTTCTAGCATGGAACTAAGCGTTAGAAATGTCTGATGCTTGCCTTGTAGATGCTCTAGTGGTAAGAGGTAGAAGTAGGATTTATCCTTCGCTTCTATGATACAAGGCTCAAGCTGTCGCTCTTTGATCTGAGTGACGATACTGAGAAAGCTCTGCGCGATTCTTTCCTTTTCTCCAATTCCTGCTTTATAGATGATTTCTTTGGCTAGGAGCGGGCTGATTCCGCTAAAGCTCTGAACAATTTGTTGATCTAGCTTTCCTTGATTGAAATCCAACTGTTTTAAAATTGTGTCTGCCGTTGCTTCGAAAGGGTGAAGCTTATGTTGCTCAGGCGGAAGGACATATTGTCGTCCGGGAAGAACAACACGATGCTGATTGATATCATGAGAAACATGATGAATACTATCTAGAATCGATTGCTTCTCTGGATCTAAGAGAATGATATTACTGTGTCTGCCCATGATTTCAATCATTAAGCGTCTGAAGGTCATATCTCCTAGCTCATTACGAGAACGAACATCAAAATAGATCATTCGGTCCATTTGCTGCTGCTCAATCTTTTCTATAATCCCGCCTTCTAGATGTTTTCTAAGAAGCATACAGAACATGGGTGCTTCCGCTGGGTTTTCATAGGACATCTGCGTGAGATGAATTCGGGGATAGGTAGGGTTAACAGATAATAATAGTTTATGATTTTTTCCATTAGAACGAATATGGAAAATAAGTTCTCGTTCATAGGGTTGATAGATTTTTGTTATTTTTCCGCCTGCTAATTCACTAGCTAATTCTGCTGTAATGGCATAGGTCATCATTCCATCAAAGGCCATTTCTCTCACCTCATGTTTCTTTACAATATAACTATCCTATCACTTGTTTCAGCACTCCACAACTGATGAGCCAAAACAAGTCTAGTCGGTTAGAAAGTTTCAATCATGTTTTGTCCACCTGCTGAATAAGTTAGGGTAGGACAAACAAAACAAGCAGTGGGGTGAGTAAGGAGTGAATTGGTATAATCAAGATGAGAAAACGGTTGAAGAAACGCTGCAAACCAAGATGGGGGAGGGACTAAGCTGGAAAGAGGCACAGAAGCGTTTGGATAAGGTGGGTCCGAATCAATTGCAGGACCAGTCAACGATCTCTGCTTTTGCCTTGCTACTGAATCAATTTAAGGATTTTATGGTTCTCGTTCTATTAATTGCGACTTTTATCTCAGGATTATTAGGCGAATATACCGATGCTATTACGATTATTGCCATCGTTGTGTTAAATGCCATTCTTGGCTTTATTCAGGAATACCGTGCAGAGAAGTCCTTACATGCCTTGAAGGAGTTAACAGCGCCTACCGCCCATGTAATTAGAGAAGGTTTATTACAAGAGATTCCTGCCTCAGAATTAGTCCCTGGGGACATTATTTATTTTGAAGCGGGTGATCGGATTCCAGCAGATATGCGTTTATTTGAAGCCAAGGGGATCTATATTGAGGAATCCGCTTTAACAGGCGAATCAGTCCCTGTACATAAAGAGGTGCTACAAATCACCAATGAATCGGAAGTAAGCTTGGGTGATCAATGTAACATGGCTTTTATGGGTACCTTAGTTACGCGAGGTTCTGGACAAGGAATCGTTGTGGCAACAGGAATGAGCACTCAAATGGGACAGATCGCTCAGTTGATTCAAACAACTGAATCGATCCAAACCCCCTTACAGCATCGCTTGGAACAGCTAGGAAAAGTCTTAATCACGGTGGCTTTAGTGCTGACAGCTATTGTAGTACTAACGGGAATATGGCATGGACATGATGCGTACAAAATGTTCTTGGCAGGGGTGAGTTTAGCGGTAGCAGCTATACCAGAGGGTCTGCCAGCTATTGTCACCATTGCCTTAGCTCTTGGTGTACAACGCATGATTAAGCGCAAAGCGATTGTAAGGAAGCTTCCTTCGGTTGAAACACTGGGCTGTGCGTCAGTGATTTGTTCTGATAAGACAGGGACGCTGACCCAGAATAAAATGTGTGTGACCCATTTATGGACGAATGATGAATATGTAGAAGTGACAGGAACAGGGTATGATCCAAAGGGTGAGTTTTTGGTGAATAATAACCTCCTCTCATTTCAAGCAAAACCATATGTTAAACAAATGCTGGAATACGGAGTTTTGTGTAACAATGCTTACCTCAACGAAGAAACACTAGAGGAGGGAGGATTGTTACAAAGAAAGTCGACCTATTGGGATATTACGGGAGATCCTACCGAAGGAGCGCTCATCGTACTGGGAGCGAAAGCGGGAGTTTGGAGAGAAAAAACAGATCATAAGTATCAGCGCTTGGAAGAGTATCCTTTTGATTCAGCTAGAAAAATGATGTCTGTCTTGGTTAGGAACACGTATGGTGAAAAAAGAGTCATCACCAAGGGAGCGCCTGATATACTTTTAGAACGTTGTACCCATGTATTGTGGAATGGAAAGATCACTCTCATGACAGGGGATACGAAACGAAAAATCTTGGAAGCGAATGAACAATTAGCAGGAAGGGCGCTTCGTAATTTAGCCATTGCCTATCGTGATGTAAAAGGCAATGAAGGCATTAGCAATGAGGCTCAGGCAGAAAGAGCTCATCTTCGTTGGTTTATTTGGTATGATCGATCCACCACGTGCAGAAGTTAAGCAAGCCATTGCCGAATGTAAGAGAGCAGGGATAAAAACAGTGATGATCACAGGGGATCATCAAAAGACTGCCGAAGCGATTGCAGCGGACTTAGGGATACTGGGCAAAGAGGGATTATCTCTAAATGGCAGTCAGCTACAGCAGATGGATGATAAGGAATTTATGAATATTGTCGATAAGGTATCTGTCTATGCGCGTGTTACTCCTGAACATAAGCTGCGTATTGTCAAGGCACTGCAAATGAAAGGTCATGTTGTGGCTATGACAGGGGATGGAGTTAATGATGCGCCGGCGATTAAAGCAGCGGATATAGGGATCGCTATGGGGATAACAGGGACAGATGTTGCCAAGGAAGCCTCCTCCCTCATTTTAAGTGATGATAATTTTACAACGATCAAAGCAGCGATTGAAGAGGGACGGAACATCTATGAAAATATTAGAAAGTTTATTCGTTATATGCTCGCTTCCAATGTCGGAGAGATCTTGGTCATGTTCTTTGCCATGCTTATGGGAATGCCCCTGCCGCTCGTTCCCATTCAAATTCTGTGGGTGAACCTAGTTACAGACGGACTCCCTGCCATGGCATTAGGGTCGATAAATCGGAAGGGAATGTGATGAATCAACCACCGCGCGATCGAAAGGAAAGCATTTTTGCCAGAGGCTTGGCGTGGAAAATTCTATCAAGAGGTCTGCTGATTGGTTTAACTACGCTAGCTGCATTCTGGTTAACCCTTCAGAATGATCCAGAGAATCTGGTGAAAGCACAGACAGTGGCTTTTACTACTCTAGTTATGGCTCAATTAATCCATGTATTTGATTGCCGAAGCGAGAAGTCGATCTTTAGCAGAAATCCCTTTGAGAACGTTTGGCTACTGATAGCAGTCGTCACCTCTACTCTGATGTTATTGGGAGTTATGTATATTGAAGCCCTACAACCGATTTTCAAGACAGTGGCTTTAAGTGCTAATGAATGGCTCTTTGTCTTATTCTTTGCTGCTTTACCATCTGTAGCTTTAGGCTTTACCCATTTCCTTCACAAGAAAAAATAATCTATTTTTTTCCAAGCGATTTTGATATGATGATAGCAAAGCCATTTTTTTAAGTGATATTTAAGTGATATGGGATCAGGAGGGTTGGATCAGATGGACGCAATTAGACAGTTAACCAATAATGATGTGGATGCGAGCTTAGCTTTATCGCAATTTGCTTTTCAGTTTGAACTAAGTGAAGAAGAAATAGAGGAGCGGAAGAAGAAAATAAAGCCGGAGAGATCATGGGGCTATTTTATCGATGATCAGATCGCTGCTAAGCTCTCTATTCTTCCTTTCCAAACATGGATTCATGGGAAAGTATATGACATGGGAGGAATTGCAGGTGTCGCCTCATGGCCTGAGCATCGCAGACAAGGAATGGTCGGCAAGCTGATTTCCCATAGTCTACAGCTAATGCGGGAGAATAAACAATGTGTATCGTTCTTAGCTCCCTTTTCTTTTCCTTTTTACCGCAAATATGGCTGGGAAATGCACGGAGAGTATAAGAAATATACGATCACCGTGCATCAGCTTCCTCAGTTAGGAAACAGTACGGGAGTAATGAAACGAGTTGCCAAGGAGATTTCGTTATTGCAACCGATTTATGAGGAGTTTGCCAGACAATTTAATGGAATGCTGATTCGCAATGAGGAATGGTGGACAGATACCGTGTTTAGTCAGAACAAGGGAGATGTATCCGTTTACTATAATGAGCAAGGTGAAGCGAGAGGATACTTGTTCTATTCTGTCAAAAATAAAGAGATGGAAGTAGAAGAAATAGTCTATCTAGATCATGATGCCTACATAGGGTTGTGGAATTTTATTAAAAATCATGATTCGATGATTGAAAAGGTGAAAATGGAGGTTTCAATGAATGATCCCCTTCCATTTCTAATGTCTTCTCCGAGTATACAACAGGAAATCGTCCCTTACTTTATGGTGCGTATTGTGGATGTACTACCGTTCATTGCTCAGTATCCTTTTCAGTCGTTAAGCCAGCCCATCGTGTTAGAGGTTAAGGACGAATATGCCCTGTGGAATAATGGTATTTTTCTTATCCAACCACAGCAGGATGGAACGCACCAGGTAATACAGCTAGAGAAGGAGAAGTATCAGCAGGAGGGGTGGCAGGAGCAGGTGGTTTCCTGTGATATTCAAACTCTTTCGACCATGCTGTTAGGGTATCAATCGCCCCATAAATTAGCGGAATTTGGACGGCTTAGAGGAAGCGAAACAGGAATTCAAACCCTTGAGTCTATCATTCCAAGAAGAACAACATTCTTGCTTGACTTTTTCTAAAATCGTTTACCGACTCTTGGACATGTATCAAGAGTCGTTTTTGTGTTACAATTGTATGAAAAACTTCTATTCACATGGCGCCCTCTTGTATCCGCCCCTAAAATTGATTAGAATAAATGAGTGGATGTGATCAGAATGAAAAGCATGACTGGATACGGGAGAAGTGAAAAACGGATAGAAAAGCATACGTTTACTGTAGAGATGAAGTCCGTGAACCATCGTTATTGTGATATAGCGATTAGGCTTCCTCGTTCATTGTTGATGATAGAGGATCAATTCAAAAAGAAGATCCAGGAAAAAATACATAGAGGAAAGCTAGATGTATATGTGACGCTCCATTCTTCAGAGGCGACGAACAAGAAAGTGACCATCGATTGGAGTCTAGCACAAGAGTATATGACCTCGTTGGAGCATGTAAAGGAACAATTTCACCTCCAAGGGAATCTTCAATTATCTGATCTACTAAGGATTGAGGGTCTATTTTCTATGGAGGAAATAGAAGAAGATGTAGGGCGATATCGGGATACCTTGATTCAGTGTGTTGAAGAAGCAACGGAGCAATTGGTTCAGATGAGAATGAGTGAAGGAGCCGCCTTGTGTCAGGATATCAAAACACGAATCAGAGGAATTCAACGAGTGATCAAAGAGCTTGAACAAGTAGCCGGTAAAGTAAAGGTTCACTATGCTGAGCGCTCGAAGAACGTATGAAGGAATTTCTACAGGGAAGAGTGGAAGTAGCGGAACAAACCCTGTTGAACGAGGTAGCGCTATTTGCAGAGAAAGCAGATGTGTCTGAAGAGTTAACCCGCCTAGAGAGCCATTGTGTACAGGTTCTAGATACGTTAGACTTGAATGAGCCGGTGGGGCGGAAGCTTGATTTTATTGTGCAGGAAATGAATAGAGAAGTGAATACGATTGGATCAAAAGCAAATGATATTCAAATCAGTCAATTTGTCGTTGAATGTAAGAGTATCCTAGAGAAAATTAGAGAACAGGTCCAAAATATTGAATAAGGGATGGAAGAGGAGGTCTTCATGTCTATTAAACTTATAAATATAGGGTTTGGAAACATTGTGTCAGCCAATCGAATCATCTCCATTGTCAGTCCTGAATCTGCACCTATCAAAAGAATTATCCAGGAAGCACGGGACCGCAATATGTTGATTGATGCGACGTACGGACGCCGTACCAGGGCTGTTATCATTACGGATAGTGACCATGTCATTTTATCTGCCGTTCAACCAGAAACGGTCGCGCAAAGATTAAATTCAAAAGATGATTCATCTGATGAGTAAACCCAAGTAGGAGGACACTATGGAAAACGAAAAGGGGCTATTATTAGTTTTATCTGGGCCATCAGGAGTAGGAAAAGGGACGGTCTGTTCTGCGCTCCGCAATAGAGAAAGCAATATCGTCTATTCTGTGTCTGCAACAACAAGGGCTCCTAGAGCTGGTGAAGTAGACGGAGTCAATTATTTTTTCAAATCAAGAGAAAAATTTCAACAGATGATTGCTCAGGACCAATTGTTAGAATGGGCTGAATATGTTAATAATTATTATGGAACTCCAAGAGAGTATGTGGAGAGTCAGATTGAACAAGGAAATGATGTCATCCTTGAAATTGAAGTTCAGGGAGCGATGCAAGTGAAGGAGAAGTTTCCTCATGGCGTATTTATTTTTTTAAGCCTCCAAGTATGGAAGAGCTAAAGAACCGAATTGTTGGCAGAGGAACTGAAACAGATGACTCCATTACAAATCGAATGACAGTGGCAACAGAAGAGATTGACATGATGGAGCATTATGACTATGTCGTGGTCAATGATGAAGTAGAGTTGGCTTGTGATCGGATTCAAGCGATCGTTCTCGCTGAGCACTGTAAAAAAGAACGGAAAATCAAACAATATCGTAAATTACTGAAGGAGGTTAAATAACCATGTTATATCCATCCATTGATACCCTATTAAATCGCTTAGGTTCTAAATATACCCTTGTAGCGGTTGCTTCAAAGAGAGCGCGAGAGCTGCGTGACCATAATAATCAATACTTACATAGAACTGTTTCTAAGAAATATGTAGGTGTGGCTTTAGAAGAGATAGTTGAAGATTATATTTCTTTTGAGAAAATAATCGTAGAAAAAGAGTAACTATATGAGACGATTGTAACAACCTCTATTTTAGGTTGTTATTTTTTTAGGAGGGGATAAGCCATGATTCTTAAGAATAAGACCATTCTTTTGGGTGTCAGTGGAGGAATAGCCGCCTACAAGGCTTGTACGATTTGTAGCCAGTTAACACAAGCAGGTGCGACGGTAAAAGTGATCTTAACGAAAGCAGCTACACAATTTGTTCAGCCACTCACCTTCCAAGCACTTTCTCGTCAACCGGTATACGTGGATACCTTTGATGAGAAGCATCCCGAGGTTGTTTCTCATATCGATTTAGCGGATCATGCGGATTTGTTTCTGGTTGCTCCAGCAACAGCCAATGTCATTGGAAAGCTGGCAAATGGGATTGCGGATGATATGTTATCTACCACCTTATTGGCAACCCGTGCGCGATTTGGATTGCTCCAGCGATGAACGGACATATGCTTCAGAATCCAGCCGTACAAGAAAATATCCATAGACTTAGGCGCCGAGGGATTCATTTTGTCCAGCCAGGTGAAGGGCAATTGGCATGCGGGTATGTGGGTCAAGGGCGTTTGGCAGAACCAGAGGAAATCATCCAGCATGTCCTCACTTTTTTTGGGGCTGAGCAAGAGGCTTTATCTATGGAAAGAGAATGGTGGCAAGGCAAGCGAGTTCTCATTACAGCTGGACCGACAAGGGAAGAAATTGATCCAGTACGCTATATTTCTAACTATTCTTCGGGTAAAATGGGCTATGCTCTTGCGGGACAAGCTCGTCAATTAGGAGCTGAGGTGACTCTTGTTTCAGGTCCGGTTGATTTAGAGCAACCTCACGGGGTGACGTTAATCTCCGTTCAATCGGCTGAAGAGATGTTTCGGGCTGTAGTGAATCAATTTGATGACATCGATGTTGTCATTAAAGCAGCGGCTGTAGCCGATTACAAACCGGCTGAGAAGGCGACTCAAAAAATGAAAAAGTCAGAAGAGCTTCTGACATTGACGCTTGAGAAAACAACAGATATTTTGCAGTATTTGGGTTCGGTCAAAAAAGACCAGATTCTAGTGGGCTTTGCTGCTGAAACAAATTTAGTCGAAGAGTACGCGATGCAAAAACTAGAGAGAAAAAATGCCGATTTTATTGTTGCTAATGATGTAACTCAAGAAGGAGCAGGATTCGGCACAGATACCAATATCGTCACCATCTATCATTCTTCGGGCAAGAAGGTGTCGCTCCCAATGCTACGAAAGGAAGAAGTGGCGCTTAAGATTCTAGAAACGGTGGCTAAAAACGATGCTTGAAAAACATCGATGTGCGGAAGTGATCGTAGAGGTACCAGCTAGAAACATTAACCGTCCTTTTGATTACTTGATTCCTAGCCATTTAAACCAGCACATTCAGGTAGGCTCTAGGGTGATTGTTCCCTTCGGACCTAGAAAAACGCAAGGATACGTACTCGGCATAAAAGAAGTGACAGAAGGACAAAAGCTGAAAAATATAGAACGAGTGCTTGATGAGATTCCTCCTCTAACACCGGAATTTATTGATTTAGCCAAGTGGATGAGTCAAGAGTACGTCTGTCTTTTGATCACCGCGTTACAAGCCATGCTTCCCGCTGTCCTAAAATCGAAAACAGAGAAGGTTGCTAAAACAAAAGGGGACTCTTCTGAAGTCGAATATATTGTTACAGATAGAATAACCAAGAAATGGGTGGCGATGCTGAACCCTTCCCTTTCATTAGAAGAACTGATTCACTTTCGTGATGAACAGCTTTCTCCAAAGGCGAAAAAACAGAAAGAGATTCTTCAATTTTTTATTGAGAACTATCAAGCCCATTCGGTACAGGATGTGTTAGCCGCCTGTGAAACAACAAGGTCAACGATTCAAGCTCTTATAGACCGCGGCTGCTTATCCCTTGAACAAGTGGACACCTATCGCGATCCTTATCAGCATCGTGAATTTGAAGCCTCCGAACCCTTACCTCTTACTATGGAGCAGGAGCAGGCGTATACTCAGATTATTGAAGCGGTTGAAGCAGAAAAAAGTACAACGTTTTTGTTACATGGTGTAACTGGAAGCGGAAAAACAGAGGTTTATCTTCAGAGTATTTCTTATGTCCTAGAGCAAGGAAAGGAAGCGATTGTCCTAGTTCCAGAAATCTCTCTGACCCCTCAAATGGTAGAGCGCTTCAAGGGCAGGTTTGGCAATCAAGTTGCGTGATTCATAGTCGTCTTGCCTCAGGGGAGAGGTATGATGAGTGGAGAAAAATCCAAGAAGAAAAGGTCAAGGTCGTGATCGGAGCGAGGTCTGCCTTATTTGCTCCCTTCAAAAATGTAGGCTTGATTATCATTGATGAGGAGCATGAAACCTCCTATAAACAAGAGGAAAATCCGAAGTATCATGCGAGAGACATTGCCATTTATAGAGGACAATATCATCATGCCCCTGTCGTTTTAGGTAGTGCAACGCCTGCTTTAGAAAGCTATGCTCGGGCGAAAAAAGGAGTCTACTCTCTTCTTACATTAAAGGGGAGGGTACAGGATCGTTTGCTTCCTAAGGTTGAAATTGTAGATATGAGAGAAGAGCTACAAACAGGAAATCGCACGATGTTTAGCAAGGCTTTGTACGAAAAAATAATAGAACGTTTAGAACGGAAGGAGCAAATTGTCTTATTTCTTAATCGTAGGGGATACTCTACATTTGTCATGTGTCGAGATTGCGGTTATGTCCTGCAATGTCCACATTGTGATATTTCTTTGACGTATCATAAAATCCACCAGTATAACCGTTGTCATTATTGTGGACATACGGAACCTATTTTAGAACAATGCCCTGAGTGTCACAGTGAACATATTCGTTTTTTTGGAACAGGGACTCAAAAGGTAGAAGAAGAGCTATATAAGCATTTCCCTGGGATTCGAGTGATACGTATGGACGTGGATACAACTCAACAAAAGAATGCTCATGAAAAACTTCTGCAAGCCTTTAAAGCTCAAAAAGCGGATTGTCTTCTCGGGACACAGATGATTGCCAAAGGGTTAGATTTTGAAAGAGTCACGCTGGTAGGTGTCATAGCTGCCGACTCTCTCTTACATCTCCCTGATTTTAGAGCTTCAGAGAAGACATTTCAGCTTTTAACTCAGGTAAGTGGAAGAGCAGGAAGGCATGAGCTTCCGGGAGAAGTGGTTATACAATCCTATACACCTGACCATTATAGTATTATTGCTGCCTCTGAACATGATTACTTATCCTTTTATCAGCAGGAGATGCAGATTAGGCATACGCGTGGCTATCCTCCTTATTTCTATTTAACTCTTATCACATTTACACATGAAGATTTGGTTTATTTAGTGAAGGTCTGCGAGGAAGCAGTGCGTTGGTTAAAGTCACATATTCAAGGTTCATCCATGATTTTAGGACCCGTAGCCTCACCCATTCCAAGGATCAAAGATAGATATCGTTATCAATGCATGATAAAATATAGAGATGAGCCAAATCTTGGAGTGATTTTAACGCAATTTTTAGAACAAATAAGGGAACATATGGAGAAGAAAAAACTTCAGGTTCAAATAGATAAGAATCCACAAATGTTAATGTAGGAGTGAAGCAACTATGGCGATTAGAGTAATCGTAAAACACCCAGATCCGATTCTGCGGGAGAAAGCTGTTGAAGTAAAAAACATCAATAAAAACATTATAAAACTATTAGATGATATGGTCGATACGATGTATCATGCCGAAGGAGTAGGCTTGGCAGCTCCTCAAGTGGGCATTTCGAAACGAGTAGCTGTCATTGATTGTGGAGATGAGCATGGTGGATTGATCGAATTGATCAATCCAGTTGTAATCTCTCAATCTGGCGAGCAGTTCGGTCCAGAGGGATGTCTCAGCTTCCCAGGTTTGATGGGGGATGTTCGCAGAGCAAAAAAATGTAAGGTTCGTGCCCTAAACCGAGAAGGGAAGGAATTTGAGGTCGAAGGAGAAGACTTATTAGCCAGAGCTCTGCTACATGAAATCGATCATCTTAATGGGGTTCTCTTCACTGATTTTGTAGAGAGATATTATGACAATAAGAGAGGCTAGAACGGAAAGGAGAATTCAATTTGAAAATTGTATTTATGGGGACTCCTGATTTTGCCGTTCCGTCCTTACGAGCGTTAGTAAGCAATGGATATCAGGTTGTTGGGGTTGTCACTCAGCCCGATCGTCCAAAAGGGAGAAAGAAAGTGTTAACACCACCTCCTGTGAAGGAAGTGGCAGTGGAACTAGGTATTCCGGTAGAACAGCCAGAAAAAATTAAAAACTCAGCGGAAACCTTAGCTCGTTTAAAGGAATGGGCTCCAGATTTAATCGTGACGGCTGCCTTTGGTCAGTTATTGCCTAAAGAAGTTTTAGAACTGCCGCGAATGCGGTGTATTAATGTTCATGCCTCCTTACTTCCAAAATATCGAGGAGGAGCTCCAATACATCAGTCCATTATTGATGGATGCAGTGAAACGGGTGTGACCATTATGTATATGGAGGAAGCGTTAGATGCAGGGGATATGCTTTCCCAGGTGAAGGTAGCTATCGAAGAAACAGATGATGTAGCCAGCCTCTTTCATAAATTAAGCTTGGCTGGGGCAAAGCTATTAATCGAAACCCTTCCACCGCTGATTAAGGGGACAGTTCAACCCATTCCCCAAGATATAACACAGGTTTCCTATGCTACTAATATCAAACGTGAGGATGAGGAAATTGTTTGGACGAAAGACGGGAATGCTATTTACAACCACATCCGTGGATTGCGCCCTTTTCCTGGTTCCTTCACGAAGATCAAGGGAGAGAATTGCAAGGTGTGGGAAGCACAAAAAACAACAGATCGCAATCTTTCTGGTGAACCTGGAACGATTTATCTGCTCAATCAGCATGGCATAGGTGTGATCACAGGAGATCAATCGGGAATTGTCCTGACTCAGATCCAACCGGCAGGAAAGAAAAGAATGCTAGCGAGTGACTTTATTCGAGGGGCAGGGAGTCAGCTGTCTGTTGGAATGAAATTAGGTGAATAGAATTGAAATATCAAGCGAGACGTTTAGCCCTGGAAGCCTTACTTAAGATTGATCAAGGAGGGGCTTACAGTCATTTATTATTAAATCAAATTCTCAATCAGCATCAAAATCTTGACCCAAGAGATCGTCATTTGATCACAGAGATTGTCTATGGAACTATTCAGCATCAGAGATGGATTGATTTTCAATTAGAGCCCTTTTTGAAACAGAAGATCGATAAGCTGGAGCCGTGGGTGAAGCAGTTGCTCAGACTTAGTGTTTATCAGTTTCTTTTTCTCGATCGTGTTCCAGATCGTGCCATTGTTCATGAGGCTGTAGAAATCTCTAAGCAATTGGGACACAAGGGAATAACAGGTATGGTGAATGGTGTTCTGCGGAACTTTCTTCGCACACCTAGACGTGAAATCTCTGAAATTCAAAACCCTATGGATCAAATCGCGATCGAAACCTCACATCCAACTTGGATGGTGAAAAGGTGGGCAGCTCAATACGGAGAAGAAAAAGCGCGGTGGATCTGTCGTGAGAATAATGTTCCACCACAGGTCAGCATACGAGTGAATAGTTTAAAAATAACCAGAGAAGAGCTAAAAGAACGTTTTCTAGCAGAAGGATATGTCGTAGAAGAGAGTCAGGTTTCTCCCTTGGGATTACTGATTATTTCAGGTGGTAATGTATCACAAACGGCTCTATATCGAGAGGGTTACTTTACCATTCAAGATGAAAGCTCCATGCTGATTACCCCGTTGCTTGATCCTCAGCCTGGAATGAGGGTATTAGATGTTTGTGCAGCACCGGGCGGAAAAACAACCCATATCGCGGAGTATATGCAGGATCAAGGAGAAGTAGTGGCGAATGATCTTCATCCGCATAAGGAACAGCTTATAAAGGAGCAGAGCAAACGTCTAGGTGTCCATAGTATTCATACCAAGGTATGTGATGCACGAAAGCTGAGAGAACAGATGAATGATGAATTTGATCGGATTCTCCTAGATGCTCCTTGTTCAGGGTTCGGGGTCATAAGAAGAAAGCCAGATATCAAATGGAAAAAGAAAAAAGAGGACGTAACCGCTATTGCTCAAGTTCAATATGAACTGCTCAAAGAAGTTGCTCCTTTGCTTAAAAAAGGTGGAAGCTTGGTCTATAGTACCTGTACAATCGACCAAGAAGAGAATGAACAATTGGTTCGACGCTTTATTGAGGATTTTCCTGAATTCACATTAGTGGAAGAAGACATGCGTCAGATATTACCGATT
Organism: Caldalkalibacillus mannanilyticus JCM 10596; assembly: GCF_000615945.1. Lineage (GTDB taxonomy): Bacteria > Bacillota > Bacilli > Caldalkalibacillales > JCM-10596 > Bacillus_AT > Bacillus_AT mannanilyticus. The sequence goes on from NZ_BAMO01000009.1 coordinate 46,383, forward strand.
GATTTTGGTTCAGATGGTTTTTTTATGGCCAAAATAATAAGAAGTGAGAAATGAAGATTTTTTAAAAATAAAGAGTGGTGAACCTTAAATGAAAACAATGGAAGAAGTCACAAAAGGAACGGAAGTTCAATTAAAGCCTTTGATTTACGATCTAACCTATCAAGGACTAGAAGATTGGGCGCTGGCTAATGGAGAAACGAAATTTAGGGCAAGTCAAATTTTTGATTGGCTTTATGTGAAGAGAGTGTCCAGTTTTGAAGAAATGACAAACTTATCGAAGGCGCTGCGTGAAAAGCTTGAACAAAACTTCCGTATCCATGCAATGAAGGAAGCGATGAAGCAAGTCTCCTCCGATGGGACGATTAAATTTCTTTTTGAACTGGCTGATGGCTATTCGATCGAAACGGTTATCATGCGTCACAACTATGGAAATAGCGTCTGTGTTACGACTCAGGTTGGTTGCCGTATTGGCTGTACATTCTGTGCTTCAACCTTAGGTGGATTAAAACGAAATTTAACTTCAGGAGAAATTGTGGCACAGGTCCTTCAAGCACAGAAAACCCTAGATGATTCAGAAGAAAGAGCTTCGCATGTTGTCGTAATGGGAATAGGTGAACCCTTCGAAAATTTCTCGAATCTGCTTTCCTTCTTGAAGGTGATTAATCATCAAAAAGGGTTAAGCATTGGAGCCAGACATATTACAGTATCCACAAGTGGAATCGTACCCAAAATTTATGAGTATGCAGATGAACAGCTTCAAGTAAATTTAGCCATTTCTCTGCACGCCCCAAATACAGAAATAAGATCGAAGCTAATGCCAATTAATAGAGCTTTTCCTTTGGATAAGCTGATGGAAGCTGTACGGTATTATATCAATAAAACAGGTCGTAGAATTACTTTCGAGTATGGCTTATTTGGCGGGGTTAATGATCAAGTGGAGCATGCGCAGGAGCTTGCTAATTTAATCAAAGGAATCAATGCCTATGTCAATCTCATTCCTGTGAACTATGTACCAGAGAGGGACTATGTTCGTACATCAAAAACTGATATTTTTGCTTTCAAGAAGGTACTTGAGGAGAACGGAGTAGTATGTACGATTAGACGTGAGCATGGGAGTGATATCGCTGCCGCTTGCGGACAATTACGAGCTCAAGAACGTAAAGAGGAGACGAGGTGATCCTTGGTGGAAGCTGTGGTAAAAACACATATTGGACATGTGCGTCAAGTAAATGAAGATAGCGCTGAAATCATGAATAGAGATGATCAGGTTGTTCTAGCTGTTGTGGCAGATGGAATGGGAGGGCATCAGGCGGGGGATGTGGCTAGTCAGATGACATTACAGAAGCTGCGTGAATCCTTTCAGATAGCAGACTTAGAAAAAAACATCAACGAATGGCAAGATTGGCTCCTGAATTCAATTCAGGAGACCAATCATTATATTTATAACTATGCGAAACAGAAGGATATTTTACATGGAATGGGAACCACCATTGTAGCTACTCTTTTATTACATAATGGATATATTGTAGCTCATGTAGGAGATAGTAGAATTTATCGTTTTGCAGAGGGCAACCTTGATTCTATTACAAGTGATCACTCCCTAGTAAATGAGCTGCTAAAATCAGGTCAAATTACGAAGGAAGAAGCAGAATATCATCCTCAAAGAAACGTGATTACCAGAGCCATAGGAACAGATGATTCAGTAGAAATTGATATCAAAACCTTATCTTATTTAGGAGGAGAGCAATTATTACTCTGCTCTGATGGATTAAGTAATATGGTAACGGAAAATCAATTGATTGGCGTACTGGAGAGAGAACTACCTATCGAAGAGAAGGCAGATCAATTAATCACCTTAGCTTTAGATGCAGGTGGGGATGATAATATCAGTTTAGTACTCTTGCAGACAGACCATGATGAAGTGGATGGAAAGTGAGGTGAGCGCTTGTGATAGGAAAAAAGCTTGGTGGTAGATACGAGATTTTAGACCGAGTAGGCGGCGGTGGAATGGCCGTTGTGTACAAGGCAAAAGATAACTTGTTGGATCGTATTATTGCCGTAAAAATATTACGGCCACAGTATGCCATAGACGATGATTTTGTGCATCGTTTTAGAAGAGAAGCTCAAGCAGCCGCAAGCTTGTCTCACCCGAATATTGTTAGTATCTATGATGTTGGTGTAGAAGAAGATACTCATTATATCATTATGGAATATGTGGAAGGAAATACGCTGAAAGAATATATTAATGAGAATGCTCCTCTGGCAACAGATGAAGCAATCAAGATTGCAAAACAAATTGCAGAAGCGTTGGAGCATGCCCATTTCAATCAAATTATTCATAGAGATATCAAACCTCATAATATACTAGTGGGGCAAAATAAAAGAGTCAAAGTGACTGATTTTGGAATTGCACGTGCTGTAACTTCAGCTACGATTACTCATACAGGATCTGTTATAGGATCGGTTCATTATTTTTCCCCTGAGCAAGCAAGAGGAGGAATGACCGGTGAAAAGTCAGATATCTACTCCCTTGGAATTGTACTGTATGAAATGCTGACAGGGGAACTTCCTTTCTCTGGAGAATCTCCGATTAGTGTTGCACTCAAGCATTTGCAAGAATCTTATACAGAACCAAGAGCACTTAATCCTAGAATTCCTCAAAGTGTGGAAAATATTATCTTACGTTGCTTAGCGAAAGACCCTACTCAGCGTTATCCAAGTGCTAAAGTACTTATCCGAGATCTAGATACATGCTTACATACGGATCGTTTAACAGAAGATAAGTATACAGTGGATCAGGGAGATGATGAAGAAGCAACCAAGGTGGTTCCTGTTGTTCGAGAGGATATGTATGAAACGAAAGTTCATCGCAACCAAAAGGATGAAGAAGAGGAAGATGAGGAGGAATGGGAAGAGAAGCGTAAGAAAAAGCCATTCTGGGTGAAATTTCTTATCTTTTTAGCGGTTTTCGTGATTGTCGTATTTGGTCTATATCAAGTGGCTGCTAAGCTCTTATATGTTCCGGATGTTGTCGTGGAGAATGTGACAAACAAGCCATTGGAGGAAGCGATAGCGATCTTAGAAGCACAGGGCTTGCGAGTGGACTATTCACGAGAGCTTCCGAGCGACGAAGTAGAGGAAGGATATATTATTAGTCAGGTTCCTGTTCCCGATGCAACTGTCAAAAAAGAAACATTCGTTCGTTTGACTGTGAGTACAGGAAAGGATAAAGAAAAGATGCCTCCAGTCGAAGCGATGGCGGAGGAAACCGCCCTAAGAATCCTTACTAGAGCTGGTTTTAGTACGGAAAATATACAGATTGAACGAGAATCTCATCCTTCTGTTCAAAAAGGATTTGTCATCAAACAAGAGCCAGCGGCTGATGAATTTGTGATTATTGATGACACGAAGGTGGTTCTGATTATTAGCGAAGGAAAACCAACCTTTGGTATGCCAAGATTGATTGGAAAGTCGAGGGATGAGGCTGAATCCTTATTACAGAGCAATAATCTAGTGCTAGAAAAAGTAGAAGAGGATTTCTCTGATGCACCAATAGGCACCGTCTACCGCCAGCATCCCGTTGAACCTCATGAGCAGGTTGCTGAAGGAACACCAATACGGATTTGGGTGAGTAAGGTCCTAAGGAAACCTTCCGTGAAAAGCAGGAGGACTTTATTATCTTTCTGAGGGAGGAAGAACAAGCCTCCATAACGATTTTTGTCACAGATGTAGATGGAACCGATCGTCAGGTGGTTCAAGAAACTCTTGATGAAACTAAGAGCTATCAGATCAAAGTCAAGGTGAGCAGAGAGCAAGCAGGGGTTATTAAGATCTTTAAAAATGGTGAATTATATGAACGAAAAGAAGTGAAGTTTGACTAATAGGCAGTGGAGGTACATGTATGCCCGAAGGACAAATTATTAAGGCGTTAAGTGGATATTATTATGTACACGAGGAAGGTTCGAATCAGATATGGCAGTGCCGGGCTAGAGGCGTTTTCAAGAAAAGAGGAATTTCTCCTCTGGTTGGAGATTATGTTTCCTTTGAACCTTCTTCCAATGGAGAAGGGACCGTAACAGAGATTGCTAAGAGAAGGAACGAATTGATTCGTCCTCCGATTGCCAACGTGGATCAGGCACTGCTTGTATTTTCTATTGAAGAACCAGAATTTAATCAAATACTATTAGACAAATTTATCGTTCATATTGAAAAGGCCGATATCACCCCGATTATCTGTCTGACAAAGCTTGATTTAGCTGCAACTTTAGATGGCATACCAGAGGAAATGGAGATCTATCAGAAGATTGGTTATGAGGTTTTTATCACTAGTAGCAAGACGAAAATCGGATTATCTGATGTTGAAGAGTATTTAAAAGGAAAAACGACGGTATTTGCAGGCCAATCTGGAGTGGGAAAGTCAACTCTGTTAAATGAGCTGGATCCTAGTCTGCAAATCGAAACAGGTGAAATTTCCTTGAAGCTAGGGCGAGGTAGGCATACCACTCGTCATGTTGAACTCATCAGGCTGCCATCGGGTGGGATGGTAGCCGATACACCTGGATTTAGTCAATTGGACTTTTCTTCCATTGAGGCAGAGGAGCTTTCCGGGCTCTTTCTTGAGTTTAGGGACTATTCCGAGCAGTGTAAATTTCGCGGGTGTCTGCATCAGAATGAACCATCCTGTGCAGTAAAAAGTGCGGTAGAAAAGGAAGAAATTTCGTCGCAGCGTTATCAAAATTATTTGCAATTTCTAGTAGATATTCAATCAGAAAAACAAAAGAGGAGGTATTAAAGATGGCGTTAGATTCTTCAGCAGTGAAAATAGCTCCGTCCATTCTTTCTGCCGATTTTTCCAAATTAGGTGAGGAAATTAAGGATGTAGAAGAAAAAGGAGCCGATTGGATTCATGTGGACGTCATGGACGGTCATTTTGTTCCTAATATAACCATAGGTCCCTTAATTGTTGAATCAATTAGACCCGTTACCCAGCTTCCGTTGGATGTCCATCTTATGATTGAGAATCCAGAGCGTTATATTGAAGCATTCACCAAAGCAGGTGCTGATCTTATATCTGTTCATCAAGAGGCATGTGTACACTTGCATCGAACCATTTATCAGATTAAGGAAAGTGGAGCAAAAGCAGGAGTCGTCTTAAATCCTGCAACTCCAGTAGAGCATATCTATCCTATTTTAGAAGACCTAGATCTTATTTTATTTATGACAGTAAATCCAGGATTTGGGGGGCAAGCCTTTATCCCTTCTGTTGTCCAAAAAATAAAAAAGTGTTATGAAAAAGTAGCCGAGCTTAATTTGGCGATTGATATTGAAGTGGATGGTGGAGTTAATCCCGAAACAGCAAAGCTTTGTAGAGAAGCTGGAGCTAATGTGTTGGTTGCGGGTTCAGCTATATTTAATCAAGCAGATCGCAGGTCAGCCATTTCACAAATTAGAGGATAAGTAGTTCTAACTTTTCACCCCCGACATAATAATAGAGATAAGGATATCATTGCAACCGATATACGGTTGCTTTTTATTAGGAGTAGGAAAATATCCACACAATAGTGAACAATGGGTGTTCTGCCGGAATATACTATGGTGATCTTTATAAGGAGGGGGATTTATGAAGTTCTACACCATCAAATTACCTAAATTTTTGGGTGGTATTGTCAAGGCGATTATGGGTGCTTTCAAAAGGGACAAATAATGGGCTGAAAGAACTGTTAGGGGACAAATTTTCTCTTAACAGTTTTTTTGCTAGAAGCTACAATAAAGGAAAGAGGCTTACCCTATTTAATGATAGGATAAGCCTCTTTGAATGACCTATTTTAAGAGAGGAGTCGAATTAAACTCTCTCAATTTTACCAGACTTTAATGCTCTTGCGCTTACGTAAACGCGCTTAGGCTTTCCGTCCACTAAGATACGAACCTTTTGGACGTTAACTCCCCATTTACGTTTTGTTTTATTTAAAGCATGGCTTCTTTTATTTCCAGATACAGCTTTTTTACCAGTAATATAACATACGCGTGCCATTGTAACACCTCCTCTTACACTTACAATCACAAAAACAAACAGTACAAATACCTTGATAATAGTAGCATATCTATTGCCATAATGCAACAACTTAAGAAGAAGGTTCATAATAAAGAAGTGGACCCAAGTTATTTGACTGCCTGTTCAGGAATTTTAGAAGGGGAATAAGGATAAACTTTAAATAATTGTTCTAAATATGGTATATTAGAATTGTATTTCGAACATCTAACAAGCTCGTGAGGGGGAATACCTATGTCAGTTGAAATATCATCCCAATTAGGACAAATTGATGTGGCAGTAGAAGTAATAGAAACATTAGCAGGTGGTGCTGCCATAGATTGCTATGGTTTAGTCGGCATGGCATCAAGAAAGCAACTAAAAGATGGAATTACAGAGCTTCTTGGACGAGATAACTTCAGTAAAGGTGTCGTAGTACGTGAAGACGAAGAAGGTGTACATATTGATATGTATATTATCGTTAGTTACGGTACAAAGATTTCAGAAGTAGCCAATAATGTCCAGTCTAAGGTGAAGTATACATTGGATCAGACATTAGGTCTTGATGTTACATCCGTTAATATTTTTGTACAGGGAGTAAGGGTGACGAACCCTTAGAGTTAGGAGGATCATTGTGAAGCACCTAAAGATTAATGGTATCATGTTTGCGCAAATGATAAGAGAAGGAGCGCAAAATCTCACACGTAATGTTAAGCAAGTTGATGCGCTTAATGTGTTTCCGGTACCAGATGGGGATACTGGGACCAATATGAATCTTTCATTTACATCAGGCGTAAATGAAATGAATAAATACGAATCAACTGATATTACTGAAGTAACCAAAGCCCTTTCCAAGGGGTTGCTCATGGGCGCGCGTGGAAATTCTGGTGTAATCCTCTCTCAATTGTTTAGAGGATTTTCTAAGTCTATTGAAGGGACAAAAGAAATTGACGCTAAGCAATTTGCGAATGCGCTTCAACAGGGAGTAGATACTGCCTACAAGGCGGTTATGAAACCAGTTGAAGGAACCATTTTAACTGTTTCAAAAGATGCAGCTAAAATGGCTCAAAAAATGTCGCAAAAGGTGGATGACATTACATACCTTATGCAAGAAGTATTAACGGAGGCCAAGGCTTCTTTAAAAAGAACGCCTGATTTGCTACCCATCCTAAAGCAAGTAGGAGTGGTAGACTCTGGAGGCCAAGGTCTTGTCTATGTCTATGAAGGGATGCTAAGAGCCTTAAAAGGCGAAACATTTATCGAAAATACCGTTCATGAAGAAGTATATGAATTGAAAGAAAATAAGGAAGAGCATGTACGTGACGAAGTTTCTTCTATGATGGCATCAGGGGTTCTTTCAGTTGAAGATATCGAGTACGGATATTGTACTGAATTTATGATTCGCTTGGATAAGCAGAAAGCGCCGCAATTTAATGAGTTTCAATTTAGAGAAAGAATAAACCGCTATGGAGATTCGTTACTAGTCATCTCTGATGATGAACTTGTGAAGGTACATATTCATGCAGAAGATCTAAGCAAGGTGATGGAACTTGCTCAGTATTTCGGCGGATTGACAAATATTAAGATTGAAAATATGCGTGAGCAGTTTTTGGCTATCAAAGAAGGACAAGTTGTTTCTGAACAGGATCAGCCAATGAAGGATTTTGGGATTATCACTGTTTCTATGGGTGATGGGATCGCTGAGATCTTTAAGAGCTTAGGAGCAGATGTCGTCATTGCTGGCGGTCAAACCATGAATCCGAGTACAGAAGACTTTGTTAAAGCAATTAAGCAGGTTCAAGCAGAAAAGATCATTATTCTGCCTAATAACAGCAATATTATTTTGGCTGCTGAACAATCAGCAGAATTGGTGGATCAAGAAGTAGCTGTCGTTCCAACCAAAAATGTTCCGCAAGGGATGTCGGCATTATTAAGCTACAACCCAGCGGCTTCGCTAGAGGAAAATAAAGATTCTATGACAAGAGCTAAGGATCAGGTGAAGTCAGGGCAGGTTACTTTTGCAGTAAGAGATACTCAAATTGATGAAGTATCCATTAACAAAGGGGATTTTATGGGAATCTTCGATGGGAAAATTGTCTATGCCTCGAACGAAATAAAAGCGACGACCACTTCTCTGTTAGATAAGATGATTGATGAAGATAGTGAGATCATAACACTGATTTATGGGGAAGATGTTAAGGAGGAGCAGGCAAAAGAAATTGAAGACTACATCACTGCTCAGTATCCTGATGTTGATGTGGAAGTACATAATGGTCAACAACCATTATATTCCTATCTTATTGCCGTAGAGTAAGGGAAGATTGAAAGGAGTAAGAGAATGGCTCTGGTTAAAATTGTTACGGATAGTACTGCCGATATTCCAACGGATTTGGTTCGTGAACTAGATATTGAGGTTGTCCCTCTAAAGGTGCATTTTGGTAACGAAACTTACGCTGATGGGGTCGATATTGGTTCCGCCACCTTTTATCAAATGCTTGGTCAGGCAGGAGAGCTACCTACTACATCTCAACCTTCTCCAGTTGATTTTGTAGAAACCTACAAAAAAATAAAAGCAAATAGTAAGGAGCCTGTTCATATTATCTCTCTGCATATCTCCTCCGCCTTGAGTGGAACCGTTCAATCGGCGCTTTTAGCTCAAAGTATGCTTGAAGAGCAGATTGATATTACTGTGATTGATTCAAAAAAAGCCTCCTATGCGATCGGTGTGATCGTTGTCGAGCTAGCAAAAGCAATCAAGCAAGGGAAAACAAAAGAAGAGTGTGTCCAATTAGCCAATTACTTAATTAAAAACACTAAAATTTATTTCCTTGTTGATACCCTTTTATATCTTCAAAAAGGAGGACGTATCGGCAAAGCCTCTGCTTTATTTGGATCGTTGCTAAATATCAAACCCATTCTATCGTTAGATGATCATGGAGAAGTGTATGCGGTAGATAAGGTGCGTGGAAATAAAAAAGCACTTGTTCGTATTATAGATTTACTAAAAGAATTTTCAGGAGGTTCTCCTGTTCATCTTGGAATAAGTCATGCAGTGGACAGTGAAGGGGCGAATGAGGCGCTACAGCAGCTTCATCAACATTTTACTATCTCATCAGAGGTATTGACCGAAATAGGTCCAGTCATTGGAGCACATGTGGGCCCTAAGGCGATGGCATTCATTATGATTAAAGCATAATATAGTATATACATTCTATTCTAATGAATAGGAATGTTTCATGTTAGGGGGAAGCGTATGAAATATCGCACTGTTTTTGATATTATTGGCCCAATTATGATTGGACCTTCAAGTTCACATACCGCTGGGGCTGCTCGCATTGGGCGTGTAGCTAGAAATATTTTTGGGCGCAAACCAGATAAGGCAGAGATCACCTTCTATGGCTCTTTTGCCCAGACCTATAAGGGGCATGGGACGGAAATCGCTATTGTTGGAGGAATTCTTGATCTAGATACATTTGATGAAGGCATCATTCGTTCCTTGGAACTGGCGAAAGAAGCAGGGATAGATATTCAAATTATCACAAGCACAGAGGATGTAGAGCATCCTAATACCGCTAAAGTGCGTCTCAAGGATTCGATTGGGGAACTTGAAATAGTAGGCATTTCTATTGGCGGGGGAACGATTGAGATTGTATCCATGAATGGTTTTAATCTGCGTCTCTCAGGGCATCACCCTGCTCTACTCGTCCTACACGAAGATCGATTTGGTATGATTGCAGGAGTATCTAATATCATGACAAAATACGAATTGAATATAGGGCATATGGAGGTTGCTCGGAAGTCAAAGGGTTCAGAAGCTCTGATGGCTATTGAAACAGATCAGATGATCCCAGATGAATTGATCGAAGAGATCAGCAAGATCCCCTATATCCTTACTGTTACTCGTTTGCAGGCATAATATTATTTTTTACTGAGAGGAAGTCGAAGTCATGGCCATATTTCAAAAAGTGTCCGAATTGGTTGAATTAGCGGAGCAGCAGAATAAAAAGATTGCAGAAATCATGATTGAGCAAGAAATGGAACTAACAGGACAGTCGCGTGATGAGATCCTTTCAAAAATGGAGAAGGCTTTTGATATTATGGAGAAAGCCGTTCATCGAGGAATAACTGAGGACATCAAGTCTTACAGTGGTCTTACAGGTGGAGATGGAAAAAGGCTTCAAGAATATATCCAAAAAGGAAACCATCTTGCAGGTGAAACTATTCTCGATGCCGTAAGTAAAGCTATGGCTACAAATGAAGTAAATGCAGCAATGGGAACCATCTGTGCGACACCTACCGCAGGAGCAGCGGGAATTGTACCTGGCTGTCTTTTTAGTGTGTCCAAAAAGTTAAACGCTTCCAGAGAAGAATGTCTTCACTTTCTATTCACAGCAGGAGCTATTGGTTATGTCATCGCAAACAATGCATTTATTGCCGGAGCAACTGGGGGATGTCAAGCGGAAACAGGTTCTGCCTCTGCCATGGCAGCGGCGGCAATCGTTGAAATGGCAGGGGGGACTCCAGCTCAGTCAGCACATGCTATGTCCATCGCTCTGCAAAATATGTTAGGATTAGTATGTGATCCCGTTGCTGGTTTAGTGGAGGTTCCCTGTGTAAAAAGAAATGCAATCGGAGCATCTATTGCTATGGTTGCAGCGGACATGGCGATGGCTGGAATTACGTTTATTATTCCAGCAGACGAAGTGATTGAAGCGATGTACCGAATAGGGAAAAGCATGCCAGAAGCTCTAAAAGAAACGGCATTGGGAGGTTTAGCTGCTACTCCAACTGGAAAGGCGTTGCAAGCTAAAATATTTGGGGAGAAGAGCTGATTAACACGTGAATCAAGATGTAATGAATGTTCCAACCACATATATTAAAGGGGTGGGAGAGGAAAGGGCGACCGACCTCTCTCTTCTTGGTATCCATACGGTAGGGGACTTGTTGTATTATTTTCCTTCTCGTTATGAGGATCGCAGGGTTCAAGGAATTGAAGAAGCACAGCATGATGAAAGGATTACCCTAGAGGGAACGATTCATAGTGAAGCTGTCACTCAATTCTATGGCAGAAAGAAATCAAGAACTTCTTTTAAAGTATTTATTGAACCCTTTCTCGTCACGGCGACTTTATTTAACCGACCTTATGCCAAAAACCAAATAAAGATCGGAAATAGAATAAAGCTTACTGGTAAGTGGGACAAACATAGAATGCAAGTAACAGTGAGTGAATATACCTTAGTTAAGGACGAGGGCTCAAAAGAAAAAGCAGATCAAGCCAAGGAAGATATCAAGCCTATCTATTCCTTAACGGGATCTATCTCTACAACCTTCATGCAAAAAATAATCTGGCAAGGACTTAAGCAATTTGGCGAACAAATTCCTGAAATCCTTCCACAGAAATTGATCCAAGAATACAAGCTTGTTTCTCGTCGTGCTGCTATTCAAGCATTGCATTTTCCAACTGATTTTGAAACCGGAAAATGGTCAAGAAGGCGAATCGTTTATGAGGAGTTTTTCTTATTCCAATTAAAAATGCAGGCACTGAAGAGGATACGAAGGGAAAATCAAAAAGGAGTAGTGCAGAAGATCGATCAAGAGAGAATTTCTTCTTTTCTAAGCTCTCTTCCTTTTGCTTTGACTTCAGCGCAGGCACGAGTGTTAGAAGAAATCATGCGTGATTTGCAGAAGCCTTACGCCATGAACCGTCTCTTACAAGGAGATGTAGGTTCAGGGAAAACAGTCATTGCTGCTGCTGGTTTATTTGCTACGTATACAGCAGGCTACCAGGGTGCTTTGATGGTTCCAACTGAAATTCTAGCTGAACAGCATTATGAAACGTTACAACAAATTCTAAGTGAGTTGGGAGTCCACATTGCTCTTTTAACAGGTAGTACAAAAGCATCAGAAAGAAAAGCGATTTTGGCAGGCATACAAATGGGAACCATTCATGTACTAGTGGGTACGCATGCTCTTATCCAGGAAACGGTGTCTTTTAACAAGGTAGGTTTGGTCATCATAGATGAACAGCATCGCTTTGGTGTAGAGCAAAGAAGAAAGCTAAAAAACAAAGGAGAGGCTCCTGATGTTCTCTATATGACAGCGACGCCTATCCCACGAACTTTAGCTATTACGGCATATGGGGATCTTGATGTTTCCACCATTGATGAGCTTCCAGCAGGACGGAAACCGATAGAAACCTATTGGGCAACAGAAAAAATGTTTGATCGAGTCATTGAGTTTATCAAAAAAGAATTGCTGCAAGGTAGACAAGCTTATTTTATTTGTCCATTGATTGAGGAGTCGGAGAAGCTAGACTTGCAAAATGCCATGGAGCTTCATGCTACTTTAGTGGGGCTGCTTCCTCAGTATCGTATTGGATTAATGCATGGCAAGCTTTCAGCTCAAGAAAAAGAAGAGGTGATGCGAGATTTTGCCGAAAATAGGGTACAGGTCTTGGTGTCAACAACCGTCGTTGAGGTCGGGGTCAATGTCCCCAATGCTACCCTTATGGTGATACAGGATGCAGAAAGATTTGGTTTATCTCAGCTGCATCAATTAAGAGGTAGGGTCGGCAGAGGAGGGCATCAGTCGTATTGTATCCTGATGGCGGACCCGAAAACAGAAGCAGGAAAAGAAAGAATGAAAATCATGCAGGAAACCAATGATGGCTTCGAAATCGCCAAAAGAGACTTAGAGCTAAGAGGTCCCGGTGATTTTTTTGGCAAAAAGCAGAGTGGACTTCCCGAATTTAAAGTGGCGGATATGGTCCATGATTATCGGGCTCTAGAGGTGGCTAGAAACGATGCTAGCGTGCTGATTGAACAAGAAAGCTTTTGGCTTGAACCAGAGTATCAGCCTTTACGAGAATACTTAATTAAGCAAGGTGTCATGGAAAGTACAAAATTAGATTAATAAAAAGATTGAAAAGAAATCAATGCTACTATATACTACTATTAGTACCTAGTACTAAAAAGTTAGACATAATAGGTGGTGGACGGATTTGTCTAAACGAAATAAGAAGGAGAGACAAGAAGAACTGATTACAACTCTCCAAAAAAACCCCTTTATGACAGATGAGGAGTTAGCCAATAAGTTTCAAGTCAGCGTCCAAACAATTCGTTTAGATCGCTTGGAAAAATCAATTCCTGAACTGCGTGAAAGAATTAAATCAGTGGCAGAGCAAAATTATGATGAAGTCCGTTCATTAATGGAACATGAAGTCATTGGAGAAATTATTGACTTACAGCTCGATAAAAGTGCCATTTCAATATTAGATATTAAAGAAGAGCATGTCTTCACCAGAAATAAAATTGCCAGAGGACATCATTTATTCGCACAAGCTAACTCACTTGCTGTTGCTGTTATTGATGACAACTTAGCCTTAACTGCTTCAGCTAATATTCGATTCCTTCGCTCGGTAAAAATGGGAGAGCGAGTGATTGCTAAGGCAACGGTGTCGAAAAAGAAGGAGAACGTACGAAGGTGAAGGTAGACTCATATATTCTTGATGAGTTGGTCTTTTCAGGAAACTTTACTGTTTATCGATCATAATGACCTTATGAAATGATGATTTAAGGGAGTGACAACATGAGGATAGCTGTAGATGCGATGGGTGGAGATCACGCTCCTCACTTGATTGTTGAAGGTGCTATACAGGCATCAAGGGAATATACCGATCTTGAAATCATTCTGGTAGGAAATGAGTCAGAAATCAGGCTTTACTTCCACAGGATATGAATAACATACATATTAAACATACGGATGAAGTAATAGGCACAGATGAGGAACCAGTGAAAGCTGTCAAGCAAAAGAAGAACTCTTCCTTAGTGACAGCGACACGCATGGTCAAAGAAGGAGAGGCAGATGCTTGTATTTCAGCAGGAAATACAGGAGCCTATATGACAGCAGGATTACTTATGACTGGCAGAATCAAGGGGATCGAAAGACCTGCCTTAACCATTATTTTGCCCACTGCGAGTGGCAGAGCTACCGTTGTCCTTGACGTCGGAGCCAATATGGATGCCAAACCAGAGCATTTAGTACAATATGCAATGATGGGCAGCATCTATGCTGAAAAAATCCTTGGCTATGATCGTCCAAGCGTTGGTTTGTTAAGCGTGGGCACTGAGGAATCTAAGGGGAATGAACTAACGAAAAAAGCGTTTCCTCTAATCAAGGCTTCCAAGGTGAATTTTATTGGAAATGTAGAAGGAAGAGATGTTCCTTATGGTGTAGCTGATGTCATCGTTTGTGATGGTTTTAGCGGCAATGTTTTGTTGAAAGTAACAGAGGGTGTAGTAGGCACCATCTTTGATCTTCTAAAAAAAGAGTTTACGAGTACCTTCACCAGTAAAATGGGTGCTTTATTACTTAAACCAGGATTGAAAAGGTTTAAGAAGCAAATGGATTATGCGGAATATGGGGGAGCCCCGCTCTTAGGCTTGAAGGGAATCTGTATTAAAGCGCATGGTTCATCGAATGCAACAGCGATAAAAAATGCAATAGGTCAAGCAAGAAAGTTTGTTTCTCTGGATGTGAATGAACTGATAAAAAAAGAAGTTCAAATAGAGGAGGAAACCGAGTGACAATTCCATCAGTTGGTATTCTAGGAACAGGCTCTTATCTGCCTGAAAAAAAGATGATGAATATAGACTTAGAAAAAATAGTAGATACCACTGATGAATGGATTGTCAGTCGAACGGGGATCAAGGAAAGAAGGATCGTTTCTGATGATCAAGCTACTTCTGATTTAGCCTATGAAGCAAGCTTAAAAGCATTGCAAAGAGCAGGGATAACGGCAGAACAGCTTGGTTTAATTATTGTAGCTACAGTTACTCCAGATATGACCTTTCCTTCTACTGCTAATCTAATTCAAGAAAGACTTGGAGCGAAAAAGGCAGCTTCTTTTGATTTAGCTGCTGCCTGCTCTGGATTTCTATACGGGTTGACAATGGCTTCCCAATCCATTCGCACAGGGCTTTACCAATATGCCTTAGTGATAGGGGCTGAAAGCTTATCTAAAATCGTTGACTGGGAAGACCGTAACACAAGTGTACTATTTGGAGATGGTGCGGGAGCTGTGGTACTGGGTAAAGTGGACGAAGGTTACGGTTTCTTATCCTTTGAATTAGGCGCAGATGGTGGAGGAGGAGATTTTCTCTATCTCCCTGGTGGTGGCTCTAGATGCCCAGCTACTGAGAAGAGTGTGAAGAACAAGCAGCATTATGTGAAGATGAATGGTAAAGAAGTATTTAAGTTTGCTGTGCGAGTGATGGAGCAAGTGTCTGAATCAGTACTTGAAAAAGCGGGACTGTTAAAAGAGGATGTTGCTTTACTTGTTCCGCATCAAGCAAACCTTAGAATTATTGACGCGGCAAGAAAAAGGCTTGAACTGCCTGAGGATAAAGTAGTGGTTAACTTAGATAAGTATGGCAATATGTCTTCTGCTTCAATCCCTGTTGCCTTAGATGAGGCTGTTCGAGGGAATCAAGTAAAACGAGGAGATCATCTAGTACTCGTGGGGTTTGGTGGTGGACTTACTTGGGGAGGCTGTGTGATCCGTTGGGATCAGGAAATGACCTCAGCGTAAGCCCATGAGTAGTAAGGTCTTGTCGTATGAATGAAGGGAGAAAGAAAGATGAGTAAAATGGCCTTTGTATTCCCAGGTCAGGGTTCACAATCTGTTGGGATGGGAAAAGAATTGTATGAGAACAATGAGAATGCTAGAAAAATCTATGAATTGGCAGATGCTACCTTAGGGTACTCTCTATCTTCATTATGTTTTGAAGGGCCGGAAGATCAATTAAAACTAACCTATCATACACAACCAGCGATCTTAACGACGAGTATCGCTCTGTATGAGCTGTTTAAAGAGCATGTTAAAAAGCCTGACTATGTAGCTGGTCACAGCTTAGGTGAATACAGCGCTTTAGTTGCTGCAGGTGCTTTATCCTTTGAAGAAGCTGTAGCCACAGTTAGTAAACGCGGAACATTCATGGATGAAGCTGTTCCTGCTGGTGAAGGAGCTATGGCTGCTGTATTAGGTGGAGAAAGAGAATTGATTGGTAAGATTTGCGAGGAGGTTACCTTAACAGGTCAATCCGTGCAAATGGCAAACATGAACTGTCCAGGTCAAATTGTCATTTCTGGGACGAAAGAAGGTGTGGATGAGGCAGTCCTTCGCTTGAAGGAGGCAGGCATCAAACGAGTCAAGCTCTTAGTTGTCAGCGGTCCTTTTCATTCAGACTTGATGAAACCAGCGGCAAGTAAACTTGCTCGTGTCTTAGAGAAGGTGGAGATTTCGACGGCTAAAGTACCCGTCGTGACCAACGCAGACGCCAGACCTGCTATGCTTGGTGAGGATATCGAGCATGCCCTTGTTGAACAGGTTTTCTCTCCTGTACTATGGGAGGATTCCATCAGTTGGATGATTGGGCAAGGTGTTACGACCTTTGTTGAAATTGGTCCTGGTCAAGTATTGTCTGGACTCATTAAGAAAATCAGCAGAGAAGTCACTATTTATTCTGTATCCAACTTAGAAACCTTAGAAGCAACAATCGAACAATTAAAGTAATAGATAAGAAGAATTGGTGAAGTGAACAAAGGAGAGATAATATGAACCTAACAGGACAGGTAGCCCTTGTAACGGGTGGCTCACGAGGAATTGGTCGTTCGATCGTTCTGGAGCTTGCCAAAGCAGGTGCGGATGTAGCAATTAATTACTCTGGTAGCGAGGATAAAGCAAGGCAAGTAGCTCAGGAAGTCGAGGCGCTCGGAAGAAAGGCGCTTGTAGTACAAGGGAATGTTGGAAATACTGAATCTGTAGCAGAGATGTTTAAGATCGTTCTAGAAGCGTTTGGCAAGCTAGATATTTTGGTTAACAACGCTGGAATAACTCGAGATAATCTATTAATGCGGATGAAAGAAGACGAGTGGGATGACGTTATTAATACAAATCTCAAGGGTGTATTCAATTGCATTAAGGCTGCCACAAGACCAATGATGAAACAACGCTCTGGTCGAATTATTAATCTTTCTTCTGTAGTAGGGATCTTAGGAAATCCCGGGCAAGCCAATTATGTCGCGGCAAAGGCTGGAGTGATTGGGTTAACGAAAACAACAGCACGCGAGCTAGCCTCTCGAGGGATCACGGTGAATGCAGTTGCTCCTGGTTTTATCCAAACGGATATGACGGCTGCTTTATCTGAGGAGATTCGGGAAGAGCTACAGACCCAGATTCCTTTAGGGCGCCTTGGAGCACCTGAAGATATTGCCAGAGTGGTTTTATTCCTTGCCTCTGATGCTGGTGCTTATATTACGGGTCAGACCATCTCTGTTGATGGCGGAATGAGCATGAAATAATCGTAGAAAACATCTAACGAATATTGTGTCTGAGTCTAATTTTTATTATAATCTGTGAGAGGAGGTGACAAGCATGGCAGATACTTTTAGTAGAGTAAAAAAAATTATTGTTGAGCGACTTGGAGTTGAAGAGTCAGAAGTAACTCTAGAAGCTTCTTTCAAAGACGATTTAGGAGCAGATTCTCTTGATGTTGTTGAGCTTGTAATGGAGCTTGAAGATGAATTCGATCTTGAAATTTCTGATGAAGAAGCAGAAAAAATCTCTAAAGTTGGAGAAGTTGTAGCTTACATAGATTCTCAGCTATAATTTTAATAAGTCCCGCGTTATCAACTGCGGGACTTTCATTTAAATTTAAGGACATTATTCAACAGTTTGAGATGATAACTGTTTATTATATAGAGGTGAGTAAAGATGGAAAAAAGAGTCGTAATAACCGGATGTGGAGTCATTACATCTTTAGGGCAAGATATTCCAACTTTTTGGGATAATATTGTTAAGGGGAACTCTGGTATCTCTAGAATTGAATCTTTTGATGTAAGTGAGTACCCTACAAAAATTGCAGCAGAGATTAAGGATTTTAATCCTGAGCAATACATGGATCGAAAAGATGTGAGAAGAGCGGATCGATTCGCACAATTTGGTGTAGCAGCGGCGAAGCGTGCCCTAGAGGACTCAAAGTTAGAAATTACAGAAGAAAATGCACATCGAATTGGAGTCTACGTAGGTTCTGGAATTGGAGGGCTACAAACTTGGGAAGAACAGCATTCCATCCTGCTTGAAAAGGGACCTAAACGTGTAAGCCCATTCTTTATTCCGATGATGATCGCCAATATGGCATCTGGTTTAGTATCCATTATGTCAGGAGCGAAGGGACCCAATAGTGCAGCGATTAGTGCCTGTGCTACGGGAACTCATGCGATTGGGGATGCCTTCCATATTATTAAGAGAGGGCAGGCAGATGCAATGATTGCTGGAGGAGCTGAAGCCTCGATTCGTCCAACAGGTCTAGCTGGCTTTAATGCGGCGAGAGCTATGAGTACTCACAATGAAGAGCCTGAAAAAGCAAGCCGACCTTTTGATGCCAAAAGAGATGGTTTTGTTATGGGTGAGGGTGCGGGTGTTGTGATCCTCGAATCACTAGATCATGCTCTTGCTAGAGGAGCGAACATTATTGCTGAAGTCATTGGTTATGGAATGAGTGGAGATGCTTATCATCTGACAAGTCCAGCTCCAGATGGTGAAGGGGCGACTCGATCCATGCAACAGGCGATGGCTGACGCGGGAATTGAACCAACAGATGTAGATTACATTAATGCCCATGGTACCTCTACTGAATATAATGATAAATTTGAAACAGCGGCCATTAAGTCGGCATTTGGTGAACATGCTTATAAATTAGCTGTAAGCTCTACTAAATCAATGACTGGCCATTTATTAGGTGCTGCTGGAGGAATTGAAACAGTGATTTCTGCTCTAGCGATTAGAGATCAAATTCTTCCACCAACCATCAATTATGAATTTCCTGATCCAGAATGTGATTTAGATTACGTTCCAAATGAAGCGAGAAAAGCCAAGGTGAAAGTAACACTGTCAAACTCCCTTGGGTTTGGAGGTCATAATGCAACCATCATCCTCAGAGAATATCAGAAAGAATCGGTTTAAATCAAATTCAAAAGCACGCAAATCAAGAGTAGGAAAAGGACCTAGGATGGCTGAATTTAAAAGTAAAGCAAAGGAATTTCAAGAAAAGTCAGGCATTCAATTTTCTAATCAAGCTCTATTTGTTCAAGCCTTTACCCACTCTTCTTATGTAAATGAACATCGTGGCCAGCCTTTTCGTGATAATGAAAGGCTGGAATTTCTAGGGGATGCTGTCTTAGAATTGACAGTGTCCCAGTACCTTTTTACTCACTATCCTAAAATGAGTGAAGGAGAAATGACGAAGCTGAGAGCAGCGATTGTTTGTGAACCTTCTCTAGTTAAATTTGCCGATCAGCTTGAATTTGGCAAGCTAATTCTGTTAGGAAAAGGGGAAGAAATGACTGGCGGAAGAGAGCGCCCAGCTCTTCTTGCCGATGTTTTCGAGGCATTTATTGGTGCTTTATATTTAGATCAAGGTTTAGATGCGGTATATCGCTTCTTATCGAGCTATGTTTTTCCAAAGGTAACTGAAGGGCAATTTTCCCAAGTAATTGACTATAAAAGTCAATTGCAAGAATTCATTCAGCATGATAATCTAGGGGAAATCTCCTATCAGATCATTCAAGAGAAGGGACCAGCTCATAACCGAGAGTTTGTTTCTGAAGTGTTTCTAAATGATCAATCTATGGGAGTAGGTACAGGAAAATCGAAGAAGGAAGCGGAACAGCGTGCAGCTGAAAAAGCGCTACACCAATTAGGAGCGATGTAACGTGGCTAAACATCAAAATATTGCCTTGTTTGTCCCTCACCAAGGCTGTCCACAAGACTGTGTCTTTTGTAATCAGGCAAGAATTACAGGACAAAAACGAGAAAATCAATTGAACGAAAATCAAGTACGCGAAACGATTGATTCTCAATTAAACACCATGTCAAAGGATGACCATGTGGAAATTGCCTATTTTGGAGGGAGCTTTACCGGTTTGCCTAGGAGCTATCAAACGATGCTTTTAGCTGTTGCAAAAGAATATATTGACCAAGGCAAAGTGCATGGGATTAGATTATCGACACGCCCTGACTATATTAATGAATCGATCTTACGTTACCTTGATTCGTATGGAGTAACCACAATTGAATTGGGGACCCAGTCAATGATTCAAGAAGTCTTGGATCGGACGAAGCGTGGGCATACTGTGGAGCATACCAAACAGGCGGCTACGCTCATTAAGGAGCACCCTTCTTTTCAGCTAGGGTTGCAGCTATTACCGGGGTTACCTGGTGATACGTTGGAGTACAGTGTTTACTCAGCAGTAGAGGTAGCAAAATTAAAGCCAGATTTTGTTCGTATCTATCCTACTTTAGTCATTAAAGGGACAGAGCTAGAATGGGATTATGCCTTAGGGCGTTATCAGCCTATGACGATGGATGAAGCCATAGAAAGAGTAGCCAAAATGTGGCTTGTCTTTATGCAGGCTAATGTTCCGGTCATTCGTATGGGGTTACAGCCTTCCGAAGATTTACGAGAAGAGGGAACGGTGATTGCTGGTCCTTTTCATCCCGCTTTTAGGCAGCTTGTTGAAGGCTATCTTTTTGAAGATCTTTTACAAGTGATTAAGGCTGAAGCTGTTCCTGAGATCATTCGTATTCATCCAGCAGATGAAACGGCGCTTAGAGGAAGGAAAGGAAGCCGATGGAAAGGCTTTATTAATCAGCTTACACAGTCAGTGATCCTTGAGTTGGATCGAAATGAACCCAGACAATGCGTAACCGTCATTTCAGCGGGGCGAAAGCAGACGTACCACATGAGCCAGCTCTTATCTACAAGCTAAAATCAATGAAGAGATCAACAGTACGTATGACATTTCATCCTTTTGTTAGACAGGAGAGAGATGTAAGTATGTACTGTTTTTTACTTTTTTGTAAGAAGAGAAGGGCAAAATAGATGTTTGGATGCTTGAAAGCTCTATGATAAAATAGAAGGGTTAATAGTTTGACAACTTTTGAGGGGGAAGCAGAATGTACCTCAAGCGAATTGAGTTATATGGATTTAAATCCTTTGCAGATCGAACAGAACTAGAATTTGTACCAGGTGTTACAGCCGTTGTGGGACCTAACGGGAGCGGAAAGAGCAATGTTTCTGACTCGATCCGTTGGGTTTTAGGAGAGCAGTCAGCCAAATCATTGCGTGGTGCGAAGATGGAGGATATCATATTCGCTGGAAGTGATACCAGAAAGGCTGTCAACTATGCTGAGGTTGGATTAACCTTAGATAATACAGATCGCTCTTTGGATATCGATTATTCTGAGGTTACTGTAACTAGAAGAGTCTATCGTTCTGGAGAGAGTGAATTCTTTATAAATAAGCAATCATGCCGCCTTAAGGATATTACAGAGATGTTCATGGATACAGGGTTAGGAAAAGAAGCATACTCGATCATTGGACAGGGACGTATTGAAGAAATTCTAAGTACAAAATCTGAGGATCGAAGAGGGATTTTTGAAGAAGCGGCTGGTGTGGTGAAATATAAATCAAGGAAACGAGAGGCAGAGCGTAAGCTAGATGAAACGGAAGGAAACCTAGTCAGAATTCAAGATATTATCTATGAAATCGAGGAGCAACTGGAGCCTCTTAAGGAGCAAGCAAAAAAAGCAATAAGATATAAAGAAGTGAAGAAAGAGTTAACCTCTAAGGAAATCGCTACTTATGTTTATCTAATTGAGAGCCTTCATAGCAAGTGGGAAGAAGCGACAGCCAAATTAAAGGAATACAAAGCAAAAGAGGAAGACCTTGCTTTTCAAGCAAATCAACATGATGCTCAACTGGAAAAAACAAAATGGTCTGTCAGTCAACTGGAACAGCAGTTGGACGATTGGCAGCAAAAGCTTCTTCTGTTGACGGAAGAAGGAGAGAAGCTTGAGGGTCAAAGAGAAGTCATTCGTGAGCGCAAACGGAATTTTTCGACCAATAAAAAAGAAATTATCGAAAAGATTCATACTCTTTCAACACGAAAAGAAGTCTCTGATAATGAATTAGAGCAAGCTTCTCACCGCTTAGAAAAGCTTCAAAATCAAGTAAAGGAATCCAAGAGTATTCTTCACAAGGAAGAGAATACATTACAGGAACTCGTTCAAAATGTGGATGAAAGGCTAGACCAATTAAAAGGAGACTACATTGACCTCTTAAACGAAAATGCCTCCATGAAAAATGAAATGCGCCACATTGAACAATCCTTACAGCAATATCAAACGAAGATCAGTCAACTTAATCAGGATCATGGCCGCTATGTTCTGGAGAGAACGGAGCTGCTAGGTCAAATCGAGGAAAAAGAAGCCGAGCTACAGCTTATTTCCACAAAAATAGAAGAAATGAGATCCGCTTTTGTTGAATTGAGCAAAAAGAAAAAGGACCATGTTTATCAAAGTGAACAACTGGAGGAAACCTATCGCCGCTATTTGAATCAGAGGGAAAAGTTAAAAGGACGTCAGCTCTTTTTACAGGAGATGAAGGAAGATTTCTCCGGCTTTTTCCATGGTGTAAAAGAAGTTCTGAAGGTGCGAGGTACACAATTGCATCAGATTGATGGTGCGATTGCGGAACTCATTCAAGTTCCCAAAGAGTACGAAGTTGCGATTGAGATTGCCTTAGGAGCTTCACTTCAGCATATCGTTGTAGAGAATGAAGAAGCAGCACGTCAAGCCATTGCTTTCTTAAAACAAAGAAAACTGGGAAGGGCGACTTTTTTACCTCGAAATGTGATGAAGCCCAGAGAGCTTCAGAGCTATGATCTTTCTGTTCTTAAAGAATCGGCTGGTTTTGTAGGAATGGCTCATGAGCTTATTTCCTATGAGGATGCTTTTAAAAACGTCATCAGCAATTTGTTGGGGCATGTTGTCATTACAACAGACTTAATCACTGCAAATAAGTTGGCTAAACAACTACAGCATCGCTACCGCTTTGTCACCTTAGAAGGAGATGTAGTCAATGCGGGTGGTTCGATGACGGGGGGAAGTGTGAAGCAAAACCAATCGAATCTTCTAGGAAGAGAGCGTGAAATTGAGCACCTTGCTGAAGAGCTAAAGAAGGCTGATCAAGCGATCGTTGAGCAACAAGACAAAATAAATGCAGAAAAGCAAGAGATTCGAAAAGTAGAACAAGCGTTAGAAGAATTATCACAGCATGGGGAAACGGAGAGAAATGCAGAGGGAGAAATGAAGGAACAATTGTCGAAGCTGTATTTCTCCAAAAATCGTTTAGACGAGAAGCTGATGATTTATGACCAGGAAATGTCCTCTTATCAAACAGAGCTACGTTTGGCGAAGGAAAAACAATCCACCGTAGAACAAAAGCTGAGAGATAAACAGGATCGAGTAGGGCAAATTGAACAAGAAATAAAAGACCTTGAAAACATGAAGAAAGAAAAGCAAGTCAACCGTGATGAAAAAGCAGATCAAATCACACAGCTAAAAATAGAATTAGCACGCGTGCTTCAAGAGCACGATGGAATGGTAGAGCATGTAGCGCGCCTTCAACAGACGAAGCAGGAGATTGATATAGAGCTACAGGAGTATCAGAGTCATCTTCTGCGCTTAGAAGGTGATTTAGGGCAGCAGGAAGATCAAGTGGATGAATTAGAGCTGACCATTCAGCGAAAGAAAGAGGAAAAAGAACAACTAACCGCAGAAATCGAGCGCCTGCGACAGCAGAGAAAAACAGAAACACATGAAGTAGAGCGCCTCGAAATTGTCTTGAAACAGGTTCGTAAGGATTTGCGGCAGGTAGAGGAATTGGCTCATCAAGAAGAGGTAAAGGCGAATCGCTTTGATGTGGAATTAGAACATTATCTGACACTGCTGAGAGAGGAATATGAACTTAGCTTTGAACTGGCGAAGGAGCGTTATCCTCTTGAAGCTGAGTATTCTATTGTCAAGCAAGAGGTGGACTCTTTAAAACGCCAGCTTCAAGCGCTTGGAACCGTTAATTTGGGAGCGATTGAGGAATACGAGCGGCTAGAAGAGCGTTATCAATTTCTGAAGGGACAGGAAGACGATTTAAATCTCGCGAAGGCAACGCTATACCAGGTCATTGCTGAAATGGATGAAGAGATGTCGAAGCGTTTTAAAGAAACATTTGATCAGGTGCGTACTCAATTTTCAGATGTTTTTCAGCAATTGTTTGGTGGAGGTAGAGCAGATCTTATCCTCTCTGACCCGGAGCATTTGCTCACAACAGGAATCGATATCGTAGCTCAGCCGCCTGGTAAAAAGCTACAGCATTTAGCTCTTTTATCCGGTGGAGAACGTGCTTTGACGGCGATGGCTCTATTATTTGCCATCCTCAGAGTGAAGCCTGTTCCATTCTGTGTATTAGATGAAGTGGAAGCGGCACTCGATGAAGCTAATGTAGCCAGGTATGCCCAATACCTAAGAGAGTTTTCCAATCAGACTCAATTCATTGTCATCACTCACCGGAAGGGCACGATGGAAGGGGCGGATGTTTTGTATGGAGTGACCATGCAAGAATCAGGAGTGTCTAAGCTTGTTTCCGTTAAGCTCGAAGATCGAGAAGAAAAAATAATCACTGCATAATGTGAAGGAGGAAAAAATACTGTGAATTTTTTTAAGAAGCTTAAAGAGAGTATTGCTACAAAAACAGAAGAAGTAACTCAGAAGTTTAAAGAAGGTCTAACCAAAACGAGAGATTCGTTTGCTGAAAAGGTAAACGACTTAGTGGCTCGTTATCGTAAAGTAGATGAAGAATTTTTTGAAGAGCTTGAAGAGCTACTGATCCAAGCGGATGTAGGTGTGAATACGGTGATGGAGCTAGTAGAAGAGCTGAGAATGGAAGCGAAACGACAAAAGATAGAGGAAAGTAACGAATTAAAGCCTCTCATCTCAGAAAAGCTAACGCAGCTTCTGCATAAGTCTGATGAGGATGCCCAGCTTCGTTTTGCCGAGCAAGGCTTGACTGTCATCATGTTTGTAGGTGTGAATGGTGTCGGGAAGACAACAACAATTGGGAAAATGGCACATATGTTTAAATCACAAGGCAAAAAGGTCTTACTCGCAGCAGGCGATACGTTCCGTGCAGGGGCGATTGAGCAGCTAGAGGTCTGGGGTGAAAGAACAGGAGTCGATGTGATTAAGCAACAGGCTGGCAGTGATCCTGCGGCAGTTATGTATGATGCCATTCAAGCAGCGAAATCAAGGCAAGTAGATATTTTACTTTGTGATACAGCGGGACGTCTACAAAACAAAGTGAACTTAATGGAAGAGTTAAGCAAGGTCTATCGAGTGATCCAACGAGAGATCCCTGAAGCACCTCATGAAACGTTGCTCGTGCTTGATGCCACAACGGGACAAAATGCCCTATCTCAAGCAAGAATTTTTGGGAAAGCGGCTGGCGTATCTGGACTTGTTCTAACGAAACTGGACGGTACAGCAAAGGGTGGAATTGTCATTGCTATTCGTAATGAACTAGATATTCCTGTGAAGTATGTAGGGCTAGGTGAGAAGATGGACGATTTACAGCCATTTGATCCAGATCAGTTCGTTCATGCCTTATTTGCTGGAATTATTGAAGAACAAGTGGAGAAAGAAGAGGTCTAGGGAAAAAGGGTCTCTGACAAGAAAAAAACTTGACAGTTATTATTTTCTCATGTATGATCTATTTTGTGTAAAGGTTATGACCTTGTCAGATGCAGTGTATGGTTTTGAAGGGGAGATGATACTCATGCTTGAGAAAACAACCCATATGAATCTACTCTATGATTTTTATCAAAACCTACTTACAGAGAGACAGCGAAAATATATGGAGTATTATTACCATGATGACCTTTCTCTGAGTGAAATAGCAGAACAATTTCAGGTAAGTAGACAGGCTGTATTTGAAAATTTAAAGCGTGCAGAACAACTCTTGGAGCAATATGAATCTCATCTACAGCTCTTAGCCAAGCATGACCAGAGAGCCAGAATTATCGATGAGTTAGATGAACTCCTGCATGAGAGTTCTGAAATAAAAGTAGATCAGGTAAGAAATTTAGTGACTGCATTGAAAAATGTAGATTAGGGGGCGGCATTATGGCATTTGAAGGATTGGCCGACCGACTGCAAGAAACGCTTAAAAAAATCCGCGGAAAAGGAAAAGTAAATGAGGCGGATGTCAAGGAAATGATGCGCGAGGTTCGAATCGCCCTTTTAGAAGCGGATGTAAACTTCAAAGTCGTAAAGGAGTTTATCAATAACGTTAAGGAAAGAGCGATTGGACAGGAGGTTTTAAAGAGCCTCACTCCAGGTCAGCAGGTAGTAAAAGTTGTTAATGAGGAATTAACAGCCTTAATGGGGGGCGAGCAGAGTAAGATTGCTGTTGCCAACAGACCCCCAACCGTCGTCATGATGGTCGGCTTGCAAGGAGCAGGGAAAACCACGACAACAGGAAAGCTAGCGAAGCATTTGCAGAAGCAGAATCGCAAACCTTTATTGGTTGCAGGAGATATTTATCGCCCAGCAGCGATTAAGCAATTGCAGGTTCTAGGTGAGCAGATCAAAGCACCTGTTTTCAGTCTAGGGGACCAAGTCAGCCCTGTGGAGATTGCGAAGCAAGCCATTGCTAAGGCAAAAGAAGAGCATTGTGATTACGTACTAATTGATACAGCAGGGCGTTTGCATATCGATGAAGCTTTGATGGATGAATTGAATAACATCAAAACAGAGGTTAAGCCTGATGAAATCTTGCTTGTGGTTGATGCGATGACGGGTCAGGATGCGGTCAACGTTGCGGAGAGCTTCAATGAACAGCTAGAGCTAACGGGAGTTGTCCTAACGAAGCTTGATGGTGACACACGTGGTGGAGCCGCGCTATCTGTAAAATCAATTACAGGCAAACCTATAAAATTTGTAGGTATGGGAGAGAAGCTAGATTCTCTAGAACCTTTCTATCCTGATCGAATGGCTTCTCGTATTTTAGGCATGGGAGATGTCCTCACCCTGATTGAAAAAGCACAAAGTGCAGTTGATCAGGAGAAAGCGGCAGAGCTAGAAAGAAAGATTCGAAAAATGGAATTTACCTTTGACGACTTTCTAGAGCAATTGTCGCAGGTTCGAAACATGGGACCTTTGGATGAAATCTTAAACATGATGCCAGGTGCGGGGAAAGTGAAGGGGCTAAAGGATCTCAAGGTGGATGAGAAAGCGATTGGGAAGGTTGAAGCCATCGTTCGATCCATGACAAGAGAAGAAAAGCAGAATCCCGAAATGATTAATGCAAGCCGCAGAAAGCGTATTGCCGTGGGAAGTGGTACATCTGTTCAAGATGTAAACCGATTGTTAAAACAATTTGAGGACATGAAAAAGATGATGAAACAAATGACTCAAATGACATCGAAAAAGAAGAAAAAAGGATTTAAGTTTCCGTTTTTCTCTTAAATAAAAATAACTTATATAATTTCTAGGAGGAATTAATTATGGCAGTAAAAATTCGTTTAAAGCGTATGGGAGCACACAAAGCACCATTCTATCGTTTAGTAGTAGCAGATTCTCGTTCACCTCGTGATGGACGTTTCATTGAAGAGATTGGAACATACAATCCTATTACACAACCAGCAGCAGTAAACATCAACGAAGAAAAAGCATTAAAATGGTTACAAACAGGAGCTAAACCTTCTGATACCGTTCGTAACTTGTTCAGCCAAGCTGGAATTTTAGCTAAATTCCATGAATCAAAACAAAAATAATATGTTCTGATTGGAGGCCAATCAATGAAAGATTTAATTGAAACCATTGCAAAGGCTCTCGTAGATCAACCTGAAGAAGTTCGAATCACCAAAAAAGAAGATGACCGCAGTATTGTTTATGAACTATCTGTACATCCTAATGATACGGGGAAGGTCATCGGCAAGCAAGGACGAGTGGCAAAAGCTCTTCGTTCTGTCGTGCAAGCAGTTGCTAGTAAGGAAAGTAAACGAGTTTATATCGAGATTGTATAATTTGAAAGGACGGAGAATTGACTTCGTCCTTTTTAAACATATCTGTATCAAAAAGAACAGGGGCGATCGTGATGAAAATTAAAAGACCCGTTCAAGTCAAAGTAATACTTACCGAAACCTCTAAAAATGACCTTTCCTTAGAATATCAAGAAAGATTATCTCAGTTGAATTTGGAATTAGAGCAGCTGCGCTTTCAATCCAAAAAAATGATTCATGATGCAAGTAAAAAGAGCCCAGACCTTCAAAGGCTCACCTTAGAAAAATTAAGACAAGAAGAAAAAAGAAAAAATGAGCAGATCGAAAACCTACAATTTCAAATTGAACAGATCGATCTATTGCCCATTGGAACTGAAATCCTACATAGTACCATTGAAAGTGAAGTGGAAATTAAAGTTGGAGATGTTTGGGAAGATCTCATGAAGAGCAGTGAAATTATTATTCGTGATGGGATTGTTCATGAGATAAGAGAAGGCAGGGAAGAAAAAGATGACGAAGTATTATAAGGTAGGGAAAATCGTGAATACGCACGGAGTAAGAGGAGAAGTCAGAGTTATTACGAGCTCAGACTTTTCGGCAGAGCGTTATGCTGTAGGCAATAAACTGTACTACTTCATGGATGACACATCAGTACCTGTGCCATTAATCGTGCAGAGCCATCGTGCCCATAAAAATTTTGATTTACTGACATTTGAAAATCATCCTAATATTAATGATGTGGAAAAATACAAGGGCGGTTTTCTTAAGGTACATACGGATGATCGAGGATCATTAGAGGATCAAAATGGAGAGTATTATTACGATGATATTATTGGCTGTGAAGTGTTCACTGAAGAAGGTGAGAAGCTTGGGAAAGTCAAAGAAATTCTTTCTCCAGGTGCCAATGATGTTTGGGTTATTCAAAGGATTGGAAAAGGAAAAGATATCTTAATTCCTTACATAGACGAGGTAGTGAAGGAAGTTTTGGTGAGTGAAAAAAGGATTACCATTCATGTACTTGAAGGTTTGATGGAATGAACAAATTACAAATCGATGTATTAACCTTATTTCCAGAGATGTTTGAGGGAGTATTTGGTTCCAGTATTTTAGCAAAAGCGGCTCAGAAAGAAATTGTTCGTTTTGGTCTAATTAACTTTCGTCAATATGCGACGAACAAACATCAGCAGGTAGATGATTATCCTTATGGCGGAGGAGGGGGAATGGTACTTAAACCTGAACCTGTTTTTTCGGCTATCGAGGCATTGAATCTCAATGAGCAACAAAAAACGAGGGTTATTCTGATGTGTCCACAAGGGGAGAGATATGATCAAAAAAAGGCAGAAGAGCTGGCTCAAGAGGATCATCTCGTGTTTATTTGTGGTCATTATGAAGGGTATGATGAACGAATACGACAGCACTTAGTAACCGATGAAATATCCATTGGAGATTTTGTTCTTACAGGAGGAGAGCTTGCAGCCATGGTCATTATTGACAGCGTGGTCAGACTCCGTGAAGGAACTCTTGGTAATGAAACCTCAGCTGTGACAGATTCATTTAGTACAGGGTTACTAGAATACCCACATTACACTCGCCCAGCCGAATATAAAGGGATGAAAGTACCAGATGTTTTGCTCTCAGGTCATCATCAACACATCGAGGAGTGGAGAGCAAAAGAAGCTCTCTGGAGAACCTGGAACCGTCGTCCAGACCTGCTACAGTCTTATCAGCTAAGTAAGAAGGAAGAAGCTTGGTTAAAAGAATGGCAGGAAAATAAGGATAAATAGCATAGAAATTCTTGAAGTATTGTTTAATATATGGTATTATATTGCTTGTGGCAATTTTGCACGTATCTAAGGCGGTCCGCTACTAATGAATCGAATTAGGAATGAACGTCTGTTGTGGAAGGAGGGACATATCGATGAACAACATTATTCGCGAACTTGAAAAGGAACAGTTGAAAAGCGATATCCCTGCATTTCGTACTGGTGATACTTTACGTGTACACGTAAAAGTTATCGAGGGCCAACGCGAGCGTATTCAGGTCTTTGAAGGCGTAGTTATTCGCCGTCGTGGAACTGGAGTTAGTGAAACATTTATCGTACGTAAAATTTCCAACGGTGTTGGTGTAGAGCGTACATTCCCGCTTCACTCTCCAAAGATCGACAAGATTGAAGTTATGCGTCGTGGTAAAGTACGTCGAGCTAGAATTTTCTATCTGCGTAAATTACGTGGTAAAGCAGCTCGTATTAAAGAAATTCGATAAGAAGCAGAAACAAAGGAGCTTGGTAGTAGACAAGCTCCTTTTTTCAAACAAAAAAGAAACCATTTTCGCTCATTTTTTCACTCATATCTAGAAATGATTGTTGTATAATATGGAATAGTATAGGAAGTGCAAAAGGGGATGACAAGGATGGACCAGTCCTATCAGGATGATGATCTAGTCAGAGAAGAGGAAAGTAATAAAACAAATGAAACATGGGAATGGATCAAGGCTTTAGCGATTGCCGTCATCATTGCCGTAGGAATCCGTTATCTCTTATTTTCACCCATTGTTGTTGACGGGGAATCAATGATGCCCACTCTACAAGATCGAGAGCGTATGATTGTCAACAAAATTGTATACTTTATAGGTGAGCCGGAAAGAGGAGATATCATTGTCTTTCATGCTACTCAGAGCAAAGATTGGATCAAAAGAGTGATTGGTTTACCCGGTGATAAGATTGAGATGAAAAATGATGTTTTATACATAAATGACGAAGTGGTTGACGAACCGTATCTAGTGTCTTCCAAGGAAAGTGTTTCAGGAGTATTAACGGATGATTTTTCTGAAGTGGTTCCTGAAGGACACTTGTATGTTTTGGGAGATAATCGACGAAACAGTCGTGATAGCAGATGGATAGGCTCCATCCCAATTGAAGATGTTGTAGGTCGTGCTGATGTTGTTTTTTGGCCGATTCAAAATATACGAATTGTGAAATAAAAAAGATAATAATAAGGTTAAAAGCACACAATCAAGTGTAAGTGCAAAGAAGGAGGCATTATGACAATTCAATGGTTCCCTGGTCATATGGCCAAAGCAAGAAGACAAGTAACAGAAAAACTAAAGCTAATTGATGTCGTCATTGAATTATTAGATGCAAGACTCCCTCTTTCTTCTAGTAATCCCATGATAGAAGAGATTATTTCAAGTAAGCCTCGGCTGATCTTATTGAACAAAGCAGATTTGGCAGACCCTCAGAAAACCAAGCAATGGATTGAATACTACAAGGAAAAGGGTCTTAAAGCCCTTGCGATTGATGCCCAAAGCGGCAAAGGCGTGTCGCAAATATCGAAAGAGAGCAAGGAGCTTGTCAAAGACATGCTAGAAAAAAGAGCAAGTAAAGGAATGCGTCCAAGAGCGATACGTGCCTTGATTGTCGGTATACCCAATGTGGGTAAATCATCATTGATCAATCGTTTGGCGAAGAAAAATATTGCTCAGACAGGAGATCGTCCTGGGGTAACGAAAGCTCAACAATGGATTAAGGTAGGAAATGATATGGAACTCCTTGATACACCAGGGATTCTCTGGCCTAAATTTGAAGACCAAATAGTTGGCTTTCGCTTAGCAGCAAGTGGAGCCATCAAGGATGAGATTCTTGATTTTCAAGAGGTTGCTGTGTTTACTGCCGCTTTTTTAAAAGAGCACTACCCTTCTAGATTAACGGAAAGATATGGGATCGAGCCTGTTCCCGACGATAATATAGAATTACTAGAAGCTATTGGACGGAGAAGAGGCTGTCTAGTCAGTGGAGGATTTATTGATTTTGATAAAGTGAGCGAGTTGATTCTTAGAGAATTGCGATCTGGGAAGCTAGGTCCAATTACGCTTGAGGAGCCAACAGACACATAGGAAGTTGTAGAATGACAAGGGGAGTCGGGGAAGAAATATGATTCAGCCTTCACAACGTTTACATCGTTTAACGACGAGCGTCTTTAGTCAATTGGCGACCAAAAAAGCCGAATATTTACGCCAAGGGAAAGCACTGATTGATTTAAGTATCGGGAGTCCAGATCAGTCTCCGCCCCAATTTATCAGGGAGAGTCTATCGCTCGAAGTGCAAAAAGAGGATCAATATGGTTACTCTATAACGGCTACAGAAGAGTTTAAGCAAGCAGTAGCTGTCTATTATCAGAGAAGGTTTGGTGTGCAACTAAAAAGCAGTCAGGTTCTTCAATTAATGGGCTCTCAGGATGGATTGGCTCACCTTGCTTTATCTTATCTTGATCCAGGGGATGTCGTGATTGTACCTAACCCAGGCTACCCTATATACTCAGCGAGTGTCCATATTGCTGGGGCAGAGCTATATGAAGTACCTTTAAGAGAAGCAAATGATTATAAACCAGATCTAAGTAAGATCCCAGCAGAAATCTGTAGAAGAGCCAAACTGATGATCCTTAATTACCCAGGAAATCCTATTTCTAGTTTGGTGGATGCTTCATTTTTTGCTCAGGTCATTGCCTTTGCTAAGGCAAACCAAATTTTGCTTATCCATGATTTTGCATATGCTGAGTTGATTTTTGATGGACACACTCCTCTAAGCATCATGTCTTTACCTGGAGCTGAAGAGGTAGCTATTGAGTTTAATTCTTTATCGAAGAGCTTTAATATGGCAGGCTGTCGGATTGGATATATTGTGGGAAAAGAGGAGTACCTTGAACCTCTGGCTCTGTTGAAATCGCATATTGATTATGGTGTTTTTTTACCGATACAAAAAGCGGCTACTCTTGCTTTGACAAGTGATTACCACTTTTTAACGGAGCATACTAAGGTTTATCAGCAACGCCGAGATGCGTTTCTAGACGTGAGTGAGAAGCTGGGATGGAAAGTCAGGAAACCAGATGGAGGCATGTTTATATGGGCTAGGATTCCAGAGCGCTGGTCGTCTTCACTTGACTTTACCTTAGCAGCTCTGGAGCAAGGGGTGATTGTGACTCCAGGTCATGCTTTTGGTTCTGAAGGAGAAGGGTACGTACGCATTGCCTTGGTTCAGGACGTAGAAACACTGAGAGAAGCGGCACATCGATTAGAACGACTCTTTTAAAAAAGGTTCTCCATCATAATAACTAATGAGGAGAACCTTTTTTTCATTATTTTTTTCTGAAAACGTATAAAATAAGGTAGCATAGAATCCCAAAAAGGATAGAAATAATCAAAGCGTGAATGAGGGAAGCATAAAGATGAAGATCATAATGAATCATGACTCCACCGCTGATCACCTGCAAAAAGCATAATACGGCTAAAGAGAAACTGGACCAATAAAGAATTCGATCAGCTGCTAATTTCTTTCTAACGTATAGGAAGAGAGCAATGAAGCCAAATAAGAGAAATAGGGCAGCCACTCTATGACCAAATTGAACGCCTGTTTGACCAGATAGCTCAGGGATGATTTGACCATTACACAGAGGCCATCCTTCACAGCCCATTCCCGATCCTGTATGACGCACATAAGCACCAAGATACACGACAATATAGGTATAGATAAATAAAAAGCCAGTAAACTTTTTTACTTGTTGATCTGCCAGTGAAACGGGTAAATCAGAACGCTTGTCTAATTGAAAAATATAGACACATAATAACAAGATCGAGGCAAATGCTAATAATGAAAAACCAAAATGTGAAGCTTTAACTACATTAGATTGTCCAAATACGACTGCCATCGCTCCAAGAGCAGATTGTAATAAAAGAAAAAAGATCGCACTATAGTTAATGTAGCGTATTTCCTTATATCTTTTATACTTTACAGCAACCCAGATACAGAGGATCAGAATCATCAGACCGACCACTCCAGTTACGAGTCGATGAGAATATTCAATGACTGTTTCCAATGTGGGTTCAGGAGGAATCAAATGACCGTGACACAATGGCCAATTAGGTCCACAGCCTTCACCGGACCCTGTTTTGGTTACGAGGCTCCAGCCATCACGACAAGAAGCATGACAAGAGTAGTAAGAACGGCTAATGTTTTTAAAATAATGCTGGCACGAGTAGATTTCGTTTTCTTGTGTTGCTCCATGTAATCACCTGTTTCTAAGGGAAGGAGTGATTTTTGTCACATTTTATA
This sequence comes from Caldalkalibacillus mannanilyticus JCM 10596, assembly GCF_000615945.1. GTDB lineage: Bacteria > Bacillota > Bacilli > Caldalkalibacillales > JCM-10596 > Bacillus_AT > Bacillus_AT mannanilyticus. The sequence goes on from NZ_BAMO01000009.1 coordinate 80,472, forward strand.
CATATTCGTAGAAAAATACAAGTTGTGAAGGTTTACCTTCTTCCCAAATTGATGTAGACTATCTTATGATAATACTATAAAGACATTATAAAGCATAGTGGAAAGAAATAATGAACAAAAGCATCATTCTTCATATTTCTGTCACAACTTATGAGATGTTTCTCATTGCCAATGACTAAATAGGAAAATTGAAAATAAAAAAGGAGGGATTAGAGTGGACAAAAACATAGCAAGTATTGATGTAGTAAAAGGAAAATATGTACCTCATCATGTTATGGAACCAGGCCCTCTATCTGATAAAAAACTCACAGGAACTTGGAAGGATTATGTTTCTGTAACGAAAGTTGGAATCATTTTAAGTAATCTTATTACCGTTATTACAGGGATGTGGTTAGCCTCTATTTATTCTGGAATCGAACTTACCTTGGGTGTGATTCTCTTAACCATATTAGGTACCTCACTTATTATTGCATCAGGAACCTGTTTGAACAACTATATCGACAGAGATATAGACCCCTTAATGAAACGAACGAAGAAAAGAGCTTTAGCTGAAGGTAGATTAGACCCAAGAAATGTACTGATCATGGGATTTGTACTGGCTGTTTTGGGAACGCTGTTACTGTTATATGTTAATCTACTAACAACGCTTGTCGCATTGTTTGGTCTTTTCATGTATGTTATTGTCTACACGATGTGGCTTAAGAGAAAGCATTCCATTAATACAGTTGTAGGGAGCTTTTCCGGAGCGGTACCTCCTGTTATTGGATGGGTAGCCGTTACCTCTTCCATTGATGCAGGGGCCTGGCTCTTATTTGGAATCATGTTTTTATGGCAGCCTCCCCATTTCTTTGCTCTTGCAATGAGACGCTGTGAGGACTACAGGGCAGCTGGAATTCCTATGCTTCCTGTTGTGAAAGGGTTTGCTGAAACGAAGAAACAAATGCTTTATTTTGTCATCGCACTTATCCCAGTTTCCTTTGCCTTATATTTTGTGATTCCGGCTTTAGGCTACAGCTATTTGGTACTTGCAGCCATTTTAGGCTTCACGTGGTTAGGGTTATCGATCCAAGGATTTAGAGCGAAGGACGAGATTTTGTGGGCAAGAAAGTATTTCGTTTTCTCTCTAATTTATTTGACCTTTTTATTTATCGGGATGATTATTGTGACGTTATTTTAAAAAAACACACAGAGTATTGAAAAGTGAGATACACTTCAATCAAGTTGTATGAATGAATGTAGATGCCTATAGCTGATAAAAACGAGTAGACAGTTTTTATCAGCTATAGGTTTTTTGTTTGATTTTCCCGATCTATCTTTCTCTTTTATGAAAGTTTACCTGCTGAATAGTGCATCCTAACATGTGAGAACAACTAGAAAAAAACAGGAGAGATGCTTAGATGAAACGTAGAAGAAGAACCCCTATTGTTTTATTGCTCTTATTTATGTTTCTGCTTATTCCCTTGTGGGCTGTGTTCCATGATCGCAATGGAGGGGAGGTCAACTTATTTGGATTGTTTCAAAAACAAGAGAACCAATCGCAGGTATCTCCGAAAATTTTAGACCAGGTTTTAGCGAAGGATTTATCCTTAACGACTTCTTTGTTTGTAGATCAGTTGTCGGCTCAGATTGACCGATGGGAAGAGTATGACGTTTCTTCAGCAGAGATGAAAGAACAGTTCGAACGTGAATTAAAAGAGCATAAACATTTCCATTCCTTTGCTTATGTAAATGGTGAAAAAATTGAAGTGAAAAAAGGAGAGCTTTCTAGTGTTGAGCTAGAAAAAATAAAAGAGCTTACCAAGTCTGAGAAGGATGTGTATTATTCTGATCCCTATGAAAAAGGGGAAAAACAATTTATGATGGTGGCAAAAAAGAATAAGGAGAATAAATGGATTGTCGGTGAGGTTGATTTAAGCTTTGTGAAAAGATTTGTTGGAGAATTAGCTTCTGTAGCTGATGCGAATGGAAATTTTTTTATCTCACAAGATGGGACCAAGGTGAAGTTTGAAAATGAAGAAGAAGGGGATAAAGGAAGGGCAACGGAAGAAGTTCCAGAACTTGGCTGGCAAATTGTTGTTCAATCTACCGGAGAGCAAGAAGAACAGGAAAAAGTGCATTTTAGAAAAGGGGAGGCTATCGTCAAATTTAGGGGGATATGGATATTGAAGAATGGTTAGGCAATGAACCGCAGATTCGAGTCAAGAAAGAAAGCCCACCCTATTATCTCTTAGTGCATGAACAGATGGATACAGATGAATTTGTGGCTAGTTTAAGAAATCAAGCTGGATTTGAAAGTGTGGAACCCAACTACATTTATACAAAACAAACAACAGGCGCAGTTCAGGAGCCTAATGATGAATTTTATCAGCCGTACCAATGGAATTTGTCACAGATTCAGGTGAAAGAAGGCTGGGAAATCTCAAGTGGTTCTGAAGAAGTGATTATTGCTGTCTTAGATACGGGAGTGGATCTGAAGCACCAAGACATAGCTGAAAAGATGGTTGAAGGTTTTAATGCATTTGATGGTTCATCTGATCCCACTGATGAACATGGGCATGGAACGCATGTAGCTGGAATTTCCTCTGCCATTACGAATAATGTCAAAGGAATCGCGGGTGTATCCTGGAGAAACAGAATAATGCCTATCAAGGTTTTAGATGAAAAGGGGGAGGGGAGCCTTTTTGAAATCACGAGTGGGATACGTTGGGCTACAGATCATGGAGCCAAAGTAATCAATATGAGCTTAGGGGACACAGAAAATTCGCCTATGCTCTATGATGCGATACGATATGCCTATGAGCATGATGTGATGCTGATCGCTGCTGCTGGGAATGACAACGTCAGTCAAATGATGTATCCAGCAGGGTATGAAGAAGTTCTAGCCGTTTCAGCAGTAAATCCTGACAAAACCAAAGCAGAATTTTCTAATTACGGTTCTCATATTGATGTTGCTGCACCTGGTGAGAGTATTCCAAGTCTATTTCCAGATAACCACTATGTGTATATGTCAGGAACATCGATGGCGGCTCCTCATGTTTCAGGAATGGCTGGGTTAATTCGATCAGTAAGACCTGATTTGTCCAACGAAGAGGTGATGAATCTGATCCGACATACAGCCGAGGATTTAGGAGATGAGGGACATGATTCTTATTTTGGATATGGGCTGATTAACGTAGCAAAAGCTTTGGAATACGTTCAGGCTCATCGTGAAGTTGCCTTTGCTAATGCTGAAAGAACTCGGGAATTAGAAGAGCCATGGTATTTGTACTTTTTTAGGGAGTTATTTAACAGATAACAAATTTAAGGTTGACAGTCCTGTTCTGACACTTTAAAGTCAAATAATATAAAGTGTACGACGATTGTGTAGGAGAGAGAGTGGGGGAGAACTTTGATTGATCAACGTAAAATTTGCTTTGTGGGAGCAGGGGCAATGGCAGAGGCAATTCTTTGCGGACTTCTGAATAAAAGAATTGTCAAGCCAGGACAAATATCTGTAACCAATAAGGATGACCGTTTTCGCTTAGATGAATTAGTGTATAATTTTGGAGTCGTAGCCGATTTAGAATTAAAATATAAGTCAGTGCAAGAGGCAGATGTCTTGATTTTAGCCATGAAACCAAAAGATGTCCGAAGTGCTTTACAAGATATTCGTCAATATACGAATCCGCAACAATTAGTGATTTCTGTTGTGGCAGGAATATCTACAGAGTTAATTAACAAATTATTAGGGCATAATGCTCCAGTAATTCGAACGATGCCTAATACCTCTGCTATTGTTGGTTTATCAGCAACAGGTTTATGTGCGGGACAATTTGCAGCAGCAGAACATGTTGCCTTAGCTCAAGAAATATTTGAGTCTATTGGGACAGTTGTAGTAACCTCAGAGGATCAGCTCGATGCGATTACAGGCATTTCTGGAAGTGGTCCCGCTTATATTTACTATTTAGTTGAATCCATGATAGCTGGGGCAGGTGATGTGGGAGTACCGCCAGAAGAAGCAAAATCACTGATCCTACAAACGTTAATTGGAGCAGCACAAATGCTGCTTGAAACTGGAGAAGATCCCGCTTATTTAAGAGAAAAAGTAACAAGTCCTAATGGAACGACTCAGGCAGGCTTGGATACATTGCGGAAATATGAATTTGAACAGGCGATTCGTGCCTGTATCCAACAAGCGACCAAACGCTCGAAGGAGCTAGGGTCTACTTTATCCGAAGAGCCGGTAGAAGAAAACAGTTCGAAATAAATAAAATGTTTGAACCGAGCAGAATAAGGATCGATTCCTATGTGAAGGCATAGGGATTGATTCTTATTTTTTGTTCTAACCATTAACACTTTTGGGCGAAGGCTAATATATTGTATGGAGTCTATATTGTGAGGTGAAGCGATGGCCGTCATAAAAGCAAACGAAAGCGATAGACAGCTACTGGCAAGGTTAATCAGAGCTGAGGCAGAAGGGGAAGGAGAGCTGGGGATGCTCATGGTAGGCAACGTTTCTGTCAATCGTGTCAGGGTGAGATGTCTAGATTTTAAGGACATTAACTCGATTGAAAGAATGGTCTATCAGTCGCCCGGTGGATATGAAGCTGTTCAAAAACCTTATTTTTACCAAAGAGCTAGAGAAAAGGAACTTCGACTTGCAGAAAGATTGGTCAGAGGTGAAAGATTTCATCCTGCTGATCGAGCGTTATGGTTCTTTAGACCAGAGGGTTCATGTCCAGCTCAATGGTGGAATCAATGGAATGCAGGAAGGTATAAATTACACTGTTTCTATGCACCATTAGCATCTGAATGTCCAGATGTAGATTCAGTTTATTAAATTTTGAGAGAGAAACTTAGGAGGTAAGTATGTACCATAATCAAATGAATTTACCAGATCAAAACGTACCAATGGAAGGATTCATCCCATCCGTCCCATATGAATTTCCTCAACAACTAACAGTTCCTGTTCCAAGTGGAGCCGCTATTCCGACCACTCCATATCCGATGACACACCCTGTTGGAGTCCCTGGAGTCACTCAACCTGCGATATTGCCCGGACAAATGCCCACGCCAGGGATGTTACCATTAGAGCAATCCTACATTGAAAACATTCTTCGTTTTAATCGAGGGAAAAGAGTCAGAGTTTATCAGACCTTTGAGTATAATCCGGAATGGCCAGCCAAAATTTTTGAAGGAATCATCGTTGAAGCAGGACGTGATCATCTGATATTATCTAACCCCGATACGGGAGAGAATTATCTCCTCTTAATGGTTAATTTGGACTATGTTGAATTTGCAGAACCGATTGATTACATCCCGCCTACATTACCAGGATTTGTATTACAAAGTATTCCTGCTAGGTAAGTATAAGATTTTCATTCTATGTCTATACTTCTAGCAAAGAAAAACAACATAGAGGTGGGATTAGAATGAAATCACTATTTTCACGTTGGACTTGGAAAGGGTTCTTAATACGCTACAGCGTGATCCTTATAATATTATTGGCGATCAATTTCATTATGAGTAAATCGGATGATACCCATACGAATGACACCTATCAGACACAGGCGACTCAGCCGAGTTTCGAAGTGACTCACGAGGTAAAGGGTCAAGAGGTGCATATGGAGTTTGAGCTTCAGCATTTTGAACTATCGCTCAAAAATGTGAACAAAGAAAAAGTGAATGGGCAGGGACATCTTCATGTTTATATTGATGGAGAAAAAGTAGCTAAAGTCTACGATAAACATTTTGTCCTCAAGAATGTTCCTATGGGCACACATGAAATAAAAATTGAGTTGGCTCATAATGACCATGAATCCTTGGGGATCGATAAGAGCTTTACAGTGAAAATACAATAGAGTGTGTAAAAAAAGAAGGCGCCAATTACGTCTTCTTTTATTTTTTTTCGTCAATCTAAATAATATGATATGCTATTTTTAATGAATCTTACCATTATGAGAACAGGATGCAGATTGGAGTGAATAGATTGCAATTTGATTCCTTATATTATCCTTATTCGTCACAAAGAATGAATGTCTATGCTACGAAAGGAATGGTAGCTACTTCCCAGCCACTTGCGGCTCAAGCTGGCTTAGATGTACTAAAAAAAGGCGGTAATGCGATGGATGCAGCCATTGCCACAGCAGCCTGTCTAACGGTAGTGGAGCCAACATCGAACGGAATAGGTGGAGATGCCTTTGCCCTGATTTGGACCAATGGAGAGTTACATGGTCTTAATGCAAGTGGTTCAGCCCCGCAAGCCATTTCAATAAAGGCTATTCAAGAAGCTGGATTTTCTGAGATGCCGCGCTTTGGCTGGGCACCTGTAACTGTACCAGGAGTACCAGGAGCTTGGGCAGAAATATCGAAGCGTTTTGGACGTCTCTCATTATCAGAGGTTGTTGAGCCTGCGATTCGTTATGCGAGGGAAGGCTTTGCCATTTCGCCGATCCTAGGTCATTATTGGAATAAAGCATATCAAATGTATTCGAGAGAGCTCGTGGGGCAAGAATTTGAAGAGTGGTTTAAGGTCTTTGCTCCAAATGGATGTGCTCCTCAAATTGGAGAGCGGTGGTCTTCAGCTAGTCATGCAAAAACATTAGAAGAGATTGCTATGACTCATGCAGAATCATTTTATCGGGGTGAACTGGCGGAGAAAATCGATCATCATTCACGAAAAGCGAATGGCTATTTACGAAAAGAGGATCTGGCATCCTATCGTCCAGAATGGGTCAAACCGATTAAAATAAACTATCGAGGCATCGATGTTTGGGAAATCCCTCCCAATGGACAAGGCTTATTGCCTAATGGCGTTGAATATTGTAAAAGAAGATATTTTCAGCGAAAAAGAATCTGTCGACACCTACCATAAGCAAATTGAAGCACTGAAATTAGCTTTTGCGGATGGTCTACATTTTCTTACGGACCCTCAGCATATGAAGGTGGATGTGGAGGAGTTACTATCTGAAGCCTATGCTCAAGCTCGCAGATCCACCCTGACAGAAATAGCTCATCTTCCCAAAGTGGGAAATCCACAACGAGGTGGGACTGTTTATTTAGCCACAGCGGATCAAGAGGGAAATATGGTTTCGTTTATCCAAAGTAATTATATGGGCTTTGGTTCTGGAATTGTTGTGCCAGATACGGGAATTGCCTTGCAAAATAGGGGACATACTTTTTCCTTAAATCAGGCGGAAGAAAATTGTTTAGCCCCAGGTAAAAAAACCTATCACACAATTATTCCAGGCTTTTTAACCAAGGGATCGGAAGCAGTGGGTCCGTTTGGGGTGATGGGTGGATTTATGCAGCCGCAGGGACATCTCCAAGTCGTGATGAACATGATCGATTTTAACCTAAGTCCTCAGGTGGCGCTAGATGCGCCAAGATGGCAATGGATAAAGGAGAAGACTATTCAGGTAGAGCCTCATTTTCCAGATCATATTGCCCAAGCCTTGGCTAGAAAAGGACATCATGTTGTCAAGATGCTGGACACTGGAAATTTTGGCAGAGGTCAAATTATAATAAGGGATCAAAAACATGGAGTCTATGTAGGGGGAACAGAAGGGAGGACAGACGGTCATATTGCTGTTTGGTAACATAGTGCAAGTTCTATTTCAGAGAATACTTGAAACCCTATTCCAAGCGAGGGTGTTGTATGCAATGCCATCATTGTAATAGGGAATCAAAGCTTAAGTATTACGATTGGGTTTTGTGACTCTTGTTGAGATGCTGTACTTCTTCAAAGAGTTGTTTCATTTTCGTTCTAGATTCTGGGTTGTCTTGATGCCAATGTTGAAGTAAAGCAGGCATGGTTTTATTCATATGGGAGTACAATGCCCAAATCTTCACTTTTTCGATCGTTTCTGACGAAGACTGACCTGTTAATAATTCCGTATATTTTTCAAATAGATGCTGAAATTCTTTTTCAAATGGGTGCAAGTAAATCCCTCCTTTTACTTTCTTCATTCTATGATAAGTCTACAGGAAAAAGTCAAGAGCACCAAATTGTATGATCTTATCGTTTATTCTTTGCTCAGATTTAGTGTTACAATATAATGAAGGGACTGAAGTTCTTGTATTTAACCATGTAGGAGGAATGAACGTGGAATATCGCACATTAGGAAAAAGTGGTTTAGCCGTTTCTGAACTCTGTCTAGGAACTATGACCTTTGGTAAAGCGACAGAGGAAAAAGATTCCATAGAAATGATTCATCGCTTTCTAGATGCGGGTGGTAATTTTCTTGATACGGCTGATGTATATGTCGAGGGAAGATCAGAAGAAATTGTAGGGAAAGCCATCAAGGATCGACGCTCAGAGGTTATCCTAGCAACAAAAGTACGAATGAAGGTAGGTCCTCATCCTAATGATCTTGGTTATTCGAGAAAACGGATCATGGATGGAGTTGATGCAAGCCTAAGAAGATTACAGACAGATTATATTGATTTATATCAACTGCATGTTTGGGATCACCTAACTCCCATTGAAGAAACCTTAAGAACCCTTGACGATTTAATTACAGTGGGGAAAGTAAGATACATAGGATGCTCTAATTTCTTGGCGTGGCAGTTAATGAAATCACTTTCATACAGCGACTTTAATCGCTATGCACGTTTTATTTCGATACAGCCACAATATAGTTTAGTGAATAGGGAAATGGATCGCGAAGTGATGTCTTTATGTTTGGAAGAAAATGTTGGAGTTATACCTTGGGGACCTCTAGGCGGTGGTTTCTTAACAGGGAAATATTCAAGAGGAGAAGTCCCAACAGAAGGACGGTTGAAAGTTCCGACAGGTAGTGAATCTAGCTGGGAAGTGAAAGGGACGGAGGCGAACTTTAAGATCTTAGATACTGTTCGTGAAATAGCTGAGGAAACACAGAAAACGCCTGCTCAAGTGGCATTAAACTGGTTGATTCATCAGCAAGGGGTTACTTCACCTATTTTTGGTGCACGAACCTTAGCTCAATTTGAAGAGAATATGGGAAGTGTCGGGTGGACATTAACCGCAGAGCAGTGGGAGCGTTTAGATGAAATCAGTGCGCTTCCTGATGAATATCCTCATCGTTTTATTAAAAAGTTTCAAAGAGTCTTATAGAAAATAAGGGAATGAATGTGCTTCATCGCTAAAGAAGTCGTTCAATAATGAAGGGGGAGTAACTCAATGAGTGTACAATCAATTCTTGCAGAATTAACCAATAAAGTGAATCAATCTCCAGAGATCCTAGCTGGTATGAACACGGTTTTTCAATTTGATATAAGTGGGGATGATCAAGGAACCTTTCAGGTTAAGATTCAGGATAACCAAGCTGTTTTTACGAATGAGGCGAAAGAAGAGCCAAAAGCAACCTTTGTTTTATCCGATAAAAATTTTGTGAAGTTAGTAGAAGGAAACTTAAATCCAACCACAGCCTTTATGATGGGAAAAATCAAAATCAAAGGGGATTTAAGCGCTGCTATGAAGCTACAGTCTTTACTCAAGGCTTATCAAGGCGGAGGAGTTTAATCCAAAAGAAGTAAGGGAAATAATCATATAATGGCGTGGGACTTCCGTAAAGCATTGAAGAGTGCGAATGGATGTCCCTTTTTTTAGAATTAGTTTAATCCATTTTCTTGGAGAGCATGCTCCCAGCTTGGATAGTAGTAGAGAGCGTGCTTCATCAGATCAGGATCTGATTTTTTTATTTTTTTCTTATTTAATGGATCTCCTTGAGAATGTAAGTTCTTTAATTTGTTAGAAACCTCTTCCATGCTCATTTCCATTTAGCAACCCTCCTTTGCTTTTTATATTTCTAATTTTTTCTATCTATCTCAAAAATATACCTTTTATTTTTATTTTTCGTATAGAAAGAGGAAAAAGTGTGATACTATAGGTGCTTTTTTAAACTGGGTAAGAGTTAGAATGGAGGGAATGACATGTCTGAAAATCGAAATGAAGATCCACGTAGAGCACAAAACTCACCCAATCCAAGAAGTCATCCATCTAGACTAGATCAATTTGGCAGAGCTGGAGAGATTCCAGAAACTGAAGGAGAGGCTCTAGATATGACTTACAATGAAACTCCCTCAAAGAAAGTGACAAACATTGAGGATGACAGAGCATAGAGGGCTCCCCATTATAAAGTAGACTTCCATCAGATGGAAGTCCACTTTATTTTTTATTCCATTGCTGTTTGGCTAGGATGGCTAGCTCTACTCGATTTAAAGCGTTACAGAAATCAGTAGTGATGTCAACATCAGAAGCAAGAGAGAGAGGCTCCAAATAGATAAGAGGACTTAAATCGACGAACCAGTCAAAACGCTCAGGCTCTCTCCATTGCTCATCCTGCCAAGCTACAGTCAACTCCGGGCTATAAAAACGAGGTGCACCATGTTTCAGCTGGCATTTGATCAGACGTTCCTTGCCATAGTATCCCCCTTGTGTTTCATCTTGCTTCGAGAAAAGCGTAGGCCAATAATCGGCTCTGGAGCCTGTATGCCGATGCTGTAAGGCAAATATTCTACAGCCCTCATGTATACTCGATATGCCAAATAATATAGAATATAGCTTCCTGCCTGCTTCGATTCGATCAGCGAGACGGGTGAAACGTTGAACAGTGATGCCAGCAAGAGCAATTGAAGAAGATCTAAGCCAGCGTTTTGTTTCTTGATAAGGTAACAATACTTGAGTCAACTGTAATATAGATTGAGCAGTAAATTCCAGTGTGTTGAAGACAATTTGTTTAAATTCAGGATGCTGGACGATCCGTTTTTCAATATAATGTTGTTCATTTATGATTAGAGCCAGTGTTAATAGTGAAGAATCACGACTTTCCCAGAATTCTTCCCAAAAAGGAAGCATGAATGCTGAAACATGAAAGACAGGTAATAAATGAAATAAGCTTCTGCCTACACGCAGACTTTCCTTATAGAGAAGAAGCTGTGGATAAGCATTTTGAAAGATATAAGCATTGCTGGTTTCAAGAAAGAGAAAGAAATGTTCTCTTTTTTCCTTCTCTAGTAGATGGGGCAATAAATCTCCTTTTAGATCGGTCATGGACCAGCCTCCATTACGGGAAACCATATGAGCTAGAAAAGCCCAGTGAAGCTCAGGAAGTTCAATAAATATATCGAGATAGGCTTTGGTTCTGGTGATATTGTTCCGATTGAAATGCGAAGTTTTTTTGTTGATTTCTGCTATAAGGATCTGATCTTTTTCATATAAAAAGGGCAGCTTCTTTTTTTTGATCTAGCTGTTGACTAAGCTTTTCTTCGATTTTTTTCTTTTTTTCACTAGACATTCTCCTCCCGGTCTTAGGAGTGAAATGAGTAGAAAAGCTAGACCAAAGGGTATATAATTTGTTGATTATCCCTATCACCTTATTATGAGGCGCCATTTATTCTCCTCCTTTTCTTTCATTTTTACAATAAATTTGTTTGGGGTATGTCAAAAAAATGGTATACTATTTTAAAAGTAATATTGTGTGGAGGAACTTACATGAGTGTTCATAAAGCTATTAGTCAGCATTCCCAAAAACAACACCAAGCGTTGAAAAAATTTATGGAACTAGACGCGAAACGTGAATTCTATATTGAACAAGCGATAAACAAATGTAAAAAAAATGAATCTTTTTCGGTTGAAATAATCAATCAAGTCACCAAAGAGATTAACGAACTAGCTGTTCATGAAATTGTTCCAACGCGAAAATACGTGACTGAAGACATGATTAAGGCATATGTTAGCAAATAACGAAAACAAAAAATGAAAAATAACTCCTGCACATATTTTTGTCCTCTATAGGTCATTCTATGAGAGTAAGTCAGGCTTACATAGAATATTTCTTAAGGAGGAAGTAATATGTATCAGACACAAGGAGTTATCTCACAAATTCAAAACACCCTGCAACAAATGCAAATGATGGAAAGCCAAAATGCAAATCAGTTAAGACAATTGGCTCGCCATCTTGAGGAAATCGCTCAACATGAAAATGCGGCTACTCATCAGCTTCAAGAATTAAATCAATTATGTAATCAACTAGTACAAGAAACTCAAAGAATCACTAATCAGTCAACCATTCAACAAACTGCCTATGGTGTTAACCAACCAGCCACGTATGCAGTAAACTCAACGCAACCTCAAAGTGGGGTTCAATTGCCTTATCCTTTAAGCAAACAAGGAACTACCTATAATCAATATCAATAATCAATTTGTATGATATAAAAAGAGCACCTATGTAGCGAATACATGAGGTGCTCTTTTTTATCTCGTCTTAATGTCGGTAATATTCCCTCCTAATAAGAGGGAGATAACTGACGCTAAGAAAAACTAAAGTAGGATCATGGAATAGGTCAAGAGAAATATAGAAACCTTACCCAATGTATGATATACTTTATTGAAATATTTAAAAAATTAGATAAAAAGGTAGAATAGGTGGAGAATGTGGAGGGAGAAACTTTGAATCAAGTATTAATTTATGACACGACACTTCGAGATGGTACTCAAGGAGAGGGAATCAGTTTATCCGTAGAAGATAAGTTAAATATTGCCTTGCGTCTTGATCAGTTCGGCGTTCATTACATTGAGGGTGGATGGCCAGGGAGCAATCCAAAGGATATGGAGTTTTTCATAAAAGCGAAGGAACTCCCATTAACAACAGCCAAAATCACGGCATTTGGAAGTACTAGAAGGCAAGGAATACTAGCAGCAGATGATGAAAACCTACAAAAGCTCTTAGAAAGCGGAGTGAAGGTAGTTACAATATTCGGAAAGTCATGGGATTTTCATGTTACTGAAGCACTAAAAACCACATTAGAAGAAAATCTTGCCATGATCTACGATTCAGTGAAATTTCTAAAAGAGCATCAGCTTGAAGTTATCTTTGATGCAGAGCATTTCTTTGATGGTTACAAGCACAACGCTGAATATGCCATCTCGGCTCTTAAAGCGGCAGAAAGAGCTGGAGCCGATTGGGTCGTTCTCTGTGATACGAATGGGGGTACACTTCCTCATGAGATTGAAGAGATCGTAACAAGGGTAAGAAGCGAGTTACATACCTCAATCGGAATACACTGTCATAATGATGCAGAATGTGGAGTAGCCAATTCTATAGCCGCTGTTCGAGCAGGTGCTAGACAAGTTCAGGGAACCATGAATGGATATGGGGAAAGATGCGGAAATGCCAACCTTATTTCAATTATTCCGAATCTTCAATTAAAACTAGATTTTCGATGTATTAAGGAAAGTCAATTACAGCAATTGACTAATCTATCAAGGTATGTCCATGAAATAGCCAATGTTGTTCAACCCAAAAATCAGCCATTTGTTGGAGTCAGTGCTTTTGCCCATAAGGGCGGGATGCATGTAAGCGCCATATTAAAAGCGCCTGAAACCTATGAACATTTGGAACCGGAGAAAGTGGGGAACAAAAGGCGGGTTCTTGTATCAGAGCTTGCTGGACAGAGTAATCTTATTTTTAAGGCGAAGGAATTAGATATTGATTTAGATAAATCAAATCCAATAAATAAAGAAGTCATTCAAAAACTCAAAGAAAAAGAGCATGAGGGCTACCAATATGAAGGAGCTGAAGCATCATTTGAGCTCTTATTAAGAGAAAGCTTAGGCGAGCTTCACGAATTATTCAGCTTGGATTCATTCAAGCTACTGGTGGAAAAATCAGCGCATGAATCGATTACAACAGAAGCCATCATCAAACTTAAGGTAGCTAATGAGATTGTTCACACAGCAGCCGAAGGAAATGGACCTGTTAACGCACTTGATAATGCGCTTCGCAAGGCTTTGGAAACGTACTATCCACAATTAAAGGAAATGAGCTTAAGCGATTATAAGGTGCGTGTATTAGATGAAGGGGGGGCTACAGCCGCTAAGGTGCGTGTACTGATAGAGTCGACAAATGGCAAAGAAAAATGGACAACAGTAGGGGTATCAGCAAATATCATCGAAGCGAGTTGGCAGGCATTAAGTGATAGTATACGCTATATCTTGATGGGAGCAGAGGAACCTAAGCCCACGATTCATCAGGAAGAAAGAATAGGAATTAGTAATCATTAGCTCTATTGGCTAGGATATCAACTAAAAAACCGTTAGGGGAGTGACCATCTAACGGTTTTTCGTTTTGCTTTCAGGGAAAAGTAAGATACAATAAGAGATGCAACTGAAGAAAGGAGAGATCTCCATGTCTAGTTTTACTCAATTTAATTTAAAACCCGAGATCATGAAAGGAATTGAAGACCTTTATTTTATAAAACCCACACCGATCCAGGAAAAAACCATTCCTATCGCCTTACAAGGCAAGGATCTGATAGGCCAAGCACAGACAGGAACAGGGAAGACGGCTGCTTTTGTCATTCCTATGCTACAGAAAATCAATCCCAATAAAAATCATATTCAAGGTTTAATCATGACACCAACAAGAGAGTTGGCGATTCAAATTACCGAGGATGTTGAAGATCTGGCGAAATATCTTGATGTAAATGTGGTTTGTCTTCATGGTGGGAGAGATATTCAAGCTCAAATGAACAAGTTAAAAGGAAAAGTACATATTGTGGTAGGTACACCAGGTAGAATTCTTGATCATATTGGCAGAGAAACCTTACATTTTGGCAGAATAGAGATGCTGGTCCTAGATGAAGCAGATAAAATGCTTGAAATGGGCTTTCAAGAAGATGTGGAAGCCATAATTGCTACAACTTCTCCGAAGAAACAAAGCCTTTTATTCTCAGCTACGATGCCTGATCGAGTGAAGCAACTCTCCCATCGTTTTATGTTTCAACCACCTCATCTACGAGTAGAAATGAAACAAGCCACTTCCGAAACAACGAAGCAGTATTACTATGTGATTAATCAAAGTGAGAAAATAGAGGCTTTGTTACACTTATTACCCGAGCTTAATCCTTACCTCTGTATCATTTTCGTCAACACTCAGAATAGAGTGGAACAAATTACAGAGAAGCTACAAGAAGAAGGGCTGGAGGCAAAAGCCTTACATGGAGGACTCTCACAGAACAAGAGAGAGCAACTGATGGAGGGGTTTAGACAGATTAAATTTCAATATTTAGTTTGTACAGATATTGCAGCAAGAGGGTTGGATGTAGAAGGGGTAACACATGTCATTAACTATGACCTCCCTTCTGATACAGAAAGTTATATTCATAGAGTGGGAAGAACAGGAAGAGCCGGACAAGAAGGAGTAGCAATTACCTTTGTTTCTCCACGCCAAAAGACGATTATGAGCAAGATTGAACGAGCGATTCGTCAGAAAATCGAGCAGAAAATAATGACTCATGAGAAGGAGTTTGGCATATTCACTTCTACTCCAAAGGAACAGAAGGAAACAGAGGGAAAAGCGAACGCTAAGAAAAAAACATTCAGACGCTCCCCACAAGCTCAGGATGTAGCCAAACAAACGGATAAGAAAAAAGTAAAACCAGGCTATAAGAAAAAGATCGAAATGGAAAAGAAGAAAGAAGTTCAACGAGCCAAACGAAAGAAAGTTCAACAAGCGGTCAATGAAAATATCAGAAAAAAACGTCGTCAAGAAGGGGCACAAGCGAAAAGAAATTCCTCTTCTCGTTAAAATCATAGATCAGAGGCAATCCTCTAGACGATGTAAAGCCGAAACACTCTTTCGAACAGATATTCTTGGAAAAGTACAGATAAAGGAGTTTAACAATGGTTAATGATTTAGAGATGGTATCTACCTTTCCGCAATTTTTACAAAAAGCATGGGAGAAGCAGGGGTTTCAAGAAATGACAGCTATACAGGCAAAAGCCATCCCACTGATTCGTCAGGGGAAAGACCTAATTGCTGAATCTCCAACAGGCACGGGGAAAACATGGGCTTATCTTCTTCCCCTTCTAGAAAAAATCAAGCCAGATATCAAGCAAGCACAAGTCGTGATATTGGCTCCTACAAGGGAATTAGTGATGCAAATTCATCAGGAGGTGCAGAAGCTGCTCTCAGGAACGGACTTGACAAGTGCTTCTTTCATTGGAGGTGCGGACATCAAGCGTCAAGTGGATAAGCTGAAATCCAATCCTCGAATCGTGGTGGGTACACCAAATAGGATTATTGAACTAAATAAAATGAAGAAATTAAAAATGCATGAAGTAAAGTCCATAGTGGTCGATGAAGTGGACCAAATGCTATCCTTGGGATTTATGGATCATGTGCAAGAGGTTATAAAAACGACGTTAAAAGATCGCCAGCTCCTTTTCTTTTCTGCAACTGTCCCAGCCAAGATTGAGCAAATGGCAGAAAAAATGATGATGGAGCCGGAAACGATTCGTATTGCTCGGAGTGAGCTAGCTCCCTCTAAGGTTGAGCACATGTATCTCATCTGTGAACCTAGGGAGAAGGTGGACTATATTCGCCGTCTGGTACGCATGAACTCAAAGAACAAAGCGCTCGCTTTTATAAATGAAACCAACACAGTGGGTCAAATTTCGGCAAAGCTTGAATTTATGGGAATTAAGCATGGAGTGTTAGATGGTCTATCATCAAAAACAGAAAGAGAGTCCATCCTTAATCATTTTCGGGAAGGAAGAATTGAATTGCTACTCGCAACAGATATTGCTGCGCGAGGATTAGATATCGAAGGCTTGACGCATGTGATTCAGGTAGATCTTCCTGCCAATGTAGAGTCCTATATTCATCGTTCAGGGAGAACAGGGAGAATGGGAGCAGAAGGAACCGTGATCACACTGATTTCCAAGTTCGAAGAATCCAGCTTGAAAAAATATGCCCAGGCGATGTCAGTTGAACTACAGAGCAAGAAGCTATATGGCGGAAAATTAGAGAATCCTAAGCCAAGCAAGTAAATTACTTTTCTTGCTTGGCTTGCTTGATGCCTTTTTTGGCTAAAGCGTCAGCCATATGATTTTGTTTGGTAGGAATCCATTTAAGAAAAAACAAATCGAATTTTCGTGATAATTCTAGGGCTTCCTGTAGCAAGGGTTCAAAAAGTTTATTTTTGACAAACTCTTTTTCAACAGCCCGTTCGATTAATTGTGAATCGGTATGGAAAGAAACCATTCTTACTTGTTTATCAAGACAGAGGGAAAGGGCTTTGATAAAAGCATGATACTCTGCTTCATGATTTGACATGATCCCAAGGTAGAAGGAGTGCTGTTCTACCTTCCCTGTGTCATCTATAATAAACACTCCAGCACCTGATGGACCGGGGTCACCCGCACTGGCTCCATCAAAATATACTTTTATCATCTTTTGAACCTCACTTCACTTGATCTGTATTTCCCAAAAAAAGTTCATTTAGCAGGAATTTAGTGCTACTGCACGAATAATATTCATTATACATAACAGTTTATCTTAATAATACTAGTTTTGGCTAGGGAGAGAAGGAGAACAGAGCATGTTTGTCATTCGGATTTTAAAGGAAATAGTTGAGTGGACAAAAACATTAATTTTTGTTTTTAGTATCACCATTTTGATTAATGTATTTATCTTCGAACCCTATACCGTCAGCGGTAGCTCGATGGAACCCACCTTTCAAGGGGCGGACATATTTTCGGCGAATGATGTACTTAAGGCAGACCGTGTTTTTTTATTTAAACTCCCTCATATCCTTGGAGTAGAAGCGAAACATGGTGATATTGTCATCGTTGATAGTCGTGTCGAGCGCATAAGAACATTGAAGGATGAGTTCCTCGATAATTTTTTGGTTAGTTTGATTCGAGGGCATCGAAGCGAGGATTTCTGGATTAAAAGAGTGATTGGAAAAGAAGGGGATGTGTTAGAGTACATAGATGGAAAAGTATACCGTAATGGTGAGGAATTAAACGAGCCGTATATCAATGAAGAGATGGAAGAACCTTTTACTAAAGTGGTTGTTCCAGAAAACCATGTGTATGTGATGGGAGATAATCGTAATCTAAGCAAAGACAGCAGAGCCATTGGCGCCATTCCTGTGGAAAATATTCGAGGAAGCGTTGTGGTTCGCTACTATCCCTTTGAAAAGATCAGGACATTTTAGTCCTGTTTTCTTTTTTTTTCAGCTATTCATTGTGTGATATAATACAACTATTAAAAAAGACGGAGGAGAGATGAAATTGTCCAACCAGCAATCCGTGATGCTTGTCGATGGAATGGCTCTACTATTTCGCGCGTACTACGCCTCATCCTATACAGGATATATTATGAAAACCAGCACCGGTATACCAACAAATGCTGTACATGGCTTCGTTAAGTATTTTTGGGATGCTGTACAAACCTTTCAACCAAGTCATGTTGTTTGCGTCTGGGATATGGGAGCCCATACCTTTCGTACGGAACTATATGATCAATATAAAGCCAATCGTGTGGCGCCACCAGAAGAGCTGGTGCCACAGTTTGACCTCGTGAAGGAAGTTGTAGATAGCTTTGGAGTCCCTAATATCGGTGTGCATGGTTATGAAGCAGATGATTGTATTGGTACATTAGCTCATTGTTATAGTCAAGAAATGAATGTTCAGATCTTGACAGGGGACCACGATAGTCTACAGCTTCTTACAGATCGAATCAACGTCATCATTATGAAAAAAGGAATGTCCAACTATGCCGTGTATACTCCTCAATTATTTCTTGAAGAAAAGGGCATTACCCCTCAGCAATTTATTGATTTAAAGGGCTTAATGGGGGATACTAGTGATAATTATCCAGGTGTAAGAGGAATTGGAGAGAAAACGGCATTAAAGCTGATACAGGAGCATCAATCTATTGAAGGAGTCTTAGACAACCTTTCATCTTTATCGGCAGGGATTCGAAAGAAAATAGAGGAAGATATGGAAATGCTTCATCTCTCTAGAAAGCTAGCTGAGATACGCTGTGATGTACCACTGGAACATTCTTTAGAGGAGTGTTTGTGGGAGTTAGATAAGGAAAGAGTGAAGAAACAATTCGAATTGTTGGAGTTTAAAAATCTAATGAAGCTAATTAGCTAGAAGATCTATGAGGTGAAGAATGAATAAAGAAAAGATACTTCAAGCCACTAGAGAATATGTTCAACGAGAATTGGAAAATGAGAGCAGTGGACACGATTGGTGGCATATCTATAGAGTTACACAGCTCGCAATAAGAATGGCAGAGAGGGAAGGTGCAGATCAGTTCATTTGTGAACTATCTGCTCTTTTACATGATATCGCTGATGAAAAGTTAAATGAAAGCGAAGAAATCGGGTTGCAAAAAGTGCGAAGCTGGCTTGGACAGGTTCAGGTGGAGGAAGCTCTGATCAAGCAAATCCTTGAGATTATTTCCGCCATGTCCTTTAAGGGAGGAAACCGACCTCCGATGAGCAGCCTTGAAGGAAGAATCGTTCAGGATGCAGATCGACTTGATGCCATAGGGGCTATTGGGATTGCTAGAACCTTTGCTTATTCGGGTGCGAAAGGACAGCTTATCTATGATCCTAAATTACCGCCGCGCGAGGCAATGAGTGCTGAAGAATATCGCTCAGGTAAAAGCACGGCAATTAATCATTTTTATGAAAAGCTATTAAAGCTCAAAGAGCTGATGAACACGGAGACTGGGAAAAGCATAGCGGAAGAAAGACATCAGCGTTTAGTAACATACTTAGAGGATTTCTATTTAGAATGGAATGGGAAGGGATAGCATGTTTGATCCTACGATCTATGAGAATTTAAAAGTGGTAATTGAAGGAGCAGTATATGATCTTGATTTAGCAGGGGTGATTGACGTCACGAATCGCATAGATCGAGTCGAATTATCTACGATGAGTCGTAATTACATGATCCAATTTCAAGCTAAAGAAGATGATAGTACGTTAGGTGAAATAAGGCTTGTGGCAGATACAAAGGATCTAGCATCAGAAATCCTTGAGCAAGAGGATGAATACACTCCAGGATGTCTTGTTCGAGTCAGGTTCCAAGTAAAGGTAGAAAACATAGAGGAAGAATGTGCGGAGATCAACAAATGCTTACAAGACATATGGGGGCACCGTCCGCATATTCAGCAGAAGGTTTCTTATCTCTATGATAGCGTGGAGCAAGAATTACTTCTCATGCCTTCTTATAACAATGAGATTTCCTTGGAATTTGGACGCAAAATTGATGAAGGGCAGATTGACGATATGAGGGAGCTCATCGATTTGACTCTTCATAGTATCCATGCTTTAAATGAACGCTAATAAAGGGAGATGACAGCGAAATGGATGAGTTTTTTAAACGGAGAAGCAAGAATCAATTCTTGTATTATTTTATGATTGCAACCCTTCTATTTGGAGTCCTGCTTTTTGGAGCGGGAATTTATCTCATCTTTATTTTCTAGAGAATTTAATTGCCTGAAGTCCTTATATCTGCACTTCTCATTAGACAAGGAGTGATTTTTATCTTTGAATTAACTTATGGTAACCTAGCCTTGGATCAGGATTTACAAATTGTGCAAGCAGATGTGTTGTTGAAAATAGATGATGAAATCGTAATTGATGAAGCACTCTGTATAGATGTTGGACTGGCTGCTCTGGTACAAAGCTGTCTAAAGACATTTCGACCTAATCGCTGGGCAGAGGAAAAGGAATGGGAGAAGATCCCCTTTTTTGTTTGTGGTTGTGGCGATGCAGATTGTAGAGCTTATTCCTTTATAGTAGAACATATCTCTCCAGATGAGATTAAACTCTATGAGATAGAAGAAAGAATGAATCAGGATGATCGAGTCTACCAAAGCTGGACCATTAACAAGCGAGAATATGTTGAAGCTGTCCTCGATGTGGCTCAGCAGTTTTTAACGTTTATAGGACCACTGGACTATCGACCGCTCTTTCAAGAAAGGCTCTTTATCCTGAAGGAATTAGTAGATCAAGTCTACCATTCCAAAAACTAGGTGCTAAGAACTACCAAAAAATCTACTTATTGACCTAGCGAAACAACTCGCTAATCTACCGACATAATTAGTAGGATGTATTCTACTAAAAGGGAGAGATTAGCAGCATGAACAAACTGATCAAAATTCTTACTGTGTTCCTTCTTATTATTGCCATTATCATTAGCTCAGTACCACAATCTGCAGATGCCAATGCCAAAGGAAAAGCAAAGGCTCCAAAGTTTAATGAACCGACTCCTGTCGAACAGCCAGCACCAGTACCAGTGGAGGAGCCTATTGTGACTCCAGAACCTGGGGAAGAAACTGTACCTGCCCCAGAAGCTACACCTGCTCCAGCTCCGAAGGATCCCAAGATTGTTCTAGGCTACTATGTCAAATACTGGTCAACAGACCAAAATAGCTACAATAGTCTTGCTCAGTATGGGGATTATATGAACCAGATTTCTATGGCTACTTTTAACGTGACAGCTACAGGGACAGTAACAGGAGATGTGCCGAGCGATGGAGTCAGTCTAGCAGACTCAAAAAATATTAAATCGTACGCAGCCATTCACAATATAGACAATGGAAATTTTTCACCTCAATTAGCACATCATATTTTATCTAATGTCAACCTACGCACCACTACCATTACGAATTTATTGGCATTAGTGAAGAACAATGGTTATATTGGAGTCAATATGGATTTTGAAAACATGTATGCCAGTGATCGTGCTAATTATAATCAATTTATCAGAGAATTAGTCAATGTATTTCATGCTGAAGGATTAAAAGTCATGGTTTCAGCTCCAGCCAAAACAGCTGATTTTCCCTCAAGTGCATGGGTAGGAGCCTTTGATTATGCTACACTAGGTCAAACAGCGGATTATATTCAATTAATGACGTATGACCAGAATGGGAGCTGGTCCAATGTAACCGGACCAGTTGCTGGATATAATTGGGTAGAAAATGTGTTAAAATATGCTGTATCCCAAATTCCTTCTGAGAAAATCCTCATGGGTCTTCCTGCTTATGGATATGATTGGAATACAACGGCTGGATCAGGTCATAAAGCTGTAACATGGAGAAATATCCCGAATATTTTAGCTGCAACGGGCGCTACTCCACAATGGGATGAAGCTTCTAAATCTCCATATTTTCATTATACTGATTCATCCGGACATCGACATGTGGTTTGGTATGAAAATGAGCTGAGCATTTTAGAAAAAACAAAGCTTGTTGAAAAATATCAATTAGGCGGAGTATCTGTATGGAGAATGGGCTTGGAAGATGAATCATTCTGGAAAGCAGTGGAGCTAGGTTTGCAAGCTCAATAATCTTTAAAAAGTATGATATTTGCAGTGAAAACAAACGAAATAGAAAAGTTTTCTAGGGTTCCGCAAACATTTGTATTGGTCTGGTCCGAGAGAAAACTCACAGTTTTACTGTGTCACGGAGGGATAAAAGCCTGGGAGATAACTGTTTATCAGTTTCTCTCAGGTTTTTTTAGTCACAATTACTGGAGGTAGATCACGAATGAACTCAACTTGGTTTAAAGTATATTTGGCTTCTTTTTTTGAAGTCTTATGGGTAATCGGCTTAAAACATGCAGATGACACTATCACTTGGATAGGTACAATCATTTCTATTGTACTTAGTTTTTATCTATTGATTATATCTGGACGTAAGCTTCCAGTAGGTACAGTGTATGCTGTTTTTGTTGGTCTTGGCACCGTAGGCATTGTTTTAGCCGATATTCTCTTTTTTGGCGAGCCCCTTAAAATGAAGAAACTTTTTTTCATTCTTCTTTTATTAATAGGAGTTATGGGTTTGAAACTGGTTACAGCAGAACAAAAGTCAGAAAGGAAGGATTTATAATGGCATGGGTATTTTTAGTGATAGCAGGCTTTTTTGAAATGTTTGGTGTGGCGATGATTCATCGCTGGAATCAGAACCGAAACTGGAAATCTATATCTTTTATCATAGTTGGATTTGGAGCTAGTTTTCTGTTTCTTGCTTTTGCCATGGAATCTTTGCCTATGGGGATTGCTTATGCCGTATGGACTGGAATCGGAGCTTCTGGTGGTGCTGTCATCGGAATGCTTATTTATGGTGAGCCCAAGGAATGGAGAAGAATCATATTTATTTTTATGATTTTATCGGCAACCGTTGGATTAAAACTAGTTTCATGAATAAAGAATTTTCATGCTCCATAGGAAAACATGATTTGCCTAAAAATTGGGTATACCAAGGGTAAGAAAGATTTATTCATATATGTCGTTAGGATTTGATCAACAGGAGGTTGCCCATGCCTAAGATACTTTCCGTAGGAACCTATTCTCCCCCTTATCAAGTGAAGCAAGAAGTTGCGGTAGAATTTGCCAAAGAAATGTTTCAGGAATCATATGATGATATAGAGAGAATGCTGCAGGTGTTTGTTAATGGACAAATAGAAAAGCGTCACTTTGCAGCGCCTCTAGATTGGTTTTATGTACAAAAAACATTTCAGGAAAAAAATGATCTTTACATCTCAAAAGCTGTGGAGTATGGAGGAAAAGCGATTGAGGCTTGCCTAAACAGCACACAATTTTTGAAAAAAAATATCCCATATGAGCAGATTGATGCTATTTTTTTTATCTCTACTTCAGGGCTATCGACTCCAAGTATAGAAGCACGAATCATGAATCATTATCCTTTTCGTTTGGATACCAAGCGAATTCCTATTTGGGGGCTCGGTTGTGCTGGGGGAGCGAGTGGACTTTCGAGGGCATACGAGTATTGCCTAGCTTTTCCAGAGTCTACTGTCCTCGTCCTATGTGTAGAATTATGCAGCCTCACTTTTCAGCAGCAGGATAAATCAAAAAGCAACTTAGTGGGAACCTCTCTATTTGCGGATGGAGTAGCCGCAGTTGTGATGTGTGGAGATAAAGTAAGGGGAGAGGAAAGAAGCTCTCTCCCGTCGGTTCCTGTCATTTTAGGAACTCAGTCTACACTACTACCTAATTCGGAGGATGTGATGGGGTGGAACGTTCAAAATGAAGGGCTCCATGTTGTATTTTCTAGATCTATCCCACATTTAGTCAGGAAATGGCTAGGTCAAAATGTGGAGGGTTTTCTAGATAAATATTCGCTAGATGTAAGAGATATTGATGTGTTCATTGCCCATCCTGGGGGAAAAAAAGTGATTGATGCCTATCAGGGTGCATTAAGCATCCCACAAGAAAAAATGAAATATGCTGAAGAGGTACTAAAAGAGTTCGGCAATATGTCTTCAGCAACGGTATTATACGTTCTTGAAAGGGTTCTGCTAAACGGACGAGAAGCAGGGGAACTTGGAATGATTTCAGCATTGGGTCCCGGTTTTAGCTCAGAGCTCTTGTTAGTTCAGTGGACATGACAAAAAAAGAAAGGGAAGGTGTTTATGTTTTTTTGGTTCTTATGGATTATAGTTATTCTCCAGCGCCTAGTTGAACTTCAGGTCGCCAAGGTCAATAAAAAATGGATCATGGCTCAAGGGGGCTATGAAGTGGGGCAAAGTCATTACAAGTATATGGTTCTGTTACACAGTCTTTTTTTTCTAGTATTACTTGTTGAGGTTCAATTATTAGACCGGTCATTAGCTGTCTGGTGGTATATTCCTTTCAGTGTTTTTATGCTCGCACAGATCTTAAGAATATGGTGTCTCTCTTCGTTAGGGAGGTTTTGGAATACAAGAATTATGATCCTTCCAGGGGCGCAGGTGATTGAGAAAGGCCCATATCGTTGGATTAGGCATCCTAATTATGTGATTGTCATTGCTGAAGTTTTGTTTCTCCCTCTCATTTTTCAAGCGTTCTATACAGCACTGCTTTTTACGATACTTAATGCTCTAATGTTATCTATTCGCATACCCTATGAGGAAAAAGCATTGAGAGAAGTCACAAATTATAGAGATGTATTCGACCACCGCCCCCGATTACTCCCATAGAAAAAAACGATCCTTGCTTTTATAGCTCGTCGTGATTTATGATTATTTACAAAGTCATGGATGGAGGAAAGAAGATGGATCATACTCGAACAAATGAATTATTAAGACTTTTAGAGGAAGACGCCCGATTAGAGCCTGCAACCATTGCTACAATGATGGGTGTAACAGAGGCGGAAGTCAGGGAGGCCATTGCCAAATTAGAAAAAGAAAAGGTTATATTAAAATATCCAGCTCTCATTAACTGGGACAAGACAGATGGGAAGGGAACGGTTACTGCAATGATTGAGGTGAAAGTAACTCCTCAAAGAGATGTGGGATTTGACCAAATTGCTTCTCGTATTTATAAATTCCCAGAGGTGCAATCCGTGTATTTGATGTCTGGCTCTTATGACCTCTCTATCGTCATTGAGGGTGACTCAATTAAGGATATCGCCTTTTTTGTTTCACAGAAATTGTCGACCTTAGATAATGTTATTTCGACGGCGACTCACTTTATATTAAAAAAATATAAG
>NZ_BAMO01000008.1 GCF_000615945.1 Caldalkalibacillus mannanilyticus JCM 10596
TTTTGGTGTTTGCCTTATTCCGTTTTTTAATTGTCTTTTCTGTTTATTACATATGAAACAATGGAATATTCTGTTCGAAAGTCAGCAGATGAAAACTTTGGAGCTTATGATTTAATTGTGGGTTATGAAACAATTGATAAAACATTGAGTGAAAGCGATGTGGAGTATATTAGCCATCTATCAGGGGTAAAAGAAAGTGCCCCTATATTGTTCCCATACATAGGAGATAGAATGCTAGATATGGAAACTTATCCTATGTATATTGGAATGAGAGACGTTCCACTCTCTCAAGAATTTGAACATTACAGGCTTGCTAAAGGAACATTTCCTAAAAATGGAGAAGTTGCACTTTCTAAAAAATACATGATAAGAAATAATATCGATATAGGTTCAACGATCCGCATGGATTTCCCTTCCTATGGGATTCACGAGGTGCGTGTTTCCGGTGAGCTAGTGGATATCGAAAGAATGAGAAACGAGAGGGCTTTATTTCATATTGACTGGTTACAGGAGATAACGAAGAACCCAGATCAAGCTACCGCATTAATGCTATCCATAGATAAAGGGGTATCTAAAGAAGAGATTCACACACAAATCAAGTATCGTTTTCCAGATATAGAGGAAAATTTACAAATTGAAAAAGACATGGAATTAGAAAGCTTAGGCGGAATGAAGCCAATGATTCAAGTTCTATCAGCAATCACAATTTTTTCTAGTCTGTTTATTGTGGTAAGTACGCTACAAATTTCGGTTCATGAGCGTCAAAAGGAATATGCTGTCATACGATTAATAGGTGCTTTTAAGAAACAAATTAGTAGAATGGTTATGTTTGAATCGTTATTCATTGGAGTTTGTGGTTCTGTAATGGGAATGATCATGTCGTTAGGAATTACTTATTTGTTTAAAGGTCCAATTTCACTGTTCCTTGGTTTAGAAGCCACTGCCATGATTGTCCCTTGGAATATGTTACTTCTCAGTGGTGTATTAGGAATTGTAGTTACAATCATTGCGGGTATGTTTCCTTCCTATTTGGCAAGTAAAGTCTTACCTTTGGAAGCCTTACAAATGTCTAAAGCAAGCATAGCTACACAGAACACACACATCCCTTTTTGGTATCCGATACTATTAACGTTTTTCATTGTAGTTTCCTCCTTAACGCATTATTATTTGCAACAAACTTGGTTAACTGTGTCCATGATTGTTGTTTTATTTACCTTGTTTTTCTTTGGTATTCGTCATCTTTTAGTGCTTATCATTAAAATGCTTAGTACTATTTTACAAAGAGTTTGGAAAACAGATGGATGGATAGCAAAACTTTATGTTCTTAAGCATGTAAAGCGAAATGTAAAAATTGTTGGGGTGCTTATGTTAGCATCCATAGTAGCTATAAATGGAGTCATTTTACTATTAACCGTATACTTTAATTTAAATAAAGATTTAGAGCAAGAATTTCCTTTTGAAATGCTCATAACAACCGTAGAAGGAAATAAAGGTGGTTTTTCTGGAAGTATACTTGAGTCTATTCATGATCTGGAAGGGGTAAGTCCACTTCCAATCAGTTCATATGTAATGGCAATGATTAAAAATTTGAGTGAAGTAGAGCATAAAAGAGAAGCTAGCGATATATCTATAA
This sequence comes from Caldalkalibacillus mannanilyticus JCM 10596, assembly GCF_000615945.1. Lineage (GTDB taxonomy): Bacteria > Bacillota > Bacilli > Caldalkalibacillales > JCM-10596 > Bacillus_AT > Bacillus_AT mannanilyticus. The sequence goes on from NZ_BAMO01000008.1 coordinate 1,634, forward strand.
CTCTAGGGATGACGGTTGTTGGAGTTGATCTGAAAACATTACTCGAGCATTTTCCTATTACGGCAATAGAGGGTGATATGAACAAGGTTTTCAATGGTGGGGTTATTATAAGTAGAGAAGATGCCGAAAAGTTCGGGTATGGAATTGGTGATGAAATTGAACTATCACCAGTATTTTTGGAGAGTGAAAGTACACGTTTAGAGGTTACTGCTATCGTAGAAGAGTTCCCATTATACTCTAAGTCCTCACAATGGATTTTTACCGACATATCTACGATTGAGAGAGTATTTAATGTAGATGCGCTTCACTCGATTCATCTAAAATTTGATTCAAACTACGATCAGGAAAAACTGAAAGAACAAGTATATTTAATACAACAACATCCTGAAGCATCAAACATTATTATTTATGATCGGGTAGAAGAAATGAGTAAAGTATTTAATCAAGTGTTCCAAAGAATCTTGATTCTTTGTTCTGCAATTGCTGTTTTAGTGTTGATTGTCCTATTAGGTTTATCTAATAATATGGCTGCTAGTATACGTGAAAGAGTCACGGAGTTTTCAATCATGCGTGTTCTTGGAAGTCCTAACCGTCAGATTTTGAGGCTGCTACTAATGGAGGGGGGAATTCTTACATTTGCGGGAACGATTATTGGTATCACTGCTGGTATCATTCTTGGATGTCAACTGATAGCCATTCTAGAAAGCCCAATATCTTATAGCTTTCTGCTCTGGTTTTTGGTTCCAATAATAATAAGTCCTTTTGTGGGATTGTTTGTTTCTCTGTTTCCAGCACTATGGTTGATTAGGTTAGATCCTAATGCAACTTTGAAAGTGGAGTAATATCGAATTTATACTGGTGAGGAGTAGTTCAAAAAATCGTAATTACCAATGGCCCGAGTATAGGAACATCTTACGAAAGAATGGCAAGAAGCAGAGTTCTATGTGATATAAAGCCTGAATGCAGTGAACTTAAAATTTCGGTAAGCATAAGTGGATCATTTCCTTCCTCATTTTCTGCAATAGAGGAAGTCGATCATGGTAAATTCTTATATATGGATGCTTACCCAAGAGTGGAAATCACAGGTTTTCTGTTGAAAAAAGAGATTGGTTAAGACGCTGGAAACAAGTTGGAAGTGGTTCAACTTGGAGAGCTGTGAGCAATGATGTTGACTTTGTAGTATGGAAAAACTAATTTTGGGAATATAAAGGGATATTCAGAAGTTGTAAAGGTTTTTTCAACAAGTTGGTGAAATTGTTTCTGTCATGTAAAGGGAAATAATAACAACGGTTAAACGTGGCTGTCCATTAAGTCCTTAAAATAAAGCAAGTGGAGAAAAACGAACTGTCTTTCTCCACTTGCTTTTGTATTTTTCGGTTCTTCTTTGAAAGTAGCTGTCGGATACCTGCTACTTTCAGTATGTTGTGGACCAACGCGGCAACCCCAATTTGGATATGGACTATGTCGAATTTGAAGATTTCCTTTTGCCTTTCTTTATACACTTTGCGTTTAGTGGGCAATCTGTACAATCCTCACATTCGTATATTTTGAAACTGTGCTCATAACCAGATTGGTTCTTCTTGTTTTGATATTTTTTAAACGTATTTTCATTCCATTCGGGCAAATAAAATAATTCTATTGTTCATGATAGACCCTGTTTTTTGTATTTTTAATGTCCGTTTAATATTTGCGAGTTTTTCTTGCATATAGGTTCGGTAAGGAATGAGAAATTAGTAGATATATGTATTTACATGCATTCACATGCATTATTGTTTGGATAGCAAGGTACCGTCAAGAATTTTGTGTAAGCCCGTAGCTTCGGAATTGCTTGTTTAGTTTTTAACTTTCATCAACCCTAATTACCATATAAAAAATGTCAGAAGAGTTCAGTCAAGGGCGAGGTAAAAGCGAGGGCGTAGCCGAACTTGACGGGTTTTTCTAATTTTTTACAATATAGGATGGGTGATGAAGCTTATGATATGCACTAGCAAACCCTCTAAGCTTTCTAGTAGACCATTTAGAATTCATATCCTGAATCGTTAAATATACAATCTTTTCAGCTGCACTAACATCAGGAAGGCTATTCATCGGTCTTAGTCGTTTGCGTATATCCTTAATAGATCTCTCAATCCAGTTGGTCGTATAAATGACCCTACGTATGGCTGAGGGGTAATCCAAAAAAGTTAACAGCACAGGTAGATCCTTTTTCCCAAGATTGAATTTCTTTTGGATATTTCTTGGACCATTTACCTTTAAAAGATTCGAATTGAGAATATGCAGCTTCCTTGGTAAAGGATTTATACACTGCCTTGAGATCTTCAGCAATTTCAAATTGATCCTTTTTACGTACATGGTTTAACGTATTCCGTACCTTATGGATAACACAACGTTGGACATCTGCTTTAGGATAGACTGATTTAAAAGCTTCTTCTAGATCAGGTAGACCATCGAAACCCCCAAGTAAAACTTCTTGAACACCTCTGGTGTATAAATCCTGTAGCATTTCACGCCAACCTAGAGCACTTTCTTGACCACCGACATAGAAACCAAGGATCTCACGGTATCCATCTTCAGTAACACCAAGAGCAAAGTAAATAACTTCTTTACCAACGACATCGCGACGGAGCTTAATATACATTCCGTCTAGATAAAGGACTGAATATCTCTTGTTTAGTGCCCTTTGATGCCATTTGTGAATATCTTCTAAAGCAACATCTGTAATGTTACTAATCGTGGTGGGGGAGTATGTAGAGCCTAAGATTCTCTCAACAAAATTTCCGATTTCACTTGTGCTCATGTCACTTTGATACATCTTAATGATAGCTTCTTCAAGCCAACCATCACGTCGTTTATATGGCTCGAAAAGCTGGGTTTGAAACTCACCCATACGATCACGAGGAACCGCTAGGTTTTCTACTTTCCCATAATGTGTGTCTAGTGAGCGTTGGTAATAGCCATTTTTGCTGTCTTGAAGATCAGGTCTTTCGACCTGAAGAAAGTTATTTAGTTCTTCTTTCATGAGTATTTCTAGTTTTTCTTTGATAAAGTCTTTTAAAATATTATCCAGTTGATATAGGTGGTCGGAATTGTTTATACTTGATGACATAGGTAGGGTTCTCCTCTCTTTATGGAATGTCGACAATTCCGAGGATACCCTACTTTTTCTATGTTTTAAAGACTTTACACAAAATATTTTACGTCATCAAACTAATTATCTACTATATTTTAAATCTATTTAGCATTATCCCGTTTATTTTAGCAACTGTAATTACCATTACAGCTATTGGTTTTTTTCATAGGCCGAATGGAGATAATATAATCGTAGTCATTGCTCTTTCATTTGTGTTTTACCAATTCCTACTCTTTCAATTAATTAAAGGATTACAACATAAATGGATACATTTATTTACATGTATCACTGTTTGGATAGCAATTATATACTTATGGTATTTTTGATCAATTCCCAATCCTATAGTAAAATCATAATGGTGAACGTGAAGAAAGGTGAGTAGATGGAAAATTCAATGAAAGTCAGGAGAAGAGAATGAAGTTTTCTGCTATCTTGTATTTGTGTGGATGCCTGGTTGTCTTTTTTAGTGTAGTAGCTTTGGTTATGACGTTCTTTTCAGAAGGAACAGATGGAATGATGATCATTATTTCTATATTTGGAATTACAAATGGACTTATTTCTATAGGTGTTGGAGAAATCTTACATAGAATAAATAATAATGAGCGGGGGAAATCACTTAATGATTAATGTACCTAATTGTCCACAATGTCAGTCGACCTATACATATGAAGATGGAAACTTATTTGTTTGTCCAGAATGTGCTCATGAGTGGAACATGGAAGTAGAAACGACAAACGAAGAAACAAAGGTAATCAAAGACGCAAATGGACATGTCCTGAGTGACGGTGATTCTGTAACGGTTATCAAAGACCTTAAAGTAAAAGGAAGTTCATCTGTTATTAAGATAGGCACAAAAGTAAAGAACATACGCTTAGTGGATGGAGATCATGATATAGAGTGTAAAATAGATGGTTTTGGTGAGATGAAATTGAAATCTCAATTTGTTAAGAAGGCATAAATTCAGATATTTTTCTTTCCTCACATTATTGACAGAAAATTTAAACTATCTTATACTATTTTATAGCTTGATCAGTTAACCGGTTAAAAATATATAAATGAAAACGCTTAAAGGAGGTGGGACAAATGTAACAATGCAAGCAAAAAAGTATAGAAAAGATGAAAAGAAAAATGAGACTTTAAAGTTTATAAAGTTAACCGGTTAAAATGAAAATGATTACAGTGGTCCTATTTAGAGCAATGCGTTCAATATATACGATTTAATCTACAAATGTTCTATATAAGTAAAATAAGATGTAGAAGGTTAACCGGTTAGAGTGCGTGGGTATGCTCCATAAGAAGTGGATACAGCATGAACCACACGAGTTAAAGTGCAGATGGTGGACAAGAGTTGATTACAAAATAGGGGGTCTATGAAATGAAAATAGGTAGAAAAGTAACAGTAGCACTGATCGCCTTGGCTTTATTGCTAGCGGGCTGTACATCAAACAATGTGGATAGTGTTGCAGAACCTGTAGGAAATAACGAGGAGAATAAGGAAGTCATTACGCTCACTTATGCTCGGGGAGCAGACACAACGGGTACAGTAGACGCACTCATTAAAGCATTTAATGAGAAACATCCCCATATTCAAGTCGAGTATTTAGAGATGCCTAATGATACGGGAGCACAGCATGACCATTATGTAACGACATTTAGTGCTCAGGGTACTGAAATCGATATCTTCAGTGCCGATATTATTTGGCCGGCAGAATTTGCCCAAGCGAACTATGCTTTGGAACTGGATCGTTTCATTGAGAGAGATGGGGTGGACTTGAATACGTTCTTCCCTGGAACGGTTGAAGCTGTCACATTCAAAAATCGGGTTTGGGCGCTTCCTATGCTTACAGACGCGGGATTACTGTACTACAGAAAAGATATCGTTGAGCATCCTCCTAGTACATGGGATGAATTAATTGCCCTAGCTCAAGCGCATCAAGGGCAAGAAGAAACTGAATTTGGTTATGTGATGCAAGCCAATCAGTATGAAGGGCTGATCTGCAACGCGATTGAATTTATTGAATCTTATGGTGGTAAGGTGATTGATGAAGATGGCAAAGTGGTTGTCAACAGTCCCGAAACGATTAAAGGAATTGAAAAAATGATAGAAATTGCTAACTCCTTCATTGTTCCTAGTGACATTTTTAGCTTTAAAGAAACAGAAACGGAGAATGCCTTTATTGAAGGGAAGGCTGTCTTTGCAAGGAATTGGACGTATATGCAATCAATGGCAGCTAATCCAGAAGGCTCTAAGGTGGTAGATAAAGTAGGTTTTGCCTTACTCCCTGCTGGAGATGCGGGCTCGGCAGCCACATTAGGTGGTTGGGTTACTATGATTAATCGATATTCCAAGCATCCAGAAGAGGCGTGGGAGTTTGTTAAATTTGTCAGTAGTCCAGAAGGGCAGAAGATCTCAGCACTAATAGGTGGACTAGCGCCTACATTACCAGAGCTATATGAAGATGAAGAAGTAAAAAGTGTAGCCACATTATTTGCTAACGAGGAGTTTGTCGCAACACTTCAAAATGCTGTACCACGTCCAGTGACCCCTATTTACCCTCGTATTTCTGATATTATGCAAATTGAGCTTTCAAGAGCTCTGGCTGGACGGATTAGCGCTGAAGAAGCGACAAAAAACATGCAGGAGAAGATGGAAAACGCCTTAGCAGAATGATGATATGAGTAGGGAGAAGAGGTTCTCTTCTCTCTTTTTCACTAACGAAATAAGGAGAATCTTCATGGAGAGAAATAATAATAGGTATTTTCGATTGAATGAAAAACAACTCGGCTATATGATGGTTCTTCCATCTATTCTACTTATCGTTTTTATTGCTTTATGGCCAGTTGCGCAATCCTTCTATAATAGTCTATTTGATTATAGGTTAAATGATCCTAATCGTTCACAAAAAATGATCAGTGCTAATGTCGATCTAGAGCGGTATATAGACACTCATTATTATCTGCAAAAATCAGTAGAAAACTTGAAGGGGACTGTAGAAGGGGAACATGAAGTATTGATAGAATCGTTCATTCAATCCCTCCACGGGTTACATGAGCAGTTACGGCAAGAGCCGAATGTAACGGAACGCTATGAAAAAGTACAGGAGATTATACAAGCGCTGCAACCTGTAAGAGATCGTGATTTAAAATATGCCAAGATAGAGAATCAACTGAGTGAGGAGTATATGGCTTTCTTACTTACAACGGAAGAAGAATTTAGGCAGTTAGCTGAACATAGCAAAGATGAAGAGGTAGCTAGTAGCTTTATTGAAACTGCGGAAGAGCTTGTCCGCTTAGAAGATTCGATCTTATCCTCCAACTTTATTGGGCTGGCAAATTATCAGCGATACCTTCAGGATGACAGGATGTGGAGATCCTTATGGAACACGCTGATATTTACTGTTGTTTCCGTATTTTTTGAACTTATTCTTGGTCTATTTATAGCTCTATTGATCCATCGAGCTTTTATTGGGCGCAGCTTGGTTCGAGTTTCTGTCTTGATTCCCTGGGCAATACCCACAGCTGTATCTGCAATGATGTGGAGATATCTCTATGATGGACAAACTGGAATCGTAGCTCACTATTTTCATCAAGTAGGATTCATTTCAGACGCTAGTGTATTGCTATCGACGCAGCAGGGGGATTGTTTTCTATTATATTTGCAGATGTCTGGAAAACCACGCCATTTATGGCGCTTTTGTTGTTAGCAGGATTACAAAGTATTCCTCATTCTCTTTACGAAGCTGCTCAGGTTGACGGAGCTAGTCGAACTCAACAATTCTTTCGGATTACATTGCCTTTGTTGAAGTCAGCTATTCTTATCGCTCTTTTGTTTAGAAGCTTGGATGCTTTCCGAGTTTTTGATCTGATCTTCGTCTTAACAGGGGGAGGTCCTGCTAACGCGACAGAGTCCATATCTATTTATGCTTACAAAACGTTATTTTCACAACAGAATTTCGGGGCAGGCTCTGTGTTATCCGTCATTGTGTTTCTGTGTGTGGCTTTGATCAGCTTTTTATATATTCGATTTATCGGTTCTGAGCTTTTTGCTGGAAGAACAAGACACTAGGAGGTGCACTAAATGAGTAAAAAAGCAGGGATTAGTTTCTATGTTGCCTTAGCTGCTTTTGTTTTTATTGTGATGTTTCCGTTCATTTGGGTGTTTCTCACCTCAATCAAACCGCCAGGAGAAATTACATCATTTTCGTGGTTTACGAAGAATCCTTCATTAGGGTCCTATGAGGCAGCATTAACAAGTAGACCCTTATTAACCTATATGAAAAACAGCTTTATGGTAGCTACATTAACCACCATTCTTTCGATTACGTTAGCATCCTTATCTGCCTATGCCTTAACAAGACTGCCCATACGTGGAAAAGGAGTGATTTTTGGCGTCATACTTGCAGCATCTATGTTCCCGCAAATCGCGATTATTTCTCCAATCTATAACTTTATTACTGGACTTGGCTTGCGTAATACCTATACGGGATTGGTCATCCCTTATATTACGTTTAGTTTACCTATTGCCATCTGGATTTTATCCACATTTTTTAATAAGATTCCTTATGAATTAGAGGAAGCGGCTAAGTTAGATGGAGCGTCACCCTTCCAAACGTACCGAAAAATTATCCTTCCATTGGCAGCACCAGCGATATTCACTACAGCAATCCTTGTTTTTATTGGTGCTTGGAATGAGTATTTGTTTGCTTTTACCATTAATACGGCAGATGCTGCCCGAACGGTTCCTGTGGGGATTTCCATGTATCAGAGCCAGTTTAGCATCCCTTGGGGTGATATTAGTGCCGCTACAGTTATCGTCACACTGCCTATTGTTCTGGTTGTTCTTCTCTTTCAGAAGCGAATTGTATCAGGTTTAACAGCAGGTTCGGTGAAAGAATAGATTGAGCATGAAACAGAAGAATTGTGCAAGAATAGAGAATAAGGAGATGATAAGCATGACAAATGTAATGAAGGCAGCCATCTTAGATCAGCCTTTTTCTATAGAGGTTAAAAAAATATCCATACCAGAACCTAGACCTAATGAAGCTTTGATTAAGGTACATTGTATCGGAATCTGTGGTTCTGATGTGCATTATTATGAGCATGGAAAAATTGGGAGATATGTGGTCCAAGAGCCTATTGTTTTAGGACATGAGGTGGCAGGGACCGTTGTTCGTATAGGAGCTGAAGTGAAAAATGTAGAAGTGGGTGATCGGGTAGCGATTGAGCCAGGGGTTACTTGTGGACAATGCAAATATTGCAAATCAGGCCGGTACAATCTCTGCCCTGATGTTTCATTTATGGCAACTCCTCCCGTGGATGGAGCTTGGTCCGAGTATGTAACGATTCGCAGTGACTTTCTTTTCAAACTGCCAGAGGAAATGAGTTTTGAAGAAGGAGCTCTTTTAGAACCCTTATCGGTTGGCTTGCACGCCATGAATCGTGGGAGAGTGACCCCAAGTGATCGTCTGCTAATTACTGGATTGGGACCGATTGGACTGCTAACGATCCAAGCGGCAAAGCTTTATGGAGTAACTGAAATCTATGCAAGTGATGTGGAGCCTTTTAGACTAGAAAAAGCGCTTGAGCTTGGGGCTACAGCTGTTTTTAATCCGCTTAAAGAGGATCTTAAAGAGGGAATTCATTTGCAGACGAAAGGAGAAGGCGTCGATGTCGTTATCGAAACATCGGGAAACAGCAGAGTGATTTCCGAAACGATGACGATGGTAAATCGAGGGGGAAGGGTTGTACTTATTGGTCTTCCCATAGAAGAGCAAATTCCCGTTCATGTGCCTTATTTAATTGATGCTGAAATTGATATTTATGGCGTGTTTCGCTATGCCAACACGTATCCAGCAGCCATTCAGGCGCTAAGTAGATCCAACATTGATATTACGCGAGTCATTACGCAAAGCTATTCGCTCGATGAAATTAAAAAAGCTGTTGAATGTACGAGAACACAAAAAGACCGAAGCATAAAAGTGATGATTTATCCCCACAGGTAACCACAGTATTTCATTGACAGAAAATTGTAACTAGCCTATAATATTGTTGAGAGTTAATCGGTTAACAGGGGGCATTATGAGCAAAAAAACAACAATGCGTGATGTAGCAGAATATGCAGGTGTTTCTAAAGCAACCGTTTCTTATGTATTGAATGATGTGAAGAAAGTATCAGAAGAAACAAAGGAAAAAGTCCTTCAAGCCATCAAAGAACTAAATTATTCGCCTGATTTTACCGCCATTAGCTTATCGAAAAAAAGATCCATGTTAATTGGAATTATTTTGCCCTTAATCAACGAGTCCTTAATCTCTGTTATGAAAGAAAATACGTACTATAACGAGATGCTCAGTGGTATTGAACTGGTTGCTAGGCAAAATAACTTTGATATTCTTATCTCGGGAATAGGGAAGATTGAAGAATATAGAAATTGGGTACAAAAACGGAACTTAGATGGACTTTTATTCCTGGGACTCTTTCCCGAAAGTCTATATACCGAAATGAAAAATATAGATGTACCTACTGTCTTGATTGACACCTATGAAGAGTATACCGATATCTATCCTAATGTAAATATTAAGGATGAATTAGGTGGATACTTGGCTGTTCAACATCTAATTCAGTTAGGTCATCGTCATATTGCTTTTGTTGGTACAAATAACGAGAGTCCAGTAGATAAAAGACGCTTTGAGGGGTATCGCAGAGCCTTGCAGGAAGCGGGGATCTCACTGAATGATCAACTGATTTTTGAAGTCAAAGACCATTCTTTTGAAAACGGTTTTAAGATTGGAGAGAAGATTTTAAAGAGCCAGGAAAAGATTACGGCGATTTTTAGTATCTCCGATATCTTGGCGATAGGAATGATTAGTTCTCTTCATCAACATCAAAAGCGTGTGCCAGAAGACTACTCAATCGTTGGTTTCGATGATATCAGTGCAAGTCAATATATTGTCCCTAGTTTAACCACAGTAAAGCAGAATATTGTGTATAAAGGGCAAGTAGCGACGGACTTATTAATAGACATTATCGAAAAACGAATCGTTAAACCAAAGAAGATGGAGCTAGATGTTGAGTTGGTTGTCAGAAATTCAACAAAAAAAGTCAGATAGATAAAATAATATTTTTTCTATCTGACTGTATATAATAAATGTTAACCGGTTAAACTACCTCAAAATACTACAATGGCAAAGGGAGTGCACCTTATGAACGTAACCATTTGGAACGAGAATAGACATGAGCAGAAAAATCCCGAAGTAAAAAAGATTTATCCGGAAGGAATTCATGGACAACTGGCAAGCGTTTTAAATCAAGAGTTTGAGGTTAAGACCGCAACACTAGATGAACCAGATCACGGGTTAACGGATGAAGTCCTAAATAATACAGATGTTCTTCTATGGTGGGGACATTTGGCACACGGTGAAGTGAAAGATGAAATTGTTGAAAAGGTTCATCAACGTGTTTTAGAAGGAATGGGACTGATCGTTCTGCACTCTGGACACTTTTCGAAGATATTCAAAAAGCTAATGGGAACAACGTGTGATCTTAAATGGCGTGAAGCAGATGAAAAAGAGCGTCTGTGGGTAGTAGATCCAAGTCACCCTATTGTAGCAGGAGTAGGGGAGTATATTGAGCTTGAAAAAGAAGAGATGTATGGAGAGCATTTTGATATTCCTGCTCCAGACCAATTGATTATGGTCAGCTGGTTCGAAGGTGGCGAAGTATTTAGAAGTGCTTGCACGTACCAACGCGGGAAAGGGAAAATATTCTATTTCAGACCAGGACATGAAACCTATCCAACATATTATCACGAGGGTGTTCAACGTGTGATCAAAAATGCGGTGTACTGGGCAATGCCAACCGAGCGCCCAATGCCTGTCTATGGCAATGCCAAACCGCTAGAAGAAATTAAACCAAAAAATAAGGGTAGTAGGAGGAAATGAACATGAGCAAGCTTAAAGTTGGAGTGATTGGCTGCGGGAGTATTGCCAAACATCGTCATCTTCCCGAATATGCCAATCATCAAGAAGTAGAAATTATCGCTGTGTGCGATATTGTAGAGGAACGTGCTCGTTTTTTTGCGGAGGAATACAAGGCGAAATTCTATACAAAGTATCAAGAGTTGCTGGCAAATCCTGAAATTGATGCTGTTAGTGTGTGTACCCCTAATTATTTGCACGCTCCTGTTTCGATTGCAGCACTTGAGGCTGGTAAGCATGTTCTATGTGAAAAACCAATGGCTACTTCGCGAAAAGATGCAGAAGAAATGATTGCAACAGCGAAAAAAAACAACAAGAAGCTTATGATTGCTCATAATCAACGCTTTGTTTCTTCCCATCAAAAAGCCAGAAAGATGATTGAAAATGGGGAGTTAGGAAAAATCTATAGCTTCCGTACAGCCTTTGGGCATGGTGGACCTGAGGGATGGAGTGCAGATGGCAAGGAAAGCTGGTTCTTTAAGAAAGAAGAAGCCTTCATCGGAGCTATGGGAGATTTAGGAGTTCATAAGACTGATTTACTAAGATTTGTACTTGGTGAAGAGTTTGTTGAAGTAGGAGCTTTTGTAGAAACGAGTGCGAAGGAATTTGCTGATGTAGATGACACAGCCGTATGTATTCTAAAAACCGAAAGTGGAATCATCGGAACCTTAGCTGCAAGCTGGTCTTATGTATCAAGTGAAGATAACTCAACCCTGATTTACGGTGAAAATGCCATTCTTCGCCTCGAGGATGACCCTACGTATTCCCTGATTGTTCAATATAAGAATGGAGAGGTTGTTAAATACGAGCTAGGTGGTATTCAAACCAATGAGTCGGGTGGACAAAACAACTCCCATACCATCGATCAATTTGTTTCTTGTATTGTTCACAACACAGAACCTCCTGTATCAGGAGAAGAAGGAATGAAGTCTCTTCAAGTGGTTTTATCTGCTCTTGAATCAAAGGACACGAAGAGGATTATCAGAGTGCAACAATAACCACATCAATTTCAAAGTCCTTACCTGTGGGAAGCAGAGGTGATCTGTTTCCTATGGTAAGGACTTTTTTGTGTTTACCTGCTCAATTCTGCGATCGCTTTTGGAAATAAGATATCAGTTTCTAGATGAATATGTTCGAGCAAATCTGCTTCCAGCTCTTCTAATCGTTGATACGTCATTCGATAAGTCATGCAAGCATTAGGAGGTAGGGAAAAATCCCTAGTCACACTTCGCAACTCCCTTAACAGTAGTCCGACGTTTTCGTGATCATTTTCCAGTTCAGCTAAGAGCTGAGAAAGCTTTTCTGCGTTGGTAGCTGAAGGGGTCCTTTCCCATGCTTTTATGATTGGGAATACTTCCGTTTCTTCTATTAGAGAATGCTGCTCCAGCTCTGACTTGATTTGCTGAAAGAGGGTCTGAACATGAAAAAGCTCTACATGTACTGCCCCATGTACATGATGAATTTTGCTGACATAGGGACTTAATGCAGGAAGTTCAGTGTGTAAATACTCATGATGCTTACTTACGATATGATCAATCAGTTCTGAACAAGACTTCTCCTTCCACTGAGTGTCTTCCTCTCTTCTCTCCTGATTCTCTAAAAGATTTTCGTTTCCCATAGGATGTCCTCCTTTCTTTACTCCATTTGGCTAGTTATCTTCATAGTAATGGAATAACCTTCCTGAAAGCTGTGATTTTTGTCACATTGTGGTAAATGGAAGGGCTTCCGTTCTAAAATAAGGGTTTTTACGAAGGAGGATAGGGAAGTTCCCCGATAACCAAAAAAGCGCGATTCCTTTACGATAAGAATAAGAAAAAAAGCTATGGAGGAGGAAGCGAACATGCAACCCATTCAAAATCGGCAACACGAACAAATCGAAAGCAAATTTGATCGTGCTTTTGCCTCGAAATTTGCCAAATCAATGTTTTTAACTGTGACGGGGATCATTATTTTATCTTTTATTGCCACAAGAATGTTTACCCATGTTGACTTAAATCTATATGGATATATGGTGGGAACGGTTGTTTTTCTAGGAGGCTTCTTTTATCGATTTATTTCTTGGGGAGAAAGACCTCCAACCAAAATCATTATAAAAAAAGGGTTGAAATTACTTTTTAGAAAATCGACTCCTAAAACGTCAGCCGAACAGCTGGTGACGTACAGATTTATTTGGAATCGCGGCATCTTTCGTTGGACACAACATCTTTTGATCGGTTTAGGCTGTATCTTATCCTGTCTGGTGACTTTTCCCTTAGTGTTTGGCTGGATGTACTTCACGATGAGTGTGAATGGTTACTATACAGTCGTTGGGATGGGTGTTGATATCATGTCTGTCAAAGCGGATGGAATCATGGCTTTCTTCTTTTATAACGCCTTAAACATTTCCGCCTTTATGGTTATTGCAGGAGCCTGTATGGCGCTATACCGTCGCATCAAGAGCATGCAAGCCAGAGCAGAGCAAACCTTTGTCTATGATTTCATGCCCTTATACCTTTTGTTGTTTATCAGTATCACAGGGTTATTATTAACCTTCAGTAATGTCTTTTTAGCAGGATGGGGTCATCCGACTATGTCCCTGATTCATCAGTTTTCCGTTATTGTGACGCTGATTTACCTACCATTTGGAAAGCTGGCTCATATTCCTTTTAGACCTTTAAGTGTTTTTGCTAGAAACTATCGTGAGCATTATGGAGAGCAAGCGATGAAGGCATGTAAAGTGTGTAATAGTGAATTTGTTTCTACAGAACAATCAGCAGATGTCATCGAAGTTCTGCAACAAAACCAGATTCAATTTCAAACAGAAGAAGGCTATCATTTGGCAGAACTATGCTTACCTTGTCGTCGAAAATATCGGATCTCAAGATTTACAGGCATTCCTAGACACGAAATAAAGGTAAAGGAGTCGAATCAACATGCACAGGGATAAATTCTTTAAGGAAATAGAAAACCTCAATCACCCAAATGAAAAGCTGGTCAAGACTCATTGTAGTTATTGCGGAATGCAGTGCGGAATGAACCTACGAGTGGATACAAAAGAAAATAAAATCATCGGGGTAGAGCCAAGATACGACTGGCCTGTTACCTTAGGGAAGATGTGTCCGAAGGGAGTAACAGCGTATCAGCAAGTCAATCATCCTGATCGCCTTCTTCGCCCTCTTATTAGAGATGATGCTTCGAAGAAAGGAACAAAGGAAGGCTTTCGTGAAGCAAGCTGGGAAGAAGCGTATGACTTGATTGTGAATAACTTCAAGAAGCTTCAGGAGCAATACGGCAAGGATACTCTCTCCGTATTTAGTGGGGTTTCCATGACAAATGAAAAATGCTACCTCACAGGAAAATTTGCTCGAGTAGCCTTGCAGACACGATACATTGACTATAACGGACGTTTCTGTATGTCTAGTGCAGCAGGTGGATTTCTACGCTCCTTTGGAGTGGATCGCGGCTCAACCTTACCTTGGACAGATATTCATGAAACAGATTGTTTATTTGTAGCAGGAAGTAATGCAGCGGAATGTCATCCAACCTCTATGTTTCGCTTCTGGGAAGTGCAAAATCGAGGAGGGTATCTCATTGTTGCTGACCCTAGAGAAACGCCCGTGGCGAGAAGAGCCGATGTGCATCTCGATTTAAGACCAGGAACAGACTTAGCACTAGCGAATGGAATGCTTCATCTCCTCATTAAGAACGGCAAGATTGATGAAGCCTTTATCCAAGAGCATACCAATGGTTTTGAAGAAACGAAGGAAATCGTCAAAGAGTTTACTCCAGAGTACACCAGTGAAATAACAGGAGTGAGCCCAGAAAAGATCATTCGAGCAGCCGAAATCTACGGCAAGGCACCTAATGCCATCATCCTCTTTGCTCGTGGGGTTGAACAGCAGCATAAAGGAGTAGAAAATGTGAACTCCTATGTGAACATGGCTCTAGTTACAGGGAAAATTGGTCGCCCAAAAGCAGGAGTAGCCACTCTAACAGGGCAAGGAAACGGGCAGGGTGGACGTGAGCATGGACAGAAATCTGACCTATTACCAGGTTACCGTAAAATCACCAACCTGAGCATGTCAAGGAAATCTGTGAGATTTGGAACATGCCAGTGGAAGAGATGCCTAAAGAGGGCGTATCCGCTTATGAAATGATTGAACTGATGATGGATAAAACAATTCGAGGCTTGTTCCTCTTATGCTCTAATCCAGCTGTTTCAGCTCCAAACCTGAACTTTGTTCGTGAAGCATTTAGAAATTTAGATTTCATGGTTTGTAGTGATTTCTATCTGTCAGAATCAGCTGAATTTGCCGATGTCATCCTTCCGGCAACCACATGGGCTGAAGATGAAGGGACTGTAACCAACCTAGAAGGGCGTATCATCAAGATTAATAAGGCGCAAGAACCACTCGGAGAATCCAAGCCAGATTGGCAGATACAAATCGAGCTTGCTGAACGCTTAGGAAGAGGACAGTACTTTAGACACCTTACGACAGCAAGAGAGATTTCAGATGAGTTTAGATTAGCAACCAAGGGCGGCTATGCCGACTACTATGGAGCAACGTGGGAGAAAATTGATGAGCAGGATGGAGTCTTTTGGCCTTGTAAAGATGAAAAGGATGCAGGAACTCCACACATGTTCTTAGATAAAAAATTCTATCATCCAGATGGGAAAGCCAAAATCTTTGCCTTACCATACAGACCACCAGCAGAAGAGCCGTGTCAGGAATATCCGCTCCGCTTAACGACGGGTCGAGTGGTGTATCACTATCTATCTGGAAATCAAACAAGAAGAATTAAGTTCTTAAAAGATATGTGCCCAGAGCCTTATGTAGAAGTACATCCAGAGCTCGCGAGCAAATATCACATCCAGCATGAGGATAAGGTTCGTTTATATACTCGCCGTGGGGAAGCGATCTATAAGGTGAAAATAACAGAAGCGATTCGCAAGGATACGGTGTTTGTCCCTTATCATTTTGGACATGATGAGTCGATCAATCTTTTGACCATCGCTGCTTTAGACCCATTCTCCAGAATGCCTGAATTCAAAGCATGTGCAGCCGAGATGGAAAAGGTCGAAGAAACTATAGCGCAGAGAACAGAAGGATAGGAGGGCAAGCCATGAAAAAGCTATTGTTTATCGAAATGGATAATTGTATTGGATGTCGCTCATGTTTAGCCGCTTGTACACAATGTGGCGGTCATGAGGAGAGAAATCGAAACTATGTCATTGATGTTAATCCCTTAGTGAATCACCAAACCATTCCCTTAATGTGTTTACACTGTGTGAACCCAGCTTGTGCCAGAAGCTGCCCTGCTCAAGCCATTCAGATTCATGAAACAGGAGCGGTCTTATCGGCACTGGTTGAAAAGTGTATCGGCTGTCAGAACTGTACGATTGCCTGTCCGTATGGAATTCCTAAATTTGATGAAGAGCAAAATTTAATGTACAAATGTGACTTGTGTATCGACCGAACAAAGGATGGAATTCCTCCAATGTGTGCTAGTGTCTGTCCGACGAACACGTTGCAATGGATTACAGAGGATGAGCTGGCTCAAAAGAAAGAAAGCCATACCTTACAAAATGGAGAGTGGCAAGCAAGTCATCCGTTTTTAGAAAATGAAACGAATGTCAAAATGAACCTACCGGGAATCTTGCAAGGAAAAGTAAAGTTATTTTAAAGGATTGACCATCATTGTAATCAAGAGGAGCGTGAAAAATCATGGGAGATAAAAACAATCGAATTCCGTTTGGAGAGGACAATTATACTCACAACATCGATCGGAACAATGAACGGAGTCTTGATCGTCGAGGATTTATGAAAACAATGGTTGGTGCCGCAGGTTTATTTGCTTTATCGACTGTGCCATGGGGAGCTGTTGCCGCCAAAGAATTATTAGGACTTGGCAACAAAGAATATCCCGAGAAAGCCATTGCGAAGGTAAGTGAAATGAAGGTTGGGGATGCAGTGAATTTCACTATCCAGGCGATCATGATAAAGCATTGCTTGTGCGCTTAGGAGAAAATGAATACAAAGCGTATCAGAATGCCTGTACTCACCTGCTATGCCCTGTGTTCTGGGATCAGGGAGAAGGAGATTTAATCTGTCCGTGCCACAAAGGAAAATTTGATGTTCAGACAGGGGCGCCGACAGCAGGTCCTCCAACCAGACCTCTTCCTGAGATCGTCGTTAAGGTAGAGGCGGGAACAATCTATGCGACAAGGGTGAAGCGTTATGAAGAGAAGCTATAGAGGAGTCTTGTTGCTATGTGTTGTGTTGATGCTTAATATTATTTTTACACAAAAGGCAGTCCATCAATATTATTTTGAAAACTATGAGCAAACCATTATCTATGCGCTTTTAAACATCTTGATGTTTCCCATTGCTCTGTTCATTTATAAGAAAGAGAAGGGGAACGGAGCATCCAAGGAGGAGAAACGATGAAAAGCGAGGTCATGTTAGATTTATGCTTCATACGAGAACAGCAAGGTGACTTTGATATGGCTATTCAAGATGAACTGATGACCATCTTTGGAAATAAGCTGCATTGGTATTTAGATGCTAAAGCAGGTGAGGAAATTGACATTGTTGTAGCTGAGGTTCGTGGCATGGGACCATGGGCTTCTGAAGATGAAATCATGTATTTTATCGAGGGGAAAGCAAGTGAACATTTTTTCACTTGGCTTCAAGGGTATCGAATTCAAGTATTTCCGAAAGAGAAGGGGAGTGCATGCCGTGCATGTGCCAAGCATTGAGCAACTGGAAGGCTTTATCAATCAAAGAATCGAGATTTCAATCTATGGTGGAGAAGAGGAGGAAGTCCCGCCTGCTGTAGAGAAGAAGCTGTATAAATTAGAACACTGCCCAGATCAAACGCATCTTCGTTTCTATTTTGACCCTCATTATTTTATTGCCATTCCACTTGATAGCAGGTGCGAATATACAGAAAAAGAATGGTTGGCTTTCGACTCTGTCCAAGGGTTGCATTATAAGATTCGAAAGGTATAACCTAATGGGAGGAAGGAGGGATATAGATGGAACCTCTCGCAACAAATAAGAAAGTGACCTCGTATATCATTCAAGCTCAGGAAGAAGAGCTCAAGCGCATTGCTCATGAGCTTCACGAGGGTATTGCTCAAACCTTATATAGTACAGTGACGGGGCTTGGTGTCATCGAAGGTGTCTTGGACAATCAAGAGCTAAAGCATTATACTCATGATATGATCAATCAGCTGACACGTACCATCAATGAACTAAGATGGCTTTCGACAGAGCTATATCCTCCTTCATTAGATAGTATGGGACTTGTGTCCGCTTTAAAAGCCTATATGAAGGTCTACATCTCAACCTATGGTATTCAAATTCATATTCAATCATCAGGTGCTGAAAGAAGACTGCCGCTATTTCAAGAAATTACCCTACTTCGAGTCTGTCAGGAGGTGCTTAATAATAGTGCTAAGTATGCAGATACTAGCTCTATTCAAATCTCCTTTGCGTGGAAGGAAGAGGAACTAGTGGTGAGAATTCAGGATTTCGGTATAGGGTTTGACCTTCAAAAAACCTTAGAGAATAAAGAGTTATTAGGGATACCGGGAATGAAGCAACGAATGGAACTGATTAATGGCGAGTTCGAGATTGCATCCAAGCTCGGTAATGGAACGGTTGTTACATTAACTCTTCCATGTGAAAAGTAGGAGGGGATAAGATTGACAAAAATATTGTTAGTGGATGACCATGCAGTCGTTCGAATGGGACTCACTATGTTGCTGAATGCTCAGGTCGATTTTGAAGTAATTGGAGAGGCTTCAGAGGGGAATGAAGCCATTCAAAAAGCGTCTGAGCTTCATCCAGATGTCATTCTCATGGATTTAAGCATGCCCCATGGAAAAGATGGCTTAACTGCCACGATTGAACTGAAAAAGCAGCATCCTCAGATTGCCATTCTTATTTTGACCATGCATGATGATGAAGAATATCTCTTTCGAGCGATACAAGCAGGGGCTTCTGGTTGTATCTTAAAAAGCGCTCCGCATGATGAACTTCTTCAAGCCATTCGCTCTGTGGCGACAGGCAATGCCTACCTCTATCCTACTGCTACCAAAAGATTGATGGAAGAATATCTAGAGAGGCTGAAACACGGGGGAAATAAGGATAGCTATATGCAGCTCTCCGACAGGGAAAAAGAAGTGTTAACCTTTATCGCTAAGGGATATTCAAATAAAGAAATTGGAGAGCAGCTTATTATCAGTGTGAAGACGGTCGAAACGCATAAAGGAAATTTGATGGAAAAGCTAGGGCTAAAAACGCGGCCAGAATTAGTCAAATATGCTGTGAAAAAAGGTTTATTGGACTATGATGTTTAAATTTTAACGAATCGATGTGATGATCATGAATTTTGAAGAGCAAGTGATAAACGAGTGTCATCAATTAGCTCTAGAGATCCCTTGTGACTTTGTGGGAGTAGCAATCTATAACCACACACAAAAAGAACTGCAATGGAAATATGTTGTAGGAAATCGCAATGACAAGTACAAGCTGATTACTGTCCGCTATGGGAAAGGAATTGCAGGTACTGTTGTTCGAACGGGGCGTCCACTATCCATTTCTAATTTTCCAGAGGGCATCATCGGCAAACCCACTGAATATCCAATTATGCTAGCGGAAAAATTAGTGGCAGCGATGGGAACACCTATTGTCTACCGAGGAACACCATGGGGCGTACTTTTAGTTGGAAATAGGAATCAAACCGCGTTTACTTCTGACCAGTTAGAAGTAGTGAAAAAAAGAGCGGATCAAATCAGTCAGGGTTTGAGGGACGAATCAAGCTTAGATGTGTCTTCTAAATGGGGTAGTTAATATCAAAAGCATTAAAGGTGTGATGGTAGCCAATGACCAACGATAAGAGAATAATCGGGTATGAAGAAGGGACACTAAAAGGGAATTTTAGACAACCAACGACAGATTTTAGCACCATGATTAATGCCATGGATCAATCCGCCATCATTGCTGTGACAGATAAGCATGGAACGATCCAGTATGTGAATGAAAAGTTTTGTGAGGTTTCTCAGTATTCCAAGGATGAATTAATTGGTCAGAATCATCGAATTATTAACTCAGGGAATCACCCTAGAGAGTTCTTTCAGAATCTCTGGCAGACGATTAAGAATGGGCAGGTATGGAAGGGCGAAATTAATAATAGGGCAAAAGACGGAACGTTGTATTGGGTAGATACAACGATTATTCCATTTCTGGACGAAGAAGGGAATCCTTATCAATACTTGTCTGTTCGTCATGAAATTACAGAACATAAGAGAAATGAAGAAGAGTTGAAGAAGCTTCTTAACCAACTCCTAGACATAAAGTATGCCCTTGATGTTTCATCTATTGTGGCGATCACGGATACGAAGGGAGTGATCACTTACGTAAATGATACCTTCTGTAAGATCTCACAATACAGCCGAGAAGAATTAATTGGCCGTACTCATCGTGTCATTAATTCGAGATATCATTCCAAGGATTTTTTCAAAGACTTATGGCTGACGATTTCAAGTGGGAAGGTGTGGAAAGGGGAAATTAGGAATGAAGCCAAGGATGGAAGTTATTATTGGGTTGATTCCACGATTGTTCCTTTTCTAGATCAAAAAGGGAAGCCGTACCAGTACTTATCTATTCGTAATGATATTACAGACCGTAAAAGAGCGGAAGAAGAATTAAAGAAAATGATGACTAAGATCATCGATATTCAAGAAGAGGAACGCAAGAAATTATCCAGAGAGCTGCATGATGGACTGGGTCAGAACTTATACAGTTTATTAATTAGTATGAATATCCTTGAAACACAGGTAAGCCATCCCTTTATTGACACATTGAAGGATGAAGTGACCTCTCTTATTGAGGAAACAAGAATGCTAGCTTGGGAATTGCGTCCCTCTATTCTAGATGATTTAGGTCTAATCCCAGCGATTCGCTCCTTTGCTAAGCGCTATTCTGATTATTATCGAATTTATGTTCAGTTTGAATGCAATTTAAAAGAACGAATTCATATTCAAATAGAAACGGTGATTTATCGAGTGATTCAAGAAGCTTTGACCAATATTCGCAAGTATGCGAATGCCGATATGGCGATCGTCAGTGTCATAGCAGAAGGTGATCATATTGATGTTCAAATCGAGGATTTTGGTCAAGGATTTGATGTGAATAATAAAGTGAAGGGGATTGGATTATTTAGTATGGAAGAAAGGGCTCGATCGGTAGGGGGCACCTTAACGATCCAGTCTGCGATCGGTGAAGGAACCAAAGTAAGAATGAGGATTCCACTCCCCTTTCAAAATCATAGGATTTAAATAAGCTCAAATGAAAGGGAGTATGAAATCAAAATCAAATCAAATCAAAATAAAATCAATGAACCCCTGGCTAAGGACGCTGAAAACCTCACGTCTTCTAGCTCAGGGTTTTTTAGTATAGACATCAGAAAAGAGAACAGAATGGTCAGGGTTATCGCGAAGTGAAAATCAGCTATTCCCTCGTTAGATCTAAGGGTTTTCCCCGAATTACTTTTTTCTTCCTACCCCCTAAAATGAAGATATAAGATGCAAGTTTCTAGAGAGGAACTTATTGTAAAGAATACGAATTTGGGAGGAAATAGAGATGGGTAGAATTAGACAAGATTGGAACCCAGAAGATAAAGTGTTTTGGGAAAAGGAAGGTAGAAGACATGCCAGACGTAATTTATGGATTTCTGTACCAGCCTTATTGCTAGCTTTTGCTGTATGGCAAATATGGTCTGTCGTAGCGGTTAGCTTAAATGATATTGGTTTTAACTTTACCAAGGGGGAGTTGTTTACCCTCGCTGCCTTACCAGGACTTACAGGTGCGACATTACGATTATTTTATTCCTTTGTTGTCCCGATCTTTGGAGGACGAAACTGGACGGTCATTAGTACAGCGTCTTTATTGATTCCAGCACTAGGAATTGGTTATGCCGTACAAAACCCAGAAACATCGTTTATGACTATGGCGATTTTAGCTGCACTCTGTGGTTTGGGGGGAGGAAACTTTGCTTCTTCCATGGGGAATATTAGTTTCTTCTTCCCTAAGAGTGAAAAAGGAACAGCGTTAGGAATTAATGCAGGGATCGGGAACTTAGGGGTAAGTGCTGTTCAATTCCTAGCCCCTCTTGTGATTACAGCGGGTATTTTTGGAGCCGTAGCAGGAGCCCCACAACAACTAGCCAGTGGAGATGCAGTATGGATGCAAAATGCCGCCTTTATCTGGGTTATTCCTATCGTTCTTACTGTGATTGCTGCTATCTTCGGGATGGATAATCTGCCTACAGCCAAAGCATCTGTAAGTGAACAGGTTGCCATCTTCGGCAACAAGCATACGTGGTTAATGACCTTCTTGTATGTGATGTGTTTTGGTTCTTTCATCGGGTACTCTGCAGCATTTCCATTATTAATTAGAACAGAGTTTCCAGAGGTGAATGCCTTACAATTTGCTTTTCTAGGGCCGCTGGTTGGAGCATTAATTCGTCCGATAGGTGGTTGGATTTCAGATAAATTTGGTGGAGCGATTGTTACCTTTATCGATATTATTATCATGATCTTGGCTACACTTGGTGTTATTTACTTCTTAAATGCAGGTCATTTCACGGGATTCTTGATCATGTTCCTAATCCTTTTCACTACGACAGGGATTGCCAATGGATCGACTTTTAGAATGATTCCTATTATTTTCCCACCGATTCAAGCGGCACCTGTTCTAGGTTTCACTTCCGCCATTGGTGCATATGGAGCGTTCTTTATTCCTAAAATCTTCGGTTGGTCTTTAGAAACCACTGGATCAGCTACCTTAGCGTTATACTTGTTCATCGGTTACTATGTTGCCAGCTTATTTATTACTTGGTACTGGTATTCTCGTAAAAATGCTGAAATTAAATGTTAGTACAACTGGTACTTCAACATGATTTATCTGACATCATAAGGAGGACCTAGAGATGAGTGTTCGAGAGATCTTTTATTTTAAAAACCAAAGAACTAAGGTGTTGCACCTGACATGGATTGCCTTCTTCATTTCTTTCTTTGCCTGGTTTAATATGGCTCCTTTGGCGGCGACCATGATGGATTCGCTTGGCTGGCTGACCAAGGAGCATCTGGCAGCTCTTGCGATTCTCAATGTAGCTTTAACCATTCCGGCACGTATTGTGATCGGAATGGTTCTAGATAAATACGGGCCAAGGAAGGTATTTTCAAGTCTGCTTGTAGTAATGTCCATTCCTACATTTGCATTTGCTTTTGGGGATAGCTGGACACAATTGTTAGTCACCAGACTTCTTATAAGCTGTATTGGGGCGAGCTTTGTGATTGGCATTCGTATGGTGTCGGAATGGTTTCCACCGAAAAGTGTAGGATTTGCGGAAGGGTTTTATGCCGGATGGGGTAATTTTGGCTCAGCGGTAGCTGCAATGCTCTTACCTTGGATGGCGATTACGATGTTTGGGGGAGCAGATGGCTGGCGTTATGCCATTGCTTTTTCCGGAGTATTATGCTTGATTTATGGTGTGATTTACTTTTTCAGTGTGACAGATACACCACCAGGAAAGGTCTATAGAAAGCCGCGTAAAATAGCGGCAATGGAAGTGAGCAGCTGGGGAGATATGTTTCAATTGATTCTGTGGACTGTTCCATTAGTAGGAGCATTAGGTCTTCTTTCCTGGCGTTTAAAGGGATTGGGCTTTATTTCAGAAAGTTCACTTATGATCATTTATGGAATATTGGTTCTTGTGTTTCTGTATCAGGTGATTCAGATTCTACGTGTCAATGTGCCCATACTAAAAGCAGGTGTACCAGAGGACGATAAGTATAAATTTAAAAATGTGGCTGCTTTAAATACGACGTATTTTGCTAATTTTGGTGCTGAATTAGCCATTGTGTCGATGCTGCCCTTGTTCTTTCTCGTTACTTTCTCTCTAACCCCTACTTCAGCAGGGATGATTGCTGCTTCGTTCGCTTTTGTGAATCTTTTCGCAAGACCATTAGGAGGGTGGCTATCTGATCGAATGACGAGTCGCAAGAAAGTCATGCTCATGTATATGTTTGGGATTGGACTGGGCTTGATCGGTATGGGCTTGATTAATTCGGAATGGCCCCTTGTTTTAGCGATTGCTGTTACGATTATGACTTCCTTATTTGTTCAAGGAGCGGAAGGAGCAACGTTCGCGGTGATTCCTCTCATCAAGAAAAGAATCACGGGACAAATTTCTGGAATGTCAGGAGCTTATGGGAACGTAGGAGCTGTGGTTTATCTGACCATTTTCACCATGGTAAGCCCGCAAACCTTCTTTTTTATCTTAGCGGGGGGAGCCTTTGCCAGCTTCTTCTATTGCCTAATCTTCTTGGATGAGCCAAAAGGAGCTCACGGAGAAGAATATGTACTTTCTTCAGTAGATCGTGAAGCTTCTTAAGGAAAAAACAACATAGAAACGATGGTCTATCGTGGATAACTCTTTCTCTTCTCTATAGGAAAGGGTTATTTCCTTTTTGGTCAGGATGTTAGGGAATCGGATACATGAGATGAAAATATAGAAATTTCAGATAACTATTGACAATCCTTGCGAGGGAAGATATGATAAATCCAATAAAGGTATATACCAATTAGGAGAATAATCGGATGAGTGGATTCAAGAGAGAAGATGAAGTTCCCTTCTATAGACAACTCAAAGATAAAATCATCAATGATATTGAGAGTGGAAGGTTAGGCTATGGTGATAAGCTGCCCTCTGAGAGAGAGCTAGCTGACCAATTTAAAATAAGTCGTATGACAGCAAGACATACCTTGTCTATTTTAGAACGAGAAGGCATTGTGGAACGCAGGGTTGGAGCAGGGACCTTTATCACAAACAAAAAGATCGAAATCGATTTTATTACCTTTAACAGTTTTACGAAATCAATGCTAGGAAAAGGGTTAACTCCCAGCACTCAGCTCCTGTCTATCTATAAGCAACAAGCGAAGCCGTTATGGGTGAATAAGCTGCGTATTCCAGCAGAAGAAGAGGTTATTGTCATTAAGCGCCTAAGGCTAGTGAACGAAATGCCTGTGGCGATTGAAGAATCCGTTATTCCTTATCGCTATTGTGAGGGAATAGAGAAATATATGGAGGATGATCAATCCCTCTATCAGATCCTAGAAGAGAAGTACGGGATTGTCCTAGTCAAAGCCAAGCAATATATTCGAGTTGCCTTCTCTGATGATACAGAAAGTAAGCTGCTCAAAATCAATTGGAAGAGCCCTTGTATTCTACAAGAGGCAGTTGCTTTTGACAACAAGGGGAAGGAAATGGAGTTTTCTAGCTCTATCACACGCAGTGATATCGTGAATTATTATTCAGAACTAAATCTAAGAGAGTAGAATAGGCTGTCCATGTTTTTTCAGCCTATCTTTTTTTCAGGTAAAATGGTATATACCATTTAAGGGGGGAGGGGTAAAAAATGAAGGTCTTAGGAATTGGGGATAACGTTGTCGATACATATTTGGATCAAAAAATGATGTATCCTGCGGGAATGCCTTGAACTTTAGTGTGTATGCCAAGAAACTGGGAGTTAAGGCGGCTTATCTTGGAGTATTTGGTAGTGATCAAGCAGCGCAGCATATTCAGCAGACCCTGCAAAGCCTCAGGATAGATCTTTCTCAGTGCAGACAATACGAAGGGGAAAATGGCTATGCCTAGTAGACTTAGTAGAGGGAGATCGAGTGTTTATCGGAGGGAATCAAGGAGGGGTGCAGCAGGAGCATCCCATCCAGCTAGACACAAGAGATATAGCCTATATTCAGACCTTTGATTTGGCTCATAGTAGTATTTACAGTGGGATGGAACAAGAAATATATAAGCTGAAGGAAGCAGGGATCTTGGTTTCTTTTGATTTCTCTAATGAGTTTGATGAAGCTATTTTAGAAAGCGTTTGCAAACATGTGGACTACAGCTTATTATCCTGCGGAGAGCAGACAGAGGAAGAAGTAAAGGAATGGCTGGTAAAAGTCCATCGCTATGGAAGTAGATTAGGAATAGGGACCATGGGCTCCCGCGGTGCACTGCTTTACGATGGGCACCGCTTCTATAAGCAAGCTCCTCACTATGTACAGCCTGTGGACACCATGGGCGCAGGGGATTCTTTTTTTACCGCGTTTATTCTTCATTATGTGCAGGAAAAGAGCTTGGGATCGAAGGGGGATGAGGCTGTCCTTTTGACAGCCTCACTAGAAGCAGGAGCACGTTATGCCTCAAAAACCTGTTTGGTGGAAGGGGCTTTTGGTTACGGGATTTCATTCTAAACCTCAAGGATAGAGGTTGATGAATTCTATAAAAAACGTGAGTGAAGAAAAAAAGGAGGGATCAAGATGTTCAACAGTAAGAGCAGAGTAAGATGGGTCATAATCTTGATGGTAGGGCTCGTGTTGAGTGGTTGTTCAGGTTTTACTTCTAGTACAGGTTCGACAACAGCAGAAGATGGGATTGTAGAGCTGAAATTTTTGCACAAATGGCCTCAGCCTGAGTTTTCCCCTTATTTTGACGAGGTGATAAAAGAGTTTGAGAAGCAGCATCCCCATATCAGGATTGCGGTTGAAGCGGTAGCGGATGAACCAATCAAAGACAAGCTTCGGGTCGTGATGGGAGGAGGAGCTGTCCCTGATATTACCTTCTCGTGGTCAGGGGAATTTGCGAGGAAGTTTGTGCGTTCTGGTGTCGCCATGGATTTAACGGAGTATTTGGATGCAGACCCAGAATGGAGAGAGCGCTTTATTCCCGCCTCTTTGCAGTCCTTTTCGTTGGAGGGACGCAACTATGGAATTCCACTGCGCTTTAATGGAAAGTTTTTTGTCTATCACAAGGAAGTGTTTGAGCGGTATCATCTGGAGAAACCAACGACTTGGGCTGAGTTTATTCATGTCTTAGAAACATTGAAAGCAGCGGGAGAAACCCCGATTGTTCTAGGTAATTCCAGCTCTTGGGCAGCTATTCACTACCTAACAGGCTTCAATCAGATGCTAGTAGATGAAGATGTGATAACGAAAGATTATCATCCAAGCTCAGGAGAATTTACAGACCCAGGATACGTAGCAGCCTTGCGCTATTTGAAGGAGTTCCAGGATCAAGGATATTTCAATTCGAATGTAAATTCTAGCTCACATGATATGGCTACACAGCTATTTTTCTCAGGACAGGGTGCCATGATGTACCTTGAATTAGAAGAATTTCAGACAGTGGAACAGATGATTCCGGGGAAGTGGGATTTCTTCCAGATGCCTGATCTAGCAGATGGGAAAGGACACCAAAGTTTTGTAACAGGAGCCCCAGATGGATTTATTGTTTCTGCTCAGACAAAACATCCAAAGGAAGTCATGACTTTTTTGAAGTTCTTAACGAGTCAAGAAAATGCCGGAAAAATGGTCAACCAGCTGGGATGGCCCAGCCCAATTGATGGAGCAACGAATCCGACGAATACTCTTAAACAAGTAGCAGAAGGGGTCGAAGTAATCAAGGGGGCAGAGAGAATGGCAGAATGGCTAGATACGGATGTTCATGCAAGAGTCGCCGATGTCTATTTAACCAACATTCAATTGCTGCTTGATGGAACGAAGTCACCCGAGGAGATTATGCAAGAGGTGCAAAAGGTAGCGAAAGAAGTGCAGCAGGAAGTGGATTGAAGTGAAGACGTATCAAAATGCCAAATCAGCTCTGCTCTATATTCTGCCAGCCTCCCTCCTTATTCTAGTGTTCGTATTTCTGCCTATTGTGTTGAATGTATATTATAGTTTTTTTAGGTGGAGCGCTTTTGAGATGAACCGAATGTTTGTTGGTTGGGAGTATTATATCAGACTCATTCATGATCCAGTCTTCTATATCGCACTGAAGAATAATACCCTATTTGCTGTGATTTCCATCGTCTTTCAAGTGGGAATGGGATTAGTGATCGCTGCCATTCTAGAGGATAAGCTCATTCGAAGGTGGCAGCCTTTTTTTCGGACGGTTTTCTTTATTCCCTCCGTGATTTCCATAGCGGTAGTTGGCTTGCTTTGGCAATTGTTATATCATCCTGAGATTGGCTTGTTGAATCATACGCTACGGTTCCTTGGGCAAAGTGAATGGACCTATGCTTGGTTGGGAAATAGCACCACCGCTATATATGCCGTGGTGGCTGTGTCACAGTGGCAATACACAGGATACATGGTCATGCTCTTTCTCATTGCCATGCACAAAATTCCCGAAGAGCTTTATGAAGCGTCGATGATCGATGGTGCTAATCGACGGCATACTTTTTTTCATATCACCCTTCCTCAGCTGAAGGAAATGATCCTAGTCGGGATGATGATTACAGTCATTGGCGCCTTCAAAGTATTCGATGAGGTCTATATTATGACTTCAGGAGGACCGGGACGTTCCACTGAAGTATTGGGTACGATGCTCTATAGAGCTGCTTTTCGGAATGATGAGATGGGGTATGCTTCGACCATTGCCACGATTGTTTTTATCATTACCTTGGCTCTATCTCTGTTCCAAATGAAGCTTGTAAAGTCTGGGAAGGAGGTGTAAAAGAGATCAATGAAGTGGAGAAATCAACTCTTTCGTACAGGGGTTCTGATCTGGTTTAGCTTATACGTGATCGCTATCATTTACCCTCTGCTCTGGCTGACCATAAATGGTTTGAAGTCAAATCGAGAGTTTTTCTTGGATACATGGTCTCTGCCCCAAGAATGGCTTTGGGAAAACTATCTTGTAGCATGGAAAACAGGGATTGAGCAGTACTTTATGAACAGTGTTCTAGTTACTGTCATCTCGGTATCCCTTGTCCTCTTTCTTGGTTCCATGGCAGCGTATGGACTGAGTAGATTTCGTTTCAGAGGAATGAATATAGTGCTTTTGCTCATTCTAAGTGGTCTTATGCTTGCTCCACAGGTGAGCTTGATTGCACTCTATCAAATGCTTCAGTTCATAGGGATCTATAATACCTATTGGGCTTTGATTCTACCTTATGTTGCTTTTCAATTGCCGTTTGCCATTTTTTTAATGAGAGCTTATTTTCTTTCCATACCACGAGAGCTAGAAGAAGCCGCCATCATAGATGGGTGTAATACCTGGAAGGTTTATTGGCATATTATTCTCCCGATGGGGAAACCCATCCTGGCTTCAGCGGCGCTATTAACGGGAATGAATGTCTGGAATGAATTTATGTTTGCCCTGGTATTTGTAGAGGATTCGGCATTGAGAACAATCCCAGTGGGTTTAATGAATTTACGTAGCCAGTTAAATACCAATTTCGGAGTGCAATTGGCTGGATTAGCGATCTCAGCTTTGCCGATGATCATTGCCTTTATCATTTTTCAGAAGCAATTTGTTCGAGGATTATCTGCTGGGAGTGTAAAAGGCTAGGACAGTAAATGCGTAGTGTTATTTCATCTATCTAAATTGCATGCTAGCTAAAATGCACACAAAATGGTATATACCAAAAGAGGGGGAAGAGAAGATGTTAAAGTTTGATTCAGAATTATTCTGTCAGATCGTTGAGCACGATGCTCTAGCCATGAGAGAGCAAATTGAACGTGCGGTTGATGAAGTGAGTAAGCAGGGGTTTAAGAATATATTTCTTATTGGCGCAGGAGGAACCATTGCTCTCATGTATCCCTATGAATATATTTTAAAATCTAGCTCCTCTATAGAGGTTCATGCTGAAATTGCTGCTGAATTCTTGGTGATGAATCATCAGCATTTTGGCAAGGATTCTGTATGTATTTTTGCCTCGGTCACAGGGACGACAGAGGAAACGGTTGCTGCTGCTAGGTATTGTAAGGAGCAGGGAGCCACAACGATTGGCTTGGTCGCTGAACCGAATACACCCCTCACTGAATGGGTAGACCATTGCTTCACTATAGGGACGGAGAAGCATTCCTTCGACACATTTTTTATTCATTTGTATATGCTTGTTTTTCGCTTTATGTACAATCAAGATGAGTTTCCCCACTATGAGAAGTTTACTCGGGAAGTGGCGCTGCTTCCTCAAGGAATGCTGGCTGCCATGAAAGCTTTTGACACCCGAGCAGAGGCATTTGCGCAAGAGCATAGGGAAACGAAGTATCACATGCTGGTTGGGTCTGGAAACCTATGGGGCAACACGTATTCCTATGCCATGTGTATCTTAGAGGAGATGCAATGGATTCACGCGAAGTCGATTCATGCCGCTGAATTTTTTCATGGAACCCTGGAATTAGTGGAAGAGGGCACAAGTGTCATTATTCTCAAAGGGGAGGATGAAACCCGTCCTTTAGCGGAGCGTGTCGAAAAGTTTGCCCAGGAAATAACGAAGAACCTATTGGTCATAGACACCAAAGATTTTGATCTGCCGGGTATCAGCCCGGAATTCAGAAAATATTTTGCCATTAGTATCAATTGGGCGCTTCTAAGCAGGATTAGTGTATATCTTGAAAGAGAGCGAAACCATCCCTTAGATACAAGGCGGTATTATCGCAAGATGGAGTATTAAGACAGACAATGAACCTTGATCCCTCGTGGATGAAGGTTTTTTCTTCTTGTGCAGATTGGATTCACTGGGTATGATGAAGAAAATGAATTCTTGTATTAGCATTGTATTAGAGAGAATAATGAGGTGAGTAAATGATGAACATAGACATCCAACTTCTTCAAGAACAGGATGCTGAAGAATTGTATCAATTTGAATGCAAGTATAGAGCTTTTTTTGAAACAATGGTTCCAAGTCGGGGAGAGGATTACTATCATTTTGAATCTTTTTTGGGGAAGCATCAGGAATTATTGCAGGAGCAGCAGCAAGGGATCTCCTTCTTCTATTTAATCAGAAATGATGCTGGACAGATTGTCGGAAGAATGAATCTAGTAGATATTCATCCTATAGAACAAGTGGCATCTATTGGATACCGAGTGGGAGAAGAGTTTACTGGACAGGGAGTTGCTTATCAAGCGCTCAAACAACTGATTGAACGAGTGCAAGAGTCAACAGCCATTCAACAATTACAAGCAAAAACCACCATAAACAATATCGCTTCACAAAAAGTATTAGAAAAGAACGGCTTTCGGCAGGTTGTTGTGGATGAAGAGGAATATGAAGCCAATGAGGGAATCAGATTCGTGTATTATTTGTGGGTGAGAGAACAGTAGGAAAAAAGAAGAGCTCTTTCATCATATTTTTTTCTTGACTTACGATGATAATATTGTAAAATGATGGTATATATTTTGTAATACAAAGTTAATTAAAAAACATAGTTTATTGTTTTTTAAAGTAAAAAAAGAGAGGTGTTCGTGTATGAATGTAACAAAAGCGCTCGATGATATTTCCTACATTAAATCACTGTGTAAAGAAGCGAGAGATAACCTGTACGTTTCTCGTCCCTATTTTTTGTTGTTTGCTGTTCTATGGATGATTGGAAGCCTTATTCCCTTGATACCTGGAATTACCACAAGGTTTAGCTTGGATGGAAAGCATTGGCCGCTGTTATTTTTAATCGGATTAGTCGGTACACTGATCCTAAAAAGAATGAAGAAAGCAGAGCAAGTTCCCTTTATGATGCGTGTGTTAATTGGCAATTGGTCCCTATTATTTGTTTTTGCTGTAGCTGTCTTGTTTTGGAGTCCGGGAGGATATTATTCTTCTGTGCATATGTACGATTTCTGGCTCATGGTGGTAGGAGTTGCTTATCTTATGACAGGAGTCACTCTTCAAACCAAAATAGGTTGGGTCGGTGTAGGTTTTTTTGCGGTTTCAATGCTGTCTATGAATTTTGTTTTATCTATTTGGTATACAATCTTTTCTCCAGCGTACGGCACTTCAGTTGAACCGATCGTTTTCGGTACGAAGGCTTTCTTTTGCGGGATATTATTGCTGGTGACCTGGTGGTTATTGAATCGTCAGAAGGCTGGTGCCAGAGTTGAGTAATGAATTATTTGCCTCCCTAGATGACACGATTCACGCTAAGGCAAGGCTAGGATTATGACTTTGCTAGTGACCCAAGGCGAATGTGATTTTACCCAACTGAAGAAATTACTTGAGTTGAGTGATGGAAACTTATCTGCACACTTACGCATTCTGGAAGAGTCAGGGTATATTTCTGTTCAGAAATCTTTTATGGGCAGGAGACCAAAAACAACTCTTTCCTCTACTCCCAAAGGGCGTGAAGCTATTCTGCCTATCTAAACCAGCTAGAGGCTATTCTGAATCTACACAAAAAAGAAACCGAACAATAGCAAGACAATATAGTGAGCTATAAAAATAAAAGATTGATGAATGCTTCTCTTTCATCTATGATAGGTACGTAAGATTTGTTTGCTATATTATAGCTTTATTTTATAGTTTGGAAGTATAGGTGTCTGATCAAGACTTAATAGGGAATCTGGTGAAAATCCAGAACTGTCCCCGCAACTGTAAGTGTGGATGAAATGAGAATACCACTGTATACACGGCATGATGTCGTTATATGGGAAGGCTCAAAGTAAGAGGAAGCACAAGTCAGGAGACCTGCCTATTTTCCACTCGTTTCGTTTCTTCGGGGGGTGAGAAGGTGAAGCGGCAGAGTCTTGTACTAGATGATGATATCATGGGCGATTGATATTATCATTGTTGCGTAAGGTGATTGCCGTTCCTAGCTCTTTCTCCGTATTTGGAGGGAGAGCTTTTTTGTGTTAAGTCATGTTATGAAATGAAAAAGGGAGGGGAAATACATGTCCAACTATCAATGTAGCTACTGCGGATTTCAATATGATGAATGGTACGGAGATTCCAAAAACGGCGTCCCCACCAAAGTCCCCTTTCAACAGCTAGCAGGGACATTGTGTTCGCGCTGTGGAATCCAAGGAGAGCGGCACGTGAGACAACAGGGTCCAAAATACGAAGGGATTGAAGCAGAATACTATGATATGTTTTGTGGTAAAGCTGGTCATGCCTTTTATCTTCAATGGTTAAAGGAAACGAAAGCAGAACATGTTCTAGAGCTGGGGACGGGTACGGGTCAACTTGCTTTGGAGCTTCTCAAGCATGGGTTGTCGATAACGGGAGTGGATTGGAGCCCGGAAATGTTAACAGTGGCGAAAAAGAAGCTAGCTCGCATGAAAGAGGTTAACAGCGAACAAATTTCGTTCATTGAAGAAGATGTATTAGCGCTACAAGTAAATAAAACATTCTCCCATCTCATCATCCCTCATGGACTCTTTCAGCACTTTGTAACCGTCGAGGAGCAGAAGGCGTTGCTTGATGTGGTTCGCAGGCATCTTCATCCTAATGGAATGGTGGCTATTGATCTGGTGCTCCCACCTAGTGAAAAAAGATGGAGAAAAAGGCAACGAAAACAATTAGTCCAACAGAACCCTGTGTATCTGACAATCGAAAGTGAACTAGCATTAGCGCAACAGCTTGTGCATTACTCGATTACCTATGAGGTATATAAGAAACATGTTTTGGAGGCGCAATACAGGGTTGAAAGGGAGATGAGTGTCATCCATCCTAGAGAGCTTACGTATTTGCTTACCTTAGAAGGCTTTGAAGTGCTTGATGTAAGGATGAACTATCAGCCTATGAAGGATAGAAAATCCCACCACTTGCCAGAGTCAATGGCTGTCCCTCTAGAACGGACAAAAGCATTCTCTTTTAGCAAAACAGAAACTCTTGAGCAGATGTCAGAGGCGATAGAAGCCGGACTGCTTGAAGCGTATAGAGAGCATGCTTGGGAGGCAGGAGGCTACCCTTTTTTTAGAAATGTTCCAGATGAAGAAATAACAACCTATACTATTATTGCCAAAGGCAAAGCATAAGGAGAATCAATCAAATGAATAGAATGAACAAGTTCAAAATAATAGGGATTCTATGTATTATTTTCTTATTGTTAACGGCGTGTGCAACTAAGGAAACGGCAAGTGAGCCTGAGAAAATCACCGATTCCGTGGAAGAGGAAGTAAAGGATTACGGAGTTGTAGAAATTGAAAATAATGAACAAGTGTTGGTCTTCCATGAAGTGCCGCAAAGGGCGGTTTCATTAAATCAACATGTAACAGAGATTATGCTGGCATTAGGCTTAGAGAAGCATATGGTAGGAACGGCATATTTGGATGACGAAATATTACCAATCTATCAGGAAGCCTATAGTAAAATACCTGTTTTAGCGGATAAATATCCTTCCCAAGAAGTATTGTTAGGAGTAGAACCTGATTTTGTCTATGCAGGATGGAAAAGTGCCTATCTTGAAGATAATGTAGGAACAGTTGAAGAACTGGATAAATTTGGGGTGAAGGCATACCTACACCATTCGTCGACGAAAGTAGGGCCGACCCTAGACGATATTTTCTTAGATATACGTCATATCGCACGTATTTTTGATGTCGTTGAACGTGGTGAAGAAGTCATTGGAGAGATGACCAGCCAAATAGAGCAAATCAAACAGAGAATCCCGCAGGATAAAGAAGCTCTGAAGGTGTTTGTATATGACAGTGGAAGTGAAAATGCAGCATTTACAGTAGGACAAAACTTTTTAAATGCGATCATTAATATGGCTGGTGCAACGAATATCTTTCATGATTTAGAGAAAAACTGGGCTGAGGTGAACTGGGAGGAAATTGTGAATCGAAACCCTGATGTGATCATTATTGTGGATTATGGCGACGTTTCAGCAGAAGAGAAAAAAGCCCAGCTTCTTAAGCATCAGGCTCTCAAAAATGTGACCGCTATTCAACAAGAAAAATTTGTAGTCCTGCCGTTATCAGCAGCGGCAGAAGGAGTACGTGTCCCACAGGCACTCGATATTCTAGTCAGTGGGTTGTATCCGTGATTGTTAATAGGGTTTGCAAGTATATTCTTGTCATGATATCATAAAAATAGAAATAAGGACGGTGAGCCACACCGTCCCAAGTACAACACTTGGATGGGATTACCTCCAAGACTAGTAGAAATAACCCGTTCCTTGGCGACTAACCTGGGCGGGTTATTTTCGTTTCAAATAAGTAAGAAGTGCCAAGAAGAACAAACCAAGCATAATCACTTCTGATAACGAAAATTGCATAAATATCACCTCCAGATCGGAGGTTCTTTATCCCACCCAAGTTCAGTTGTACAAGGAATATTATACCATGGTAGGCATTAGGGAAAAAGGAATAACACCGACTATCTTTAGGTGATTTTGATATGAAAAGTACGAGTGCGCGGTCCATCAAATTCACAGAAGTAGATGCCCTGCCAGGTTCCTAGTAGCAAGCGTCCATTATGGACGATAACAAATTGGGATGCTCCCACTGTGCTAGCCTTCAGATGCGCCGCCGTATTTCCTTCCATATGTCGATCAAGGTCATGATGCCATGGATAGACTTCGTCAAAGCGGCGAATCATGTCCTTTTTTACATCTGGGTCCGCATTTTCATTAATCGTAATTCCTGCGGTGGTATGTGGGCAATAGACAACCACAGCTCCTTCTTGGATTCCATTTTCTAATACAAAGCTCTGCACCTGTTGGGTAATATCAATCATTTGGTCACGGTTATTAGTTTTTAGTGTGAGGGTTTTCAGCATGGGTTTCTTCCTTTCGTTCTAAGTATGTATAGATTATCATACCATCGATAAGCGCTTGCATACTAATCTGCACGGACTATCTGTCAAGTGACGAAAAATGTTCTTTTTTGAAAGCGTTATGAAAAAATGTATTGACTTCATTTCGCATTGTACATATAATCAATTCTATACTTATTATGGACTTGTTTAGATCAGCATTGGTGGGTAAGATACGATGACGAACAACGAAAGAATACTAAACGAATTAAAAGAGCAACGTATGATAGCTGCCATTAAAGATCCAAAAAGTCTTGATAAATTTCTAGAATCTAATCTAAAGGTTTCCTTTCTATTAACAGGAAACATTAATGTTATGAAAAGCTATGTTTCTCACTTGCAGAAGCATGACCGGATCGTGTTTCTTCACTTAGAAAAAATAAGAGGAATTAGCAGCGATCGAGAGGGTCTGAAGTTTATCTCTAATTATGTGAAGCCTGATGGCATTATTAGCACCAAGGCGAATATTATAAAACTAGCAAAAATTCTCGGAATCGTGACGATCCAACGCCTTTTTCTCATTGATACAGAAGCCGTAGAAAAAGGAATGATCGAAATTAATGAGAATAAGCCAGATATTATTGAAGTGTTACCAGCTTTGGCTCTTGTTCCTCCTGTCATGGAGAGCATTAGAGAGCAAACCAATACTCCCATTATTACGGGAGGCTTGTTATCGAATAAGGAGCAAATGCTACAGGCACTAGAAAACGGTGCGATGTGTGTTTCTACTGGTAATAGTAAGCTTTGGAATATTCGGTTCTAAATCACAAGTAAATAACTATGGAAATCGAGATCCGCAATTAGTACCCCTGAAAACAACAGGGGTAGCTAGTTGTGGATCTTTTTCATTATATATAGACAAGGAAAAGGGGGTGTTACCATGGCGTATCTGGGATATTTTTATGATG
Organism: Caldalkalibacillus mannanilyticus JCM 10596; assembly: GCF_000615945.1. Lineage (GTDB taxonomy): Bacteria > Bacillota > Bacilli > Caldalkalibacillales > JCM-10596 > Bacillus_AT > Bacillus_AT mannanilyticus. Next base: position 38,235 of record NZ_BAMO01000008.1, read on the forward strand.
TAGAACTATACTTCAAAATCATTTTAAGTGCGGGCTTGGGGTTTTTGCTAGGTTTAGACCGCACGACAAAGAATAAGCCGGCTGGGATGAAAACCTACACGTATGTGTGTGTCGCTTGCACCTTGATCACCATTATCTCGATTGAGAGTGTTACTGCTTTTAGCGGGAGTACCAATAAAACGGTGATGGACCCCATGCGTCTAGCTGCACAAGTGGTATCTGGGCTAGGGTTCTTAGGAGCAGGTGTAATCTTAAAAGACGGTTTGCGAGTCAAAGGCTTAACCTCTGCCGCCATCATCTTTTTTTGTGGAGGTGTGGGCATTGGTATAGGGGCTGGATTCTACGGTATTGTTATTTTTTCCGTTGTAATGACCTATCTCTTTTCTGTAGTAGGCAACTTCTTCTGGAAAAAAAGCAATCAAAGGTTGAAAAAAGCTGTTTCTACTGAAAATACGCTGACGTTGTAAGAAATCATAGTCAACGAGATGAAGAAAGAGATAGAGCAGAAAAACAAATAAAGGATGGAGCATATGATACTAATTGGTCATAGAGGAGCTGCCATATGCGCTCCTGAAAACACATTACGATCTTTTGAAATGGCAATAGAAATGGGATGTAAAGGAATTGAGCTTGACGTGCAAATGACGAAAGATGGAGAATTTGTCGTGATTCATGACTACAGCGTGGATCGAACCACTAATGGGAGTGGCTATGTAAGTGAGCTGACCTATAAGGAGATAAGACAACTAGACGCTGGTTCATGGTTTGGTTTAGAATTTGCAGGTCAAAAAATCCCGTCTTTAGAAGAGGTTCTGACTATCATGCCACCCGATGCGTTGGTCAATATTGAATTGAAAAAAGAGCTGCATGAAGAAAATCATATGGAGGAGAAGCTAGTTCACCTCTTGAGGAGAAGCAATGCCATAGAAAACGTTGTGGTTTCTTCATTTGATCACATGTCCATAAAAAAAGTGAAGGAGATCGATCCAGAGGTGAAAACGGGATTGCTTCTCTATTCAAACCTCATCGATGTTTTTGCCTATCTGGAACAGAATCAATTAGAGGTGTATAGCATCCATCAAACGGAGGAATTCATTACCAACAAGTTTGTTCAGGAAGCACACAACAAGGGCTACAAAGTGTATGCCTATACAGTCAATGCAGCTCGAGCATTTAAAAAATGCATAGATGTGAATGTTGATGGGGTTATTACAGATGATCCACATATTGCCCAGCGTTTTGGGCAGAAAGCCTCATTAAAGTAATATATACAAAAATAAAATATACATTTTTGGGGGTTGAATCAATTGAATAAGTTATTTAAAGGACCAAAAGTTGATTTATCATTGTTCTTAACATCGTTTGGAATTACCTTGTTTTTGGCTGTATATATGGTGTTAAACCCAGAGGAAAGCTATAACAAGCTTATTTCTATTTTTAATTATATGACGCAGGAGCTAGGCTTTACTTATCTTTGGTTTACCTTTGGTGCCTTGGTCTTAGCACTGTACTTAGGATTTGGAAAGTATTCAACGATGAAGATGGGCTCTCAGACAGATACACCAGATTTCTCTACCTTTTCATGGATTGGCATGATCTTCACTGCTAGTACAGGCTCTAGTTTACTCTACTGGGGGATGATTGAATGGGTTTATTACATGCAGGCTCCTCCTTTTGGCGCTGAAGTTGGCTCATGGCAGGCGGCAGAATATGCTTCTGCTTATGGGATGTATCACTGGGGATTTTCGGGTTGGGCATTATATGCTATTATTGCGATCCCGATCGCTTATGTATATCATGTGCAAAAAAAATCAGTTCTGCGAATCTCAGAAGCTACGCGTGGTGTCTTAGGAGACCGTGTCGATGGGTGGTTAGGTAGATTTATAGACTTAGTCTTTGTCTTTGGTTTGATTGGTGGAGTCGCCACTTCAATGGGCTTAGGTACACCTATGCTCACAGCAGGAATCTCAAAACTACTCAACATCCCTCACACTCAGCAGCTAGAGATTATCATTATTACAGGTTGGACACTGACCATCGGTTTCTGTTTATATTTTGGCTTGAAAAAAGGGATTAAACTACTATCTGACTTAAATATTTATCTTGCTTTCTTTGTAATCGGTTTCATTCTATTAGCTGGTCCAACTATTTTTATTATCAATCAGAGTACGAGTGCCATTGGTCTATTAATGCAGGATTACATCCGTATGAGCTTCTGGACGGATGCTGTTGGCGGCTCTAATCATCCACAGGATTGGACCATCTTTTACTGGGCTTGGTGGGTGGTCTATGCACCTGCCATGGGCTTGTATCTAGCTAAGATTTCGAAAGGGAGAACGATACGACAAATTGTCTTAGGCTCTGTGTTATGGGGAACAATTGGATCGTGGGTTTTCTATGCCGTATTAGGAAATTATGCTATGGACTTGCATCTTACGGAGAAACTCAACATCATGCACATTTTCAGTGAGAGAGGGGCAGAATGGGCGATTACAGAAGGGATTGCCGCAGCACCACTAGGTACACTTTTGCTATTCTCCTTTGTTGTCCTCGCCTTTATTTCTATGGTGACAGGACAAACAACCATTGCCTTCACGCTAGCCTCTGTGACATCTAAGAACCTAAAGGATGATGAAGAACCAGCAAGATGGAACTCCTTGTTTTGGGCTTTGTTATTGGGAGGAATCTCGGTTTCCCTTCTCCTTATGCAAGCGTTAAAGCCATTACAAACGGTTTCTATTGTCACAGCCTTTCCATTAATGGGGGTCTTAGCATTGATTGTTCTTGCTTTCTTTAAGAACATAGAACAAGATTCTATAACGAAAAGGAAGGAGGAACAAAAGGACAGGATCACAAAAGAGAAGGTATCTTAATCTAGAAATTGACAATGAATGTGAAATGTCATATAGTATTACAAATTAATAAGAAAACATAAATTGAAACAATGATGAGGAATAGTAAAGTCATACTTAGTCTTTTACAGAGAGGGAGCCATAGGTGCAAGGTTTCTAAGGACGATGACTTGAACCCACCTCTGAGTTCTGTATCGAAAGATAGCAGCGGATCGAATCCGTTATCATGGAAAGAGAATAAAGCAGTGCTATCAGGCGGAGTAAAAACTCTATCTGATGGAAGTCTACTTTATTAATGTAGGGTGGTACCGCCAAAGCCTTGGTCCCTTTGTGGATGAAGGCTTTTTTCTGTTCATATTTTGTTTTACGAGTGTGACAATCAAATGGAGGTGTAGCAAATGACAAAAGAATTTGTTCAAGAAATAACGGATATGAATGAGGATTTTGCTAGGTGGTATACCGATGTAGTTACCAAAGCGGAACTCATTGATTATTCCAGTGTGCGTGGCTCCATGATTTTTCGACCCTATGGCTATGCTTTATGGGAAATGATCAAGAACGAATTGGATCAACGATTTAAAGAAACAGGACATGAAAACGTATATATGCCTTTATTTATTCCTGAAAGTTTGCTCCAGAAAGAAAAAGACCATATCGAAGGATTTGCTCCAGAAGTAGCATGGATCACTCATGGTGGATCAGAGGAGTTAACGGAACGCTTATGTGTACGCCCCACATCTGAAGTTCTTTTTTGCGATCATTATAAAAATATCATTCATTCCTATAGGGATTTGCCCAAACTATATAATCAATGGGTCAGTGTGGTTCGCTGGGAAAAAACAACCCGTCCTTTCCTGCGTAACATGGAATTTCTATGGCAAGAAGGGCATACCTGTCATGAAACGTCAGAGGAAGCACAGGAAGAAACGCTCCAAATGCTTGACATATACACTGAATTCTGTGAACATATCTTAGCCATCCCTGTTATAAAAGGAGTAAAAACAGAAAAAGAAAAATTTGCTGGAGCAACCTTCACTTATACAATTGAAAGCCTGATGCATGATGGAAAGGCATTGCAAAGCGGTACGTCGCATTATTTAGGAGATGGATTTGCCAAAGCTTTTGGAATTCAATTCACAAATCGAGAAGGGCGGCTCCAATATGTTCATCAGACATCTTGGGGACTGAGCAACCGAGTGATTGGAGCTTTAATTATGGTCCACGGAGATAACCGCGGATTGGTTCTTCCTCCGAAAGCGGCTCCTATTCAACTTATGATTGTTCCTATTGCTCAACATAAAGAAGGGGTTTTAGAACATGCCTATGCTTTAAAACATAAGCTTTCCACGATTGTACGTGTGGATATTGATGCTTCAGATAAAAAGCCGGGTTGGAAGTTTAACGAGTATGAGATGAAGGGGATTCCTATACGTTTAGAGGTCGGTCCAAAAGACATAGAGAGGCAGCAAGTCGTTCTAGTCAGAAGAGATACTGGGGATAAAATAGTGGTCCCTGTTGCAGAGCTTGAAACAAAAATAACAGAACTGCTGGAAGAGATTCAGAATCATTTATACCTCAAGGCGAAGCAGCATCGTGAAACAAAGACATCTGTAGCTGTTACGTTCAAGGAGTTCCAAGATCTACTTGAAAACAAAGCAGGATTTATTAAGGCGATGTGGTGTGGAGAGGATGCCTGTGAAGAAAAAATAAAGCAAGAAACGGGCGCGACTTCCAGATGTATCCCTTTTGAGCAGGAAGATCTGTCTGAGAAATGTGTTTGCTGTCAGAATAAAGCGAACCATATGGTGTATTGGGCAAGAGCGTATTAATTATAGAAGTAAAAAAGAAGTGTCAGATGAAGAGGTTCCTCTTTTCATCTGGCACATATGTCATTCCTTTGTTAGCACAATATCATATTTCGTGAAGAGCTTTGTAGTATAATTGAATGGTATTGTGAAAAGGGAGGCTTACGATGATCATAAAAGAATCACCCCTATCTAGAACAAAAACGAGAACAAAAAAGCTAGTGATACTGATCAGTCTTATGCTTGTTTTCTTAATGGGTAGTGGTTACGTGCTATTTGAAGTTTCCAAATCGAGAAGCTTTCAATTTTTTGGCGGATTAATAGGGAAGGTAGAAACCACAGAAAAGGTTGTCGCCTTAACCTTCGATGACGGTCCTGGTCCATACACAGAGGAGATCCTTCATATTCTACAGGAAGCAAATACGAAAGCTACGTTCTTTCTAACGGGCTTAGAAATTGAACAAAATAGAGAAGCGGCAGAAGCCATTGTTCAAGCTGGTCACGAGATAGGGAACCATTCTTACTCCCATCAGCGCATGGTCTTAAAATCACCTGCCTTTATTAAAGAAGAAATAGAAAAGACAGATGAATTGATACGTGAAGTGGGTTACGAAGGAGAGATTCATTTTCGCCCGCCTTATGGCAAAAGGTTATTGCTTCTGCCCTACTATTTAAAACAGACTGAACGTAAAACAATTTTGTGGAACATCGAACCAGAAACGTATCCAGAGATTGCGGTAGATTCTGGTAAGATTGTCGATCATGTGGTTGAAAATATTGAGCCAGGCTCTATTATTTTATTGCATGTCATGTACGAAAGTCGGAAGCCGAGCCTTGATTCCGTAAGAGAAATTATTCGCAAGTTAGAAGAGCCAGGCTATACATTTGTTACTGTTTCTGAACTATTGGAATTTGAGAAATAAATTCAACTTGACTTCACTCTCCTGTTGTAACTATAATAGTTACAACAGGAGAGTGAACCCTATGAAGATTAGCAGTCGTTTCACAATTGCTGTACATATTTTATCTCTGATATCCCTTGATCAAACCAATTCGTGTACCTCAGAATGGATGGCAGGGAGCGTCAATACCAATCCTGTGATCATACGCCGAATAACGGGTCTGCTTAAAAAAGCGGGTTTAGTCAATGTGCGCCCGGGAACAGGTGGAGCCTATCTGTTGAAGGATTTAGAGGAGATTACATTGCTGGATGTCTTTCGGGCAGTTGATGTGGTGGAGGAAGGTGAAATGTTTCATTTTCATGAGAATCCGAACCCGCAATGTCCGGTGGGAGCTAATATTCAATCTGTGCTTGAGCTTATTCTACTTAGAGCACAAAATGCAATGGAACAAATCCTAGCAGACATCAACATGAAGGAATTGGTAACGGATCTAAGTAAAAAAATTGGATAGAATTCATGTTCAATTTTTTTTATACTAGTTGTAACTTAAATGGTTACAACAAAGGTTTGAAGAGAGATGATGGAGCAAGTGTGCGAAGCAGCGAAAGATAGATACGGGCTTATCTCCTAGTAAAAATAGAAAAAGGAAAGGTAGATGATTTAGATGAAAATAGCTTTAATTGGAGCAACAGGAATGATTGGACAACGTGTTTTGGAGGAGGTGTTAAGTAGAGGGCATCATGTAACAGCCATCGTTCGTGATCCTGCGAAACTCAACAAAAAAGACGAGAATCTGCAAGTGGTGACGGGAGATATATTTAATGAAGAAAGTGTAGCCCAAGCGGTAGCTGGAAGCGAAATTGTGATTAGTGCTTTTGGTCCCCCTTTTGGAACAGGTGAAGAACATACCTTAGTTGACGCGACTCACTCTTTAATCAAGGGAGTCAAACGTTCAAGAGTTCCGCGTTTAGTAGCTGTAGGAGGTGCTGGGAGCTTAGAAGTTGCACCAGGAGTACAATTAGTGGATACTCCAGAGTTTCCTGATTTCGTTAAACCCACAGCATTGGCACATAGAGATGCTTTAGCCCTGTACCTTCAAGAAACGGAGCTGAATTGGACCAATTTAAGTCCAGCTGGCATGATTGAGCCTGGCGAGCGAACAGGAACCTACCGTATTGGAACAGACCAACTGGTGGTTAATGAAAATGGGGAAAGTCGTATTTCTGCTGAAGATTATGCTGTTGCTTTATTAGATGAAGTGGAAAGCCCTCAGTTTAGCCGTAAGAGATTTACAGTTGCTTATTAAATATATTGGTGGAGTTACTGCGGCTTTATTACCCTAATGAAAGGTTCCTCTAGAGGGATCTTTTTTTATCTTTTTGGTGATAGTAAAGAGCTAGGAGAGGCATTAACAGAACATGACTTGAAAATATAATTAATAAACTTGTATACTCTGTGATAATCTCAAAGCTTGCTAATAGCAGAAAAGTAGCTAATATGATGATGCTAAAAAGATAAGCAAAATATCCACTCTTCATTTTTAGGATGGTGCTTTAGTTTCTTTTATACGCAAACTTTGAAATATTAGTGAGCTAAGAGCACCGATAATAATAATAGCAAGAAGTGAAACTTCGTATTTCTCTAATTCAGAATAATTTACATACGTGTACGTTCCCATTGTCACAACGATTAAGAAACTTAGTATCTGCCCAATCATAATTTTCATGTTAAACCTCCTTTCTAAATACTAATATAATGACATAAAATTTTCCTTACAAAAGTATAAAGGATGGTAGCACTAAAGTAAAGAACAATGTCTTGGAGGTTTCTGATACACAAAAATCAAACCCTTCTTTAGACAAAAACTCCCTCCTCACCAATGGCAAATGATAAGGTGAAGGGGGAGTTTTAAGGTCTTTAGAGTTCACAAATCTTTGAGATACTTGTTATTAGAAACTTGCTTCTTTTTGGTTGCTTCCCTTCTTTTTCCTTATCAAGGAATCAAGAGAAAGCCATGAACTACCATTTAATACAAGGTGGATTGACATAGCTAATAAGGTTAAGTCAAATTCATATCCTGCCATTTCACCATTTCCAGTAAGACCAGCAGGAAATTTCACAGTAGCAATGGCTCCGATCATAATGATTCCAAATAGAAGGGAGAAAAGACGTGTTCCTAGACCTAGAATTAAGGCGAGTCCTCCTACAAGTTCACCATATGTGACGACATAAGCTAGGAAACCAGGAATACCAATACTTCCAAACCATCCTGCAAGGTTTTCTACCCCATTTTGAAACTTTTCTAATCCATGAATGAAGAATATAAGTCCTACGACCACTCTTAAAATAAAGGCACCAATCTCATACTTTTTTGTCATTTAATTTTTTCTCTCCTTTAATTACTTTAGTTTTTTTACGTACATGGCATTTATCTTTTCATATCTCACTTCTCACATCTCGCATCTCACTTCTCATATTATTAGAGTATTGGGATGCCTAGAATTGTATTCCTAGATAGCTTAGTGTTCCTAAATCATAGCTGCGATGGAGTACCTTGGGGGTAGAAGCTGGATCACCACTGCCAAAAGCAAGGAACAGCGGAACAAAATGCTCTGCTCTTGGCACAGCTAATTGGGCATGAGGAGCGAGTTCGTCATAGTTGAATAAGGAATCCAAATCTCTCCTTTGGATTTTGTTGATCAGCCATGTATCAAATTCAACAGCCCAATCCTCTGGGGTCTGCTGTCCCCACTTTATCTTTCTTAGGTTATGCACCGTTCCCCCACTTCCAACAACCAAAATATCCTCTTTCCCTAAGCCACGCAAGGCTTCCCCTATGCGGAATTGTTCCTTCATAGGAAGGGCTGGATTGACAGAAAGCTGGATCACAGGGATATTCGCCTCAGGATAGACTCGATGCAATAGGGTCCAAACACCATGGTCTAAGCCGCGTGTTGTATCTAATTGAACAGGAAGCCCTTGTTGTTCGAAGCGTTCTTTGAGCCTCAAAGCAATTTCGGTAGAGCCGCGGGCAGGGTATTGAATAGCATAGAGCTCATCAGCAAAGCCTCCAAAATCGTATATGGTATCATATTGATCCTCTCTAGATGAAATATGGATGAGATCACTTTCCCAATGAGCCGTAAAAATAACAATAGCTTTGGGACTGAATTGAGAGGATAAAGTTCCTAAAAACTGAGTATAGGGGGTATCTTCAAGTGCAATCATGGGCGATCCATGGGCTAGAAATAAAGCGGGTATCATTTGTACACCTCCTTTTAGTTACTTAATGTAAGTAAGTATAATAAAATTATTAATTTACGTCAAGTTAGTAATTTATTATATGTAATTAAGTAATCGAATACGTCTTTTGTGGTATGATAGAAATCATAGGGGGTGTGTACATTTGAATCAATCATCATTGTGTCCAAAACTGGAAAAAGGCATGCAAATCATAAGTAAACGTTGGACAGGATTAATTATTTATCAGCTTCTTTCTGGACCCCAACGCTTCTGTGCCATTGAATCTGCTTTTCCCATCAGTGGAAGGCTGTTATCAGAGCGCTTAAAGGAATTAGAGCAGGAAGGAATTGTTAAGCGGGATGTATTTCCGGAAACACCGGTACGAATAGAATATTCTTTGACAGACAAAGGGTTAGCTCTTGAGCCCATTATTCGAGATATAGAAAAATGGTCGCATACTTGGCTAGAACTGTAATGACTGGGGGAGAAGAATGAAGAATACATGGTTTTTTATGATCATTGTAGTCCTTGTTGTGGGCTATACTATTTATCAGGGGCAGACGGAAAAGAATCTGGAAGTGGATCAAAAGCCGCAAACAGGTTTTCAATCACCTTATTTTGAGTTAGAACAGCTGCATGGTGCCGAAAAGATTCAGCTTGCTGATTTGCAGAAGCCTGTGATGATCAATTTTTGGGCTTCATGGTGTGGACCCTGTCGCATAGAAGCTCCAGATTTTACGGAGGTTTATGAGAAATATCAGGATGAAGTAGAGTTTTACGCGATTAATATCACCAATAAAGATAAGCTAGAAAATGTAAAAAGCTTTGTAGAGGAATTTACTTTTACCTTTCCTATTCTCTTAGATCATGATGGGGCAGTAAGTGAGAGATATCAGATTTTTTCGATTCCAACGACCTTTTTTGTCAATAAGGACGGGATGATCGAGCATCGAGTGAACGGCATTATTTCCAAGGCAGAGCTGGAATTGCAGCTTAAGAATTTGGTGGGGAGATAAGATGTTTACGATACCTGAAAGCATTCAAGTAGGCCCCTTTGTTTTGCCCCTGCCGTTCCTTTTGTTGGTCATGACGGCTTTACTCTCCACCTATTTCATCTATAGAAAGTGTCAGCATAAGGATCTGACCTATAAACAATGGTTTGATATTGTCACGAGCGGGATTGTGGCGTATCTTTTGGTATGGAAGCTCTCTGCCCTCTTATGGGACCCCATGATGCTAGTTAGAGATCCGTGGATGGTGCTGGTTCAGGATGGAGGAGTGGCAGGGAAAATAGGAGGGGGTGTGATAGGGCTTTATGTGCTGCACCTCTCTACTAAAAAAGAAAAGGTTTCCTTCCTTCTGACCCTTGATCTCTTCGCCTATTGGTTGTTGATCACCTATACTCTCTATGCGCTTCTACTGCCAAACTATGGCTACCCTACTTCGCTTCCTTGGGGTGTTCATTTCGAAGGTTCACAATATGCCTACCATCCTGTTCACTGGTATTCATTCATTGTTGGAGGACTTCTCTTAACCTATCTTCATCGTCAGCAATCCACTTTTGGGACAGGAGAATATACCTCTTATGTTCTATTATTAAGCGGTCTAGGTTCTCTATTTATTTCAAACTTCACCTTCCAGAGCGCTTTTCTGTTGGGACTTTCGATGCAGCAATGGATGTTTATGAGTATGGTGCTTTTCGGAGTAGGCTTCAGGCTGGCAATCAAAAAGGGAAGCTAGCTGCTTCCCTACGAGTTTTTGGGACGAATCATCAAGAGCAAAATAGTAATCAGGGTGAAGGCTGTTAAGGCGAGGAAAGGTATCGTGATAAAGCCCAGCCAATTGATATATTGAGCATGGCAGGGAACGCCTTGTGCACAGGGTTTGATGGCAGCAAAGCCGGGAACCTTTTGAACTAAATAATGGTACAAGGAGATGCTTCCTCCAATAATGGAGAGAGGAAGGACATATTTCTTGATCCTAGTATCCTCATAGAAAGCGGCAATACCCAGAAACACAGCTAAGGGATACATGGCAATCCGCTGGTACCAGCAGAGTTCGCAGGGGATAAACAAACGAATTTCACTAAAGTATAGACTTCCTAGAGTAGCGACTGTTGCTACTAACCAGGCTAGATACAAGTAGAGGGACGAACGATTGGCAGAGGATCTCATCTTATTTGCTCTCCAATCCTTGCTCAATAAGCTCCACAATTCGTTCATAGTCGAAAGGATTTTCAACCATCGTACCATTAATGAAGATGCTTGGAGTTAACTCAATCTGATATTCATCAACCAGTTTTTGGTCAAGCTGTACCTCTTGCAGAAAGGTTTGCTTCGCCAGATCATCCTTGAAGGCCTGGATATCAAGATCAGGTACGGACCTCTGAGCAATTTCTACGAGTTTCTCAGGGGTTACCCATAAATCATCGTGATTGATATGATCAGGTTGTTCATGAAACACCTCTTTATGGAAGCTCCAGAAGGATTCAGGAGAATGCTTCCAAACCGATTCACTAGCTAGAGCAGCCAAGGTAGACTCTTCCCCATGGAACAAGACATTAATGTAGGAAAAGCTTATTTTTCCTTGATCGATAAAATCTTTTTGTAATTGAGGAAACACATTCTCACTCCATGCCTTACAAGCTGGACATTTGTAATCTCCAAATTCCACAACCGAAACCAAGGCATTAGGGTCTCCTAGCGTGGGTTGATTTTCAATAGGAGGAGGGGTGTCGAAGCTGATTTCGTTCTTTTTCTCCTCTTCCTGGGAGTTTAGAATGACAAAGGCGGAAAGGGCGATAATGATTCCTAGGGTAATGAAAATTAATAATTTCGTATTCACACTGCTTGTTGAACGGTTATTTGACACTAGACGTACACCTCTCATTACTAGATCGTAGTTTTATCTTATTTTTACATCAAGTTCTACCAAAAAAGTCTACAAACAAAAAGAGAAACTTCCCATAATATAGTATACAAGAAATGAGTAGGAAAAGCATACCCTTTATCAAGGGGGGATTACACAATGGGGAACATGGTCTTTATTGCCCTAATTGGGTTTGTATCATGCTGTGCGGGAATGATCATAGGAGGCATTTTTTCTACATTATTTAAGAACCTTCATCCAATCTTTATTCCTATTATTTTTTCTCTTTGTACAGGTTTTATCGTAGGTTTAGTCACGATAGATATTTTGCCAGAGAGCATCCATATAGGAGGATATTCACCAACGATCATCGGGTTGCTCTTAGGAGGCTTTTTCTACAAGTACTTACATAAGATCTCTCATATCATTTCGATCAATACCAAGGATTCATTACTAAAAACGGGACTTGTCATGGCACTTAGCATTTCTCTGCATAATTTTCCGAGCGGGTTAGCGTTAGGGGCAAGTGCCAATGATACGTTTATCCACTCGATGATTATGACCATGATTTTACATACCATTCCTGAGGGGATTGCAATCATGACTCCCATACTACTTGCAGGCTATTCGATCGCAGCTCTGATTCCTATTAGTCTCTTTGTTTCGTTTCCTGTAGGACTTGGAGCTTTGTTAGGGAGTACCGCTTTATTTGAAGCAACGTGGGTTTTTTCCATTCTGATTAGCCTGTCTATGGGCATTGTTCTTTTTATGACGATCAAAGAAATCTTTCTAGAATCCTTGAAGAAAATGAATGTCTGGCTCTGTCTGTTTTTTGGCATGAGCGGCTTTCTGCTTATTGTGTGGCTATCTAGTCATCATCACCATATGTAACAATTGAAATGATTTTACTATAGGAGGCAATCATCGATGAGTTTGACTCAACACTCTATTTCAAGAATTGAATTAGTAAACTACGAAGAGAAGCATAATGAGGTCCTTTATTCTTTTCAGCTACCACCAGAACAAGGGCAATTTACGGGACTACCCCAGGAGATGCTTCCGGTAATAAAAGAAAGTGCGTGGAAGGTTCCTATTGTTATTATGCACAATGAGATTCCAGTAGGTTTTTTTATCTTAGAAACAGGACAGCGGGTAAAGGATCATACAGATGAAGCACATGCCATGCTACTCACTGCGTTTTCTATAGATCATCGTCATCAAGGACAAGGCTTTGCCAAGCAAGGGTTGTTGCTCTTACCCGACTTTGTATCCCGCCATTTTGCGGAGATCAGAGAGGTTGTCCTTGCGGTGAATCATAAGAATACAGCGGCTTTTCACCTCTATACCAAGGTAGGCTTTCAAGACCAAGGAAAAAGAAGAATAGGTCCACTAGGCGAACAAATTATTTTGCATCTACCTATCACAAAAAATATTTAACTGTCTAAATCCTTTGAGATCAAGGAAATGAACCTTGATAGTAAGGGATTTTTTACTGAATAAGAAAGTATAAATTTTTGTATAATCTTTAATAAAAATTTATACTTTCTGGCAGCATGAAAAGCTTCCTCTAAAGAAGGACTAGAGGACCTCTTCGAAAGGGCTTCGATAGAAGCTTTTTTTATTTTTTTAAGGCTTTGTAAGAGGAATGTAAACGGGATGTTAATTTTCTGTAAATCTATCATAATTTGCTAGGTTGAGGCATATGATTATGATATGTTTTTAACATATAAGGCAAAAGGGGGATGAAAGATGTCCAAGGCATCCTTGGAAGAAATCACACTTAGAAGGACGCTATCTAAAGAAATAGAGCGAAAAAGAGCTCTAAAAAAAGAATGGAGGTTGTTTTTCGAAGGTCTATTGTACATGCTTCCTGCACTTATGATTCTGGGCTTGTTTTTGTTTTATCCCATGTTAAAAACCTTGTATTACAGCTTCTTCATTACCAATCCAAGGGGAGATACGGTGCTGTTCGTGGGCTTGGAGCATTATCTTCATTTGCTTCAATCGGAGAGCTTTCGTCAGAGCATGATTCAGACGTTTCTTTTTGTTCTCTATACCGTACCCACAGGCGTGATACTTGCCTTGTTTCTAGCGGTGATTGCGAATGAAAGAGTACGGGGAATTGAGTTTTTCAGAGTTATTTTTTCCTCCACCTTAGGGGTATCGGTGGCGGCGGGGGCGACTATTTGGCTCTTCCTGTTCCATCCCAGTATCGGATTATTTAATCAGGTACTGCAAAGCATTGGGCTGAGTCCCGTTGCCTGGTTAACCTCGAAAGACTGGGCTTTATTTTCCGTCGCGATTCCAACCATATGGATGAGCGTAGGGTTTAATTTTATTATTCTGCTGGGAGGACTACAAAACATTTCAGATGAATTGTATGAGAGTGCTCGGATAGATGGAGCGGGATATTTTACCCAACTATTTAAGATTACGCTTCCGATGCTTTCTCCCACCTTATTTTTTATTGTGACGGTCACCTTAATAGGTTCGTTTCAATCCTTTGGACAAATTCATATTCTTACAGGTGGAGGACCAAATGAAGCGACAAATATTATTGTCTATTCCATCTATAAGGAAGCTTTTGAATTTTCAAGGTTTGGGACCGCCAGTGCACAAGCGATTCTCTTATTTATCATAATCTTGGTGTTCACAATTCTACAGTTCAAGGTCGGAGAACGGAAGGTGCATTATCAATGATACGAAAACTAGTGATCTATAGCTTGCTCTTCATATCTGCCTTTGCTCTTTTTTTTCCCATCTTGTTTGCTTTGCTTGCCAGCTTTTTAAGCTCGGCAGAATTGCATAGCGGAAACTATCTTCCTTCCAGCTTGCATTTAGATAATTATCGGAATGCCTTTGCCAGTGTTCCGTTGACTAAATTTCTAGTGAATAGCTTTATCGTTTCATCGACGGTGACGATTGGACAAGTGATCATTTGCAGTCTGACCGCCTTTGCGATTGTCTTTATTCCTTTTCGAGGGCGCAATTTCTTTTTCTTTTTGTTTATTTCTACGCTGCTCATCCCGTGGGAAGCTGCCATGATCCCCAATTTTGTCACGATCTTAAAGCTACAGTGGTTAAATACCTATTCAGCTATGACTCTTCCTTTTTTAACCACGGCTTTTGGGATCTTCTTGTTAAGACAGCATTTTATGACCCTTCCAAAAGAGCTATATGAATCCTCTCAATTGGATGGTTGTTCCCGTTTTCGATTCTATCTTTCTTTTGCTTTACCCTTATCAAAACCGATGATCATAGCTCTGGCGATTTACTCTTTTTTGACGACATGGAATATGTACCTGTGGCCTTTGTTAGTAACGAGCAATGAGTCAGTACGTACTGTACAAATTGGAATTAAAATGATGATCTCTCAAGAATCATCCACCTCGTGGAACATGGTCATGGCAGGAGTTATTATTATTCTTATTCCAACCTTGCTTTTACTCATGCTAGGAATCAAGCATATTCGTCGAGGCTTAATGTCTGGAGCGTTAAAAGGATAATCATTAAACTGCTTTGCTAAAAATAAGGAGGAAATCAAAATGAAAAAATCAATTCAAACTTATGGACGCTGGGGATTTATTAGTATGCTGGCTCTTATTCTTCTTGTAACCACCGCTTGTAGTGCTAGTACGAGCGGAGAAGTGAAGAAAACAGAGGATGGGCGAGTCGTTGTTGATTTATGGTATGCCTTAGGAGGAACAGCAGGAGAAGCAGTGGTAGAGATGGTCCAAGCGTTTAACGAATCTCAAGACAAGTATTATGTTGAGGCTGCTTTCCAAGGGAGCTATGAGGAATCTCTGACTCAATTAAGACAGGTAGGAGGAACAGCTCAGGCTCCGGCGCTCGTACAGGTCTTTGAAGTGGGAACGAAATATATGATCGAAAGCGGATTTATTGAGCCTATGCATACCTTCATTGAACGAGATCAATTTGACCTAAGTGGATTTGAGCAAAATATACTAGGCTATTATCAGGTGGATGGGAAGCTTTACTCCATGCCATTTAACTCCTCTAATCCAATCATGTTCTATAATAAAGAGTTATTTAGAGAAGCAGGGTTAGACCCAGAAAACCCGCCAAAAACCTATAGCGAAGTACGCGAAGCAGCGAAAGTGATTCGAGATCATTTCGGAGGAAAAGTAGATGGTTTTTCAGTAGTTACTCATGGTTGGTTTACAGAGCAAATGATTGCTAATCAGGGAGCGCTTTATGTTAATAATGAAAATGGGCGTGGTGGTGAGCCAACAGAATCCTTGATTCATCAAGAAGCGGGTCAACATTGGTTTGGTTGGTTAGCAGCGATGAAGCAAGATGGCACCTTAGGGAATTATGGGCGTAACTGGGATGATCACCGTGCGGCTTTCAAGGCTAGAACAGTAGCTATGTACTTAGATTCTTCAGCTTCTACAGCGGGCAATGTGATGGAAGCGGAATTTGAAGTAGGAACAGCGTTTTTACCTGTTCCAGATGGAATGGAACCCCAAGGAGTGATTGTCGGGGGAGCAGCGCTATGGATGATGAAGGGAATCGCAGAGGAAACACAGGAAGCAGCGTGGGAATTTATTAAGTTCTCTGCTCGTCCCGATGTACAAGCGAAATGGGCTGCAAGCACAGGATATTTCCCTATTACAAAAGCAGCTCATGAAGAGCCTGTCCTACAAGATATTTATGCCAAGCATCCACAGTTTGTCACAGCCGTTAAGCAATTACAAAACACGACGTTAACACCTGCTACACAAGGAGCGTTAATGGGAGTCTTCCCTGAAGTGCGTGAGCATGTTGTGAATGCTATTGAAAGCTTACATGATGGAGCCGATCCAATGAAAGCCTTAGAGAAGGTACAAGAGGAAATCAATAGAGAATTAGAAAACGATAGGAGGACGAAGAAATAATCTTCATCCGCCGACAGAGTTCTGTGAAATCGTTTCTTTCCCTTGGACAGCGTTTGTGTCCAGGGTTTTTTTTATTCTTTTTCCAGTTAGATTGGTTCCAATGACCCCTACGAGAATGACAATGGTTCCTATCACATGATAGTAGTGCATGGCTTCCTGTAGAAGCA
This sequence comes from Caldalkalibacillus mannanilyticus JCM 10596, assembly GCF_000615945.1. Lineage (GTDB taxonomy): Bacteria > Bacillota > Bacilli > Caldalkalibacillales > JCM-10596 > Bacillus_AT > Bacillus_AT mannanilyticus. Next base: position 54,970 of record NZ_BAMO01000008.1, read on the forward strand.
GGACGCCAGCAAATAAGGTGATCAAGGTGGCTAGATTGTTGAAGACACTCACTTTGAAGGCTTCCATCTTAGACAAGGCATAATTGGTTAAAAAAGAAGTACACAATGTAGAGAGGATGCCAAGATACAGAATGGAGAAGAGAAATCCTCCGTTCGATAGTGGAGTAAAGAAACCAGATAAAGTGCCCTTGATGACATGCTGTACAATCGCCATCGTATTAAACGCAATGAAACCAATCCCTGCCATGATATAGGTCAAAGGAAAGAGAGAATACTTCTGGGTTAACTTTCGAGCTAAGACACTGTAGGCAGCCGACGATAAGGCAGAAAGCAGGATGAGAATTGTTCCAGTCATACTAGACGAAGAATGAACGTTCACTCCATTCATCACCGAAATATAGAGGACTCCACTGACCGAGAGACAGATAAAGAAGATTTGCCACCCCGCAGAACGTTCCTTGAGAAAGAGGGCGGAGAGAATCATGGTCAGAATAGGAATGGTAGCAAAAATAATCCCTGCTTCCGAAGAAGTGGTGTAGACCAGCCCATAAGCCTGAAAGGTAAAAAATAAAGTGGGGTAGAGGAGGGCTAATGGTAAAATGAGTAGAAAATCCTTCACTTGGATGCGAAACCTAGCTTTGCTGGAAAAAAGAAAGAGGGACGCCACTAGGAAAGATGCAGTGAACCTGTGGGCTAAGGTATCCATTGGTGTAGCTGATTCTAAAGCGATTTTTACAAACATAAAAGAGAAACCGATAATAATCGAATACCCTAGAGCTGCGACATACACTTTTTGATTTATTTTCATTTCAAGCACTTCCTCCGTTTTCTGTTTTTTTGCGTATTTCTATCGTAACGGGTAGAAGATTCCTATACAATGAGGATATAGTATAACTGTACCGGTACAGATGGGAGGGTGAGATGTATAAGTATCAAGCCTTATTTCAAAGAATGGAAGAATTAATTCAGAACGAACAATATAAAACAGGAGCAAAACTTCCCTCGATTCGCTCCTTGGCTGAGCAATATGTCTGTAGTAAAAGTACGGTTATTAAGGTATTTCAAGAGCTAGAAAAGAGACATTTGGTCTATTCTGTACCTAAAAGTGGCTACTATGTTGTCAAAAGAAGCTTTGAAGGAAAGGAGTCCAAGGGAACAAAGATCGATTTCGCGACTTCGGCTCCAGATTGGAGTCACTTCCCTTATGTCGACTTTCAACATTGTATCAATAAAGCGATTGATACCTATCAGCATGAATTATTTGTCTACGGTACTCCACAAGGTTTACCGTCATTGATTGAGATCGTTCAGAAGCAGCTTGAAGGCTATCAGGTGTTTGCGAAGTCGGAACAGATTTTTATTACCTCAGGTGTACAACAAGCGTTGGCGATCCTTAATAGCTTGCCTTTTCCTAATCGTAAAACCAAGATTCTCATTGAGCAACCGAGCTACCATTTGTTAATTCAGCATGCTGAGATGAACAATCTTCCTATGCTAGGTATCCGTCGTTCAGCAGAAGGGCTTAACTTCGCAGAGCTAGAAAAGCTGTTTCGTGAGGAGGATATCAAATTTTTCTATACCATGCCTAGATTCCACAATCCTTTAGGAACCTCCTATTCCCAAAAGGAGATGAAAGAGCTGGTACGCCTTGCAGATCAATACGATGTCTATCTTGTTGAAGATGATTATTTAGCAGATTACGAGCAGGATTCGAAGATTGACCCGTTGTATGCGTATGATGTAAATGAACGTGTCATCTATCTGAAGAGCTATTCCAAAATCATGTTTCCTGGCTTGCGTGTGGGGGTAGCAGTCGTACCAAGAGCCATCATGGAAGCCTTTCAGCAGTACAAAAAAATACTAGATATTGATAGCTCTATGATTTCACAAGCAGCGCTAGAGATTTATATTAAGAGCGGAATGTTCGAGCGCCATAAAAAAAGAATCCGAGAGTCCTATATCTCTCGGGCTAGGCTGCTTTATGAAGCGTTAGTGAAGCATCAGAATGATCGCTTTACTATGGGAAATAGAAACCCTTCCTCTTCCCTCTGTATGCATACACATATTGTGTTACCTTCAACAACGAATATGAACCAGTTTATGCGTAGATTAGAGAAAGAAGAAGTCCTGATTGAATCTGTGAATCGGAATTATATGAACGGCTTCCCTCAGGAAAAAATCGTGAAGATCAATGTATTCAATGTAGAGGAGTCTATGATTGAAGAAGGGGTGAGGAGGTTGGTACGGTCAAGGTGAGTAAAAAAAGTAGCTCTTCTCCTTTGGGCAAGGTTGAGCTACTTTTTTCTTGATGTAAAGTGGAGCAGGAGGTTGGATGGATGAGAATTTAATGTTAAGGACTTTTCATAATCCTAATCTTTTCAACAGGGTTGAAATGAACCGCCTTATTTTTCCCACCTCTTCAAATCTACAACTCTCCCATTTAAGACAACGGAGGGAAGAGCTTGAATTCCATAGGTCTTGGCTAGAGCTTCCCATTCAGGCTTACTCTGTTTTTGATTCAAGTCATATTCGATCACTTCACACTTAGGACAAGCTAATGTATTGACTTGTACAAGAATCTCCTGACATAGATAAGATCCTGCTGTAAATACCTCGATTTTTCCATTCATGTTTGTTTCCCTTCTTTCCCATGTAATCTAGTTAAAATAGGGCATGTTTCCTTAGAAAGGGGCAACTCCGAAGCAGGGTGATGGGTAATAAGCTCTAATAAGGCTTTGAAGTTTTGCAGTTGCTTGATTTGTTCCTCAATAGCTTGAACCTTCATTTGGGCTGCATGGTACATTTCTTCTGTTGGAGTGAAGGAGGAACTCTTATGTAGGGCTAGCAGCTCTTTAATTTCATGAAGAGTAAAGCCAACCCGCTGAGCGTTTTTTATAAAATCAATATCCTCTACTGTTTCGGCTGTGAACATTCGATAGCCTGCTTCCGTTCGTTCAGCCGTTGGAATAAGTCCCTTTTTTTCATAGTATCTTACCGTTTCAATATGCACATTGGCAGCCTTAGCCACTTGACCAATGGTTAAACGCTTCATGATGTGTAGCCCCCTTCTATGTATAGTATCTACTGTACTATGGTTTAGGGTCAAGGTTAACTTTTATGGTTTACTTTACTAGAGGGTTTTTAAACACTTTGTTAATCTTAATATCAAAGGATACTATAGAAGTCGGGTCTATCTCATTCTTAGTAGCTTTTAAATCATTTTCACCACTAATAAGGGACGCATCCATTTCAGGAGTTATAGAGTTTTCTTTACGATCTTGATCATTTTCGTCACTAACATGCTGAACACCAATTCCATATTCCCCTAATTCGGGTACAATAAAAGATAACTGTTGCCCTTCTGAATTTACATCAATTTTTTTATGAATGAACACTCCATAGCCGTTATACTCAAACCCGTTGTCGCTGTCCATACTTTCGGCTGGAAGTATTCCTATATTGAGTTCCATATTTTTGTCAGCACTAATGTTAAATATAACTTCCTCACCTTTGTTCCATGTTTCTCTTCCAATGACAAAAACCCCTCCCTCTATCAGTTGTACATCAAAATGTGTTCCATCGGATACAATGGTGGGAATGATCGTTGCACCAGTTGTTGTAATAATGGAATCTTGCGTAGAAGGTGTTGTAGTAGCCGTAGTCGCACAAGCAGTTGCCACCAAAGCTACCAAAATAATTGCCAACACTGTCACCAAAGAGGTTGATTTTTTCATTTTCATAATAGACACGATCCTTTCTTCAAGTGCATTTCTGCTAAAGCCGCTTATTAATGGAATAAAGTAACGCTTTTTTTCTTCCAATTCAATCAAGGTCAAGGCATAAGCTGTTTTTTTTGTTTCTCCCAGTTTCCGCATGACCGTTTCATCACAGCATAATTCAATGTCGCGGTTTACCAGCACATACATTAACCACACAAAAGGGTTGAACCAATGCACACATACGGCGGCGATCAGCACCAGTTTTGTAAGCGTATCAAAGCGGCGAATATGCACAAGCTCATGGGTAAGGACATACTGTAATTTTGTTTCTTCTGTCCAGTCGGTTTTCTTCGGAAAAAGGATCACAGGGTGGAATACGCCATAGGTCAGCGGAGTTATTATCCGGTCACTCTGCCGTATTTGAATAGATCGACGCAAAGGATGCTCCCGCAACCAGCGAACGGCAAAGTCATTTTCAACGGGAAGGGACATTCTAAATTCCCTATAGTAATAGATGTAGGCTACAGTGAAAAACAACACGCAAGCGCACAACCCTGCAAACCAAACAATTTCAATAGGTGAAATGGATACGGCTACTGTGCCAATTTCAATAGGTTCCGCCGTGCTCAGAATACCCGCTACATTTTGGGTGCTTGTCATCCTGGCAGAAGAGGATTCGGGGATAAATATATGATTTATCATATCGATCCCGGTGTAGAAGCTAAATTGGGATGGAATCGAGAACGGTACAAGCAAGCGGAGAATGACAACGCCCCATAAAAAAAGGAAAGTCTTTTTCGGAAGCTTATGTAAGGTAAAGGAGCGGATGAGTACAATTGCCACAATTAGAACAGATGCAGAAAGGCTCATTTGAACAATACTCATAATTTTGCACCTCACTCCAAATCATTGACAATCTGCTTTAATCTTTCGATTTTCTCTGCGGATAGTTTTTTTCTGTTCAGAAGGGAAGCAAAAAGTAAATCCACAGATCCATCAAAAACTTTGTTAATTAGTTCGGTTGTTTCCTGTTCCTGCACCTGCTCCTTTGGAATTAAGGCATGGCACAGAAAATTTGGTTCCCTGCGTTCAATCGCTCCTTTCGCAATACACCTCTTGATAAGCGTATAGGTGGTATTCTTGTTCCAGCCTACCTGCTCTTTGAGAATGTTCGAAATTCCCTTGGCGGTCAAATCCCCCTTCTTCCACAGAACCTCCATTATCTTCAATTCGGAGTCAAATAATTTAATGTCCATAGCAACACTCCTCTAAACTACTGTAGTAGTTTCTATTATGGCTACATACTACTACAGTAGTCTATTGTTGTCAACAAGAGATAACTAAAACTCCAACGTTTAACTACAGGAGATTCTCCTTCACAGTAAAGTAAGCGAATATGTTACACTTAAACTGCAAAATATCGAAAAAAAACTTCCTTCTTTCAATGAGGTGTATGATGGAAAATAATCCAGCAAAACAAATCTTTGTAGAAATTGAGTTGGGTCATGGTAATCCGTCGCTAGCACAGATCTTATCTGAAACAGCTCTATACGAACGGGAATATGAAAACGATAAGCTTCTTGTCCATCAAATACTAAATATATCTAGTACGAGCGAAAAACACAGCAAATTTTTAGTCATCTTTAATCTTTACCGCGATAGCAATCATCTCGGAGAAAAAATCTCGTATTAAGTCCAGTGAGGTTAGATACATGAAAAAGATGCGAATCAAAGAAATGGCTGAGAAATTAAATATCTCTGCACGAGCCATCCGTTTTTATGAAGAGAAGAGTCTATTAACACCGCTGAAGGATCCTCAGAATCAATATCGCTTATTTACTGAAATGGATGCTCGACGCTTGCAGGCAATTTTGTCCCTAAGAGAAGTCGGGATGTCCATTGAAGAGATTAGAACTCTATTAGAGGAAATCGATCGAGGGGAAGATGATGAGCTCCTCTACTCTTTAGAGCTTCAACGCTCGATGATGTTTTCCCAAATGGTTGAATTAAAGCAGCATATTGATACGACAGATCGCATGATTGAGCATTTGAAAGCACAACGTTCTCTGGATTGGGAGCATATCTTTGAACTGGCGAATGGGGTAAAAAGGTTGCGTGATGTACGTGCCAACTGGAGAGATCAATGGGATTTTGATCGTCAGGCAGCGATTCACGATGAATTAGTCTTCAACCACAGTGAAGGGTTTAATAAGCATCCAAGCTATGAACAAGCCCTGCGAATGGTGGTAGAGTGGGTGAAGCCTCATGAGAGAGAACGTGGCTTAGATATTGGAACTGGTACGGGCAATTTAGCTGGCTCTTTTCTGGCAGCAGGAATTGACATGGCGGGGATTGATCAGTCCAAAGAAATGCTAAAGCACTGTCAGCAAAAATTCCCTCATCTAGAAACTAAATTAGGAAATTTCCTAGCGATTCCTTATCTTGACCACAGCTTTGATTTCGTTGTCACAAGCTATGCTTTGCATCATCTAACGGATGAGCAAAAGCTATTTGCTCTTGTTGAAATGAAAAGAGTGCTCAAGCCTCATGGACGCATTTGTATTGTGGATCTGATGTTCGAGAATGAAAAGAAACGAATAGAGCATCTAGATAAGCTTAGAGGAGAGGGGCATGAAGAGGTCATTGCAGAGATTGAAGATGAGTATTTTGCTGATCGTTCGATCCTGCTCAACTGGTTTGAACAGAATGGCTATTTGACGAAGATGCAGCAGCTTTCAGAGCTATTGCATATCCTGTATGCTGTTCCTATTCGACCGGGTTACTAGAGTCGGATCATAAAGTCTTTCAAGCTTGAGTGCTCACTAGAATGTTCAATTTGTATTCTTTCTTTTTAAATATGTAATGATGAATTGCAGAAACATGCCCAGAACAAACCCAACGATACTTGCGACCAATAAAGTGGACATAAAATCATGAATAGTAGGATTAATTAAGTTAGCAAGCATGATTACATTAAGTAGAGTCACAAATAATAGTACAAATTTGTGTTTCATTATGAATGTTTTCAATGTGCTCCCTCCTTCTTTTTTCAGATCAATTTTATAACATTATCAAAATTTATTCAAAATAGAGAGTAAATAGGCTGTTTTTCTCTTGACCTTTCCTTTACGTGATCGTTTATCCTCCAATGTGTAAGACACATTCAAGGAGGGTTTTTTTTATGAGAACATTAATCAAGGGAGCTATGATTCTAACGATGGAAGAAGGAGTCCCGCCTTTTCAGGGCGATCTATTGATCGAAGGGACACAAATTGCAGAAGTGAAGGAGAGCATCACGGCAGACGTAGATGACGTGATCGAAGCAGAAGGAATGGTGGCAATGCCGGGCTTGGTGAATGCCCATCAGCATTCCCCTATGAGTTTATTGCGAGGATTTTCGGATGATCTCAAGCTCATGGACTGGTTAGAGCAGAAAATGCTACCGGCTGAGGCGAACATGACTCCTGAGGATATTTACTGGGGGCTCAGCTTTCCATGGCGGAAATGATCAGGTCAGGAACGACGACATTTGCCGATATGTATCTACATATGGATCAGATCGCCTTGGCAGTAGAAGAAGTAGGGATGCGTGCTTCGCTAACAAGGGGCTTAATCTTCCTAGAAGAGGATCAAGGAAGAAGAATGGAGGAGGCACTGGATTTAGTCGAGCGTTGGTCAGGTCAGGCAGAGGGCAGGATTACAACGATGCTCGGACCTCATGCGCCCTTTACGTGCCCACCTGAACCTTTACGTGAGGTCATTCTTTTAGCTCAACAGAAAAAGCTGCCCATTCACATCCACCTAGCGGAAACCAAGGAGGAAGTGCAGAAGATGAGAGAAAAGTACAACAAGACTCCAACGGAATACTTGTATCATCTGGGCTTGTTTGACCAGCTTCATGTGCTGTTAGCGCATGGTGTCCATCTCCATCATCGAGATATCCAACGGCTCAAAGGATGAGAGGCGGTGTGGTTCATAATCCTGTGAGCAATCTTAAGCTAGGGTGCGGTATTGCCCCAATCAAGGAGATGCTTGATCAGGGGATTACGGTTGGGTTAGGAACAGATGGGGCTGGAAGTGCGACCACCCTAGATATGTTCGAAGAGATCAAAGCAGCGACATGGCTGCAAAAAGTGGACTATGGAGATCCCACCATCCTCTCGGCTCAAGAGGTCCTACGCCTCGCGACAATCGAAGGGGCGAAATTATTACAGATCGATGATCAAGTGGGAACTCTTCAGGTGGGCAAAAAAGCAGATATGATCCTAATTGATATGAAAAAACCGCATTTACAGCCCATTCATCATCTAGAGTCTTTATTGGCGTATAGTGTCACTGGCGCTGATGTAGATACCACTATTGTGAATGGAAGGATTCTCATGAAGCATCGCAGGCTTCTTACGATCAAGGAAGAGGAGCTATATAGACAGGTAACCGAACGAGCCAAGAGAATCGTGTTCGGCATTTAATTCCTGATTCACTCCATCTTTTGAATCCATCTCCACATTTTTGAGCAACCTAGTAAAAATTGGAGAATCGATGAAAGGGATGGAGCAACGTGAGGCATATGAGGCATGTGTATCTACTATTGATCTGTATGATCGTTCTAAGTGGCTGTCAAGCTTTGCTTCAGGATGAGCAGAATAGGCAGGAATTCCACGGCACGGCTCTTGATGCTGAACCAGAAGAGGACCGTTATCTTGTTGTGTATAAAAAGAAGCAACATCGTGGGTTAGTGCAACGGATGGGAGGGAGAGTGCTAAGAGGTACGAAGCACCTTCCTCTGGAGATTACTCGTATGCCAGAACAGACAAGAAAAGCCTTAGAAAAAAATCCAAACATCCTCCTTATAGAGAAGGATCAGAAAGTGAAACTGGTGAATGAGGTTCAAGATTGGGGAATAGGAGCACTCGCAGTTCAAGTGCCTGGGGGTATCAATATAGTGGAAAAGGAGTTAAAGTAGCTGTACTTGATACAGGAATTGAACGAGAGCATCGAGATTTGAAGATTGCTGGAGGGGTTTCATTTATTACGAAAGAAGGAGAAGGGAATGCTTTTTTGGATCACCATGGTCATGGCACTCATATAGCGGGAATCATTAGTGCGCAACATAATGGATTTGGCGTCAAGGGGGTCGCTCCAGATGCGGAAGTCTATAGTGTGAAGGTCATTGATGCCAGTGGTACAGGATATTTATCTGATGTATTAGCTGGTGTGGATTGGTGTATTACGAATAAGATGGATGTCATTAATATGAGTTTTGGGCTGGATTCACATTCAGAGGTATTGCAGCAGATTCTCGATACGGCGTATCATTCAGGGATGGTGATTGTAGCCGCTGCGGGAAATGAAGGAAACCAACGGGGAACAGGAGATAATGTCGCTTACCCCGCGAGACATGACAGTGTTATTGCCGTTGCTGCCACAACAGATCGGTATGTTCGAGCCAGCTATTCTTCAACGGGTCCAGCTGTTGAATTAGCAGCCCCTGGAGAAGAAGTTTTATCTACCTATATTAACGGACAGTATGCCTATTCAAGCGGAACCAGCATGGCGGCTCCCTATGTCACAGGAATCGTAGCTCTGCTGAAGGAAGCAAGACCGCAGTGGACTCCAGAGCGTTTGCGTTCATTTCTTCATGAAACAGCGCTTGATTTGGGCACTCCCGGGGTTGATAATAGATATGGACATGGCTTCGTACAATTTGTTCTACCACCAGAAGAATCCAAAGATCCTCCAGTGGTAGAAGAACCTGTTCAGCCTCCCAAAGTCGTGCTTCCTTCACCACCTTCCAATGTACAAGGAATGGCATACGAAGGGAGGGTAGAATTGTCTTGGAATCCTTCGCCAGAAGAACATGTGGCAGGATATTTTATTTATATAGACGGAGTACGGTATAATCAAGAGCCTGTTCAAGCTAGCCACATAGAGGTTTCCCCTCTAACCAATGGCAAGACGTATCGTTTTACGGTGACAGCAGTGAATACTGAGGGGGATGAATCAGATCCATCTGGGGGAATTGATCTTAAACCGATGATTCCTGTGACCTTTCATGATCTTTCTGTTTTGCATTGGGCTTATGCTGATACCATAGAAGTTGGTGGACGGGGCTGGATGACAGGAACAGCTCCACATATTTTTTCACCCAACAAAGGATTAACACGTGCCGAGGCGGCGATGATTCTAGTCCGCGCTCTACAATTAGAACCGCTAGCAGGAAAAAACGTTCATTTTCGAGATGTAGGGGAAAAATATTGGGCTCGAAAAGAAATTGAGATTGTCGCTCAGCATGAAGTGATGACGGGCAAATCCAGCGATCAATTCGCTCCCCTAGACATCGTGACCCGAGAAGAAATGGCTCTTATTTTGTATCGGCTCTTTTTCAAGGATCAGAAGGGTGGAGAAGAGCTTCCATTTGTCGACGTTCAGATAGGGCATTGGGCATATAATGCCATTAAGGTAACGGTGCATCATGGAATATTTGTGGGGAATCAAGATGGGACCTTTGCACCCAAGGAAACCCTGTCACGTGTTCAGATGGCAGCCTTGCTTTATCGAGTGTCCCCTTACTTTTTTTAAGAGATATTGGAGAGGAAGAAACACATGCGTTTGTCTACTTTGTTGATCAATTGTCTGGCGGTCGGAATAGGGGGAGCCTTAGGAACTCTATTCCGATATGGCTTAAATGTATATACATTGAGCAGTGAATACCCACTAGGGACCTTATTAGAAAATGGAATAGGCAGCTTCTTATTAGGAGTGCTTGCTGGCTGGTGTCTGCATCAAAAAGTGGCAGAATGGCTTAGAGTAGGGTTAGGAGTAGGGGTGTGTGGAGGATTTACCACCATGTCAACCTTTGCAGCAGATACCTTTTTCCTTGCTCAATTCGCGTCTACTCCAATGGCCCTCTTGTATGTTCTTCTTTCTCTATTTGGTGGAGTGATTCTAGCCATGCTTGGAATGGTCTATGGAGAAAGAAAGAGTCTACAAAGCACGAAAAGAACGGAGGAAGATTCTTAAATGAACTTATTGTATATCATGTTAGGGGGTTCCATCGGAGCCATTTGTCGTTATCTTGTTGGGCTTGGCTTCATGAGGACATGGCAACATCCGCCTATTCCGACAGCCATGCTGGTGGTCAATTTGCTAGGATCACTAGGATTAGGATTCGTTTATGGCATATATATCGAACAACTTACCATTTCTCCCTATGAAGATCTTATTTTTCTTACATTGGGACTTGGTTTTTTTGGTGCGTTTACCACCTTTTCTACCTTTAGCGTGGAAACCGTTCAATTGCTTCGTAGCCAAGAGTATCGTAAGGCGACTGTTTATATGACCTGCTCCATTCTAGGAAGTCTCCTCTTTTTCCTTCTAGGAATCTCTCTTGGCTGATTCCTCTTTTTCTGCTTTTTCCCCTCAGCAAATTACAGCTTAATCCATGTGTTAAAAAAAGACCATCGTCTCTCCTTCTAATGTTAGATCCCCTCCTCTTAACCCATTATATGGACTTTTTCATATAGTCTTGATTTATTTGGAATTAAATGTTACTATAATATCTATATATTGGCAAATTGTAATCATTACGATTATAATAGAGGAGGGAGACCAAATGAGAGATAAATTTGAGCTACTACTTTCTTTGAAATTGCTAGAATACGAGATTACAGAACTGACACTATACTCAAAAGAATGTTGCGACTGCTTTGAGCTGTTAAAAAACAAGTTAGATGACCTTTGTCAATTTATTGTAAGTGAGGAAAAAGTAAATCAATGGAATGTGTGGGGAAGTCATCAGGAGATCCAGGAATATTCCAATCGAGTCAGGGAAGCCTCTGTCAAAGCATTATGTGATATTGAGAAGTATCAATCAATCTGTACATGTAAGAACGAGTTAGATATAAGCAGCTATCTAACCAAATTATCCAAGACGGTAAAAAAAGAGCTTGAGGTCTATCAAATGGATTCAACGTCCAAGGTTCTATTTATCGGTTCGGGCGCTTTTCCTCTTTCAGCCCTCACGATTGCCAAGGAGATTAAAGCCGAGGTTCTTTGCGTGGATATTGACCTTGAGGCTGTAGAGCTGGGTCAACAGGTAGCTAAGGCTCTTGGACTTGAATCATTTGTTCATTTTACGAATAAAAATGTGAAGCAGCTTTCTTTTTGTTCAGAAGCGACTCATATTATTATTGCCTCACTCGTCCCAGATAAGATCGAGGTTTTAGAGGATGTTAAGGACTGTATGCAAAGCAGTGCCAAGATCATTATGAGATATGGGAATGGCTTAAAATCAATCTTTAACTACCCCTTAGAGCAAGATCTCTCTGCTGAATGGGTTCAGACCAGAATTACAGAAAGTACAACGATCTATGACACGCTTATACTAGAAAAGGCAAAATCTTTGATTTCATAAACATGATAAAAGGAACGTGATACAAGTGAAGAATCAGGGAAGCATGATTGTGGACAATCTTAGTGTCGCTCGGGAGCAGTCTTTCGGTTCTACCTTGATTGTTGGAGCCGGTCCTGCCGCCATTCAGGTGGCAGTTCATCTCGGAAAGGGCTGGTGTACTCAGCTAGGAGTGATCAACAGACAAAGTCCCCATACGACACAGCTCAAAAAAGAATTGGAGCAGGGGGACTATATCTTGAAAGCCAATGTCCAGGATGAAAAGAAGCGTCATCTTGCAGGAGCTGTTCGACTTGACCAATTTTATGAGGGCTTTGAAACCATAGAGGACAGGTGGGATACTCTTATTCTATGTACGCCGAGTGATAGTTATATCGAAGTGATTCGTGAATTATCCCTAGATAGATTAAGTAGGCTTGGAACCATTCTCCTTATTTCCCCAAGTATAGGCTCTAATTTATTAGTTAGAAGTGAGCTAGGGCAGGCAAAGGAACGAATTGAGGTGATTAGTTTTTCTACCTATTATGCAGCAACGAAGCTAGACCCACAAGAAACTAGCATACTGGTTTCTTATACCAAGGCATTTAAAAAGAGAGTTTATATTGGTTCAAGTCATCCTCTTAGCTCCAAGGTGTTTGAGGTACAACGATTAATGGAGAGTTTGGGTATTCAATGCACAATTGACCGGAGCCCATTGGAGGCGGAAAGTAAAAGCATTACGACTTATGTACATCCTCCTCTATTTATGAATGAGTTTTCTCTAAGGGAGATTTTTCAGACGGAAAAGTCCAAGAAATTTATGTATAAGCTTTACCCTGAGGGACCCATTACGCAGCATACCATAAGGGAAATGCTTCATTTATGGAAGGAGATCTCTGCCTTAATTCTCAGCTTTGGTGGAAATCCTATTAACCTTCTCAAGTTTTTAAATGATGATAATTATCCTGTACACGAAACAACCCTTTCCCGTGAGGATATTGAAGGGTTTACGAGATTTGAGTCCATTAAGCAGGAATATTTACTCTATATTCGATATACGTCCATTCTTATCGATCCTTTTTCAACCCCTGATGAGAATGGCAGGTATTTCGATTTCTCGGCTGTGCCCTTCAAGCAAATTAGTCAGGATCAGCAGGGAAAATGGATTCTCCCCAGAATCCCTTATGAAGATTATAAGAAACTTAAACTACTCTATGGTTTAGCCCAAAAAATGAATCTACCGATGCCTCAGACAGAAGAACTGATGAAACGATTTGAAAAAGCCTTTAGTGAGCTTGTCAGCTCAAGGGGAAGGGACTCATTTCCTTCCTCCTTGTTCCAAGACACTACGCAGGATGAAATTGAGGCGATTTGGAGTGAATGGAGAGAACAATGAAAAACGGTGTCATCTTAGCTATATTTTCATCCCTTGTGTTTAGTATTATGAATGTGCTAGTGAAGGCGGTTAGTGAAACCATTCCAACCGCCGAGATTGTTTTTTTTCGTAGCTTTATAGGCTTAATCGTGATTTATATCCTCATGCTGAAAAGCAAGGTGATCTTTTCAAGAAAAGGAATCCCGATGCTTGCTCTGCGCGGAGTTCTGGGAGCGCTCTACTTGTTAGCCTACTTTCATACGATTGCCAGTATTCCTCTGACCGATGCGAGTATTTTGGTCCATTTATCACCTGTATTTGTCATTTTGTTGTCCGCTGTTTTTCTTAAGGAGAAGATGTCTAAGAGAACCTTTGCTTTGTTACCCTTAGCCTTTCTCGGAGCCTTCTTCCTAGTCAAACCTTTTCAGTATTCATCCTATTCGATGGATGCCCTCATTGGGATTCTCAGTGCTCTATTTGCTGCGGGGGCTTCTATTTCGATTCGTTATTTAACTAAAAAACACCATGCCTATGAGATTATCTTTTATTTCCTTGCCACGGCTACACTTGTTTCCATTCCTCTGATGTGGAATCAATTTGTTGTACCAGGGGCGGTGGAGCTGTTGTATCTATCTCTTATTGCTCTTGTTTCCTTGTTGGGCTTAGTCGTTTTAACCAAAGCCTTCACTCATGAAAATGTGATCGTCGTTGAGGTGGTACGGTATATTGGTATCTTTTTCAATGCAGTATGGGGCTTTATTTTTTGGACAGAAATACCGGATCTATTCACCGTAATAGGTGGAATTCTTATTATTGCAGTATGTATCGCCTTATCTCGAAAAAAGAAAGAGAAAACAGAGCAGGTAAAAGCGGAACAGGGACTGGTGACGAAGTCTTCTTGATTTTACTCCCATGTCAAAAATAGACTAGGGCTTTCCTGGTCTATTTTTTTGTTTATTTTTTCGTGTTTTTTCAACAAAAATTGACAAAAACATACATCTCAAGTAAAATGGAGTCAAAATGGAATTCATCCAAGCAGGGAGAATGATGATGGACATCAGTCATTATTTAACGAACATTTTTTTTATTATGTTAATCATTCTGCTCTATCATTGTTGTATATATAAAAAAATTAGAAAGTTCCGTCGAATCTATCATTATCTTGTATTGGGAGTCTTGTTTTCACTTGCAACGATCCTATGTATGTCTTTTCCTTTTGCTTATTATGAAGGGTACATTTATGACTTGCGGCCTGTGGCGCTGACGCTTAGTTTTTTATACGGGGGAATGCCAGCTGGAATAATGACGGTGATGGCAATGATCATCTATCGTTTTTTCCTAGGGGTTACAGATGGTTTATGGTTAACCATTTTTTTAGGTGTTAGCTTAATCCCAATCTTTTATTACATTCTTCCCCTCTATCACCGTTCAGTCTTTCGACGTCGAATTATGATAGCCATCCTAATTAGCTCCTTTTTTTCATTTGGTATCACCCTTATCGCCATCCTTGTTAAATTCCTGAGAGGTCCTTTTTTTACTGATGATTTTATCTCCTTCTTTCTTTATTATTGTTTCTTTCAAACCATCGTCAATTGTTTCATTATTCTACTAATTGAGCATTTGAGAGAAAATGATAGAATCAAGCTGGAAGTACAGCAGGCAGAGAAATTAAGGTTGGTTAGTGAGCTAGCCGCATCTGTGGCTCACGAAATGCGCAATCCAATGACGGTCGTGCGAGGATTTCTACAGCTTTTTAAAATGGATAAAGTGATTTTAGAATCTCATAGTAAATATCTCGATATTGCTATAGCGGAATTGGATCGTGCCGAAGCCATCATTACCGACTACCTTTCCTTTGCTAAGCAACAAACCTCTCAAGCGGAAAGAATCGAGCTTGGTCATGTGATCGAACAGGTGATTGAAATCATGACTCCGCTCTCTCATTATCATAATGTGTCCATCGACAAACGAATTGAGCACAATTGCTATGTCTACGCGGATGTGTCTAAGATGATGCAATGTATCATTAATATCCTCAAGAATAGCATTGAAGCCATGCCGAATGGTGGAGAGCTTGTTGTTCAATTGTATGCCGAAGAGCAGCAAGTGCTCATTGTCATTGAAGATAATGGAGTGGGGATGACGCAGGAACAGCTCGCGCGATTAGGCAAACCGTTTAATACGACCAAAAAAGATGGAACAGGGCTAGGAATGGTTGTTGTGTACAGCATTATTGAAAGCCTACAGGGGAAAATAGCGGTGAAAAGTGAGGAAGGCAATGGAACCCAAATCTCCATTACCCTTCCGAAGCGTTCTTAGTTCACTTGGGGGATAATCCATGCATCAAAAAATGAATCGTATTCTCGATCTCTTGTGCATCATCCCAGTCCTTTTCAGGAAGCACCAGAAAGCGTGTGATTAAATAGCCTATAATATTGGTCATGGTGATACGAATGACCGTATCGCTGGGGAAATCAATGATTTCCCCTTTTTCTTGAAAGTGCTGAACAATGCTCGTGAATTTGTGATAGACATTTTCTGTGAACACTTGGCGATATTGTTCCTTTAGTTCATCGTGAAACGGGATCTCTTGTAGAAAAATTTTGATAATCGGAAAATGTTTTTTGACAAAATCTAAGCGATTGGTGATCAAAAGCCGCAGAAAGTCTTCATAGCTTTGATGTTCGTTAGTAAATACTTCTCGCACAAACCCTTTGGCAAAAAAGGGCGCGACCACTTTCACTAAGGTAGGAGTTACAATGGAGAAAAGTAACTCTTTTTTTGTTTTATAATGTCGAAAAATGGTTCCTTCTGCTACGCCTGCTTTTTTGGCAATTTCATTCGTTGAGGCAGCAGCAAAGCCTTTTTCCGAAAATACTTCGATGGCGGCTTCAATAATCTTCGATTGTTTTTCACTTAGCTGTAGATCCTCATCATTTATCTTTAATAGTTCTTCAATCCATTCTCGCTCGGACATTCTGTTGACTCCTTTTTCTCTTCTCGTCTTCATATAGCCCATTATAGCATGAGATCTTCTTCTTTCGCTGAAGTATACCTATAGCTTGCGATGCTTTTTTAAGGCTAGAACATTTAAGATCATAAATCCGAAGGAAAAACCAAGCAGGACGTAGACATCCTGATCGATATGAGCCCACCCATTGCCTCTAATCATAATCTCTCTTAGCGCATTAGCTCCATAAGTGATAGGCATGAAGATGCTGAGCGAACGCAGCCAAACAGATAAACTATCTACATTAAATAATCCAGAGAAAAAGATTTGAGGAATAATCACTAAAGGAATAAATTGAATCATCTGAAGCTCATTGTTGGCAAAAGCGGACAAGAGTGTGCCTAAGGTTAAGGCTGTCATGGCGAGTAGAAATGTAATCAATAAGACGTAGAGAAAGGAACCCTCCATGTTAATCCCAAGGACTTGTACAGCGAACCATGAAATGATCGTCGCCTGTATGGTTGTAAATAATCCAAATCCAAGTACATAGCCTGCGACAATCTCCCACCTTCTTAATGGCGTAGCGAGAAGGCGTTCGAGAGTTCCACTGGTTCTTTCGCGAAGAAAAGAAACTCCGGCTAGTAAAAAAACAAAGAAGAAGATGAAATAACCAATCAGGACAGGACCAATGTAATCAAATAAACGCATTTCCTCTGATCCATAGACATAAGTAATGATAGGCTCTGGGAGCTGTTGGTTGGGCTGAATCTCTTGAAAAGACTTGTGTATCATCATCAAGATAGCTTTGCTAAGGGTAGGGTCGCTCCCCTCAAGGATAATGGTAGGTGTCATCTGCTCTAATGTGATGAAAGCATCGACCTTGCTTTCTTGTATTTTCTGCCGTGCCTCATCGGGGCTTTTTTCTTCAATGATGGCTCCTTGCTCACTGAGCTTTTCTTGAACAAGCGGAGGGACGTCGTGTACAGCGATGGTTGGTACATAGTCATCGGTATGAAAGACCAGATACATTAGGGTCAGAATGAGCAGAGGAGCCAACAGCATCAGGGCTAATGTTCGTTTATCTCTAAAAAACTGTTGAATAATTCGAATGACAATCGCTTGAATTCTCATGCCTGCTCACCTCCAAAATAGACAAAGGCTTCTTCAATGGTTAGCGCAGAGGCTTGTTTTTTCAGCTCGTCTGGTGTGCCAATGGCAATCAGTTGTCCTTCGCGAATCATTCCTAAACGCTGACATTTTTCCGCTTCGTCCATGACGTGAGTGGTGACCACCAAGGTGGTTCCCTGCTGGCGCAATCGTTCTAATTCTTTCCATATGGTTTTTCTCAGCACTGGATCAATGCCCACAGTAGGCTCATCAAGGATGAGAATATCAGGCTGATGCAAGAGTGACGCAGCGAGAGATAATCTTCTTTTCATTCCTCCCGAGAATTGATGCACCGCTTTTTTTTGATCTGCGCTTAACTGAACAAGCTCTAGTGTATGCTGGATTCTTTGTTTGCGTTGATCTGCTTTTAGACCATAGATTTTGGCAAAAAATCTAGATTTTCTCGTGCGTTCAACTCAGCATATAGAGCATCTGATTGTGCCATATAGCCAATTCTTTTCATCATATCGAGATCAGGCATTTTCGTTCCAAGAACAGAAACGACACCTGAAGAGGGCTGATCAATCCCCGCTATCATCTTGACGAGTGTTGTTTTTCCTGCTCCTGAGGGACCTAATAAACCAAAAATTTCACCTTCTTGTACATCTAAAGTAATCGAGTTTAATACTTCTCTTTGACCAAATCTCTTACAGATCTGCTGGACTGAAATCGACGTAGGGTTCTTTTGCTGAACCATAAAAAGCCCTCCTTACATAATAATGAGTGAGTACTCACTATTAATATACAGGAAGAATTGCTGTTTGTAAAGTGAGTACTCACTCATTTTATTCTTGAATAAAATCTTATCAGCTGCTCAGCACTTTGAACTAAAAGTGATCTCGTCTGATTCATGGCTTCAGAAAGGGGAATGGTTGATTCAAAATGCTGAAAACAGCCGTGACTCCATGATCATACAATTTCTCAATTCCTTGCCCCACGGAGCCAGCTAAGACAATCGTAGGGACACCATACTTTTGTGCCATTTGAGCTACACCACAGGGCGTTTTTCCATGGGCTGTCTGACCATCGACCTGTCCTTCTCCAGTAATCACTAGATCGGCTTGGCTGATTTCCTGCTCTAGTTTGGTCAGCTCCATTACAACCTGAACACCAGATCTTTGGGGGGCATCTAGAAAGGCAAGGAGAGCCCCAGCTACTCCTCCAGCAGCCCCACTCCCAGGAAGGTGATGTATGGCGATCCCCATTTGCTGAGCGATGACGTTGGCGAAATGCTGTAAGCCGTGGTCTAGCTGGTGAACCATATCAGGAGTCGCTCCTTTCTGAGGTCCAAAGATAGCCGAAGCTCCTACTGGTCCAATCAAGGGATTGTCCACGTCACAGGCCATAATAAAATTACTCTCGGCGAGACGTGGATCGCCATGCTCTGTCGTAATCTCTACGATCCGTTCTAATTCGGCTCCTCCATCATGAATAGGTTGCTTCTCCTTGTCCAATAAGCCAAATCCAAGGGCTTGAAGCATGCCTGCTCCTCCGTCATTCGTTGCACTTCCACCTAAGCCTAAGATAAATCGTCGACAGCCACGATCTAAACCAGCCTTGATCAATTGCCCAAAGCCAAAGGTAGTAGTATAAAGTGGGTTTCTTTCCTTTTCATCAAGTAAATAGAGTCCTGAAGATTGAGCTAGCTCAATGACACAGGTGATTCCATCTCCTAGAACTCCGTAAGCAGCTTGGATTTCTTTTCCCCTTGGATTTTTTACGGTGGCATAGAAGAACTTTCCTCCTGTTACCTCAATGAGACACTGTAGAGTACCCTCTCCTCCATCCGCCATAGGGATGACCTTGACTTGGCTCTGAGGCTGAGCAAGAAGAATGCCTTCCTTCATGGCGTTTCCTACTTCTTGTGCAGATAAGCTCCCTTTAAATGAGTCGGGTGCAACGATCACCTTCATGTGCTAAACCTCTTTTCTTACAAGTTTTGTTAGCTTTAGTGTACTGTATCTTTCTGCGCCTGAACAAGAAGTAAGAAGTAAGAAGTAAGAAGTAAGAAGTAAGAAGTAAGGCGCGGGAGGAAAAGTGAAAATAGAAAAGAACGAAAAAAATCATCATGGTTTTTAGTAGGAGGAATATAATTGACAAGGAATAGAGTTCAGCATACAATATTAAAATGAAAATAAGAATGATTACGAATAGAAGGAGAAAGAGAAATGAAAAAAATAAGTGGTTCAAAAGTGTTTGTGCTTTTCATTGTCAGTGTATGGATGCTCGTCATGGCAGGGTGCACAGCGGAGGAAAGTGGCGGAAATACTGCGCCAAATAGTGAAGTTGAGAATAAGAATGGAAGTTCAGCAGATGAACAGGAAGAGAACAAAAGTGTGACTCTTTTGTACACCTTCAAAGCAACCAGCTTAGATCCTCATAACGGAAGCATTCCGCTTCGTGCTGGAATTACTGAAACCTTAGTGAAGCTGGATGAAAACCTACATATTGAAGGCTGGCTTGCTACAGATTGGAAAATGCTTGATGAACTCACATGGGAATTTGCGCTTCGTGATGGCGTAACCTTTCACGATGGCACGCCATTAACTGCCGAGGCTGCCAAAGCCTCCTTTGAAAGAGGCTCAATGCCAGTGAATCCTTGGCTCGTTCCTTAAAGATCGATTCGATGTCAGCAGAAGGTCAGCTGTTAACAATAAAAACAACAGAGCCTTATCCAGCTCTTCTTTCTGAACTACTTAATCCATCGGCTTCTATTGTGAATGTAGAAGCGGAACAACGTATGGGGACAGAAGCCTTTAACAGTGCACCAGTTGGAACAGGACCATTTAAAGTGAAAAGCTTTGCTCCAGAAATAGAAATCAATCTTGAGCGTTTTGATGAGTATTGGGCAGGAAAGCCTAAGCTGAAGGAAGCCAAGTTTGCCTTTAATGAAGATCCCAATGTTCGTGCTCTCGCTCTTCAATCAGGAGATGCTGATATTGTCTATAATCTTCCTGCGGAAAGCATGGACGTCATTCAAAAAAATGAGAAGTTAACGATTGAATCAGTAGCTAGCTTACGAGTGCATTTCATTTTATATAATCAAAGAAAGGCACAAATGCAGGATCACAAAGTGCGCAAGGCAATCAATCATTTGCTAGATCGTCAAAGTGTGGCAGAGGATATTATGTTGGGGCATGGGACCGTAGCGAATGGTCCTTTCAATAGTAACTTACCGTTTGGCAGTCAAGAAGCTGCCGTGAAGCATGATGTAGCTCAGGCGGTAGCCTTACTGGAAGAAGCGGGATATCAAGCGGGAGCAGATGGCAAGCTCATGAAGAATGGGCAACCTCTAACCGTAGAAATGATTACCTATAGAGGAAGACCAGAGCTTCCGTTAATGGCACAACTTCTTCAATCCGAAGCGGCGAAAGCGGGAATTACAATGAACATTACCACAGTAGAAAATGTCGATAGTTATTTAGTCGAAAACAGTGAATGGGATATCGCCACATACAGTAATTTAAGCGCTCCACGTGGAGACGGTGGATTCTTTCTGAATAGTGCCTATCTACAAGGTGGTTCTCTCAATGCAGGACATATCCATCTGCCAGAGCTAGAGAAGATGATTCATCAACTTAACGCCACAGCAGAGATGGATGAGAGAATTGAAATCACAAAGCAAGCGGTAGACCTTATCAACCAAGAGGTTCCTCATAGCTTTGCGGTATATCCTAATATAATCGTTGGTATGAATAAGCGTGTGGTGGGATGGAAGCCTGGTGCGGAAGAATATTATCTTCTCACTTATCAGCTGGATGTAGAGTAAGTGGCTAGTTGATTACAAAAACGTAAAATATATAGTACCAAAAGAGCCGTGGGGACGAAAGACGTTCTTACGGCTTTCTTTTCTTATGTATCTAATTAGAACATTGTCAAAAATAATTCAATATTTACCTTACAAATTTCTACAAAAAAACCAATCATGCCATGATACAATAAGGTGGATCAAAAAAAGACGAAAATCGTTTGTCTGTGGAGAAGCGACACTCAAAAAAAGAAGAAACAGGTCGAAGAAATAGAGAGAGAAACCTGAATGGAAGGAGTCTATCAAATGAGCAAGGAAGAGAAAGCCATGTTAGTATTAGATCCTCAGCAGGATACACAAGGGATGAACTATAGTGCCTTGATTCCAAATCAAGCACAGCTATACCAGCATAAGGAGAAAAAAGAAAACCAACTTAGATGCGAGTATACCTTAGAGAAAACTCATGGGAATCCTCGGTTATATATTAATCTATGTGAGTATCCAAAAAGCTAACGACTGACCTTCATTAGATAGCATTAGATCGTTAGGATTATAAATAGATCATAAATCATAATAAAAATAAGAATAGCCTGTCTACTAGGACAGGCTATATTGCATGGAGGAAATATTCAATCAAGCTTTGTTGGTTATTTTCTGCTCCTTACTCACTTCTACACGTGTATTGCCCATAAATAGAATGGTGATCGCCGCTAGAGAGATAGGAATTAAGGCAAGCAGAAAAGTATAGGTGATCGAGCTGGCGATTGCTGCTGCGATTTGATCGACAATCGTATCAGGCAATAAGGCGCGTTGATCAGGTTGAAAGATTTGTTGTGGCTCCTTTAAATCAATCAGAGGGGCTCCAGAAGCATCATATAAGTCCTGAACGTTCTCAAACGCTTGAATATTATTGTTGAATACTTTGTTCTGAATCGCTCCGAATATAGTTACGCCAATCGTCATCCCTAGAGAACGAATAAAGGCATTTGTTGAATTAGCTGAACCGCGGAAACGAGGCTCTATATGATGGATGGAAGCAGAAGGCAATAAGGAGAAGGAGAACCCCACCCCAAAACCAGCGATGACCATATAGAAAATTAACAATCCACGCGCCGTATCCTGCGACATTCCACTCAATAAAAACATGCCGAGAAAGAAGAAAATAACAGAAACGATCATGAGATTACGAAAGCTTGTTTTGGTTTGTGACATCCCTCCAATCATACTTCCTACTACGGAGCCAAGCATCATCGGTGTTAGAACAAATCCTGCGTTCGTGGCAGAGCCTCCACCCACTGCTTGAACAAAGATCGGCACAAAGACAGCTAAGATAATAAACGTGCCTCCATAGAGAAAAGCTATGATTTGCGAGGTGGCATAAAGCCGGTTTTTAAACATCCAAAAAGAGATAATAGGCTCATCCACTTTTCTCTCAACAAGAAAAAAGAGAACCAGAAATACCGTAAAGATACTAAATAAGCTGATAATCTGAATGGAATCCCAAGCATAGGCTCTGCCCCCTAATTCTAAGGCAAACATTAAGCTCACAACGGAGATGATCAGAGTGATCGCACCAGACCAATCAATTTTGTGTTTTGAATGTTCATGCGTTTCCTTATAGTAGCGGACAATAAAAAATAAAGCCAGAACACCAATCGGTACATTAATATAAAAAATCCAATGCCAGCTAATTAAATCGGTAATCAAAGCCCCTAATAGAGGTCCTAGTACACTTGCCGTACCAAAGACAGCTCCAAGTAACCCTGTCATCTTGCCCCGATTCTGCGGAGGAAACAGGTCAAAGACAATGGTAAAAGCAATAGGGAGCAAGGCGCCTCCTCCGATTCCTTGAATCGCCCTAAAAATAATAAGCTGCTCCATTGTTTGCGCCATTCCACATAGCACAGAGCCAAATAAAAAGGCAGACAACCCAAAAACGAAGAAACGCTTACGTCCGTACATATCAGATAGCTTCCCGTAGATGGGCATTCCTGCCATAACGGCAACCATATAAGCGGCAGTGACCCAGACGAAGCGGTCAAAGCCTCCTAGATCTGAAACGATCGTGCCCATAGCGGTAGCGACAATGGTATTATCCATGGCAGCCATGAGTATTCCAAGCAGTAAGCCTGCGATGACGAGCTTTCGATTACTATCCTCTGAAACCATACTTTTCTCCTTTCTTTGCTGCACATTTTTTGTCATGTCCTCGTATTCCTGATAAAATCAATCTGATGGAAGTCTTCTTTATAGTAAGCGAATGATCTTGGTAAGTAATAGAAATAATCATAATCAGGAGGGTGCGCTTTGTCAAGAAATTCAGCGAAGCCCTTGGATGGTTTGTTTGCCATGATATCATCTTATAGAACAAAGGGATAGGAAGGGAGCAGATGCTCATGAAGCTGACAGTTACTCCAGCAGCAATAGAATGCTTTAAGGAACAGTGGGGATTTAAAGAGGGACAGCATATTCGCTTTTTTGCAAGATATGGTGGGTGCGGATCGGTCCAAGCCTCTTTTTCTATGGGAATTGCCCAAGAAGAGCCCAAGGAAATCGCTCTTTCTACTGTTGAGCAAGGAATGATTTTTTACGTTGAACAGGAAGATATGTGGTACCTAAATGGTCAGAATCTACACGTGGATTATCAGCCTGAAACGGAGGAGATTCACTTTCAAGTGTTGTAAGTTCAAAAACCTGCTAGTCAAAATAGACGGGCAGGTTTTTGCTTTCTACAAAATCGGAGAGAGGAGCGAGAAACGGACTCCTTCAGCCGGATATAAAAGGAACGCTGCATATATAATGCTGGAGTTAGTTCTGTAGAGTGGAGAACATCCTCTTCAAAAATAGCCGTGAGTTGTTCAGCCGTATCGCTATGATAGAGGAAGGCATTGACTTCAAAATTCAAACGAAAGCTGCGCACATCAATGTTTGTTGTCCCGACAGAGGCAACTTTACCATCAGCGACTATGGTTTTAGCATGTAGAAAGCCATGCTGGTAAATATAGATCTTAGCTCCTGCTTTCAGCAATTCCCCAGCATAGGAATAAGTGGCCCAGTAAACAAAAGGATGGTCAGGCTTATTTGGAATCATTACCCGCACATCCACCCCAGAAAGGGAGGCAATACGCAGGGCTTCTAAGAAGCTATCATCGGGAATAAAGTAGGGAGTCTGTAAGTAGACGTATTTCTTGGCGGAGAGAATCGTTTTGATCAATCCATTCTTGATTTTCTCCCATTCGGTATCGGGTCCGGTAGACACAATTTGGACTCCCGTATCGCCGTAGGTTTTCTTACTAAAATAATAGTAGTCCATGAAGGCGACCTTTTGTTTGGAGGCTTGATTCCAATCTAACATGAAACGCGACTGAATATTGTTCACTGAATCGCCGATGATTTTCAAGTGAGTATCTCTCCAGTAGCCGAATTTGGGATGAAGCCCTAGGTACTCGTTGCCGATATTAAACCCGCCAATATAGCCAATCCGCCCATCAATAATAACTAGTTTACGATGATTTCGGTAATTGATTCTCAGGTTCAAAAAAGGGATTTTCGCCGGAAAAAAAGGTTCTAAGAGAGCGCCTGACTGCCGCAGCTTGTGAATGAAGGATCTCGTTAGTTTTCTAGAACCGCGATCATCATATAGCAGTCGTACCTCTACACCTTCCTTGGCTTTCTTCATTAGTGCCTGAGCAATTTTTTCTCCCAACTCATCACTGCGAATTATATAATAGAGCATATGAATATGTTCTTTAGCGGATTCGATGTCCTTCAGGAGCAGATCAAACTTTTGCTGCCCATCTGTCAGTATTTGAACCTCATTATTTTGAGTGAGAGGAGCTTCATCATGATTCAGGTTCATATAGATTAAATCGCGATACTCTTCAATGATTGAACTCTGGAATTGAGCAGGGTTGGTTTCTAATTGCTCCATCTGCGTACGCACGGCTTGTTTGATATAGGGTTGTACTTGCTTATCCCACTTAAAGATTCTTCTTCGACTAAGGTTTTGACCAAAAATAATATATAAGATGAAGCCTAAAATCGGGGTAAAGTATAGGATCAATAGCCATGCCCAAGTTGCACTGACATTTCGCCTTTCCAGAAAGATCACGATGATGGCGAGCAGAATATTAATGATACTGACAAATCCTAATAGGGTACTCAGTTGAAAATCAAACATGACTTCACACTCCGGTCATTGTCCAGATTCATGTACGGCTTGAATATAAACCCATAAAGGAGGGGTATGATGATCCCATTCATTCAGGTTATGGATCGATTAGCAAGTGGTAAAAACGTCCTTATTTTTTTGGGTACTCAGCTAGTATGCCAGCTTCTCCTTCTCTTTGGAACGGGGAAACGCATTGAGCAAAAAGCAGGAGAGCCCATTCTTGATCTCCGCTTTCAGTATACCCATGAGCAGGTGATGTTCTTTTTTACCCAGTTAGGAGAGGCTGGGCGTGCACTTCACCTGTATAATCAGCTCCTTGATTTCGTCTTTCTGTTCTTTTATTCTATCGGCTATGCCTTACTTATTATGTACCTTGTCAAGAAGTTGAACAAAGAAACAAGCTGGATCTCCTCAGCTTGCCTGCTTCCTTATCTGCTTGCTTTTTTTGACGTGCTGGAAAACACGGGGATCATCTGGATGCTCAGGGCTTATCCTGATCTCTCCATAAATCTAGTCTATGTCGTCAACCTTTTTTCCATCCTCAAGCATCTAGTCACTCTGATTGTATTGGCGACCGTTCTTCTTCTTGCTCTTCTTGTCGCTAGAAAGTATCTAAGGGAAAAACAGCAAGAAAAAACAAGTAGAAGGTAAGGGTTTTAGTCGGGGATCAAGAGGGTGAAACAATGCCTTTTTCTTCTAGGAAGGAATAGACCTGCTTAATGTTAATAATCCCTTCTGCCGCGATTTCATCTTGAATGACAATAAGAGGATAGAAAAACTCTTCATCAATAACTCTTTGAGCTAATTCCTTCTCTTTTTCGTTTTGTGGTTGATAGATATCTACATATTTTATATGAAAGGAAAGGTTTTCATATTTTCTGTTGAGCGCAGAGTCTAACCATTCTGCGGTATCCTTGGAAGAAGGAGCACCCACACAACTGGCACAAATTTGCTCAGCTCCGTATACGTATACATCAATGTTTTTCATCATAGCTAACGCCTCCCGTTCGTTTGGGTAGAGCCTAAACTCTACTTAGTATCTACAGTTCAGTTTATCATTCTCCAGTGCGGTTTGGGTATTTTTTTCACAAGAACAGGCGTTGTTCTAGAAAGATTCTCTTACGTCCCTACCCCATTAAATTCGCCTTCAAAAAATGATCCACCACATAAGCGGAAGCACCCAGAGCGGAGGAGTAGGAGGAGCGTTCGGTAAAAGTGATTTGTACATTTTCCCGCATATAGCAGAGTACGCTTCTCGATTACCTCTAGCAGCGGTTGCTCAATCCATTCCTTTGCCATCGCTAGCCGATTGCCCATAATGATGTGCTGCGGATTAAAGGTATTAATAATCGTATTAATGCCGACACCAAGGTAGTAGCCAATCTTGTTGAACAGCATGATTGCCTTCTCTTCCTTCATGCTCGCTAAATGGATTAATGTTTCCAGAGTGATTTCCTGCTCTGGAGGAAGAGGAAGCTCTGCCTGCGTGGCTTCACGTAGAAGTGCCGCTTCTGAGGCATAGAGCTCCCAGCATCCCCTACTGCCGCACTTACATGAGCGCCCGTCAGCTTCCACCACCATGTGCCCCATTTCACCAGCAAAGCCATTGTTGCCTCGATAGAGCTCATTTTGCAGAATCAGCCCTACCCCAATTCCGATTCCTCCACTGACATAAATCATATTGTCCACTTCTTTTCCCACTCCAAATCGTTTCTCTCCATAAGCTCCTGCATTGGCTTCGTTCTCAACGATCACAGGAAGGGTAAAGTGCTGTTCGAGATCTTTTTTTAACTCGACATTTCTCCAGCCTGCATTGGGAGCGATAAGGATGCGTCCTTCGTGATCAACAATCCCAGGGGCTCCAATTCCAATTCCGATCACCTGATAAGGACTTTCAGGGGCAGCTTGGATCAGCGAATGGATCATTTCTTTCAGTGCTTGGAGAGTCAACTCATAGCTTGAAGTGGTGATGCTGACTTTTGCTTCATGAATCATGTTCCCTTGAAGGTCTGTGAGAATACCCAGGATGTAATGGACACCTAGATCAATTCCGATAGCATAGCCTGCATTCTGATGAAACAGAAGCATAACAGGTCTTCTTCCCCCACTTGATTCTCCTGGTCCTGTTTCGTAACATAATTGTTCTTCGATCAGCTCGTTCACTAAAGAAGATACGGTTCCTTTGGTTAACCCTGTGTATTGGGCAATATCTGCCGTGAAAGAGGGGCTTGTTCTTTAATCATGTGCAGGACAAGTGATTTATTGCTTAATTTAACGGTTTGTTGATTCCACGTCATTTTCTATTCTCCCTGAAAAGTGTTGTTATTCTACGATTCTCTTTCTATTCTTATTCTCCTTTATACCATGTTCTCAATACTTTGACAAACTTAGTTCATTCACTAGACAAACTAAGTTAAAGGTGCTACACTTAGTTCAATGGATAAACAAACATAACAAACCCATAGGAGAACCCTTAAATGAAAGGGTTTACACGATAAGGGAGGGGGAACCGATGTGATACAGACTGAAGAACAAAAGGATGTTCAGATCAAGTTGGCTAGAGTGCGATCCTTGCTTGAGGAGGAAAACGCCGAGGCTGTCTTTTACCGAAGAATCGATCATTTCGCTTGGTTAACAAGCGGGGGAGATCATGGCATTCCCTATAACAGTGAAAAAGGAGAATGTGCTCTCCTTGTTACTCGACAAGCTTTTTATCTCCTGACCAATCCTATTGAAAAAAGAAGAATTTTAGAAGAGGAGCTTCATGCTCTCGAAATTGAAGTCGTTGAATATCCGTGGTACGAATCAGTAGAAACAAAAGCTCACCAATTGGTAGGGCAAGGGAAAATCATTTCGGATTCCGAGGGGGCAGGAATGACGTTAGAGCCCTTCAAGCTGGCACAGCTACGGTTCTCCATGACCTCTCTAGAAAGAACAAGGTATCGCTATCTGGGGTCAAGGGCGACTGAACTACTGGAGAATTACTGCATGAGTGTGCATCCTGGGTACACAGAACGAGAGCTGGCAGCTGGCTTGAACAAGATCCTTCAATTAGAAGGATTGATGCCCACGGTGACCTTAGTTGCTTGTGATGAGCGAATCGATCGCTACCGTCATCCTATTCCGCAAAACAAACGTTTTGAACGAAGCTGTATGGTGGTTTCTTGTGTACGCTACAAGGGATTAATTGTGGCATTGACTCGAATGATTCATAGAGGTCCGCTTTCTGTTGAAAGGAAGGAAACTTTTCTAAAAACCATAACAATCGATGCCGAGCTGATTACCGCTACTAGAGAAGGAATGGATACCGCTTCTTTTTTTGACCATATCAAAAAGGTGTACGCCGAGGCAGGCTATCCCGAGGAATGGAAGCTTCATCATCAAGGAGGAGCCATAGGATACCAGAACCGTGATTACCTTCTGACTCCATCGACTTCATACAAAATGGAGAAGCACCAAGCCTTTGCTTGGAATCCTTCTATTACGGGAGCAAAATCTGAAGATACGATCATAATCGGGGAACAGCAAGCGGAAATCATCACCACTTCTCCTAGCGGCTGGCCCAACATGAAGGTGACCGTTTCTTCAGGGCAAACCCTTTCACGACCCCTGATTTTGGAAATATAGACATAACCACAAAACATATATATTGGAGGGAATAAACATGAGTTATTTTACTGCGATACAGCCGATTCAATACGAAGGAGCCACATCTCGAAATCCCCTTGCTTTTAAACACTATAATCCTACAGAGCTAGTTAATGGACGAACGATGGAAGAATGGCTGCGTTTCGCCGTTTCCTATTGGCATACATTCACGGGAGATGGATCAGATCCATTTGGAGTAAGCACGATGCAAAGACCTTGGAACCATTATCAAGGGCTGGACTTAGCCAAGGCGCGGGTAGAGGCGTCCTTCGAAATGTTTGAGAAGCTGAACGTCCCCTATTTCTGCTTTCACGATGTAGATGTGGCACCAGAGGGAAATACTCTGCGAGAAACCTATCGAAATTTGGATAAAATCGTGCAAATGATCAAGGAATATATGAAAACGAGTCGGACGAAGCTTCTCTGGAATACAGCCAATTTATTTACGCATCCTCGTTATGTTCATGGAGCGGCTACTTCTCCCAATGCTGAGGTCTTTGCTCATGCTGCGGCGAAGGTAAAAAAAGGTCTGGAGATCGGAAAGGAACTGGGTGCTGCGAACTATGTTTTCTGGGGTGGGCGTGAAGGGTATGAAACCCTGCTTAATACAGATATGAAACAAGAAGTAGATCAGCTTGCCCGTTTCTTTCATTTGGCTGTCGACTATGCCAAGGAGATTGGTTTTGATGCTCAATTCTTAATTGAACCTAAGCCGAAGGAGCCGACCAAGCATCAGTATGATTTTGACGTGGCTACTGGATTAGCCTTCTTACAAAGCTATGGCTTGAAGGAACATTTCAAATTTAATATAGAAGCAAATCATGCCACATTAGCAGGGCATAGCTTTGAGCATGAGCTTCGAGTGGCACGAATCAA
This sequence comes from Caldalkalibacillus mannanilyticus JCM 10596, assembly GCF_000615945.1. Classification (GTDB taxonomy): domain Bacteria; phylum Bacillota; class Bacilli; order Caldalkalibacillales; family JCM-10596; genus Bacillus_AT; species Bacillus_AT mannanilyticus. The sequence continues at coordinate 85,013 of NZ_BAMO01000008.1, forward strand.
TGGGATGTTAGGCTCTGTTGACGCGAACCAAGGAGATCTCTTATTAGGCTGGGATACAGATGAGTTCCCGACAGATCTGTATTCGACCACCTTAGCTATGTATGAAATTCTTCTGAATGGAGGGCTTGGTTCAGGTGGGCTTAATTTTGATGCGAAGGTGCGCAGAGGCTCTTTTGAACCGGAAGATTTATTCTATGCTCATATTGCTGGGATGGACAGCTTTGCCGTTGGCTTGAAGGTAGCCAATAAGCTGCTGGAAGACCGAGTCCTAGAAGACTTTATTGCCGAACGTTACCGCAGTTATACGGAAGGAGTCGGTCTAGAGATCATGGAGGGCAGAGCCAATTTGCACACCCTTGAAAAGTACGCCTTAGAGCAAACAGAGATCAAGAACAGATCAGGCAGACAAGAGCTTCTTAAAGCAACCATTAATCAATATATAATAGAAGTAAAACGTTAATAAGGGTGGAAAGAAGGGTGGAAAGAGATGAAATATGTCATCGGTATAGATGTAGGCACCAGTGCAGTTAAGGTTATATTGCTTGATCAACAGGGACGGGTTTGTCAGGAAATATCTAAATCGTATCCGCTTCTGCAAGAAACCGCAGGGCATAGCGAACAGAATCCCGAGGTGTGGGTGGACCAGACAGCAGAAGCACTTCGGGAGTTGGCAGGGCAAATGACCGAGCCTATAGAAGCGATTGAAGGCATCAGCTTCTCTGGACAGATGCATGGGCTTGTTCTGCTAGATGAACAGCAGCAGGTCCTGAGAAATTGCATCCTCTGGAATGACACAAGAACCACAGAACAATGCAAACAGATCTATGCGCAAGTGGGCGAAGAAAAGCTTCTCTCGATCACCAAGAACCCCACGCTGGAGGGCTTCACCCTGCCCAAGCTGCTCTGGGTTAAGCAACATGAGCCGCACGTATGGAAAAAAGCAAAGATTTTCTTATTGCCGAAGGATTATCTGCGCTTTCGTATGACAGGGCAGATTCATAGCGAATATTCGGATGCGGCGGGAACCCTTTTGCTAGATGTCGCTGAGAAGAAGTGGAGTCAGGAAATCGCTTCTCTCTTAGAGATCCCAGTAGAGCTCTGTCCCCCTTTAGTCGAATCCCATGAGTGTGTGGGTACATTATCTACGGAATTTGCTCAGCACACAGGTCTCTCTCCACACACTAAGGTATTTGCAGGAGGAGCAGATAATGCCTGCGGAGCGATAGGAGCTGGGATCTTATCTGAAGGCAAAACCCTATGCAGTATTGGAACATCAGGAGTGATTCTATCCTATGAAGAGTCCAAGGATCGAGAGTACCAAGGGAAGGTACACTATTTTAATCATGGGCAAGAGAATGCCTATTATTCGATGGGAGTTACCCTCTCTGCGGGATATAGCTTACAGTGGTTTAAGGAAGTCTTTGCGGGGAATGAAGGCTTTGACACCCTCTTCCAAGGAATTGAGCACGTACCTATTGGCTCCAAGGGGCTTCTCTTTACTCCTTATCTTGTCGGGGAAAGAACCCCGCACGCAGACGCTGCGATTCGAGCCAGCTTTATTGGGATGGATGCGTCTCATCAACGAATCGATTTTATTCGTGCGGTTCTTGAGGGGATTACCTTCTCTTTACTAGAATCTATTGAGATCTTTCGCAAGAAGGGAAAACAAATCGATACCGTGATTTCAATTGGCGGGGGAGCCAAGAATGAAGCGTGGCTCCAGATGCAGGCAGATATATTTAATACGAACATCGTGAAGCTTGACACTGAGCAGGGTCGCTATCGGAGCAGGAATGTTGGCAGCATATGGTTGCAAATGGTATTCTACTCTTGAGGAGTGTGTGAATCTGTGTCTTTCTACCGCACACACCTATGGGCCGATTCCCGAGCATGTAGAGAAATACCAGGAGCTCTATCCGCTATATCGTCAAGTCTATACGCAGACGAAAGAGCTGAACGAAGCACTACAGGTATTTAGACGGTGAATTCGGTCTAGAATAGAAGGGTTATCGCCCAGAATAGAACGTAAAAGATAGGAAGCGAGAGAAAGAATAGAGGAGGTATATAGCATGTCCATTGCATTGCAGGAATCTACTCAATTACACAATGGTGTTCAAATGCCTTGGCTTGGTTTAGGTGTTTGGCAGGTGAAAGAAGGAAATGAAATCGTGTCGTCTGTTAAGCATGCCCTGCAAGTGGGGTATCGCAGCATTGATACCGCAGCGATTTACGGCAACGAAGAAGGCGTAGGAAAAGCGATTGCTGAAGCAGGAATTCCACGAGAAGAGCTCTTTGTTACAACGAAAGTGTGGAATGCCGACCAAGGCTATGAATCGACTCTACAAGCTTTCGAGGAAAGTAAAAAGAAGCTAGGCTTAGACTATATTGATCTCTACCTGATTCACTGGCCCGTCAAAGGCAAGTACAACGATACCTGGAAGGCGTTAGAAAAGCTCTATAAGGATGGGCAGGTCCGAGCGATTGGAGTGAGTAACTTCCAAATCCATCATCTACAGGATCTAATGTCCCAGAGTGAGATCGTCCCTATGGTCAACCAAGTGGAGTACCATCCTTTATTAAATCAAAAAGAATTGCTTGCGTTCTGTCAGGAGCATAAAATCCAATTAGAAGCATGGAGTCCATTAATGCAAGGAAATCTGGACTTGCCGTTATTACAAGAGCTAAGTGGAAAGTATCAAAAATCAGCAGCCCAAATCGTCCTGCGCTGGGATCTACAAAATAAAGTAGTCACCATTCCTAAATCGATTACAGCTCACCGAATGGAAGAGAATGCTCAAGTCTTCGATTTTGAATTATCCACAGAGGATATGGCGAAGCTTGATGAGTTGAATCAGAATCGCCGATTTGGTCCTGATCCTGATAACTTTGATTTTTAAATCGTCATATAAAATAGAGGTTCATTAAAGTGAAAAACTGTAACTGTATCAAATCTATACCATGATACGGCTACAGTTTTTTGCTTTTTTAGGGTGCGAAAGTTTATATTTTCCTAAAAAAAGTCTATTTTGTTATGTTATATCGGATTACTCGGAGAAAAAAATAAAAAATTTCATGGCGCAACAAATTTCGACAAAATTTTCTATAGAACGATGGTATTATATCAAGAGTGTAGAAATTCAATGAATTTAGAAATATATGGATTGTGATGTCAGAAAAAGGATGGACATGGAGGTTTTTGACGTGGGAAGTCGTACAAATAGAGTTCGCTTAGCCATTGTTTTGGGAGTCGTTTCTGCTGTATTCATTATAAGTGGAATCGCCAAGCTGCTAGGCTTCTAAGCATAACAAACAAGAGATAGCGACAGGTTTAGGGGGAAATTATGAGTACAGTACATTTAGTGGTTGCGGATGCCAATCAAGAGTATGTAGACCTCTTGTTTCAATACATCCGAACTTCAGAAGAACATCATAAATTTATATTAAAATCTTTTTCAACCTCTGAGAATGTGACTAGATTCCTAGATCAACACAAAGGTGCTTACCTTCTCTTGGTGACTCCAGAATTGTTGCCACCAGAGCTACATAAAAAAGACAATGTGATGCTGTTAGTGGAAGATCATCAGCCACATGAAGAATATATAACCATTAATAAATTTCAACCTTTAAATTTGCTCTTATCCAAGGTTTGGGCTTTTCACCTAGAGAAGAATGGGTTAGCCATTTCTCATCAGTTTTTAAGTAAAAAGACCAAGATTGTTTCTTTTTACTCGGCAAGTGGAGGAGCAGGGAAAACAACTGCAGCGATCAATTTCTGTAATCAAGCTGCCTCGCAGGATTATCGAGTGTTCTACCTTAATTTAGAATTATACCATTCGGTTCACTCTTTATTTCCAACAGAGGAGAAGGCAGAAGGTCTTGACACCTTGTTGTACTATGTGAAAAGTCGCTCAAAGCAACTCGTAGCGAAGATAGAAGAGTTGAAACAGACCCAAACCTTCACCAAGATTGACTACCTCTCTCCAGCGAATGGTCAAGAAATGCTGGATCTAACCAAGCAGGATATAGAGTTCTTGCTCCAAGGGTTCATTGATCTGGGCTCCTATGATTTTATTGTCCTTGACTTAGAATCGAGTTTGCATGAGCGCATCGTCCAATCCCTTCAGATGAGTGATCTGATCATCTGGGTGACCGTCGATGATCTGTTTCAAGTAGATAAAAGCAAACAAAGCATCGAGCATTAGAACAAATCGCCAAGGATGATGAAGGAAAAATCTATCGAAATACGACCTTCATTGTGAATCGTTATACGGGTCAGAGCTATAATCGGGAGCTATATGAAGAGTTTGCGATTAAACTGGAGCTGCCTTACATTCCTGAATGGAAAAATGTCATGCAAAGCGACCGACTGTGGTCTTCAACTCCTTATAATGAAGCCATGCTCAAGCTGTTTCGGTTTATTTCTCCCAATGAATAGGAGTGCCTAAGATGACAGATATGGAAATCGTTCAGAAACTAAAAGCAAGGATACGTGAAAACCTAGATCTATCTAGCTCTACCTCGGATGAAGATTTATTTGAACAGATTGAGCAAGTCGTCTTTCAATATGCGAGGGAGGAGTACCTTACAGCCAGTGAAAAATCTGATTTAGTTAAGCAAATTTATAGTTCTTTTCGTGGGTTGGACGTCTTACAGCCACTTATTGATGATAACACAATCACGGAGATTATGATTAACAGTGCGGATGAGATTTTTATCGAGCGTGACGGGCGTGTTGTTCAAGTACCGCTTCGCTTTGAGAGTCAAGCACGATTAGAAGATATTATTCAGCTTATTGTGGGAAAGGTCAATCGGGTGGTTAATGAATTTTCCCCTATTGTAGATGCCAGGCTGTTAGATGGCTCGCGTGTCAATGTTGTGTTACCTCCGATCGCTTTGAAGGGACCTACCATGACCATTCGTAAGTTCCCCGAAAGCCCGATGACAATCGATATTCTCATCGGAAAAGGCTCTCTTCCCAGAAGTGCAGCAGATTTTTTGCGCTGTTTAGTGGAGGCAAAATACAATATTTTTATTGGTGGGGGAACAGGGTCAGGAAAGACAACCTTCTTAAATGCCTTGTCCAATTTCATTCCAGAAGACGAGCGGATTATTACCATCGAGGATTCAGCAGAGCTGCAAATCAAGAATGTGAAGAACCTAGTCGCCATGGAAACAAGAAATGCCAACGCTGAGGGAAAAGGGGAGATCAGCATTCGTCAACTGATTAAGTCCTCTCTGCGTATGCGACCCAATCGAATTATTGTCGGAGAGGTGCGTGGCGCTGAAGCGCTCGATATGCTCCAAGCCATGAACACAGGTCATGACGGCTCTCTCTCCACAGGTCATGCCAACTCCACCGAAGATATGCTTAGCCGCTTGGAAACCATGGTTCTAAGTGGAGCTCACCTGCCTGTCGAAGTGATTCGGAAGCAAATCTGCTCCGCAATTGACATTATGGTGCATCTCACGCGAATCCGAGATAAATCAAGGCGAGTGACAGAGATTAGTGAAATCATTGGGATGGAGAATGGGGAAATCAAGCTCAACCGCCTTTATGAATTCGTCGAAGAAGGGGAAACCGCAGACGGAAAGGTCATTGGCGAATTGAAGCATACAGGAAATACATTGCATGATACGATGAAGCTACGAATGGCTGGAATACGGGACCTCTCGTACTAAATCGTTTAACGAGATAAGTAGGTGAAAAGATGAACATGGATATTATTCTGATCGCTCTAGTTGCGGTGATCGTCACCATAGGGATCTTCGTGATCCTAGATCGGAAAAAAAAGAACGAGAAGACAATAGATGAAATAGAAAAGCAATCGCCCACTACCATTAAGACCAAGCCTGTGGCAGAGGGGAAGCTCGCGGCTGTAGATTATGGAGTCTATATCATGTCAGCGGGAGAAAAAATCTTTTATATTCTGGTCTCAGGAGCTGTCTTCTTTCTCATTGGCTTCATATTTTATCAGAACCTTATTGTTTCTGGAGTGCTTGCACTATTAGGTTTTTACTATCCGAAGCTACGAACTAAGCAACTCGTAGAAAAGAGAAAGCAAGAGCTTTCCATTCAATTCAAGCATGCCTTATACTCCTTAGCTTCTGCCTTAGCCGTCGGAAAATCGGTTGAAAATGCTTTTCGAGATATTGTAGAGGATCTTAAGATGCTCTTTGGACACACAGATGTTCATATTATTCGTGAGATCGAACTTATTAATAGAAAAGTAGAGAATGGCGAAACGATTGAGAACGCGATTGCTGATTTTAGTGCGAGAGCCAAGCTCGAAGATATTCAAAGCTTCTCTGACGTCTTTATTACCTGCAAACGCACAGGTGGAGATCTAATAGAAGTGATCAGAAAAACCGCCAATATTATTGGAGAAAAGCTAGAGATCAAACAAGAAATATCAGTCTTAATTGCTCAGAAAAAATTTGAATCGCAAATATTAACAGTTGCCCCTCTAGCATTTGTTGCCTTACTCAGCTTTTCTTCACAAGAATATATGGAGCCGCTCTATCAGCTGAGGACTGGGGGAGTCTTTGTTATGACGGGTGCCCTCATCGGAGTTGCTTTTGCCTATTGGTTAAGTACAAAAATTATGAATATCAAGGTGTGAAACAATGCTAATATTACTATCCATTGCGGCTCCTCTCGTTTTATTGGTTCTCTTTCTAGCTGTTAGTGCAGGACAGCAGAACAAAGAAATCGTAGCGAACTATCCCAAGGATTTTAAGCTGCTAGGCTTAGCGCCTGCTTCCCTTCGCTTACTAGAGATCCTGCGTATGAATGAGAACAGCTTGCTTTATCGAAGAGTTCATCAGAAGATCATTCTGATCTATGGACTGAAAGATGGAATTTATTGTACCAAAATGTATTTGGCTCAAATCGTATCAGTGCTTATGGTTGTCTTGTTCGGAGGTTTAATCGTTGGGATATTGGATGGAGGAAACATTGAAGTCTTGTATTTTGTCCTGATTGTTTTGCCGATTATAGCCTATGCCCTGATTCGCGAACTAGAAACGAAAATCAAGAAACGAAGAGAAAGTATATTACTAGATTTAACGGAGTTTGTCAGTAAGTTAGTCCTCCTGATTAACGCGGGAGAAACCATTCAAAAAGCGATTCTGCGTTGTATTGAACAGAAAGAAGAGATGGATGTAAGCCCATTCTATACCGAGCTTCTTGAACTGAAGAATGAATTACAATTGAATCGCTCTTTTGCTCAAAGTCTAGAGGATTTTGCTAAAAGATGTGGAGTGCAGGAGGTTTCTGTCTTTGTAACAAGTGTCCTTCTTAATTATCGAAGAGGAGGCAATGAACTGGCAGACTCCTTACGTGGTTTATCCCATGAATTATGGGAGAAACGTAAAGTATTGGCGAGAACAATTGGGGAACAAGCATCTTCTAAGCTGTTGTTCCCTATGGTCCTGATCTTTTTAATTATTCTTGTCATTATTGGCTATCCAGCCATGCAAATGATGAATTAATAAGGTTATTACATTCTGTAAAGGAGGTGAGATGGATGTTAAACGCAATAAAGAAGTTCTGGAATGATGAAGAAGGTTTGGGGACATTAGAGATCTTATTAATTGTTGCTGTTTTAGTAGGGCTAGCTGTCCTATTTAGAAAAAGAATTATTGAGTGGGTAAACAAAGTAATCGGTGAAACAGGTGATTACCTCGAGCAAGATAAAAAGGTAGAAATCAAATAGTAACTAATCTACCAAGTTACTAGATTTCACTAACATCAGGAGGCAGAAGAATGCAAATTAAAAAAAGAATTTTCACAGGGATTGTTGTATCAGCGGTGGCATTAGGAAGTGTCATGGGCGCTGGTGCAAGCTCTTTATTAGAAAACATTCAAGCACAGCTTAACCATGAAATTAAATTTGAACTAGATGGAAAAGGCTGGACGCCTAAAGATCAATCTGGGAAAAGAATTGCTCCAATTTCTTACCAAGGAACTACATATCTACCTGTACGAGCGGTATCCGAAGCGGTTAATGTCGCTGTAGACTGGGATAGTAAGACGAAGACTATTACTTTAGGTGAAAAGTCTACTTCTGTTCTAATTACAAAGGAGCCAATTAAAAAAAATAATCGCGCAGATATTACGACAGATAAGGCATTTACTATTCAAAATGGTAAGGATTATAAAGAGGGTATAATCATAAGAAACCTTACTATGTCGGAAAGTCATACTACTCTAATACCTAATGGTAGATATCAAGTAGCTAGTCTTACTTTAGTAAAAGTTAATGAAACGAATAGGGAAGTTAAAGTTAAAATATTTAATGGAGAAACCCTATTAAAAGAAATTACTTTAACAGATGCAGCGGATCAAAATATCCAAAATATTGAAATTGAAATCGGGGGAATAAAAGAGCTTAAGCTTAGTATGAGTGGAGAAACATGGGGTGAAAACGAAAACGTGTTTCTCACCGGCTCTTATCGCTAATATTCTTTAAATAATTAGCTAGTCATTAAAATGATTAAACCAAACCGCTGAGCAATCAATGACAACATCAGCGGTTTGGATCACACATCTATAGGAGAGAGGATCGTATCGATCGATGAACATATTTCAATTTAGAAAAGACGAGAGAGGTAGTTTTACGATCGAAGCGGCCATCATATTTCCAGTTATATTTTTTGTCACTATTATGTTTATCATCTTTAGTCTCTATATTTACCAAAAAGTCCAGCTGTACTACATAGCCAACCAAATGGCTGAAAGAGCTGCCTATGTGTGGAGTAATAGTCACAAAGATCCTATAACAGGTGAAATACAAGGCGCTTCAGGAGCGATAACTCCTGATAACACCAAAGAATTTTTGAACAGAAATCAACGAGATGGCTTATACTGGCGAGTTGGTGAACTCTTGGGTATCGTGTACGGTGCCGTGACAAGAACGGAATCCCCCGCCCAAACCGCCATGAATTTTAGTAAAGGAAGTGCGGTCGGAGCCTCAAGTTCTAAATCTGGGGAGAAGCTGACGCGCATCATCGACTCTGGAATGCTCCCGGCAGGAGTATCAGGCAATATTACATACAAAAACTATGTTGTATATCGCAGTATTGAAGTAGAATTATCCAATCCTTTGAAGCTTCCTCCCTTCTTGGAAAAGATCGTAGGAAATTCAGTAAAAGCACAGGCTACATCGACCATCACTGAACCAGTCGAATTTATCCGTAATGTTGAATTTGTCCGCATGTATTCCAAGCGAGTCAAAAAACATTTTTCGAACCAAAGTCAAGTCGAATCCCTGATGAAAGAATAGAATAATAGATGACCCGGAGGTATTACATTGAAGTGTTTGATGAGAAAAGAAAAGGGATCTGTAACGATCTTCTTAATCATTATAATTGCAGCTGTTTTTTTCTTTAATGCCGTCTTAATTGACTATGCACGAATTATGGCAGCCAACAAACAAGCAGAGCTGGCAACCAAAGCAGCACTTCGTTCAGTAATGTCTGGATTCGACTCGACGTTGCTTCACTCATATGGACTGTTTGCCCATGATTTAACTGAGGAGGAACTAGATCAACTCATCGAAGATATTATCAAAGGCAATCTAGCGGAAAAAGAGGAAGGCTACTTTCAATTTGTTGATACACAATTTAACGACATTACAGTATCACGAAAAGGAGAAATTGCCCGTCCAGACATCTTTGAATACCAGATTCTAGAGGACATGAAATACAAAGCCCCTGTAGAATTTACTATAGAAGTGGTGAATAAGCTGGGACCGCTGGCGAAAGCCCTGAAAAAATCCACTGAAACTGTAGAAGTGTTAAGTGAAATAGACAAAATCTATAAAAAACGCGAAGATCTAATAAAAAAGATTGAACAAAATAAAAAGCAGGTAGATGAAAACACAAAGCTATTAATCGCTGAAATGGATAGGCTCCTACCCAATAGGCTACCCTATGGCTTAGAGGGGTTTCCAGTAGCGAAAGAGGACATGGAAATCGTCGTTGTAGAGAAGTTTAGTGACATTATCTATGGTTATCAGGTATACGTCTATAATAAACTATTCTACTATCAACAGCTCCAAGACAATGCTAGTAAAGGTTCTGAGGAAGAAGTAATCTTTGGATTCTATGAAGAATATGAAAAAAATGTTGCCCGTTTCTGGAGCAACCAAAAGGTAAGTAAGCTTATCGATGATAATATCAAATTGCTGACTAAACGAAAAGAAATGTTGACTGAAGCCAAGGAGCTTAATGCGAAAGTAAGAGCAGAAATTGAGAAAGCAGGAAGCAATCCAGATCTGGCTAGTTATGATCGAGTTGGTAACGAACCGCGTCAATCGGCAGGTGAAATGAGCCAAGGGGATACCGAGAAATTAAATGGCATTACCGGTAATGCGGGTTCAACTATCCATGTGGATGAAGACGAATGGTACGACAAGTATATAGAGGAAACGGATAAGCAGATTAAGGTCTTGGAGGAATTGGAAGTCCATTACACGAACTATAAGAAACGTTCGGATCAGGAAATTCCAACCAGCAGAAATCCATCGCCCGATACTGCCCGATCCATTGCTAGCTCGCTCTATAAGGAATTAAAAAAACTGGAAGAGTTCTATATCCAGTTCAAAAAGAATCCATTTGAGATGCCTGCACGTGAGATGAAGGGAGTACCATTGGATGAGAAAGAAAAAAAGAAAGCAGAAGAGGAGGCGGAGCTTGGTCTGAAGGAAGTACTGCGCATTCTTGAAGTCTTACAATCTATAGATCAAGCAGCAGGCGAAGTGCGTAATAATTATAACCGGCTAGAAGGGTATCATTCGAGCTATTCACAGTTCTTGCAAGAGTTTAAGAGTATTCAAGAAGACCCTGCAAAACAAAAGGTAAATGATGACCCTAAAAAAGCCACAACGCAAGCTACCGACCAAATGACGACCCTATTTAAGGGTATTGCTAATCTCTTAGAGGATATGCGAGATGAGTTGTATGTCAATGAGTACGCATTACTCTACTTTAATAATTTTGACAGCTTAAAAAAACAAATTGACTCTTTGAAATTAACCAACTCCTTGTCTTCCCTTGGAAGTGGAGAGGAAGTTGATGTAGAGCAATTTACTACAATCTTAGAGGATTTATCTAGTGTCATTACGATTTTTGATGTAGATAAACAAGAGGTTGAATATATTATTAATGGAATGCATAGACCGGGAGCAAATGTAGCTCTTACCTATACTGAAATATTTTTAATTAGACTTGCAATTCGTACTTTGGAGGGGTTAGTACAAAATGCGTCATTTCATCCATTAGTCGCATTTGTGAAAGCAATAGCTTATGGGATTAAACATTCTGTACAAGATATGATTAAGTTGTTGATGGGTGAATCTATTGAGCTTTCGTCTTTATTACCCCAAATTAAGACCACATATAAAGATTATCTTCGTTTACTTTTACTACTTCATTTAAATAGAGAGAAGAGGTATGTACGAATGCAATCCTTAATGAGTTACCGTGAGGGGGATAGCTCTGATGGTGGAGGTCAAATTACTTTTGATTTAAGGGAAAAAAATACGTATTTTGCAGTAGAAGCTGAAGCTTCTGTAAAACTATGGTTTTTACCAGGTATCGTGCGTCAACTCAATGTAGTAGGGGTATTAGAAGGTAAATTGGATGAGGAAAATAGGTATATTATTCAAAAGAAAGTGTCTAATTATTACTAAATTGTAGAAAGAAGGGATAAGAATGGTTCATTTAAAGAAAATATTGTTATTAATGGTTATATTATTGATCAGTATAAGTGTATTGAGTGCATGTGGTAGCGAAGATTCAACCTCTGATGCTATAGGAAATGAAGTAGAGTCAGCAGTGGATAACACAGAACAAAAAAAAGAAAAGGGAAAGAACGATTTTAATGAGGTTGAGTTAGAGATTATAGGTGAAAAAACAAAAAAAAGCGATTATTTTGAGATTACACTACATTCAGCAAAAATCGCTGATCATATAGAAGATTACACTTTTGATGATGGAGAATTACGAAGTGCATTTTCAGGAACTGGTAAATTCTTAATAGTTGATGCTAGTGTAAAAAGCATAAAAATAGATGATGGTTTTACGAAATTACCCCACTTTTGGATAACTGATGAAGAAGGAAGTACCAGTCAAGCAGGTGCAGTAATTGATGATATTGATGATAAAATACAAGGGTATAGATATACTGAGGTAGGACAAGTAAATGAAGGAAAGTTTTATTTTGTAGCACATGATTTAGAAAAATATACTTTGATAATAAATAACTATGACAGTAATGATACAAGTCTTAGTTGGGATTTTAAAGTTAAAGAATAGAAATTTGAAGTGAAAAAGAACGGCTAATTCCCGTATCGAAAGGATTATCAACGAAAGGCGATGCGGGAAGAAAGCTAACGACAGTAAGTAAAGAGGAAAGAAAAATGGAAAATAGTGAAATTGTCTTATATGTTCTTTTAGGAATATTTTTGCTCATTGCATTCTATACGGATGCACGAACTTCAAAAATACCCAATTGGTTAACAGTAAGTGGTGCAGCAATAGGTTTTCTCTACTATTTAATTGTAGATGGATGGGGTGGCTTGCTCTTTTCCTTTGTCGGTTTTTTAGTAGGGTTTGGAGTCATGTTTGTTTTATACCTCATCAAAGCCATAAGTGCTGGAGATGTTAAATTATTTGGTGCTATCGGGGCATTAACGGGGCTTGAAATTACATTGTATGGAATGATGTATTCCATTTTTTATGCGGCATTTATAGGGATCATTATATTACTATTTAAAAAAGAATTTTGGATTAGAATTAGAAATATTTTTTACCGTATTCTAAATTTAATTATGTTTCGAGACTATAAATCAATCGTAGCGATTGATAAAAAAGAAGCAATGACATTTCCGTTCATGTATGCTGTTTTACCAGCCATGATCACAACAATATATTTATATATAACAATATAGAAAGAGAAGGGGCAAGGAAGTATGGGAAGGTTTAAAAAAGAAGATGGAAGCATCACTTTAGAAGCAGCGCTTGTCTTCCCTTTCTTCATATTCTTTATCATATTTTTAATAACCATGATTCAATTGGCTAGAGTAGATATTGCACTAGAGAATGCTGTGTCAGAATCGACTAAACAGATCTCAACACATCTGTATCCGGTCTATACCAGTTATGATTGGTTTTCACAAACAAAATATGGGAAGAAGACCCATGAAATATATGATAAGGTTTCTGATACAGCGATTAAGGCTGACAGTATCCTGACAGAGTATGAAAGTTTGTTTCCAGAACCTATACATTTGTACACTCAAAAACGCGATCAAATGATAGGGCATGTGAATGAGGCTGTCTATAGTGCATTCAAACCAGCCGTGGTTGCCTTTGCTGATGAGAGTATAATTGATCCTGAACGGTTAAGAGTCACTGGCATTACAGCACCAAATCTTAGAACTAAGGATCGATTATATTTTGGAATAGAGATAGAATACACCTTTACCTTCCCCGTACCTTTCATTGAAAAAGATGTAAAGATCAAAAAGAAGGCAATGGAAAGGGTATGGATAGGGAATCCCTAAGGTTGGAAAATGAGAGTATGTATTTGATGAGAACTGATAGACAAATGAAATAGATCGACTATTAGGAGAAGAATAAATGAAAAACGCAAAATGGTTAGTATTTATATTGTTAGTTAGTATTATGACATTTGTGGGTTGCACAAACAAAGAGGATGTATCAACTAATCAAGAAACAGAGGGAAAAAGTAATCTAGTAGAAGATGTAGATGTTGAAGTGGAGGCTGAAGAGGAAGAAGATAACATACCCTACTTTACACATGAGGAAATTAAAGAAAAATGGAATAATGCCGCAGATAAACTAGGTGTTAAAGATAAGATTGGTGAATTTAAGATAGTGGAAGTGGATGATTCAAAAACATATACTTATCAATTTAACGATGGTTTGGAACTTCGTTTACATACTGATTCGGACCATAAGAAGATATATTTTGTAGTTTTGGCAAAAAGAGATAAAGTAAATCCTACTATAAAAGGTCGTTTTGACAGATTGGTAATATATACAGTATATCCAGAAGCATCAGATGAAGAAGTTGAATATATTTTAGATAATATAGAGAACGAAACAGTATATTTTGAAGATCATAATATTAGATTTTGGATTATGTTGGATAAAATTGTTGGTGGATATTATCTTCCTTAAGTAGACCTTTTCGCTACATAAAAAGAGATCTAAGATGTTAGATATTTGATAAAAGAAAATATAGTGTTATTAAAATAATCATAACAGGGAGTGAGATCATTGAAAAAAAATAATTTATTCATAGTGCTACTCATGGTCAGCATCCTTACAATTGTTGGATGCTCTAATAAAGAAAATGTAAATGTAGATAATGAAGTTGAATCAACCGAAGATGATAAAAGATCTTTCACATTAGAAGAACTCACAAACAATTGGGCTCAGGCATTAGAGAAGCTTGAATTGGATTATACGGAATATACGCTTGAAGGAAAAAATGGAACTGATTCGGATGGGAAAGAGGCTCAAGATATTTTCGTGTTTGATGAAGTTAGAGTTGTATTTACAGGAAGGGAGCTAGATGAGCTTTGGGGGATATCTTTAAAGCATGAACCGAATTTATCTCCTGATATTAGAGATCTCTTTTACAAAATAGCAATTTATGCTGTAATGCCTAATGCCTCTGAAAAAGATGTTCAACACATTTTTACCGAAATAGAAACAGAAGAAGTGAAAGAAGTTGCATTTACTAAAGAAAAGAAAATGTTCATTAAAAATGGAAATGGTAGCTTCTTAGCTAGCTATTATATTAATTAAGTCAGAGGTCACGGTGGTTCCCAAAAAAGCAATATATATTAACAGGACATAAATCCTCTACAAACCAAAGGAGTGTCTAAAATCAAAAAAACAACCCTACTCTTGTTATTATTTACACTATTTCTTTCACTGTTATCGATCAATATGGCAGGAACAGCAGAAGCAAACTCAGACCTAAAACTATCTATTGATGGAAGTCCAGCAAACTTTCCTGATGCTAAACCAATGATTAACCAAGACAAAAGAACCATTGTCCCAGTTCGTTTCATCTCAGAGGAGCTAGGCTACCAAGTTGACTGGAACTCAGATAATCAAATGGTCACAATTAAAAGTACCGACAAAACTATCTCCTTAAAAATAGGAGAAAGCAATGCAACGGTGAATGGATCAACAATGACCTTCGATACAAGAGCAACTGTTTCCAATGGAAGAACCTATGTGCCATTACGTTTTATAGCTGAAACGATGGGAGTGTTTGTAGGGTGGGACGGGAAGACAAGTACAGTGATTATTGATACGACGAGAAAACCAGAGCCGTCTACTGCTACTCAACAGCCATCAAACAGAGGGCATGGTCCAACAGTAAGGTTTGATGAAAATGGAGTTCCTATTCCTAGAGATGGGATTTGGCACCCAGACGAGAACCCAAGTTGGGAAGGAAAGATAGTGAACGATTAGTTCCAAATAAACATAGAATAAGTAGTAATAATTGGAATCAATTATTAAATATCAAAAACCAAAGGAGAGTGTAAAAAATGAAAAAAACTATAGTAACCTTACTAACCATTGCTTTATTCTTTTCAATTGCTTCCATCAGTATGGTAGGGATAGCAAAAGCAAACTCAGACCTAAAAGTAACGATTGATGGAAAACTAGTAAACTTCCCAGATGCTAAACCAATGATTAATAGAGATAAAAGAACCATTGTTCCAGTTCGCTTTATTTCTCAAGAATTAGGTTATCAGGTCGATTGGAACTCTACAACGCAGATCGTTACAATAAAAAGTAAAGATAAAACCATCTCCTTGAAAATAGGTGAAAGCAAAGCAACAGTAAATGGAACAACCATGACTTTTGATACAAGAGCCACTGTTTCCAGTGGAAGAACCTATGTGCCATTACGTTTTATAGCTGAAACAATGGGAGTGTATGTAGGATGGGATGAGAAGACTCGTACAGTGATTATTGATACGACAAGAAAACCAGAGCCATCAACAACCACTCAACAGCCATCGAACGGTGGTCATGGACCTACAGTAAGATTTGATGAGAATGGAGTTCCTATCCCGAGAGATGGAATTTGGTATCCGACAGAAACCCCTAGTACTGAAGGGAAGAAAGCCCCTAATTAATATATGGGTAATTCAGGATAGGTGACTTAATTTGAAGAAAAAAATTAACTATGTAATTAGTATTATAGTGTTAATTGCAATTGTTAATCCCATTTTTGCGAGCGAATGGCACATGCCTCGTAAAAATCAGGAACGAACAGGGGTTGTAAATGACCATGAATTAGAAACGCCACTTAGCCGAAAATGGTCGTATAATGCTGGATGGTCAATTTCATCACCATTAGTTGCAGGTAGTTTTATTTACCATTTAGCAGATGCACATGTATATAAAATTCCTGTGAGTGTAGAAGGAAACAATGGAATTCTTAGTCATAATAAAACTCAAAAAGTAAAAGTAAGTGGTGCAATACATACAGGGAGTGATCCCACATATGATTCTCGAAACAATCTTTTATTCATTGGGAGTGGGGACAAATCACTAGTAATGGTTAATTCCAATGATTTATCAATAAAGGATGTTGTAAATACTGAAGTAAGATTAGTTTCAGCACCTCATTTACTTAGCAATAACACAGTTGCTTATGCATCGGCAACAGAAAGGGATGGTTCGTCATCTAAAAATGCAATGATATATATTGTAAAATATGACCCTAATTTTATTGAAAAACCTAAATTTAAAGACTATCAATTTGACCAGTTAATGAACAATTCTAATGCAGAAATTACAGGTACTTTTGCAGATATGGGTGGGGACCGATTTCTAGTTCCTTATAATATTAAAGGTAAGGATGATAGAGGATATGTTGTAGCTTGGCAGGCGCATACCTCTGGGGTGGGACCTCCTTCTTTATCGCCTCTCTGGTATAGGGACACTAAGGTTGGTGTTTCAACAACTCCTGTCTATGATAAAAGTCGTGATAGGGTCTATTATGTAGACAAAAGAGGAAACGTTTATGCAGTAAATGCTAGTAATGGTGCACCTTTGATACCGGGGAAAGACGGAATAATCTATCCTAATAATCTAGGTTCCACCCTAAGCAACAACTCCCCTGCCTATATAAGAACATCTTAGTCGTCCCTTACCGATACACTGAAGTAAGTGGAGGTTTTCAAAAAAATGGTAAGGTGTTAGGCATAGATGTTACAACTGGGAAGAAGTTATGGGAGTATACCCTACCTGATGACACAGATAATGTAACAACCTCCCCAATTGTCGTAACGTTTGGCAATGATGCGGAACAAACCGAGGTTCATTTTGGGACGGCGAAAGGGAAGCTTGTTAAACTATCCAATATCGAAGGGGGACAAGCTGCTTTAAAAGCAGAGATTCAGAGTATTCCTGATTATCCTGTAAGAGAAGATATCACAAGCTATTATCAAGGGGTAGGATTATCTTCTGGAATTGTGGCAGCAGGTGGATTGTATTTATTTGGAATTAATACGAGGCAGGTTCCAAATGAAAAAGGTCTCGGAAGTCTGTTCGCCTACAACACCACCCGTGCAGACTTTTATGTTGAGAGCATAGAAGGAAGAAAAAGCGTGTCTAAAGGGGATCAGTTAAATACTAGAGTTAAAGTGGGGAACAGGGTTAAAAAAGACTTTCCTAAGGTTGAAGTGACCTTAGAACTTCATAATAATAATGGTCTTGTTCGGAAGTTGGGTTCAAAAGATGTCAATTTCTCAACAGCCTACGATCAAAAGAATCAGGCTACTTTCAGCTGGGAAGTTAACGAAGAACCTGGTAATTACAAGCTTGTTGCTGAGATCAATCCAGCAGGACCAAATAGAATAGTGGAATCTGACTATACGAACAATAAGGCAGAGGCTTCTCTTGAAGTAGGGAAAGAGCCTCAAAAAAGGATTTGTACACCTAATGAGAAGGACGCTATGTCTACGATTACAGAAACATGGTGCAACGGTGTTGATGAAGAAGGAATACCTATTTGTCGAGATCAAGATATTGAAATAACGTTGGACATCGATGAGCTCCTTGCGTATGCTACCAAAGTTAAAGAAGACCAATCCCTCGAAAAGCTCCCTGAAATAGGTGGGAATGTTGAAATGAAAGCGGGACAAGGCTTTGTTATTGAGGTAGATAGTGCGTTAAATTACTACCCACCACCAAACGATACACAAAAGTATCCGGGTTCGTTCCGCGTGTCTCTTGTAGTAGACAATGATCCAAACATTTACGAATTAGAACCTACTAATGGTGATAGAAGTCATATAAATACTTGGTATTTGAAAGAGGCATGGCTTCCCATGTTTGAAGGAGAAATGGTATATAACGTTCAGCCAAATGGTAACTATATTTCTGGTGGTAGAGCGTATTATACCAAGCTAGACCAAGCAGATGGCATGATTGCCTACAAAATAAAAATTGAAACAGTAGGACCAGGATTAAATCTATCTGAGTGCCTTGATAAAGAAATAAAAGTCAAAGGCTCCATCTTCGACGACATCTACGTCCGTCGAATCAACCCAGCAAAACCGTTCAACCACTTACAAAACAGCTCCCAAATAGGTCCTACATGGTCAGGTACAACCATTCTGGATAACTACGCCAAATGGTGGACAGGGGAAAGGGATTTGCCTGATAACAACTATATCTACAAAAGATTCAAAATCAAAAATGGCAATGAAGAAAACTTAGAATAATGAGAAACTTACAGAACAAGCAAAGAAGGGGATGCAGATGGCGAAACAAATATATGGATTGAATTACGATTATATCGAAAAGCATGGGACCTACCTCCTTCTGGATCGTGCAGAAGGGCTTAGCAGTGAGGACCTGGCAGCTATTCAGATCAAGATGATTCAATCCAACCCCATTCCTAGATTGCTAGATTTAGAGGTAGAAGAACGAGATTTTCAAGTGAAGCTACGCTACAAGGTGACAGGAAAACGGATGCTGGCTCATGTCTTTAAGGGACAGAAGATCAGCCTGAATCAGTATTTTCACTTACTCTTAACCATTGTCACTACGACTGAAGATAGCAAAATCTATATGTTAGAGGATCAGAATTACGTCATTCATGAGGATTTTATCTTCATGGGTCAGGATATGAACGACCTTTATTTCACCTATATTCCTTTGAAGCAGAGCTTGAAGTCTACTACAACCCGTGAAGAGATTAAGAATCTAGCTATGAATCTAATCGGAGCTATTGAATCGATTCAGGGTAGTGGCTTTCAGGAGCTTATGAATTACTTCAAGGAAGAGAATTTCTCGATGAGTGGATTGAAGAAGAAGCTTCACGTTCTTATCCAAGCAGGAGACAGTGGCAGTGCAGAGGGAACAGCCGTAGGCGTGGTCAGTGGACAAGCGGCAGTAAATCCTTCATTTACTCCTCAGCAACCGTCTGTAACGCCTCAGCTGGACAAGCAGATGGCACCTCCTTCCCAAGGGGGGGCGTCGTCAAAACCAGCAAAACCGGTCAAACAGGCTCCTGCTCAGAAGGCTGCGCCTGCACCTCAATCGAAGTCACAAGGCAAGCAGAAAGGCACGAAGAAGGCGGAGCAGCCGGTCGTGCTTCAGGAAGCGGTAGGCTTTCGGGAGGATGGCAATATTGAATCGTTGACTCAACGAGGCATTGTCTATACGGGTTGTTTCGCTGTCTTAGCGATTGGAGCGCTATGGAGCTTTTACTTAGATTATCCGAGTGAAGGATTTCTCTATCTTTCCTTAGGCTTTACTCTTCTTATTCTGGATCTTGCCTTTGTTCTCATGTTTGTCTGGCGTCCAGGGGTGAGAGCGGCGAAGCTAGCACCTGTTGCTTCTAGTCCGGCACCAGCACCAGCGCGAGCGAATGCAGAGAAGGGAGTCCCTCGAACACAGGTGGTTCAGAAGGATATTGAACCTAATGTTCCTGAGCAGTCCGCTTTGTATGAGCGACAGCCTGCGGTACAGGAACCAGCACAGCGTGAGGTGGCAAGAGCACAGGAGCAAGCAGCGGCAAGCTACTATGATCAGCTACAGAATCAGACAACGTTATTGTCTGGGCGGGATGAAACGGTCTTTCTAGCAGAGGAAGAGGGAGCGGCACAAGGAGCGGTCGTGCCTCCACATCTCGAAATAGAAAGAGAGGGCAAGTCAGAAAGAATTGATCTTCTCACGAGTTCTTTTATTGTTGGACGTAATCCTCAGACGGTTCATTATGTGGAGAATACCAATGGAGTGTCCCGAGCTCATTTTGAAATCACGAGTCAGAATCATTTGTTTTATGTCAAAGACTTAAGCTCTAAGAACGGGACGAACCTAAATGGTCAGAAGCTTGTGCCTTATAAGGAATATGAGGTGCGTAATGGAGATGTGATCGCCATTGGGAAAAGCGTAGAGTATGTCTTTAGACAAGGAGCCAGGGGCTAGTGAGTTCTTCCTTTTTTCAGTGGCGGTATGGGATTTCCACACATCAGGGACCGAAGCTGGTGAATGAAGATAGCTGTTTTCTTCGAGTGGGAACAGAGGAGGGAGCCGATCATTTTGCTCTTGCCTTAATGGCAGATGGAATGGGAGGCTTGGACGCTGGGAATGTGGCGAGTAAGCTGGCGATTGAACAGGTCAAGCGATGGTGGGATGAGCATATTGCCCAGTTGATGCTGGCAGAAGAGCCCTTACGGATGCTGAGAAAGGAATTTTGTACTTTGTTCCCTCTGATTAACCAACGCATTTGGGAGCATGGCAGACAGCAGGGCATTCGCTTAGGAACCACCTTTTCCATCCTGGTTCTTTATGCAGGCTCCTACCTTATTGTCCATGTGGGAGATAGTCGAGTGTATCATTTTATGGCGGAGGATCAGGAGCTGATTCAGGTGACGGAGGATCATTCCTGGGTCGCCTCACAGGTCCGTCAAGGTCGGCTGACCAGAGAGGAAGCTCGGATCCATCCTCGGCGCAATTTGATTACTCGTTGTTTGGGGGCAGAGCCTGATATGCAGGTGGAGTGCTTTGAAGGAGAATATGGGGCAGGGGATACCTTCCTTGTCTGTACAGATGGATTTTATACACCGTTTCGTGATCAGGAACTGCTTTCCTTGTTGCTTCAGGTTCAGACAGAACAGGAGGAGCTGCAATGGAGCAGTGATGAACTGGTTCGTTTGGCACTTCAAGCAGGAGCCGATGATAATATTTCGGTCATTCTCTTAAGAGCAGAAGAACAAGTGGAGGGAACGGAGCCTTTACAAGAAAAGCGAAGCCTTTTCTCTTTTTTCCGGGATAGATAATATTTTTCGACATTTTTAGGGTTGAATGAGTGGGAGGAGAAGACGTTGAATCAAGAAATGACAACACGATTACAAGCAGGAATGATCTTAGGTCAGCGCTATGAAATTGAATTGATTCTAGCAAGGGAGGCATGGGAACGGTCTATCTTGCCAAGGATTTACGCTTGAAGGGCAAGCGCTGGGCGATCAAGGAGATTATTATGCCTGTCGAGTTTCATCAGCAATTTATTGACGAGGCAAAAATCCTTGTCGAGCTGGATCATCCTAATTTACCGCAGATGGTAGATTACTATCCGCCAGACCAAGACGGTTTTAGTTATTTGGTGATGGACTATATTAAGGGTGACACACTGATTGAAAGGTTTGAACAGCAGAATCGGGATATTCCCTATACCCAGATTGTTGATTATGCGATTCAAATCTGTGACATCCTGCACTATTTACACACTCGTTCTCCTCAGCCTATTATCTACCGGGATTTGAAGCCTTCGAATGTGATGGTCGATGCAGAGGACAAGATTCGCCTGATTGATTTTGGTATTGCCCGCAATTATAAGCAGGGGAAAAAATTCGATACCATGCTCGTTGGAACGGTCGGATTTGCTGCTCCAGAGCAATTTGATGAAAAGGCGCAGTCGGATCATCGGACAGATATTTTCTCTCTAGGAGCGATGATGTATTTCCTTCTAACAGGCGGAAAGTATTTGTATTCGACCCAAAAGCCTTTAGATCAGGTACGATCCGATCTGCCACGAGAATTAGTGGAGATCATTAATCAGGCGGTGCAATTTGAGATGGCTGAGCGCTTTGCCAGCGCCTTGCAGTTTAAGCGGGAGCTTGAGCAGCTTTGCTCCTATTCCGCACCTCAAGCACCAGAGCCTGAAGAAATAGAGCTATCTGAAACCAAGACACTGAAGAATCTTTCACTTGCTTCCTTGAAGCTTCCTTTTTTCCGTAGAAAGGAAGAGAGCAATGAGGCTCAGAGCAGTACAAGCTATGCCCATATTCCGCACCGAGTCTTGTTCTACTCACCTAAGGGTGGGGCAGGGGCGACGAGCCTCGTTCTGCAATTGGCAACGGCATGGAAGGCGGCGTTAGTAGAGGTGCAGTATCCTTATGGAGAGCTTTCGGGAAGATTGCAGATTCCCACCACCTACACCCTTGCGGATGCAGTGGAAGGAAAGGAAGAAGAAGCGGTTTACCAAGGTCAGTACCTTTTTTCTCCTCTGGTCTATCCGATGCATAAGGAATGGAATGATACGGTGGTAGAGTCTTGGCTGATGAAGAGTCAGCGTGCCTTTGGCAATCGGATGATTTTTGCCGATTTACAGAGTCGTTCCTCCTTGAATGTTCTGGAGAAAGCGAGTCGCTGGGCAACCCGAGTGGTTTGGGTGGTTCAGGATCATGAATCTGACTTAGGCTTAGCCGAAACCCAGCTTCATTTCTTGCGCAAGATGCGGGTGGATATGAAGCAGTGGAAAATCGTGGTACAACGCACGGAGGGAAAATCGTTGAATTGGGCAGGAGTGCTGGGCATGCCTGTATACTATGGTGAGCTGAAAGCAGGAAAGTGGAGCAAGCCATTACTGAAGGAATTGGAAAAAGGGATTCTATGATTCTAGTTATCTTGTTGATGTATCATAGCTTGAATATCTATACGGATCTGAGGTTTCGGAGGACGAAAAACCTCTGGCATCTCTTGTTTTTAGTCGGAGCTATTCCATTTATTGTACGAACCTGTCTTGGACTTGAGGGCATGGAGATCCTCGCCTACTTGTTTTGGGGCGTATTGCTGTGGTTATTGCTTGGCTTGTTCTTAGAAACGTTTCGTTTTTTTTCCCCGGGAGATACCAAGATGCTCTTGGTTTCTGGGATATGGATCACCTCTACACAGCAGGGGGACTATGTCGTTGCTGGGTATGCCTTTGCCTTTTTTACAACGCTCTTCTTGTTTTGTCTTGGTTTGTATTATTTTTTGAAAAACAATGCGATCCATACCTTATGGCTCTCCCTGCGAAATCGCTTGCCGATCAAGGTGGGGAATATGCCTGGGGCGTTGCCTATTGCTCTGGGGACATGGGTGGCTGTCCTGGTTCTGGCATGGTTCCATTAATAGAAAGGGAGTGAAAGTGGATGCAGTCTCCAAAGATTTTAATCATTGTTCTTATCTTTTGTCTTTTTACTTTTTTAAGTTTGGATCTGATGCACGTTGCCATGACCACTCACCAATCACGTGATGGAGCCAGAGATATGGTTGAAAATGTGCTGTATGAATCGCTGGAGATAGGGACGCTTCGAACAAGACATGTGGTGCGCATTGATCCAGAGAAAGCCACCGAGGTGCTTCCTAAGTGGACTAAGAAAAATATCGGTAAAAACGCACAAGTAGAAGCCTTTTTCCATCCAGAACGGATGCCTATGATTGCACTTGAAGTGAAGGTGCCTATGGAAAGCGTGACCTTGAAGGCAACGGACAAATTTACGCAAGAAGATATACCTGAGGATGATAAAAAGCTGGAAGTGAAAACCCGAGTCATTGGTATTTGGGATGATAAATAATAGAGGAGTGAAACACATTGAAACGAATGGTATTAGCTTTGGTTCTGGGCTTTTGTTTGATTTGTATTTTGTATTTAGCCTATGACCTAAAGGTTCAAACGGAGGTTAGACCTACTGTGATTGCGGTAACTGTTCAGGATATACCGCCATATACACAGATTGAAGAAGGAATGCTGACAGAGATTGAATTACCGGCAAGAAGCATCCCGCCTACAGCGCTACATTCAAAAGAGGAGATTATTGGCAAGTGGACACAGGTCGATTTTGGCATTCCAAACAACAGCTTCTTCTATGAGAACAAAGTGGTCACGCAGGAGGAACTACTAGATGCCGAACGCATGAAGCTAGGCGAGAATAAAAGACTTTACACCATGACGGTTGATTTAGAGAAGAGTGCGGCAGGAAATATTATTCCAAACGTATTAGTAGATATCTGGTTTACAGGTCGAGGCTATGGCAATGAGGTAGTGAGCGGACGGGTGTACCAGAATGTACAGGTGATTGGGGCGAAGAATCGTCAAGCAGAAAACATTATAGTTAAGAATGTGTCGGGACAGGAAAACAAGGTGGAGCTATTCCCGACGATCATTCAGCTAGCGGTGAGCGATGATCAAATTGATTTACTAGCCAAAGCGGAGCAGCTAGGGCAAATTCGTCTGGTTCCTAAGAGTGGAGCAATTGTCCGCTGGGGTGAGGACGGCAATGAAGTTCCTGTGGCAACGGAAAAAGATCCCTATGATGTGAAGGAAGAAATTAAGAAGCTTGCCAAAGGAAACGGAATTTAGTGGAGATAAGTCGAGTTAAAGCAACGATAAGGGAGAGAATTTGATTGATATACATTTATACGGGATACGAACAACTAAATCAAATGATTAAAAGTGAGTTGCTGGCACAAAACAAAGAAGCCAATATCTTATCTAATGCCAATTCAATTTACGAGGTGACAGAGGGATTTCTTATCTTTTCATCCTTTCTCTTTACGGGTGAAAATGAGAAAAAGGAAATGGATCAATTCCTAGAGAAGCTTCAGCGTACTCATGTGGAATATATTTGCATCACACCTCAACAAGAGTGGATCAGAGAATGGGACGAAGAAAGGACTTCAAAGCATTTCAATCCATGATTGAAAATGAAGATGAATTCGTATGGAATGATTG
>NZ_BAMO01000007.1 GCF_000615945.1 Caldalkalibacillus mannanilyticus JCM 10596
ATACACTTATTCATAAAAGCAATAACTTAATTTTGGAAAATGAAAATATTTTTTAAATCGGCTTTATTTTGCCTGAGTGGGCTGATTTATTCATTAAAAAAGAAATGACCTCCGTAAAGTTCTTCACTGAAGTTCTTTACAAAGGTTCATTTCAAAATGTTCATTATATAAATGTAAGTAGACCACTTATATCATTACGGCAATTCCCTACTCCACAAGCCAAACAAAATAGGCAATAAAAATGAAAAACAAAACGTACATTATAGGATGAACTTGTTTGAATTCACCCTTAAAGATTTTCATCAATGGGTACAAAATAAACCCTAATGCAATTCCCGTCGCAATACTATAAGTAAGCGGCATCGCCAAGACTGTGACAAAGGCAGGGATCGCATATTCAAGATTATCCCACTCAATCGCTTTAAGTGAAGATGCCATAAGCACCCCAACGATGATCAAGCTGGTGCGGTTACTTCTGGTGTGACGACTCCTAGCAGTGGAGAGAAAAATAGAGCTAAAACAAACAATCCAGCAACAACTACTGAAGTAAATCCAGTACGTCCACCTGCTCCCACTCCAGCCGCTGACTCAATATATGAAGTAGTTGTAGAAGTCCCTAGTACCGCTCCAGCCATCGTAGCCACAGAATCACTGGCTAAAGCCTTCCCCGCTCTTGGTAATTTCCCATCCTTGAGGAAGCCTCCTTGATTTGCTACGGCCATTAAAGTTCCTGCTGTGTCAAAAAAATCAACGAATAAGAAGGTGAAAATAACAATCCAAATTTCAACGGTAAAAATCTCATTAAAATGAATAAGGGCTTGACCAAAAGTAGGAGCCAAACTTGGGATGGCTTTGACAATTTGCTCGGGTGTTCCAATCAAACCTGTAACTACTCCAGCAATTGCCGTTAACACCATTCCATAAAATATTCCACCCTTATATCCACGTATCATAAACATCGCAGTCACAATCGTCCCAAAAATCGCGAGCAAAGTTGTTGGTCTTCCCAGTTCTCCTAAACCAACGATGGTTGCTTCATCAGCAATGATAATTTGAGCATTTTGTAACCCGATAAAAGCGATAAACAAACCAATACCTGCTCCAGCAGCCAGTTTTAACTGTGTGGGAATAGCATTAATGATCGTTTCACGTATCTTAGAGATTGTAATGACAAACATAATGATACCTGAAACTAGAACTCCAGCTAATGCTGTTTGCCAAGGAATCCCCATTCCCAATACAACAGTAAAAGCAAAAAATGCATTTAAACCCATACCTGGAGCCAAAGCAATGGGGTATTTAGCCCATAATCCCATCACTAAGGAACCAATAGCTGCGGATAGTCCTGTTGCAACAAAGACCGCGTCTGCATCCATTCCAGCGGCACTTAAAAAATAGGGATTTACGAATAAAATATAAGCCATCGCTAAGAAAGTGGTTAAACCTGCTACTGATTCTTGCTTCATATTGGTGCCATGCTCTCTAAAACCAAAAAAACGATCCATTTCTTAATATCCTCCCATAGCTTTGCCATAACACCTAAAAAACCTAGGTAGCTTCTACCTAGGTTTTCTCAAAGTGCTTAACTACATGCAAAAGGAGTGAGGACATCGTTAGTAAAACCATGAATCATTAGCGAGTACTCCACAAAGATACCTCATCTGCACGTAGTCAAGCAATTTACGGTTGCCTGGTAGAAACTTCTGAGCCAATTCTCAGAGCTATACGTTCAGCTTACTTTAAATTATATAACCATTCTAAAGTTTACTCTCTGTGTCGAACTATGTCAATAAAAACACGAACATTATTGATTATTTGTAAAATAAAATTCGTTTATTCCCACTCGATTGTTGATGGCGGCTTCGAGGTAATGTCATACACTACACGGTTAACACCCTTCACCTCGTTACAAATACGAGTCGAAATCTTCTCTAATATATCATACGGGATACGTGCCCAATCAGCTGTCATCCCATCTATAGAGGTAACCGCACGAATACCTATTGTGTAATCATAGGTTCTTGCATCTCCCATAACCCCTACAGACCTCATGTCCGGTAGCGCTGTGAAATATTGCCAGATCTCTCTATCTAAGCCTGCCTTCTTAATTTCTTCACGCAGGATGTAATCCGATTCACGAACAATCTCTAGCTTGTCCTCTGTTATTTCCCCTATAACTCTGATCCCTAATCCAGGACCTGGGAAAGGCTGACGCCAAACAATTTCGGCTGGTAAACCTAATTCCTCACCAAGCTTACGTACTTCATCCTTGAACAATGTATCTAGAGGTTCTATAAGAGCCATCTTCATATCTTCCGGCAAGCCGCCTACATTATGATGAGATTTAATTGTTTGAGCCGTAGCTGTACCACTCTCAATAATATCGGTATAGAGTGTACCTTGAGCTAGGAAGTCCATCCCATCTAGCTTACCTGCTTCCTCTTCAAAAACATAGATAAATTCATTCCCGATAATTTTTCTTTTTTGTTCAGGATCTTTTACTCCCGCTAGCTTTGTTAAAAACCGTTCTCTCGCATCAATCTTGATCACATTCATGTTGAAATCACGACCAAATGTATCCATGACACTCTCCGCTTCTCCTTTACGAAGTAAGCCATGGTCAACAAACATACACGTCAATTGATCCCCTATCGCTTTATGAACTAAAGCTGCCACTACTGATGAATCTACACCGCCGCTTAATGCACATAAAACCTGTTTTTCCCCTACTGTGCTGCGAATCTTTTGTACAGCCGTATCAATAAAGGCATCCATATTCCAATTGCCTTCACATTGACAAATTTTATATATAAAATTATGCAGCATTTCGTTTCCGTATTGAGAATGTCTTACTTCTGGATGGAATTGAACAGCATATAGATTTCTTTCTTGATCGCTCATCCCTGCAATCGGACAGGATGGATTGGTCACATCGACCACAAATCCTGGAGGAGTCTCAACAACTAGATCCCCGTGACTCATCCAGACAACCTGCTCTTGATCCAACCCTTCATAAAGCTTCGAAGTGCCACTCAATTGAACCGTTGCTTTCCCATATTCGCGAAGAACAGCTTTCTCTACCTTCCCTTGAAAGTGATGAACCATCAATTGCATCCCATAACAAATTCCTAAAACAGGAATTCCTAGATCAAAAATGCGCTCATCACAGCGCGGGGAGCCTTCTTCATAAACACTATTAGGACCCCCAGAAAAAATAATTCCTTTAGGATTTAGCTTTTTGATCTCCTCTACTGAGATATTATGGGGAAGCAGTTCACTATAAACACCAAGATCTCTAATTCGGCGAGCAATCAATTGATTATATTGACCGCCAAAATCCAACACGATAATCATTTCATTCGGTCTTTCCACTTCAATATCCTCCTCTTATGTACATGGTTTCCAGTCAGTGATTTCAAGCAAAAAACTAGGACAGCCTCTTACACTTCCATGTAAAGGCAGAATCCTAGTCCTTCTAAAAATGATCAGGATGCGTATATGGAGTCATTCTACCAAGCTGTAGTTAAAAGGTCAAGAACGCATTTTTTTCAACACTCTTTCCCATAGCTGATAGGCTTTGTGCAGCTGACCTTCTTCTGTTTTCTTGTTCCCATAGCGCATTTCTTCAAATATTTTGGTTAGAGGTCTTAACTCCTCCTGCGAAACTCTACTTTCTAAGGCAACGACATATTCACGCATGGTCTGTGATGGATCTCTGCGCACGACCCATTTTCCTACAAGCTGAAGCATGACTTCATAGGCTTTTAAGAAAAGCTGAGGATCTTGATTCCGGCGGTAACGAGCAATGATCCACGAAATCATTATTTTTTTCCAATAGAATAAGACACCCAATACTCCCAAGGCAAAGAAGACAGAAAGAGAGATGGTGAAATATTTGCTTTGATACCACGGCTTTGATTTGCTCCCGGCACCAGCTACGTCACGATCCTCCTGATCTCTTTCAGGGATGTCTGGAAAATCTTGTTTAAGCCTTTGTTCGAGATCTGTCATATCAGGTAGCGAGCTCGTATCTGGCGTCGTTCGATCGATCTCAAAAGGGTAGGGATTGTCATAAGCTTTGGTTGGCTCAAATGGAACCCAGCCACTCCCTGGAAAGTAGACCTCTACCCAAGAATGAGCATTTAGATTACGAACCTGTGTTGTATACACTCCCCGCTCTTGAGCGGTAATCTCACCAAAGGTAAACCCTTTAACCCACCTTGCAGGTATACCCACCGTCCTTAACATCACGACCATAGAGGTAGAAAAATTGTTGCAATAGCCTCGCTTGGTTTCAAAGACGAATTGATCAACATAGTCTTGACCCTCTTTAGGAATCGGCACATCCTTTGTTTCATATTCATACCCAAATCGTCTGAAGAATCCCTCAATCTTTTTTACTTTGTCATATGGGTTCTCGTCGTTTTTCGTTAATTCCTCTGCTAACTCTCCTACTCGAGCGGGCAGTGTGTTCGGCAACTGTGTATAACGATTCATAATTTCTGAAGGAACTTCATTCATTGACGCTTCTCTCAGAGCCTTGATTTGAAACTTAGGATAGGTACTCTTCATCTGGTACTCACTATAATGATTTGGCTGTTCTTGATTTTCCCAAAAAGTGATATGTCCTTCTCTGCGATCGACTTGTACTTCTTCTCCCAACGGGTCCAGATGCACTCTTGTAGGCTCCCCTGGATAAAAAAGAGTGGAGTATCTCCTGCTTTTCATTTGGACATCAATTTCTATTTCTTCAATCTTGACTTCTTCTTCATAAAGCTTAAATTCATCGTGTAACAAAAAATCATTGAAGTGTTGGGGGGCATACCGCTCTGGATACTTTGAAGTATTGATCCAGCCATGCCCCGTATAGTAATCCTTCGATTCTCCTCGCCAATAATGTTTTTTTGGTGTGGTAGCCTTAAAGACGATCTTGCTATCCTGAACAAAAGGTCCACCTAAAAATTCATCCTGATCGCTATATCCTACTCGTTGAACCAATCCCGATCCATTACTTCGAGCAGCTGCATGTTCAGCATAGCTCTGGATAAAGGAAGCAGGGTCTGGCCAATTTGGAGCAGCTTTAGGGGCTACATACCTAGAGATGATACGACAAGAATCATCACAAGGGTAAAAACAAACCCTTTATAAGGGAAGGATTGTCTGTACACAATGCTCTTTCGATTGGATTGAATGATCTTCACGATTTCTAGAAAAGCTAAAAGAACCAAGCCCACAATAAATGTGCGGATAATAGAATCATCCTGCCTCATTGGGCTAAATGTATCTAATATGGCAAGATAAACAAGGGTGCAGAGAAAAAAGGCAAACAATCTCCGATACACCACGACCGCTCTATACAGATACGTCGCCATTCCCCAGATCAGCAGGTAGAACACGATCGTTTTGACATAATAGGAATGCCCGACAAAGTCTCTTTCCCATAGTAGCTGGAGAGAATAGAGAAGATCATTGCTTAGGTATTCCACCCAGCTCCAGGAAAAAAACGGACCGCCCAGATAGAGATAGTGGAAAAAATAGATCATCGAGAACCCGACTAACAGATTTTCTAAAACCGTCGGCAGACGCAATACCTTCACCATCACAGCAAAAAGAAAAAAGAGCAGAAATGGCGTAATACTTTCCGTTGTTGAAATCACGGGTAAGGGTTTCAGCCATTCCCAAAAGAGAAAAGTAGCTCCAGCTAATAAAATAAAGGTTTGGAGAGGAGTTGTTCCATGGGAAGGGTTATTGAGATGCCGAAACATGGCGTTCACCTCCCGATAATACTTCACTAAATTTTTCTTCCGTCACAAGATAATAAGTGACTTGAACACCTTCCATCAACTGCAAATGACTGCGTTCTTCGTTGGTTAGTGGTTGTTTTTCACGAATCCAAAAGAACTCCACCTTGATCTTCCGATAGCTTAAATCACCTAAAAGAAGAGCTAGTTTTTTATCAAGGCGAGGAGAAATGATCACCACCGTGGTTCCTGTAGGAAGGTACACGACTTCTTTTAGAATGGTTTTAGCAAAAGAAAGAGTCGCATCTGCCTTAATTCGAGCCAAATGTTCAAAAATGCGATATAGCTGCTCCTGATCCTTGGTCATCGGTAAGGTAGATGGGAAGCTTCCATAAGAAACAAGCCCCGTTGAAAAGTGATTCTTCAAGGCATATTTCGCTAGAGAAGCCGTTAGACTCACGGCTCTTTCAAATAACGGATGCTCCTCGGCTCCATACGATGCTTGTTCTCTATCTAGAAAGAACATAAAATCGTTGGTTACCTGATGTTCAAATTCTTTTGTACGCAATTGCTGGATCTTAGCACTTGCCTTCCAGTGGATTCTGGATAATTTATCGCCTGGGGCATAATCCCTGACTCCCATGACTAACGATACATCCTCTGCTTTGCGATGTACGGTCTGATTCATCCCCATATTTTTTTCATTCATACTTCTCCATTGACGAATCTCCTGATACTTTGGATAGACCACGACTTCGTCAGCTTGTGAAAAGCTCATCTCTTTCTTAATCAAACCAAAAGGGTCCCCTGTTTGCAATGTTATTTCATTCCAACGATACAAACCTCTTGGCAGTTCTAAGATCTCGTATTTCGTATGAAAGGTACGCCCCTGTAAGGATGGATCAGGTTCCCTTGGGATAATAGCCTTCCTTCTAATTTGGGATCCAAATGATCTGTGATCAGCATATAAACAAGCGGCAAGGGAAACGATCTTCTCATGGTCACTTCTACTTGTAATGTTTCCCCTGCTGTCATTTTCTTCTTGGGAATCTGCCTTTCCACCTCTATCCCTCGAAAAGCGAGGAAATACACAATGAAAGAGTACAGGGCAATGGGGATAAAACTATAAAACAAAAACCAACTGACAAAGCCCCCTTGAAATTGGGTAAAGACAAACAAAATAATCCCTAGTAAACAGAGAAGAAAAAGTCCGCGCAAAGATCGGTTTAGCATCTCTTCACTTCCCTATTGCCTTACAGGCTCTTTTATAATAGGAACTTTAATTCTACTCATCACATCTTCTAAGATGGTTTGAACCGTTGCCCCACTTAACCTGGATTCAGATTTTAGAATCATGCGGTGTTCCAGTGTGTAAGGGGCTAATTGTTTCACATCATCTGGAATGACAAACTCTCGTCCTCGAATAAAAGCCAATGCCTGAGAAGCTCTTAATAAAGCTAGCGATCCACGAGGACTCGCTCCCAAATAAACATTAGGATGCTCTCTTGTCGCTTGAGTCAATTGCACCATGTATTCTTTTAAGCTATGATCAACATGAACCATCCGCACTTCTTTTTGTAGCTCTTGTAGCTCCGATAAAGAAATAACAGGATGCACGTTCTCAATTGGATGGGATTTCTCAGCACGACTCAACACTTCGACCTCTTCTTCCAGAGTTGGATAGCCCATGCGCAGCTTTAGTAAAAAACGATCAAGCTGTGCTTCAGGAAGCGGGAAGGTTCCTTCGTATTCAATTGGATTCTGAGTCGCAATGACGTTAAACGGTAGAGGCAGACGTCTGGTTTCACCATCCACCGTGATATTTCCTTCTTCCATGGCTTCTAACAAAGCGGACTGTGTCTTGGGAGAAGTACGATTGATCTCATCAGCTAGAATAATATTGCCGAAGATAGGTCCTTCCCTAAATTCAAAGTTTAGCTCTTTTTGATTATAAATAGATACCCCCGTCACATCTGAAGGCAATAAATCTGGCGTAAATTGAATTCTCTTAAACTCACAACCTAGAGAGCGGGCAAGGGAGCGAACCAGCATGGTTTTTCCTACCCCAGGGACATCCTCTAGTAAAACATGCCCTCCTGACATGATCGCCACTAAAACGAGCTCTATCATATCATTTTTTCCGATCATAACTTTATTAACACTTTGTATCACTTCATTCATTTTTGGATGATACGTATCAAAAGATGCCTGAATCTCTTTACTTTCTCTCATCAGTCTTCCTCCAGTATAGGTTCATAGTTTTCATTTTTTTCTTATCCTTCTATTATAACCATAGCTTTTCCTATTTTTTCAATGTTTAGTTCTACCTTTTTCCAATTATTTCTCTTGCCATTCATCACTCTCTAGGCAGGAAATAAAGCGGACTCTACCGAATTACATTCTACTATACTCATATTATAGCTAAAACTTATAGCTAAAACAGCATAGCTAGGAGAGCCGTTTATGAAAATGTATATTTTTATTATTAATCCTATATCAGGCAGCGGAAAAGCGCTAAAGGTATGGGATAAAATAAAACAGGAGCTTGAAAAAAAGAAAGTAGAGTACCGTTCTTTTTTCACGAAATATCCCGGTCACGCTTCCGAAATTGCTCAGCAGGTCGCTGAATTGCATCAAGAAAAGCTAGAGGCGATTGTCGCTGTTGGTGGCGATGGGACGATTCACGAGGTTTTTAATGGGTTAACCAATTACACAGCTCTACCTGTTGGCTATATTCCAGCTGGCTCCGGCAATGATTTCGCCAGAGGGTTCTCTATTCCCTTATCTCCCCTGAAGGCTCTACAATTTCTCCTTAAACGTAAAGGAAAGGGAGGACGTAAAATAGATATTGGGCGCTATCAGTTTTCCAACCGCAAAAAAGAGTCGATGAAAAGCTTTATTAATGGACTGGGAATTGGTTTTGATGCAGATGTCGCCAAAGCAACGAACGAGTCCCGCTATAAAGATTGGTTAAATAAAATACAGTTAGGGAGACTCGCCTATTTTATCATGGCGATTAAACTTCTGTTTTCATACAAGACACAGGAAATAAGTGTCGAAGTGGATGGGCAGTCATTTGTCTATTCGAATGTTTGGCTTATCGCCATCTGTAACAGTCCTTTTTTAGGCGGAGGGATGAACATTACTCCTCAAGCAAAGGTGAATGATGGAAAGCTTCATTTATGTGTGCTTCATGATGTGAGCAAATGGAAGCTCCTCGCCCTATTCGCCACTGTATTTCTGGGAAAGCATACTCGGTTTAAAGGGGTTATTCTCCACGAAGGACGTCACATAGAGGTGACGAGTTCTACTTCTTGCACGGTCCATGCTGATGGTGAATTAATTGGAACCACTCCCATTACTGTTACAGTTGAAAAGCAGAGCAGGAAAATTTGCTAGATCATGATCTAGACCTTGATCTAAACCATGATTCAGACAAAAAAGGGTGTCTAAAAGCAATACGTCTTTTAGGGCACCCTTCTTCTATTTTCCATTCTACTACCTATACACCTAGCACCTGTACAAAAAACTAGACTCTCATCGTTTTGAGTTGATCTGAGATTATGAGGCTTGGCTCGGTCGAAGCCTGAATGTCTTCGGAGGTATATCCCTCTGCTATTTCCACTAGGACAAGCCCTTTTTCTGTCACGTCGATGACGGCACGATCTGTAATAATACGATGGACGACCCCTTTTCCCGTGAGAGGAAGCTGACAAGAATTAAGAATCTTGGGCTCTCCATTTTTATTGACGTGATCCATAATCACAACAATTCTTTTGGCTCCATGAACCAAATCCATGGCTCCCCCCATTCCTTTGATCATTTTCCCTGGGATCATCCAGTTCGCTAAATCTCCTTTTTCGGACACTTCCATGGCACCTAGGATGGCAACATCAATATGTCCTCCACGAATCATAGCAAAGGATTCTGAACTATCGAAGTAGGAAGCCCCTGAAACAGCTGTTACCGTTTCTTTCCCTGCATTGATTAAATCTGGATCTACTTCGGTTTCGAGTGGGTAAGGTCCGATTCCAAGAAGTCCATTTTCCGATTGAAGGATTACCTGCTTATTATCAGATATATAGTTAGCTACTAGTGTGGGCATGCCAATCCCTAGATTCACATAGTATCCGTTCTCAATTTCTTGCTCTGCCCTTTGTGCGATCTGCTCCCTTGTTAAACTCATCGATCGTCCCCCCTTACACCGTACGTGTTTTTAATCTTTCAATCCGTTTTTCGAAGGTTCCCTTAATTACTCCTTGAACATACACACTTGGAGTATGCACATGATCAGGATTGATACTGCCCACAGGAACGATTTCCTCTACTTCAGCAATGGTGATTTTCCCTGCTGCTGCCATCATCGGGTTAAAGTTACGCGCTGTTTTATCATAGAACAGGTTGCCAATCTCATCCGCTTTCCATGCTTTGACCAAGCTATAGTCAGCAATCAAAGCCTCTTCCAATAAGTACTCTTTGCCGTTGAATACTCTTGTTTCCTTCCCTTCAGCAATCGGTGTTCCTACGCCTGCTGGAGTGTAGAAAGCGGGAATTCCCGCTCCACCTGCTCTGATTTTTTCAGCAAGGGTTCCTTGCGGAGTTAAGACAACCTCAACTTCCCCAGCCAAAACCTGTCTTTCAAACTCTTTGTTTTCTCCTACATAAGAGGCGATTATTTTTTTGATTTGACGATTCTTAAGGAGTATCCCTAATCCGAAATCATCGACACCACAATTGTTAGAAATCACGGTAAGATCCTTGACTCCTTTTTGGTATAGTGCTTGGATTAGATTCTCTGGTATACCACAAAGCCCAAAGCCCCCAACCATTAGAGTAGCTCCATCTTGTATGGATGCAACGGCTTCTTCAAATGAATGCATTACCTTATTCATGATATTCCCCCTTACCCATCTAATAGACTGAATTGATGTCTTCCTGTATTTATTTTACATTAAACTGATGCTTCTTGCTATTTATTTTGTAAGCCCTTTCAACTTTTGTGACCTATGCACTTCAAGTGAAAAACAACTTTATGTTCAAATTGCAGTTGTAGGTGCCCTGCGTTTATAGGAAGATAAAGTAGTAGTAACCTACGTTAAACGCTGGAGAATTGAAGTGTTCTTCAGAGTTGATTATTGAATTATTTTGGACTGAGTATTGTTTATTTTAAGGAGAGGATATCTTGCTACGATTTTTACCACTTGGTTTTTGGTTATCTATCATTCTTTTTCTTGTTTTTCAATGGCTCTCACTTCCAATCATTGAGTATTTTACATATAGAGCTGTTCATGTTCTATGGGGCATAATAATAATCTTGGGAATCATTTATCCCATCTACTTCGCGTCCACAATGATTTATCTAAAGAAGGTACAAAAGCTAACTGTGGAACAATTAATTGTAGCGGGAGCTTTTCTACTTATTCCTGTTATTTCGTATATCCCTCTACTAACTTAGCCGATCACCGCCGCTTGTAGTAGATTGAATCGATTTTCCCCCATGAAGCACATCATATCTCAGTGTGCAAACTTCCTGTCCTGAAGGGTATAAACATATACACCCCCCTCATCCGAGGGGGGGAATTTGCTCCAATATCCCTTGGCTCTCTCCTCACTGTTATTAAATTTCCATAGAACATTTCCCAACTCTAATGAATATTGTAGGCATTGAACAAAAATAAAGAATAACGAGAACTAGAGGAGGAATAGTCGTGAATTCAGATTCACTAGAACCTCAACCCATTAGAGCATTGTCGCTTCTCTCTGCCATAACAATGGGAAATGCAACGATTGAGGATTTAGCTATGGAACTAAGGCAACATGGATTTGATTATTCTTCATTGCAATTTCGAAGAGAATCTCCACAGGAATTAGACTCAAGCATTGTACAAAGAGTGCCACAGATCCCCTTCGTCTTAAACGGGATCATGCACGATCCGAAAGACATCATACGCTTCAACGGTCAGGAACTGCATTTTGTTTTAGCGCCAGCCGGTGATCATTTGTTAGTCGTTGATAATCGAACCTTGTTGAAAAGTTGGCTCGAGTTAGCCTACCACGAGCAATATGGATACCGGAGCTATACACATTTTGATACAGGTACACCGCGCGCTGGTGGTTTTGGAACAGGTACACCGGATGGCAGTGGCGCTGTATTACACATCCCATTAGGGGGAACGGGTCCCCATCATCCCCACACTCTGTTTTGGGAACACATCAACGCGAAAGGCGCTAGTCTATACCTACGCCCAGGTCGTGGATACAAGAATCTAAAAAAAGTGAGTATGGGTATTTTCGGCAACTGGAACGATGAAATTTCCTCTGTCACGTTAAGTGGGACTAGTATGGCTACATTGTATGAGCACATTAACTGGGAGGGACAAACACTGAATCTTTTTAGGTCGGAAAGAGACTTACATCGATTGGGTTGGGGAGATCGCGCTTCAGCAGTTTCTACTCATTAGGCAATTCATCCATAATGAAACGACCCCTCTCTGCCACTATTTTTAACATAAAATGTTGCGGTTTGTTGATAGTTTTGTTGCTATTGTTCAGAATGATAATGAAACGGATACCATTGTCTATACGACGAAGGAGTTTCAGCCTATGGCGGAAAGCTTTTCTGATCGCTATGCCTTTGTTGGTCCCTCCATTAGAAAATCTCCTCAGTTATTAGATCCGAGGAGAAATGGAAAAGATCCTCCATCAGTTCTGTAAACGGATGGAGGATTTTCTCATTAAACGATAGGTGCCAAAAAAAGGAAACGCTATACCAACACCTTTAGTACATCGTCGATTTTTTTTCCATGAGAGATCACACCGTAATTCATCCAGGTCAAAAAGTCTACTTCGTATACACACTTATTCTTTACGGCAGGGAGCCTTTTCCATAAAGGAGAGTCTAATATCCTTCTTTCTTCTCCATCTGTATTAGAATGACGTTTGTCAAACGTGATAAACAAGTGATCAGCATCAAGCTGTTCCAGCCATTCTTGTGTTAATGCCACTTTTCTAGATTTTCCTGCTAGCTTCAGTACAATAGAATGCGGTGTCAAGCCGAGATCTTTGTACAATATCGGACCTGTATAACCATGTTTACATCCGCCATACAAGCTAATGCCACAGGCTGAAATACGCAGAAATGCGACTGTTTGACCACAAACGGAGTGCCATAATACTTCCTTAGCCTCTCTTGCTTTATTTTCATATTGCTCAATGATTTCTTGTACATTGTTCTTCCTTCCAAGTAATTCTGCACTGTATGCAACATCTTACGCCACTCTTCGCCGGGATGGGGTAAATTGTAAGTCTTTGCTACTTCACTTAGCCGTTCATTCGGTATCCACTTATCAAATCCACCATCTAAGATAATATGATTAGGCTTATAGGGCAGCAATCCATCCACATCTTCTGTTTCAACATCAAATAAAGGAATATGGTGCAAGCAAGATAATCCTGCTTCCCCCATCCATTATGAAAGCATTGCACTACAGGAGTAATTCCTAAAGCCACTAAAAAATCCTCAAGGAATGGAGCAAAGACACGATTGCTTTCTCGATGATTTTTGCGATAATGGCCAGGGGATATTCCTACCGATTGCTTAAATCGGCGATTAAAATAATATTCGTTATTAAACCCGATATTCTGAGCAATATCCATTAAACGATCATCTGTCTTTACTAGCAATTGCTTAGCTCGCTCGATCCGAATCCCATTTAAATAATGGAGAGGAACCTGACCCGTTACTTTTTTAAACATGCGCGTATATTGCCAGCGGGACACTCTTGCTAGTTCTGCCAGCTGGTCTACTGTCCACGGTTTGTCATATTGTTGTTTTAAATAATCAATCGAATTTTTTATTTCCTGCTGTATACTACTCGCTCTACTATTCTCCGAACAATTTTGCTGAAAAATGAACTGGATCAATTCCTGAAAACGCACATGAATATTGAACAATTCCATTTCGTCACTTGAATTTCGCTGTTGATAAATAGCCTCGAGAAAATCAAGACATTGGGAGAAAGGATGGCATAGCACTTCTCCTTGACAAGGAAGCGGAGTGCTTTGCTTAGACATCTCTTTCACAAGATCTGTTCCATTAACTTTACAAACATCGAAATCCAGTTGATAAAAGCTTACATTATCTTGATTGGACTGCGACTGCATGCTTATTTCCATATTGGGTGTAGTCATCACACATTTTCCACGAGCTAGATTAATACTAGAATCACCCATCATGATCCGTCCGCTTCCAGAAGTGATCACCCACATTGTATAACCATCTCTTATATTTCCTTCATTTTTCCAATCTAGAGGTTGGACTCTATATCGAATCTCTTTTAGTATATAAAACCAAGTAGGCTGAACCATCTCTATTATTGCTTCTCCCTTCATTTCTAACACTGCAAATCGATAATGATTATCATTTTTAGTATAGAGATAATAAGAGAGTTGTTCAATGCTCTTCTCAAGTTTGTATAAGAAAATTGTAGAGAATGTGAATTGCTAGTCCATATATAGATATATACAATGTTTATAAATGAAATGAGAATGATTATCATAATTTCCTTTCGTTAATTTTTAGTATAGGAGTGAGTGAATATGGCAAAATCGCATCAAAAGTTTTTTGTCATCATTGCCGTATTGTTTGTATTGGCTATCGGACTTGTAGGGTGTGGAAGCAAGGAGGGTTCGACGTCACAGACGTCACAGCAAGATATAGAGCAGTCTTCTAATAAAGAATCAGCTGAAACGCGAGTTGTTAAGGATGAGTTTGGAGAAGTAGAAATACCAGCGAATCCAAAGCGAGTAGCAGGGATTTATCTTGAGGATTATTTATTGGCTTTAGGAGTAACACCCGTTGTACAGTGGTACCATCCAGAATGGGGAACACAAGATTATTTAAATTTGAACGCCCCTAAATTCGATATAACTGGAAATATAGAAGTTTTGCTGGAAGCTAGTCCAGATTTGATTTTTGTTGATGGAGGAGTGGATTCTGCCAAATATGAGATGTATTCCAAAGTGGCTCCGACTTACAGGTTGCCTGAAGCAATTCTCGATAGCCCATCAGAAATTCTAGAAACAATAGCAGAAGTGTTAGGGATTCCTGAAAAATCTGTCAGTGTGTTGAACCAATATGAACAAAAAATCGCTGAAGCAAAAAGCATTTTAGAAAAAGAGGTCGGTGGTGAAACGGTCGCCGTTGTCCGAATAGATATAGGAAATAAAGCTCTTCGTCTGTTTGGCATAAAGAACAGATATATCAGCCAAATTTATGAAGAATTAGGCTAACACCGCATCAGCTTGTCAAAGATATGGATGATTTTAGTGCTGCCCTTTCAGAAGAGAAGATTCCTGAGCTTGATGTTGATCATATTATTATTTTTCCTTCTAATGGCACGTGGTCATCAGAGGAAAATAAAGAAGCAATAAAATTGCTTGATAGCTCCATGTGGAGGTCTTTACCAGCTGTTAAGAAGGGACAAGTATATATGGCGGAAAGAACTCACTGGCAGTCTGGGGCCATTACAGCTAATATGATGAAGATTGACGATCTTTTACAATGGCTTGCTGAATGAAGGGGTTATCTAAATAAATATCAAGTAGGCCACACCTGTTTTTTCAGGGTGGTCTACTTGATATTTATTTATCTTTTTAAAAGCATTATATGAATATATACTGTAAATATAAAATCTTCTCTTAATTCAACCATACTTACAATCTTATCTTCGATTTAGGGGCACAGTACACTAGCACTGAATTGACAAACTATGCACAATCCTTCAGTCGAAAGGGATGCCCTAATAATACATGATCGCCTTGGCTTTATGACTCCACAGGCTATTGAAGATTACTATAAGCTAGTTGCTTAAAACTTAACTTTTTTGCGTCCAAAATATTGGCTCAGATCCAACTCAGATTCAAGGAATTAGGAGGGTTTCTTTAATGTTTAGTAAGCTAATTTCGAAGCTTTTGAAGAATGATATAAAAGAAAAAGTTAGTCCAAAACCAGTAACAAAGAAAGAAAAGACAAAAGTTGCACCGACAAGAATTGGTGAACTAGGAGAGTACAAAATCGATATTCAACTTGACCAACTACCCAAGAACTACAGATATTTAAGTGATGTATTACTTCCAAATAAAAAATCAAAATCTGGATACTCACAAGTTGACCATATTGTACTTACTCCCTATGCAATCTTCGTGATTGAGACAAAAAACTATGCTGGTACAATCTACGGAGACAGGAATAGAGCCAAATGGTCTGTTAATGGAAAGTTCCCAATGTTAAACCCTTTTAATCAAAATTATGGGCATATACTAGCTGTAAAATCTTTTTTAGATGGTGTAGAAGATACTAACGTTGTATCAATGATTTCATTCAACAGAAGGGCTACATTTAAAGTGAATGAGGAATTGAGAAAGATACAATCTAATGATTTGATTGTCTATGATACGGAGTTATCAGATTTTATTGCCAGAAAGATTAATATCATTAAGATGTTGAATTTATCAGCGCTTTTTTCAGATGAAGTAATCATACATATGTATAATGTGCTAAGTAAGGCTAACATAACCGACCCAAGTACCAGAGAACA
Source organism: Caldalkalibacillus mannanilyticus JCM 10596 (assembly GCF_000615945.1). Taxonomy (GTDB): domain Bacteria; phylum Bacillota; class Bacilli; order Caldalkalibacillales; family JCM-10596; genus Bacillus_AT; species Bacillus_AT mannanilyticus. The sequence continues at coordinate 16,340 of NZ_BAMO01000007.1, forward strand.
ACATGTTGAGAAGATAAATGAATTGAAAGATCAGAAAGTTGATGCTAATGCATCTACAGAAGTTGTTAATTGTGACAAATGCGGAAAGGTTGTTTCGGCAAAGATAAAAGCCTTTTGTTTATCAAACAAGAACCGATTTGATGGGAAGATATATTGTTTTGAACATCAAAAATAAGTATCATCAGAAGGAATATGATTGCCCTAAACAAATTTTAACACCATAAAAAGACTACCTCCTTAAAATTAGGAAGTAGTCTATACTTTAGAAGTAAATCATTTACGTGACTGGTTCTCAGAAAGGGTGAAAAATAGCTTTAACTATTTCTCAGATGCTTGGCTTAAAAGCCCTACATCATGCCGCCCATTTATCATTTGCAAAAAGTATAAAGAATAACTTTCAATAAAATGCCGTTATAACTACTTTTTCTAATATTTATATAATATCGTTTAATAAAATATAAAAATACTATGAGCAAAAAAATGAGCATTTATTAGACGACAATCCCTCTAGTAGCATTTTAAGAGCTATTTTTTTACGTTCTTTGATTTATCTGTTAAATTTAAAAAAACACGGAATAAAACGATTAATGAGCAGTTGTATCACTTTTCACTTTTCTATCAAAAAGATAAAGAATGAAGAACATACCGCTAAATCCTATGGGAACCCCAACTGTTGAAAATCCTTCTACTTTTGAACCGTCACTTGGTACTGAACTTGGAGAAGCTATAGAAATTCTTTCATCTAGTGAGCCAGAAATTGCACCTTATAACGTTAAAGTGATTGACAATGTCACCCTACAGGGGCCCTCCTTTCAGAAGCACTTTACGCTTGCACCTGGCAACGGCAAAGAATTAAACATTTGTGTAAAAAATAACCACAGCTCCAAAAGCGTCAGATTCATAGTAGAGCGCACTGACAATAATCAAGATTTCGGTTATGTGACGATTGAACCTGGAACGTCTTCAACTAGAAATTTTACCATGAAAGACGGCGAAGGAATGGAGGGTACCTGGAAAGTCTATGTAACTAGTAACGACGGTCATAGAATGGATCTTTTTATTCACGCTGGGCAATTCTAATTCTTTTTAGCTGTTTGAAACTAGTTAACGAAGGCATAATTTTGACATACTTCCTCCCTAAAAGCCCATTCCCATCAACCAACGAGAAAGATTGTTCTCTCTTGCCCTTAATTCTTGCTCTTGGCGTTGATATTTCCCTAAATGCTTCTCGCCAACAATGTCACCGTCCAGCATATAGATCACTCGTTCTGTTTTAGCAGCTACTTTTACATCGTGCGTGACAAGCATAATCGTTGTTCCCTGATCGTTGAAATCTGCTAATATATCTAAAACTTCACTTGCAGATGTGGAATTTAATGCCCCAGTAGGCTCATCACCAAAAAGAATTTCTGGCTCATTAATAAGCGCTCGACAAATAGCCACACGTTGAAGCTGTCCGCCTGACACCTCCATTATATCATTATTTTTCAAATGAATAATCCCGGTTTTCTTCATCAACTCCTTTGCTCGTTTATCAATTGCTTCTTTTTTGTCTTTTTTCGCTAAATATGCGGAAAGAACGATGTTATCAAAAATAGATAGATTTTTTAACAGATGTATTTGTTGAAAAATAAAGCCCATATAATATAGTCTTAAATGCGCTAATTCCTTTTCTGTAAGTGATGACAGCTCTTTTCCATTTAGTAAAACACTCCCACTAGACATTCTATCCATCCCACTGATGTTGTAGAGTAAGGTTGACTTTCCAGATCCGGAAGGACCCATAATGGAAATAAATTCTCCTTGTGAAATAGCAAGATTAATGTCTTTTAAGATTGCGACCGATTGCTTTTTGCCACCATATATCTTCGTCAATCCTTTTGCTTCTAGTATCTTCATCATTACCTCCCCCCGTCAGTCATTGTTTACATGAGATAGCTTAATCTTTTCTATTGATCCTGTGCTAAGAATAGTCGTAACAACGACACTTGAAATAAGTATGAACGGACAAACTATATACGCCCGAATCGGATGAATCGTAAACTCTAATCGAGAAATACCCATCGACGACAGGAACACACTTACAATACGCTCCCCTCCTACATTCGCTAGGAATGTGCCGACCATAATTCCCACAATCATTAGAAACGACATTCCAACAACATATTGTAATTGAATATCCTTTACGGAGAAGCCGATGCATCGTTTAATAGCAATTTGCGCTGCATCCTTTGCGATTACCATCTTGACAAATAATGTCGTGATCAGAATAGAAATGGCTAGACCAATGACGATGGCCGCCATTGTTAAAATTCTCACTTGTTGCACCGTATCCCCTAATGTTTGTGATAAATATTCTTGTATATAGGTGACTTTTGAAGGATAGAACTCCTTCGTGTATTCTGTTAGTTTCTTCGATATAGCTATATCGTCTTTTAAATCTAAACTAACGACATACCATAGGACTGATTCATAGTTAGGTGAGAATATTGCTTTTGCTGTTCTTCCACCATTAGTGATATCTTGGTAAATACCCGTCACCACAACCTCTTTCTCACTGCCATCGCTATTGAGTTGTAACAGAAGCGAATCTCCAACGGATTTCTCCAAATCATTTGCATTTATATAAGAAAGCACAATCTCTTGTTCATTCATCGGTGCTCTTCCCTCTAAATATTCAAGCGGAAAAATCGACAAGTTTCCTGTTTCTACACTAATATTTTCAAAAACGCCAGCACTATTACGCACTTGAAAACGGGAAGTAATAAGTGGTGAGTATGTATCCACATCCGGATCTGTTTCTAGATAGCTGACAACCTTGTTAAATCGTTCTAGAATATCCTCAGATTTTTGCAAATCTATTCTTATGTCAGATTTACCAATCCCCATATAAGAAATAAAATGAGGAGATTGAATCGTATGATAGAAATTCACTGGTACAATAATGACGATGCTACAAATGATAAACACGACACATAATAAAATGAACATTTTTAAACGACTAAAAATATCATTTATTCCAAGAAAACTATTTACATCTAATAATCTTGTTTTCTTTAGGGAGAATCTTTTAATTAGCTTTGTATCACCTAAATGACCTGTACGTAACGCTTCTACCGCCGATACTTTCTGGAATCTTCGCAGCGTAAACCTACAGAATAAGACAATTATCAAAAAGACAATCATTGCACCGAAAAATGAGATAATATAGGAAAGAATATCCCCCTCTGGGCTACCAGAATAAAGGACAATATTACTCGTAAGTAATTGACTAGTGAATAGAGAGATAAAATAGCCCAATAAACTTGCCAGTCCAGCAATAAATATGTATTTAATTAAATAAGCATTTCTTATAAAATGCTCGTGTAAACCAATTGCTTTCATGACTCCAATCTCTTGGTAATCTTCTTCTAGGGTGGATAATATGGTGAGGCGTAAACAAAGACTTGCAATAACGATGAGTAAGAAGCTTACTAAGATGATAACAACTGCGACAATACCGTCAGATAGCGCGTTTAATAGCTGGAATGCTTGATAATCGATGGTAGGACCACTATTCGGTAGACTAGCCGCTTCATATTGCTGTATAAATGTATTCCTTTTACTTAAATCTGTTAACAGAAATTCTATCAAGTACTCGATTTCTCCAAAAGTATTTTTCATTGTTTCATAATCATTCTCGTGAAGTAAAAAACGTTTCGAGTGAACGACTGATGGATTCATTAACGAATCTCTTACAAAATGAGTAATCGTAAAAGACATCTGCAATGAGCCATTTGAAACGACTAATGTGTCACCTAGTTTTAAATCGTTTCTTTGCAAGTAGTAAATTGGAACACCTACTGCACCTGGGGAAACGTATGCAATATTATTTTCTAACGTTAATAAGTAGTCAAATCTCCCGTTTTGCTTGACAAAGCTAATGTCCATGACACTATTTGTCTCTGGCTCACTATTTTTACCAATGATAATATTTGCCCCATCGATATTGACCATCTCCACCAATTGATAGTCTTTGACAAGATCATGTGACTGTGCCCAATTCTCTAGTGCTGCTTGATCCAAATCACCTGCATGCATCTGGACGAAGTGCGGTGTTTTTGAATTTGTAAACAAATGATCAATGGAATGGTAAAGTTTACTAATCATACTACTCCCAGTCGATACTAAAATTGATGATAGCATAATGAAAATAATAAGAGTTAGCGTGATCGTTTTCTTTCTATTAAGATCTTTTCTCATTATTTTACTGAGCATCCTATTTTCCTTACCCTTCATTGAAATGATTTTCATAAGATTGATGCAATAAATCTTGTATATACGTAAACGTCCCCTTGTTTGCCCCTAGTGATGTTTCCATCAAATGTGTAAAAGCCATCACTTTTTGAATTAGCTCTTCTTGGCTCCATTGAAAAATTCCTTCATCAAATAAAAACTGGGAAGAAACGAGCAAAAACTCTACCGTTTCCTTTGGGTATGGTGTATTAAAAACACCTTCCTCGATTCCCTGTTCGATCACCTTTGTTAAAACAGGTGTTAATTGAAGGATTGTTTCTACTAAACTTTTTTGGTGCATTTCTGCGTTATTCACTTGGTGTAATTGGTCTACCATTTTCGTTTTTTGCGAATTATTTGCTCTATTCTGTGATAATAAAATGTCAAAGATTTTTTCATTTGCTTTTTTCGTCGTATCCATTGCGATAGTTTCCGCTGCTTCCACCCCCTGTTGAATAAAACGCATCACAATGGCATTTAACACCTCTTTTTTTGACTCAAAATGGTGATAAAATGTACCTTTTGCAATACCAACACCTCGAAGAATATCATTCACTGTTGTCGTTGAATAACCTTTTATTACAAACAATTCTTCTGCAGTATCCAAGATTTCCTTTTTTCTTTCTTCTGGGTCTTTTAAAATTCTCATGCTCATTCTCATCCTTCTATAAAACTAAAATAGACCGACCGTCAGTCTATTTTAGTTTTAACAAATATGCGATTTTTCGTCAACTAACTTTTTTATCACTTTTCCCTTTTCTATCAAAAAGATAATCGATTAAAAAAGCTCCTCCAAACATTAACGGTCCAACAATGATGAGATAGTAGATGTTTTTAGGTACCTCATACACAGATGATAAGTAGGAAATCAAAAACACCCATACTATGAGAGTTATCATTTTTATCCAAGTACGCATTCAAAATCACCTCACCAACTTTAATTACCACATAATATGGATATATGTTGATATTTTACATGAATTTAAGGGACGCTTCTATAAAAAGGTTTATTACATAAATTTAATCTTACTAGAATTATTTTGTATTATCTTGCCACTATTTTTAACATAAAATGTTGCGGTTTGTTGATAGACTTTATCCGATGGCTTCTATACTATGAATCATAGAGGAGCTGAAGATATGATTGGTATGAATATTCGTATTTTACGTAAAAAGCTTAAAATGAGTCAGGAAATAGTAGCTGAAAGAATCAACGTATCTCGTCAGACTGTGGCAAAGTGGGAAAATGGAGAGGCATTGCCTGATATTCATAAATGTAAAATGTTAGCCGATCTCTTTCAAGTTACCTTGGATCAATTATCCAGTAATATGAGTGAGGCAGAGGTCGAACAGCTTGGTCCCAAGGGCAAACACTTCTTTGGGGTTGTAAAGGTGGGAGAGCGCGGACAGATTGTTATTCCAAAACAGGCACGAGAAATGTATCAGATTCATGCTGGCGATAAGCTTGTTATTTTAGGGGAGGATGCTACCAGGGGAATTGCCATCCTAAAAAGTGAAGACTTCTTAGAGTTTGCCGATATGATCCGAAAGGCTGAATTGCTAGAGGAGGAATAGTATGAATAAAATTGCATTTTTTTCGATCCCAGCTCATGGTCATACAAATCCAACCCTTCCTGTGGTAGAGGAATTAGTTAACCGAGGGCATGAAGTATGGTATTACTCCTTTTTAGAGTTTAAAGAAAAAATAGAGCGCATCGGTGCCAAATTTATTCCTTGTGATGAATTCTTACCCCCGGTATCTCAACAAGAATTGGAGCATAAAGTTGGCAAGGATTTTGCAGCATTAATTGAAATGATTGTCGATACGACCATCGCCTTGGATGAAAAGGTCTGTGCTGAATTAAGAGCATTTCAGCCAGATTGTATCGTGTCTGATTCCTTATGCTTTTGGGGGAAGTTATTTGCTCAGAAATTAGGAATCCCATACATCTGTTCAACAACAACCTTCGCCTTTAACAAGCACACCGCAAAACTGATGAGACGCGGCCTTAAAGAAATAGTGAATATGCTCTTGGGAATACCGCGAATGAATAAAAAAATGAAATTGCTACGATCCCATGGGTATGAAGTTGATGGTTTTGTTTCTATTGTTCAGAATGATAATGAAACGGATACCATTGTCTATACGACGAAGGAGTTTCAGCCTATGGCGGAAAGCTTTTCTGATCGCTATGCCTTTGTCGGTCCTTCCATTAGAAAATCTCCTCAGTTATTAGATCCGAGGAGAAATAGAAAAGATCAAAAACTCATCTATATTTCATTAGGTACTGTGCTTAATCAAAATAAAGATTTTTACCAAAATTGTATGAAAGCATTCGTAGACAGTCCTTATGAAGTTGTGATGTCTGTTGGTGAAAAAACAGAGATTGCCTCTCTTAGCAGGATACCAAAGAATTTTTCTGTGAAGGACTATGTTGACCAAATTGCCATGTTGCAGAAGGCAGATGTATTTATTACGCACTGTGGAATGAATAGTGTGAGTGAAAGTCTGTACTATGGGGTGCCAATGGTTTTATTTCCGCTCCATAGTGAACAAAGACTAGTGGCTGACCGAGCTGAAGTACTTGGTGCTGGAGTCAAATTGAAAGGAAACAAACCAAAACATCTATCAAAAGCAGTCGCTAAAATCCTTTCAGATAAAACGTATCTGGATAATGCACAGAAGCTTTCTGTAAGCTTCCAAAAGGCTGGTGGCGCAGTGGAAGCCGCAGATGTTATATTGGCTAAAATTGAAGGGCTTTTGCAATTTGACTGAGTGGTTGACTAAAATAGTGCTGCTTGCTAACTACATTTTCCTCATAAGTGGCAATCATTCCTCAATCTCGTCTCCATATTATTTTACCACGCCCCTCCTCAGGGCGAGGTAACTTATGCCCAATGAAGTTAAATAACCTTATTGTCATTCAACAGCTTGCCGTTGTAAATCCGTTTTTTACTAGTCGTACTCGTTTGACTGGCTGTAATTCCTGATTTTGTAATAGTTCGGGGAATAAATAATGGATGATATGCATGGTTAATCGTCGTGATTTTCCTTTATGTGGATGAATATGCATATACATGGATGGATTAAAGTTCGCTTCAATAATTCCATAAGCGTTTTTATGGGCTGCAGGAACTTCTGTATTTTCAATAATCAAATCAATCCCACAAATTTTTACCCCGAGTGCAGCTACCGCATCCACTGCTATTTTTTTATAATCATCAGGAATTTGATCGGTCACATCAATCGAATCTCCACCTGTACTAATATTGGAGTTTTCACGCAGATAGATGATTGCACCCTCTCGCGGAATGGAATCTATTCCATATCCTTGAGCTTTAAGCATAAGGTTCTCCAATTCCCCCAATTGGATGCTTTCTAAAGGCGTTCGATGGTCTCTTCCTCTTAACGAATCACGATTCTTTTGATCTACTAACTCTTGGATGGTATGTTTACCGTCCCCTTTAACATTCGCAGGAACTCGTAATAAAACAGCATAAACTTTATCATTTAACACAAAAAATCGATATTCTGTTCCATTAATAAATTCTTCTATTAATACAGATGAATCTTCTTTAAATGCTAGCGTGAGTGCCTTTTGATAATCCTCGTAATTTGCGCATTCTTTGAAGATTGATATTCCTAATCCATAGTTTGTTGTTTTCGGCTTCACAACAAAAGGCTTAGTAGAAAATAAATGATAGGATCGTAAAGCTTGATCGATTGTTTGAAACTCCTCACCCTTAGGCACTCGAAATCCATGTTGGTGTAGAATTTTCTTTGTTACTGTTTTATTTTCCATAATTAAAGTGGACACATAATTATCTTTACTTGTCATGTTTCCATTTTTTATATATTCAACATGATCTTTTAATTTCAGCTTCAAAAATTGATCTTGTCGATCCAAAATTTCTACTTGGATTCCTTGTTGTATGCAATCAAACATTAAAATCTGGGTGGACAACTCCATATCAGTAAAACCTGCTAATTGATAAGGCTTATCCCATGATTTTTTATAATTTTCTTTAGCAATTGACGTAGCCACTTGACTTTGACTGCTTTTTTCACTCTCTTTATAAAGTCTTCCGGCTAAAGTCTTGCTTGGATCCATCAGCATTTCTCTCAGATGAACAAATAACGTATCAGTAACAGGTAAATCTAAGCTTTCGACTAAATGTTCCATCTCATCAATCATCTTTTTAGCTTCTATTGCAAATTGTATATGCGCTAATGGATGCTCAAGAGCCACTATCTCATTATAAAAATCACCCATTTTTACCCATTCATCACAATGATCTCCTTCATCTTTCCATAGTAAATACAGTAGGAAAAGATGGAGAAATTCTACTTGTTCATAACTAATTCCATATGTGTCAAAAGGATTTAAATCTATATTGCGCAATTCAATATAATGAACACCGTGATCTTCTAAATCTGAAACATGATGCCCACCTCTTAAACGAATAGGTCCATAAAATTCCTTTTCTTCTGATAGAAGCCCTCTTTTCACCATCAAAGAAAGATCTGTTAGATAGTTCTGTATACTACTATACGACACTTTAACATCATCAGAATTGGCATAACCGTATTTACTACCTCTAATGCTTCTTACGGCATCATCCAAAGAATTATATTCAAAAAAATTCTTTTCACTACGCGGAGAAGCCCCATAAAAATAAGTTACTAACCATCGGTTGTGTAAATAATTTCTTGTAACCTTTAAATAAATTTCCGCTTTAAACTGTTGGTAATCTTTTATCTCCGATTGTAAGCTAAATAATGCTTGGATCAACTCTTCGCCGAATTCAAAGTTGAAGTGAATTCCGCTAACCATTTGTTTGCGACGGCCATAAGATTGCGATAAAGTTTGACGATATCGAACATTTTCGACATTTTCCAATTTCGCAATCACAATGTCTTCTTCTTTTTCTGGCAACTGTGGTGGCATGCTTAATGGCCATAGCATTTCATTCTCATCCATAGAACGATAAGCAACATCATGGATCGCTGCTAAGTAATTAAACAGATCCTCTAATGTCTCCGTAACAGGTGTGATTAATTCCATTTGTGTTTCTGAAAAATCTCGTTGAATATATGGGTGATCATCTTTTAACATTATGCTCTTAGGATGATCTGTTTTAGCCAAATTTCCCGACAAGTCAACTCGATGACTTTCTTTTTCAATCCCATAACGGGCTTTTAATAAGTATGATTTCACACGGTCATTGGCTAACATTGTTTTAAAATCCATAGTTGCTCTCCCCCCCCCCCAATTAACCATTTATCGAATTAATTCCCGTTTAACACGACTAAATGGGTCATAAAAATAATTGAATTATCTTAAGTACTTCATATGGAAAGAGAAATGGTCCTCTAAGAAAGTAGCTATAAAGAAATAGCTATGATCATAACCTTCCATTTTCTGATAATGTACTACTTGATTATTTTTCTGAGCATTCTTTAAAAAATAAGTTTCATCTAATTGTTCTGGATAAAAATCATCTTCAGTTCCTTGCGTAATGAGAATAGGAGCATGCCGGCCTCTTTGACCAATTCTGAAGCATCCCATTCTTTCCAAGAAGCTTGATCTTCACCTAAATAAGCGGAGAAAGCCTTTATTCCCCATGGGACTCTACTAGGACTTAAAATAGGAGAAAAGGCAGAAATTGCTTTGAACCTTGTCGCATTTTTCATGCCAATCACTAAAGCGCCATGACCACCCATTGAGTGGCCCATTATGCTTTCATCTCCTGAAAAATGAGGTACCAATGTTGACGCAATCGCGGTTAACTCATCTACTATATACGAATACATGTGATAATGCTTTGCCCACGGATCTTGTGTCGCATTTACATAAAAACCTGCACCTTTTCCAAGATCCCATCCGTCATCATTAGCCACATGTTCTCCACGTGGGGAAGTATCTGGAATAATAACGGCCACTTGATGTTTTTCAGCCAATCGTTGAAATCCACTTTTTAGACTAAAATTATCATCCGTACATGTTAAACCAGACAACCACCAAATAAGAGGAATTTTTTTCTTTTCTGTATTTGATGGTAAGTAAATACTAAATGTCATCTCGCATTTTAAATGTTCTGAATAATGAGTATATTTACATTGTTCTCCACCGAAAGAGCGACGTTTTTCAATACGTTTAAGACTCACTTTCTCACTCTCCATATGTTAAAATTGTACGGATGGACTCGCCCTTATGAAGCAAGTCAAACGCTTCATTGATGTCTGTAAAGTTTAAGTGGTGGGTGATAAACGAATCTAGATCAATTTTACCATTCCTATAATCTTCAATCATTCCTGGCAGCTGCGTTCTTCCTTTTACTCCACCAAAAGCTGATCCACGCCATACCCGTCCAGTTACTAATTGGAATGGGCGTGTTTGAATCTCTTTCCCTGCACCTGCTACACCGATAATAACACTTTCGCCCCATCCTTTATGACAACATTCAAGAGCAGATCTCATGACTTCAACATTCCCGATACACTCGAAACTATAATCGACTCCACCATCTGTCATTTCAACAATGACTTCTTGAATAGGTCTATCAAATTTAGATGGATTGATAAAATCAGTTGCTCCCATTTTTTTAGAGAGTTCAAACTTATCCTCATTTAAGTCAATAGCAATAATTCGGCTTGCTTTTGCTTGAACTAACCCTTGAATAACCGCTAATCCAATAGCGCCAAGACCAAATACGGCTGTCACTGCTCCTTCTTCTACTTTTGCTGTGTTGTGTACAGCCCCAATCCCTGTAGTAACACCGCATCCAAATAGACAAACTTTATCCAGTGGCGCCTCTGGGTCAATTTTTGCTAAAGAGACTTCAGAAACAACTGTATATTCACTAAATGTACTCGTTCCCATGTAATGATAAATAGGTTCTCCATTATAAGAAAAACGAGTGGTTCCATCAGGCATTAAACCTTTACCTTGAGTTTCTCGTACGGCACTACATAAGTTTGTTTTACCAGAACGACAGAATTTACATTCTCCACATTCAGCTGTGTATAGCGGAATAACATGGTCTCCTGGTTTTACTGAAGTCACTTCATCCCCTACAGCAACGACAACACCCGCACCTTCATGACCTAGTACAGCAGGAAATATACCTTCGGGATCATCACCTGATAATGTAAAAGCATCTGTATGACAGACTGATGTATAAAGTATTTTTACTAATACCTCTTTGGCTTTTGGTTCTTCTACATCGATTTCTACAATTTTAAGTGGTTCTCCTGCTCCAAATGCAACAGCAGCTCTACTTTTCAAATAAATCCCTTCTTTCCCTTGTTTTATGGTATTTACAATTTATATAATTACACATTAGAATTAATGGAACAATACTGACTTTTTTGTCACTATAAACATATTACAATAGAAGGAGATCGTAATAATATGGAAATTACCTATAAAGATAAAACGTTCTTCACGAGCAAAGATTTGGCCTTATCAGTAATAGGTGGTCGTTGGAAGATAGCAATTATATGGTGTTTACTCCGACAATCTCCATTGAGGTTAAGTGAAATACAAAAATACCTTCCGATGTCAATCAACGTATGTTAATTAGACAATTAAGGGAATTAGAAGAGGATAATATAATTACTAGAGTTGTATACCCGGTTGTACCTCCTAAAGTAGAGTATCAACTAAGTGAAATTGGTTTACTTCTAGAACCCGTTGTAACTTCCATTTGTGATTGGGGAGATAATTTTAGAGAATTTTTAGAAAAAGATTCCAATAAAAAATCAGTTGAATAAAAACCTATACTGGTTTGCGTATTGGGGAATTACTTCCATTAATAACATTACCCCTCATTTACACATACATCTCTCTTAATTGAAGCCGGTGTGGGAGTAAAGGAGATTCAGCAGAGTTGAGGCTATACAGACATAAACACGACAATGAATATTTACGCTAATAAGGAAGAAAAGGCCTCCCACCAGTTCAGTAAACTGATGAAAGACCTTCTCTGATAAGATTGTTTTGTGAAAAAAGTGAGCATATTTTGCTTGCTATGAGCAAAAGTATGAGTATTTATCTTTATTCCACTTAAAAACCCTTATATGTCAAGGCTTTATGATGTTTATTACATCATGCCGCCCATTCCACCCATGCCGCCCATGTCAGGCATTCCGCCACCAGCGTTTTCTTCTGGCTTATCAGCTACAACAGCTTCTGTTGTTAAGAACATAGCTGATACGGATGCTGCATTTTGAAGGGCAGAGCGAGTTACTTTTGCAGGGTCTACGATTCCTTGCTCCATCATATTGACCCACTCACTTGTAGCAGCGTTGAAGCCGATTCCTACAGGCTCTTTTTTCAATCTTTCAACGATTACAGATCCTTCTAGACCTGCATTGTCGGCGATTTGACGAACTGGCTCTTCTAGAGCGCGAAGAACGATGTTTACACCTGTCTTCTCGTCACCAGTTGCTTCTACTTTTTGTACAGCAGAAATTACGTTCACTAGAGCTGTTCCTCCTCCAGCTACGATTCCTTCTTCAACAGCTGCACGAGTAGAGTTTAGAGCATCTTCAATACGAAGTTTCTTCTCTTTTAATTCTGTTTCAGTAGCAGCACCTACTTTGATTACCGCTACTCCACCAGCAAGCTTCGCTAGGCGCTCTTGAAGTTTTTCCTTGTCAAATTCAGAAGTAGTTTCTTCAATTTGAGAACGGATTTGCTTCACGCGACCTGCGATTTGATCAGAAGATCCAGCACCTTCAACGATCGTTGTGTTTTCTTTTGTCACCACAACCTTGCTCGCACGACCTAATTGAGATACGTTAGCAGATTTAAGGTCTAATCCTAAATCTTCTGTGATTACTTCACCACCAGTTAAGATAGCGATGTCCTCTAGCATTGCTTTACGACGGTCACCAAAGCCAGGAGCTTTAACAGCTACTACATTGAATGTACCACGTAGTTTGTTCACAACTAAAGTAGCAAGAGCTTCTCCTTCAACATCTTCAGCCACAATTAATAGAGGCTTTCCTTGTTGAATGACTTGCTCTAACATAGGTAAGATCTCTTGGATGCTAGCGATCTTTTTATCTGTGATTAAGATATATGGATTGTCTAAGACAGCTTCCATCTTATCTGTATTTGTTACCATGTATGGAGATGCATAACCACGATCAAATTGCATTCCCTCTACAACTTCAAGTTCAGTAACGAATCCTTTAGATTCTTCAACAGTGATAACACCGTCATTACCAACCTTATCCATTGCTTCTGCAATTAATTGACCTACTTCGTCATCCGCAGCAGAAATAGCAGCTACTTGAGCAATAGATGCCTTTCCTTCGATTGGCTTAGAAATAGCAGAGATTTCTTCTACAGCAGCACGAACCGCTTTCTCAATCCCTTTGCGCACAACCATAGGATTTGCTCCTGCAGTTACGTTCTTTAACCCTTCACGAATCATCGCTTGAGCTAAAACGGTCGCAGTCGTTGTACCGTCACCAGCTACGTCATTTGTTTTATTGGCTACTTCAGCTACTAGCTTAGCGCCCATGTTTTCAAATGCATCTTCAAGCTCGATTTCTTTTGCGATTGTTACCCCGTCATTTGTAATTAACGGAGATCCAAATTTCTTTTCTAATACCACATTACGACCCTTTGGTCCTAATGTAACTTTAACAGCGTCAGCTAAAGCGTCTACTCCGCGTAACATCGCACGACGAGCAGATTCACCGAATTTAATATCTTTTGCCATCGTATTCAGCCTCCTTAATAATATGTAACTTCATTCAAATAGAAGTTCATTTGAATTGTCTTGTTTTTGCAACCAATTAGCTTAATACGGCTAATATATCACTTTCACGCATAATAAGAAGCTCTTTGTCTCCTACTTTCACTTCTGTACCAGCGTATTTAGAGAAAATCACTCGGTCGCCTTCCTTCACTTCTAGAGCCACGCGTTGTCCGTTCTCATAACGTCCACTACCTACAGCGACTACTTTCCCTTCTTGTGGCTTCTCTTTCGCAGAATCAGGAAGTATGATCCCACTTGCTGTTGTTTCTTCTTTCTCAACCGCTTCTAGTACAACACGGTCTCCTAATGGCTTTAACATTGAAAACGCCCTCCTTTATGGATTTGGTTTTTATTTTTTATTTTAATTAGCACTCACTCATACCGAGTGCTAACAATTCATATAATACTCATTTTTCCTAAACTTTGCAAGTATATTTTTCATTTTTTTCTCTATAATTTTCTATTTTTTTGTTCTACGTTTGCCGTTCATTTCCTTTATGTAAACAAAAAAAGATACACCCTACCATTATACGCAGGTGTACCTTCTTTTAGACGGGTATCGTATTTTATCTTTCTCAATGCTCTATCTTCATTCGATCCTTCTTATCTGTCATTCATCTATTATCTTTCATTGCTGAGCTCTTCTTCTTGAGCCCTAACCATTTTCTTATAGGAGAGATGAGAAAGTAGAATACTCACCTCATACAAAATGATCAGCGGCAGTGTGACAAAAAGATGGGATAACAAATCAGGCGGCGTAATAATCGCTGCAATGACAAAAAGAGCAAAGTACGCAAATTTTCTTATCTTCCTTAACAATACTGGATTGACAACTCCTAACCTGGTCAAAAACAGCATGAGCAAAGGCATTTGAAACAAGAAGCCAAAAGGGATAATTAAGGTAAATAAGAAGCTAAAATAACTAGCCATTCCATACATTTCCTGCGCCCCAAGCTGCTCCGCAATATTCATCATAAACCCGACCACAAAAGGAAAAAGCCAAAAATAACCGAAGGACAGTCCAATAATAAAGAGCAGGATTCCTCCTGGGATATAGCTTAATGTGACCCTTCTTTCCTTCACTGTCAATCCTGGACTGACAAAGGCCCAGATTTGATACAAGGCAAAAGGGAAGGTAATCACAATACCTAAAGCCATCGCAAATTGAAGATAGACTCGAAAAGCATCTGTTAAACCAATAACAACCCAATCTATAGATTGGGCAACATCCTGAAGCTTTAAATAATTGATCACTGTAGGGGCTAAATAAAAGCCGAGCACCATGGATAAAACAAAAAGGAGCAAAATATAGATTACTCTTTTTCGCAGTTCACCAACATGCTCCCACACATTCATTTGGCTCTGTTCTGACATGGCAATCCATCCTTATGATTCGTCAAAAACGTCTTTCGTTCGTTATTATTTGTCCTTCTTTTTATCGTCTTCATCATCGGTTAAACCCTTTGTTGCATTTTTAAATTCTTTTAGTGTTTTTCCAAACGCTCTTCCCAATTCAGGAAGCTTATTAGGGCCAAATAAGAGCAGGGCGAAAATCGCAATTAAAACTAAGCTAATGGGTCCAATTGGCATTTTATTCACCTCCTGCTTTTTCTTTATTGAGCGGATAATGCTTTAGAAAGTAGATAAGGGATTGTAGTTCAATTGATAAATCAATATGATGCACCCGAATATGTGGAGGAACATCCAATCTTGCAGGTGTAAAGTTTAGGATTCCCTGAATTCCAGCTTTCACTAATAAATCACTCGTTTTTTGTGCTGCCTGTACAGGGACTGTTAGTACAGCGACTACACAATCCCCCAAAGGCTCTCGCTCTATCTCATTCAGATCATAAATGTGTACCCCGCTTATTTCCTCTCCGATCTTGCTAGGGTCTACGTCATATGCCCTGACGATTTCGATATTGTGTGTTTTTTGAAAATTATAATGTAAAAGTGCTGTTCCCAGATTTCCTACCCCTACTAAAATAACGGCTGTTTTGTCATCTTGTCTTAACGTTTCACGAAAAAACTCTAAGAGATAATTCACGTTATAGCCGTATCCTTTTTTTCCAAGAGCACCAAAGCAAGAAAAATCCCTGCGTATGGTTGCAGCATCCACTTTCACAGCCTCACTTAACTCTGAAGAGGATACTCTTTGCTTGCCTGTTGCCCTTAGATTTTCTAAGAACCGATAGTAAAGAGGTAGCCTCTTGGCTGTTGCTTGTGGAATGGTATGCTCTCTCATTCACTATGTCCCCCCAGTTCAAACACCTCACGTTTACCCTGTAGTATCATAAGTGCGTTAGGAAGCTGATCTAAAATCGATTGTAGGCAATATTTCGCAGCATCAGGTGCGCCGGGAAGGTTAATAATTAAGGTGTTTCCCCGCGTTCCGCATAAGGCTCTTGTTAACATGGCTTGACGAGAAAAAGACATGGTTTGTCGTCTCATTTCCTCTGCCATCCCCGGAATAATACGATCAATGACTAATCTTGTCGCTTCCGGAGTGACATCCTCAGGACTTAGGCTCGTTCCTCCAACGGTAATTAAAAGATCAGCTTTATGGCGATCCGAAAGCTCAATCATATGTTCCTTAAGGGTTGTAATACAATCTGGAGAAACGCGATGAGCAATTATTTCACAATTTAAATTCTCCCGAATCACTTCCTGCACAACAGGACCTGCGTCGTCCACCCTTTCTCCTCTAGATGCTCGATCACTTGATGTTATCATGCTACTCTCCACATTTTTTGGCTCCTCCTTCAGCTATTTCACGTCGATAATCTCCACTTTTCCGCCCGTCTTTTGAACCAAGTAAGTGGGTCCTATGACCATTCCTTTATCTACTGCTTTACACATATCATAAATCGTTAAAGCACAAACAGAGGCAGCCGTAAGGGCTTCCATCTCTACCCCGGTTTTTCCGTTTGTCTTTACCTCTACTTCAATCTTGATCGTGCCTTTTGTTTCACAGCGTTCCGTTGAAAAATGAATATTCACTCCCGTTAATGCCAGAGGATGACACATAGGAATAATGTTCGAGGTCTGCTTGGCTGCCATAACCCCAGCAACCTGAGCAACTGCAAGCACATCCCCTTTCCCAATCTTACCTTCCTCCAGCTTATTCAATACCTCTAAAGTCATTTGTACCTGACTGACAGCGGTGGCTGCTCTAGAGGTTTCGTTTTTTGCAGATATATCAACCATACGGGCTCTGCCTTGGTCGTTAAAATGTGTAAAGGTTGACATGGAGTGCCCCTCCCTTTTTCGTCATTCTCTTTTATTCTACACGATTTCACAAAGGTTGTCTTCTACTGTGTTCAGGACAATTGATAAATTTGTGAACTTTGTTAAACTGTAATTATGAAATAAGAGGTGAGGAATAAAATGATCTTATTACAAGCACATAATATATCAAAATCATATGGAGTCCTCCCTATTCTTACCAACATCCAATTAGAAATACGTTCAGGAGAACGAATCGGTCTAGTGGGTGTGAATGGAGCTGGGAAGTCAACCTTATTAAAAATTATTACAGGCGAATTGTCCTATAATTCTGGTGAGATTATGAAATCCAAGGAAGTTGAAATAGGATACCTCGCTCAGAATAGTGGTCTAGAATCTTCTCTTAGCATCTGGGATGAAATGAAAAAAGTGTTTGCTTCTCTTATAGAACAAGAAAAAGCCCTGCGTGAGATGGAACAAAAAATGGCAGATCCAACAATAATGGATCAGTCTAGCCTCTATGAAAAATTATTGGAGGAATACTCTCGTCGCTCGGTGGAGTTCAAGGAACAAGGAGGCTACCAATACGAAGCTCTTATTCGTAATGTGCTACATGGACTTCGTTTCGCTCAAAAGGATTACAATGATCCCATCTCTTCTCTGAGCGGTGGTCAAAAGACACGACTTGCCCTTGCCAAACTTTTGCTACAACAGCCTGCTATTCTGATTCTTGATGAGCCTACCAACTATCTCGATTTAGAAACCTTGGCGTGGTTAGAACAGTTCCTTCAATCTTACCCAGGCGGATTGCTTATTGTTTCCCACGATCGATATTTTTTAGATGCTCTCGTCAATGTGATCTATGAGATCGAAAGAACCAAAGCGACGAAATATGGAGGGAACTACTCTCGTTTCTTAGAGCAAAAAGCAGAGAGATTTGAGCAAGAACTGAAGCTATTTAAAAAGCAACAAAAAGAAATAGAAAAACTCGAAGACTTTGTGCAACGGAATATGGCGAGAGCTTCAACCACGAAACGAGCTCAAAGCAGGCAAAAACAATTAGAACGAATGGAGAAGGTAGATCGACCACAAGGAGATTTGAAATCTGCTTCCTTCGCTTTTGGTATTGAAAAACAAAGTGGAAATGATGTCCTGAAGCTGATGGATGTCGGGGTAGGATATCCCGAGCAAGCCCCGCTTGCCCAACATATTCAATTCGAGGTCTATAGAGGGGATAGCATTGCCATTGTCGGGCCCAATGGTGTAGGAAAAACAACCCTCCTTAAAACCATTATGGGAGAAATTGAAGCAAAGGAAGGCACGATTCAAAAAGGAGCTAATGTCACCATCGCTTACTATGACCAAGAGCAAAACAAGCTCCGTTCGAATAAAACTGTTCTTCAGGAAATATGGGATGATTATCCTCATATGCTGGAAAAAGAAGTTCGGGGTCTGTTAGGTCAGTTTCTATTTAGCGGGGATGATGTCTTAAAGCTGGTTTCAGATCTGAGCGGTGGCGAAAAAGCGCGACTTTCTTTGGCTAAGCTTCTTTTACAGAAAGCCAATGTCTTAATCCTGGACGAGCCTACCAACCATTTGGACATCTATAGCAAAGAGGTTCTAGAGGAAGCCCTGCTGGACTACCCTGGAACTCTCTTATTTGTTTCACATGATCGCTATTTTCTCAATCGTATGGCGACCAAAGTGGTCGAAATCTCCGCTAGCGGTTCAGAAATGTACCTGGGAGATTATGATTACTATGTGCACAAAAAGAAGGAGCTTGAAGAAATTAAAAGCTTGAAGCTGAAAGAAGCATCACAAAAAAATGCCTTATCTCCTGAGCCGATCAAAGAGCAGAAGGATAAAGAAAGCTACGAGCGCGAAAAAGAAAAACAAAAGCAGCAAAGACAACGTGAAAGAAAGAAAGCCCAGCTGGAAGAGAGCATTGAAAAGCACGAACAACAAATTAAGGAATTGGAAGAAGCCCTCTGTCTTCCTGAGATTTATCAGGATTATGAAAAGTCAGCCGAAATCCAAGGAAATCTAGACTCATTAAAAGCTGAACTAGATCAATTCATTGAAGAGTGGACCTTCCTAGAAGAAGAATAAAGCCACTAATAAAGCGGCTGGTACACACTCACAGCACAAATCGCCCCTTGCTACCTTACGTAGGAAGGGGTTTTTTGAGCGCCTAGCACTTACAACTAATCTTTAAAGCGCAAAAAGATATACGGAAAGGTAACATACATCATGGTTGTCGCTGCGGCAACAATCCCTGAATCATTGACCAGCAGGATCAGTACGGCACCCACGACAATGGATTGAAAGCCGTGAAGCCAAGGATCATTGCGCACGATATCCTGCCGATGTTTCCGATACCAGAACAAAAAGAGAAGTAAGACAATAAAGCTGGTGACAAAAAGCTTCCCCCACAAAGAAACACGAATCAGCTTGAGATTCATTTCTAGCTTACGATAAACGATCTGTCTAATGGGCTCCCATTCTCCACTAACAAGCAATCTAACTACACTCCCAATATGGGTGTGCTCACTCTGGAGATGGAGGTAGCCAATGAAGCCAATAATAGCAAACAAAAGGATTGAAAAAGAAAGCAGATGCTTCCAACTACACTTTACTCTTAAAAAAAGAAAGATAGAACATAAAAAAGTCAGCAATGAAGCGAGTGTCGCACCAGCATTTGTACCGTATTGTGGAGCGGCCATAAAATATAAAAGGATCAAAAACATCAGACTCACTGCAACGATAAAAGAACGCCCTACTTTTTGAGGCTCCCCTATTTCCGTCTTTTTCTTTTGCATTAACCAGACATAGACCCCAGTTACCCCTAACAAGGAGCTTCCAAGCAAGATCCCCGCATACTCATTACCCAAGCCATAATATCTTGCACCAATCATAGGATCATAGCCTAAAAAGGATCTTTTCATCCACAAGCTTCCCTGCAACAAATCATAGACAATGACGATACTGTTTACTAGACCAATCAGGGCGAGGAAAAGCGAATTATCCATCAGTTTTTTTAAACAAATGCTTAAAAGCATGGAACTAAGCAAGAGAACAACAATCCACAGCCATGCATGCAGATAAAGGATCAACGGAGTTATCCACAGGAAGAATAGGGGGGAGAGCAGAATCGTCCCCACCAAAATCTGAATATGCTGAACCGCTTTTTGGTCTCGAAAGAACCACCAATAAACCGTTGTTGCTACGAGTAAAAGGATAACTAAAGAAACATAAATCGTGATAATCCATCGTCGTTCCTGATAAATCGTAAACAAGTAGTCCAAATGGCTTTGCCAAGGCTTCAAATTCAATTGTCCATCAGTGTAATGTAGCCATTCTGTTGATGCTGTGGATATCTGATTCTCAGCCTCCTTACTAGGAACGATCCCTTTGCCGACTAGCTCGGATGGCTGCTCTATTGAATAGAACTCTAGGATACTCGCGATAAGGTCAACATTAGCTACAATGCCCTTTTGTTTTGTTGTTGCGGATAATAAGACCTCATGCTTTTGCCCCTTTTGCCATGTCACCAAGGGAGCCAAGTGCTTACCCTGACGCAGAGATTCTTTGGATACCATGGGAGAAAGCAACCAGATTGCCAGCCCTTCCTCCTGGTATTGCTGTTGTCCTTGCTCGGCAATGCTTGAAAAAAAAGCACTTACCTCCTCCAGCCATCTCTTCTTCGTCCTTTCCAGTTGTAAAGGAGAGAGAAACTCCTTTTCAGCTTCGATGCGTTCTAGATCTCCTAGCTCGATGACAGTAAAAGAACGGGGATAAGTAGACCAAATCTCCTGTAATGCTACTATTATTTTTTCCCAATCGGTGACCCACCCTGTAGGAAATTGCAGGTCTTTACGTAAACTCTCTTTGTCAATAAGTCCATTGGCTTCCCCAGCAAAATTCATTACGAACGTAGCAGCCAGTCTCTGCCTCTGTTCAAACACATCACTATTACCAAAGGCGGCTGTATAAATCCCCTGTTGATCTAAGGTTTCTCCTAACCAGCCCGGCCCTGTCTGGATGTTTCCTTTTGTCCTTGTCCATTCTTCCTGTAAACGATAGATCTCTGGGTGGACAATCTCCTTAGCAGGTTTTTTACCTGATCTTTGTTGATAAATCTCCCCCGCCTTGCCCTGATCCATCGTTTCCTCTTGTTGATAACCATTCCATTCTTTCGTCCCCACTCCAAAGTGACCTGTTGATAACGTGATGACATTGTTGATTACTGACATCTGTCCCCCTGTTCTCATGCTCATGCCTGCTAGTTGAAGATCCTTCTGAACGGAAGCAGGAATCTGGTGAATCCATAATTCTGTATCATCAAAGCTATATCCCGGGACCAAAAGCAGGACGATATGCCTTTCATCCCCCTCTTCTTGCTAGCCAAAGCCGTTGCCGAACATGAAAAAAAGAGAAAAATCATACCGATGGCCATCCATAACAACCGAAATAGATTCCTTCTAGCATTGAATGCACACATGCTGATCTCTCCCTTATATCCGTAAGCTAACAGGTTATTCACAGCTTATTCTAACTAGATTGATTCTATTTCATTCAACGATATATACTTATCCACAAAAATAAAAACCTGTGGATATACTTTTCCACAGGTTGTGAACAATTTGTGAATAACTTTGTAGATAACTCTAGTGATTCATTGCTTAGCTTAATTCTAAACCAGGATAAGCGTTAAGTGACATAGAGTCCTTTCTTCCTTTTTGAAACGAAATATACCCTGCTCCAGCAATCATGGCAGCGTTATCTGTGCACAACGAGAAGGGAGGAATCACCAAAGGAATGGATTTCTCCGCACAAGCCAAGGTCAACTGCTGACGAAGAGCTTGATTGGCAGCTACTCCGCCGGCTAATAGAACTTGTTTGACTCCATACTCATGGGCAGCTCTCAATGTTTTTCCTACTAATACATCGATGACGCTTTGCTGAAAGCTGGCAGCAACATCTTCAATCACAACACTCGTTCCTTTTTGTTCATGGTTGTGAACATAGTTGAGCACCGCAGATTTCAAGCCACTAAAGCTAAAATCATAGGTATCTGCTTCAAGCCAAGCTCTCGGGAATGGAATGGATGCCTCTCCCTGTTGAGCCAACCGATCGATATGCGGTCCACCAGGATAGGGAAGCTGTAAAGCACGTGCGACCTTGTCGTACGCTTCTCCTGCGGCATCATCTCGGGTTTCACCTAGAATCTCGTATTCTCCATGCTCTTTCATTAAGACAAGCTCTGTATGTCCTCCTGAAACCACTAGAGTCAGAAGGGGAAAGGCAAACTCTTGGACAAAGCGATTAGCGTAGATATGACCCGCAATGTGATGGACTCCTATCAGCGGAATCCCGTGAGCGAAGGCAATCGCTTTCGCTGCTGCTACTCCAATCAGCAGGGCCCCTACTAATCCGGGTCCTTTGGTGACAGCAATGGCATCAATGTCTGCCATCGTTACCTTCGCTTCTTCTAGAGCTTCTTCGATCACTAAGGTAATATGCTCAACATGCCTTCGCGAAGCCACTTCTGGGACCACTCCGCCAAAGCGCTTGTGAATCTCCATCTGTGAAGAAACAATGTTCGATAGGATACGGACCCCATTCTCCACAATCGCTACAGAGGTTTCATCACAGCTTGTTTCAATTCCTAAGATTTTAATTGATTCCTTTTGTTTCATCTAAATTCACCCACATTATAATGGCATCTTCATGATTATCTGTATAATAGCCTTTTCTAATTCCATGCTCCGTAAATCCTAATTTTTTGTATAAATTCTGTGCGCTTCTATTAGATACTCGAACTTCTAGCGTCATTTTCGCCGCACCATACATCATGGATAAACTGATGATGTGCCTCATCAGGTATTCTCCAATCTTTCTCCCTCGATACTCTGGGTGTACAGCAACATTGGTAATATGAGCTTCATCTACAATTACCCAGACCCCACAATACCCTACCACCTTATGTTCCATCTCCGCAATGATATAGTAGGCAAAGTGGTTGTTAATCAGCTCATTATAAAATGCATCTGCGGTCCAGGGAGTGGTAAATGACTGATGTTCAACCTCTAGGATTCCCGGGATATCTTCCACTTTCATAAGGCGAAAATGAATGTCTTCCTCCACCATGATATCCTTCCTCTCTAACAACTTCCTCCTTGACGAGCAAGCCAATTGGCTTCCGCTTCAGCTAACTGAAGATATTCTGGTACAAATGAATGTATGTCCGTTTCCTGTCGTGTATGCCACTCTTTCCAAACCAGCTGAGCTAATTGAGCGGCTCGTGGACGGTGTTCTATTTCCCGAGCGAACCTAATATGATCCCCTAAACCCTGTTCCAGCACTTCACGATGGTGAGACACACCTTCTCCAATGAAGAGAAGAGGCTCTTCACTCCCTCTATATTCTTCAATCAAGTCCGTTATTAATTGAAGACGGTCTGCTTGCTGTGGGAGGGCTAATTCTCTTTCTTCATCCCAGCGATAGATCCCGCGATACACCTGACCACGGCGAGCATCAACAAGTGGAATAATCAAGCCAGATTCATCAGGACGATTTTGGGCAATCACCTGTAAGCTGGATACACCAGCAAGGGGAATTTGAAGTGTCCATGCCAGCGTTTTGGCGGTCGTCACTCCAATTCGCACACCGGTATATGATCCAGGTCCCTGAGCCACACCGATCCCTTGAAGTTCCCCCGGCTTAATCTGTAGTTCTTGTAAAAGCTGTTCAATCGCTGGCATCAATCGGAGAGAGTGATTTTTGGATATGTAGCTATTGATTTCTCCAAGTACCACTCCCTGGTCTATAACGGCAACTCCTAATGGCCAGTTGGATGTGTCCATTACTAATAGCTTCATGCCAGCACCTCTTTTATTAATTGTTCATATCGCTCTCCACGTGGAGTGAAAGAGATTTCTCTCGTCTGTTCACCCATTTTATGAATCTCAATCTCCAGCCGTTCCTGAGGAATATAGTCTTGGATCATTTGAGGCCACTCGACGACACACACTCCACCGCCATAAAAGTATTCATCGAAGCCTAAATCTTCTGCTTGATCCTCAAGTCTGTAGGCATCCATATGATACAAGGTTAGTGAGCTGCCTTGATATTCTTTGATAATGGTAAAAGTAGGGCTGTTAACGTGCCTCTTCACTCCTAATCCTTTGGCTAAACCTTGCGTAAATGTTGTTTTACCAGCCCCCAGATCCCCGGTCAAAGTGATGACTTCACCACCCACCAAGTGTTTTCCTATCTTCTCAGCAAGCTGCTTGGTTTCCTCTGAGGAGGTGATCCGTTGCTGAAGCCTCTCTTGCATACTAAACCCTCTTTCTATTTAACAAAATGATTAAATCCTTGCTTCGCCAGTTTCGCTCGATGGCCCTTTTCTTGCAGGTATACTTCTCCCTTTCCTTCCATAGCATAGCCAATAGGGTAAAAGGCTAAGTTCTGCCTAGAAAATTCTTCGGCTGCCTGTGCTGCGAGTTCCTTAGGGAGTGTACCGATCAGGACAAAATCTTCTCCACCATGAAAGACCCACTCATAAGGGTTCTTCCCTACACACTTAGCAAATTCCTTTAACTCCGGACTTAGTGGAAGCTTTTCTTGTTCTATAACAAGTGAAACCTGACTTCTTTCCGCAATTTCATGCGCTTCACTGGATAACCCATCACTTACATCGTTCAGGGCTATCGCTCCTTTTGCTGAAAGTCTTGCTAATAGCCTTCCTTCTTGGAGATGAGGCTTCGGCTGCTGATGAGCAAACAGAAGATTCATAAACGGCTCCATCGAAGGAAAGGAGGCGCGTTTCTCATCAGATTGCAGCAGATAATGTAAACCTGCGGCAGAATCCCCCAGCCTCCCCGTCAGAAAAAGAAGATCGTCTGGCTTCGCCTTGGAGCGTGTTAATTGAACATGCTCTTCAACCTCTCCAATTGCCGTCACCGTAATCACAAGAGCCGATTTGGCGGAAACCGTATCTCCTCCAATCAAATCTAGCTGACACTCATCAGCTAAGAATTTCAATCCTCTATAGATTTCAGCAATCTCTGAAGCGTTCCAGGAAGGTGGGATCGCCATCGAAACAAGAAAATACTTAGGAGTTCCTCCCATAGCAGCAATATCACTTAGATTGATTGCCAGCGCTTTATACCCAATTTGAAAAGAAGACATCGTTCGGGTGGTAAAATGAATCTCTTCTACCATCGTATCGATGCAGACAACCTGTCCTTTCTGCTGAGAAACAGGGAAGATCGCCGCATCGTCCCCATTAGGGACAAGAATGGGCTGATATGTATGAAAATCTTTCGTCATTTCCTTTATTAATTCAAATTCATCTTCAATTTTGTTCTGATGCTCCATTTTATTCTTCTGCTCCATGATTTTCCTCCCAACCAATGGAAGTCTACTTCATTATAGCTTTGTCCTAATGATCCTTCAACTTCTGATCAGGGTTCTTTCCTTGCCACACGTACAAAAATAGAGTAGAGTGGAAGAAAAATCAGGAGAACATTGGAGGAAATGAAAAGATGAAGATACATATAACCACACGAGCCAGGATGCCATGATCAACCATACTCCTCCACAGGGCTATGGATTACGCATCACAGGAAAATTGGCAGGAGGTTGTGGATGTACGTTAGATTATCATCTAAGTCTAGATCAAAAACGAGAGGGAGATCTCACCTTCCATACAGAAAATCTTCAGGTATGGATCGATGAATTTACCACCCAATTTCTAGAAGACTCACTCACCCTAGATTATATTCCTGCACAGGGCTTTAGGCTTTCTTCCCCCTCTGAGATTTATGCGTATGGTTTATCTATTGCCCAGCCCACTTTTTAGAAGCACTATCGCCTTTTCTAAGCAAAGCGATAGTAAATCAAGATCATGGTCGAGAGCACAAAAATAAAGTTAAGAGAAACAAAGATAATCTGATCAATTTTGCTCTTATGTATTTGGATAGGCGGATGATAGAAGCTCACTCCTTCAATGATGAAAATAAGAAGGATGATATGAAACATGAAATGACCTATCACTTCTGTCATTCCAAACAAGGTTGTTGTCGTAATAAAAATCAAGGTCAATACAAGGGCAAGAAGCCGATTAAGAACCCCTACGACGAGTAAATAGCCCACAACAAATTCAATAAAGGCACTGATTGAGATAAAGATTTCAGGGGAAAAACCAAATGTGGGTACGTGATGGTGTTCAATAATGTCCAAGCTCATGATGGGATATACCCACTTTTCTATGGCTACCCAGCATAAAGAAAGCCCCGTACCAAGGTACAGAAAGGGCATTCCCCAAGACTGAATTCGAGTCTTCTCCACTAATATGGCAAACACAATCGCCACATAAAAGCCATAGTCCAGCATGTAAAAAACTCCGTGCTCACGTACAGTTAAGAGAAACAAATACAAGAGAGCAACTGCCGCCATTTTCGAAGTATAGGTCAGTGGAACAAGGAGGAGGAGAATCATTCCTACTCCCATATACATGCCGAAGGTGGAAACCTCTAATTCAGGAGCAAAGATGGAACCAGAAAACAACTGGATCGCTAAAGCAAGAGCTAATCCAATCTTGAGTAGAGGATAAACAAAATGACGATACTCCTCCAGTCTTTTATCCATTTGTCTGCTTATTTCCCAATTCGTAATCTGAGGGATGATTTGGGGCAAAATCCCTAAGATAAGGGCAACAACGACACTTGTCCCCAGAAAGAAGGGAGAAAGAATATTCTCTATTGATTCTTTAACGGGATCAATATCCGTAAACCATTTCACATGAGCGCTGCTTACTAGGGGGATGAGTAAACATAACAATAACATCCATCCTACTTTTTTATTTTTCATCTGATCACCTCTACGACCTAGTATTCTTCAATGATCAAGAAGTTATTTCATCCTGAGGTCTAGGTCAAAAAGAAAAAACGAGTCTGACAAAAGACTCGCTTCTCATGCATCCATTATTTAGTTAAGCTCCTGTGTAATTGAGGTCAGGCTATCGGCAGACATCGCCACTTCTTCAAAAGCATTTCCAAGTTCGTTCAACACGCTGACAAAGGAAACAAGCTCATGATCAATTTGTCCATTTTTCTCTTTAGATAGACGAATGGTATCTATGATCTGCTCAAAATATTGCAGCGTTGTTTCCTGACTTTCGTTTCCTTCTCCAACCGCATTTCGAATTTTTTCTAATGACTGAGTAAGATTATCTACTTGAGAATGCGTATTCACAATGAGCTGAGATACATTCGTAACTGAGTTTTTGGTTTCCTCAGAAAGCTTTCGCACTTCATCGGCAACAATGGCAAATCCTCTTCCGTGCTCTCCTGCGCGTGCTGCTTCAATCGCTGCATTCAAGGATAACAAGTTCGTCTGATCAGCAATTCCTGTTACAATCTCAACAATCTCCTGCATTCGTTTCGAGATTTCTAATAATACCTGAACATCCTTTGATATATCCGTAACCGTCTGTTGAATGTTTGTCATGTTCTTTTTCTGAACCTGGAGCTGCTCTTTTCCTTTATTTGATTGCTCTTCTGCTAGCCCAGATAGTTCAATTCCCACTTTTGATAGCTCCACTATATCCTCTGATTGCGAGGATAAATGATGGAAGGACGCATTCGTTTCTTCAGCGATCGCCGCTAGGTTTTGAGATGCTCCCGTTATATGAGCTCGGATCGACTGCTTCTGCTCATCGGAAGCTTCCCTTAGTTTTTCCGTTTCCGCATCATATGCCTCTAAGACAAGCTGTTGCTCTAAATTAAGCAAGCGAGTAACCGAACGAATAATTGGCAATCTCTGTTCTTCTGCTACTTTGGTTTCAACCACCTCTAAGAGAGATAAGAAAAGGTCCTGAAAAGCACACATATACCATTTGGTTTGGAGCCCAATCTGGACATGCATTTGAGCGATTCTTTTTCTTTTTTCAAAATAAGCTGCATCTATCATTCCCGAAAACATTTCTGAGATATGCTGATTCAATGTTTTTTTCAGCCTAACTATGGAGCTATTATCCTGGATCATGCGAATCAGGTTTGGTTCATTCTCTAGATTTTTATAGAATCTATCAACAATGCGCTCAATCTCTTCTTGCACATAGTGCTGGATGCTTTTCGCTTGGTGTAAATCCTCTTTTGTTAAGCCAATCATTTTGATTTGCTTGGCAAAATCACTTCCTTCTTGAATGTCTAGCTTCACGCTTGGATCATGGGTCACCTGTGTTCTATTGGATACTTGTTTCGATTTTTTTGATTTAAATAAAGATGTAATAGACATAGATCTAGGTCCCTCCTACAAGTAAAATACCAGTCTCTCTCCTATATACTATGTCGGCTTCATGTCAGGTTTTGTTTAGTATGGATCTTTTCCATTATGGAGCTTTTCCCTATAGGCGTTAGAGTTGCCTTCCCCGTTCTTTTTTCGCTACACTGATCTTATGTAGAATAAAATATGGAATACGTATGGAGGGATGATCATGAATGTTAAAATAGGACAACCTGCACCAGATTTTCGCTTACCTGCAAATGATGGATCAGAGGTTAGCTTGTCGGACTATAGAGGAAAAAAAGTGATTCTTTATTTCTACCCAAAAGATATGACTCCTGGCTGCACGACTCAAGCATGCGATTTTCGAGATCAGTACCAAGCCTTTGCGGATCTAAATGTCGTCATCTTAGGAGTGAGTCCTGATCCCGTGCAAAGACATCAAAAGTTTATTGATAAATACACTCTCCCTTTTTTACTGCTTGCCGATGAGGAGCATAAAGTGGCTGAAGCATATGGTGTATGGCAATTGAAAAAGAACTTTGGTGTAGAAAAGATGGGCATCGTCCGCTCGACCTTCGTCATCGACGAAGATGGCACACTCATCAAGGAATGGCGCAAGGTGCGGGTAAAGGATCATGTAGCAGAAGCCCTTGAATTTATCAAAGAATCGAAAGCATAAGCATAAGGATACCAAGCAGTGTCAGGCTCGGTACCATTAGATAGAGAACCCCTTTTCGGCTTGCTTTCATGGCTTCTAGCTCGTCCAAGCGGAACATCTGTAGAAAAGGGGATTTCTGCATTTCCATCCACGTTGCAGCTAAAAAGGAATAGAGAACGAAGATAAAGACAGCAGCAACTCCCCATTTAACCCAGTACGGGAGCACAAACACCGCATAGAAAAAAACGAGCTGAAGCTGGATAAAAGAAAGGAGGAGCTTCCAATTTCGAATAAACGATTTAAGATAGAGTTCTACTAATCCATTCTGTGTAGAACGTTGTTTAAACAACAGGGTAGACTGGCGAAAAATCCAAGGTCTTTTTTTCTTTCTCTTCTGTTTCTTTATCGTCATATCTGGCGCCCCTATGTACATTGCCGAAGTCATCAGAACCTGTACTCCACTATTCTTTCGTTCTGAAGCCCTAATGCAATCCTCTTCAAAGCTCCAAGCGATTTTCTCTCTTCTTTTCCAGCCTATAGAAATCATCAGAGATAGAATGAAGAGAAAGAGAAGCTGTACCACTACTTGCTCTGTATAAAAATAAGTGGGAAGCAGAAAAAGTCCAAAAATTCCTCCATACGCCACACCAAGAATCAAGAGTCGTTTCCATCCCTGAACAAAGATCGAAATCATATCTTCTATTCCCATCATCAAAAATCTGAATAGTGTAAGCACTAGGAATAACAAGGATAAAGAAACTAGCGAAAAATCAATATAGTTGATCAATATAGGTGCTATAGCTCCCGTGGTAACTACGGTTTGAAAGACATTTACTATAAAAGAGTAGAGAATACTCCACCTCATCAGCTGTCTAACCCATGACTCATTTTGAATCAGAAATAATTGATCTGCCTTTTCCACAAACAAGTGCAAGCGTCCTGAAATCGAATAGAAGAATACTCCTATCACGAGATACAAATAGGGAATATGCTCTGCCCAAGCTGCCGTCTGGTTCCATAAAGTGGTGTAATGATAGATTCCTATCCCTATTAACGGAATCAACAAATAGAGCCAGACAACCCAATCTATCACTCCTGTCCAAAGCCGAAGTTTATATCTCCACTCAAGTTGTACACGTTTCGCAAAAATAGTAATCATTTTTTTCATTTTAAAATCTCCACCAAGTGATTAAAGCATTCTAAAAGAGAGGAAGACTCTAATCCACATTGCTTTTGAATTTCCGCCAGATTTCCTTGAGCGATGATTCTTCCACCATTCAGAAGTACAAAACGTTCACAGATTTTTTCCGCTGTATCCAAAACATGTGTAGACATCAATATCCCTGCGCCTCTTTGGCGTTCTTGACTGAGCAATTCCAAAAAAACTTTGGTTGCCGTTGGATCTAGCCCGACAAAAGGCTCATCGACAATATATAAATCAGGCTGAATCAAAAAAGCCAGAATAATCATCAGTTTTTGCTGCATTCCCTTGGAAAAGCTGGGTGGTAAATGGTGTTTTTCTTCCCTTAGCTTAAATCTCTCCAATAATTGTTCGGCACGCACCTCAAAGAAATTTCTCTCCATTTCAAATAAAGTGGCTACAAGCTCTATATGCTCCCAAAGGTTAATTCATCATAGAAGATCGGCTGTTCAGGAATATAGGCATATTTTGAATCAGGTCTACTCATCGTAATCTCGCCCTCAAAGTCCTTCAACAAGCCCATCATCGCCTTAATTGTCGTACTTTTCCCTGCTCCATTTGGACCGATTAAACCGACCAATTCCCCTGGTTGAATATGAAATTGAATCTGTTGTATTGCTTCATTTCGTTCTTTATATCCTGCTCTAGAAATACGTACCTCAACGATATTCATTCTTCTCGCCTCCCGCTTTTCCATACGAGATACAGAGAGGATGGTTTCACTAATTATAGAAAAAAATAGAAACAGCCCTACCCTTTAGAAGGGATCGGACTGTCGCTAAAGCTGATTCTATTCATTCGCTTTTTCATCACTTGTTCTTTTTTTCCATACACCTAACACATCTTTCGCTACTCTTTTCCAACTAAATCTCCCTTCGGCTAGCTTACGACCGCTTCGTCCCATTCTTTCTGCCTCCCTCTTGTCGGAGAGTAGCTTATTTATTTTCTGCGCAAATTCCTTCGGATCATTTGGTTTCTTGACAATAAGTCCATTGCTATTCATCACCACCTCAGGATTTCCCCCTCTTGCTGTTGTAATAAAGGGAAGTCCAGCTGCCATCGCTTCATAATGGACTCTGGCAAGAGGCTCCTCCCACTGTGAAGTACAGACAAAGAGATCTCCCGCCCAAAACCAATGGTGGATCTGATCGGCTGGAACATACCCTGTTGTAATAATCGGGATAGGGGAACGTTTGGCAAGGGACCGAATATAAGCAATGTAATCGCTCACCTTGTCTTTGCTGTACCACGATCCTCCCACAATGACAAGTGCAGCATTACGATGCTTTTTCGCTACATCCCACATCGCCCTGACAAGCACATCTGCCCCTTTTTTAGGAGATAAGCGCCCAATAAATAAAATCACTTTTTTGGATTCCAAGCGATGTTTCTTCCGGATCTTTTGACGAATCAGTTTGGCTTGTTTGGATTGACTATATGGGACAAATAGCTTGAGATCTACACCAGAGTAGATGGTTTGAACCTTTGGTTTGGCTTGAGGATAGTGCTGGCAGATGGTTTTCCCGACATAATCACTTACGGTGACAATTTTTTCTACATGATCAATGGCGGCTGCAGCCTCTTGAGAGGAGATTTTATCAGGACCGAACATATCATTGTGCATACTTAAAATGATTCTAGCTTTGGGAGCTATTTGGCGAATTGGGTTAACAAGTCTAGGTCGATTAAAGATATGAATAAGATCAAAGCTATTGTTTTTTAAAAAAGATAGAATCCCTTTTAGATAGACATTTAGATCCAGTCCTGCAACCCTGACATAGCGAACTTTTTTTACTGTTTCACTCTTCGGTAATTGAGGATCGGTAATACCCAAAATAGTCAGGTCATGCTGAGTCGCTAATTGATCAACAATTCCACTAATATACGTTTGAATGGCTCCGCCTCGAATTGGAGGAACTGGCAGTTTTTCTGTACAGATCATTAATATCTTCATCTTGAGCCTCCTTTTCTTCGATTCGATGCTCTCGAGGTTTTAGCTTTGTTTTTAGACTTTTTTGGGGATGTCTTTTTCGTTTTGTGCTTTGAATTTTTTTTGGATTTTTTCTTCACCTTGCTCTTTTTCGATGTTTTTTCGAGTGGAGCAATAGAAGAGGCAGAAAAGGTTTTAAGAGGTTGAATTGTTCCTGAGAGTGGAGGTAAGTAGACGGAGCTTTTGTGATTGTTATTAGCGGGGGGATCATATTTCCCCTTCTTGTATTTCCCAATATCTTTACTTAGTTGATCTAATGCTTTCCACTTGGTTTTTTCACATAACATTAGCTTATTGATCACCGTGGTGAACTCCGTATTTAAAAAGGTTTCTGGATCATATAGCATCTCTTTGCAATGCTTATAGAATTCATTAGGCATCGCCATATCAATAAGCAGAATTTTAAACATTTCTTGGCTCAAGGGATTTGCCTTATGATAGGCTTCGATCATGCCCCTCATCCATTTTATATCCCAGACTCCCATGTCATCCATCGTACTCGTAATCAGCTTACGCAAATCTCGAATAGGTAAATCGTAGGCGACTCCATTCTAGGTCAATCACCCAGATTCCTTTTGGA
This sequence comes from Caldalkalibacillus mannanilyticus JCM 10596, assembly GCF_000615945.1. Taxonomy (GTDB): domain Bacteria; phylum Bacillota; class Bacilli; order Caldalkalibacillales; family JCM-10596; genus Bacillus_AT; species Bacillus_AT mannanilyticus. The sequence continues at coordinate 49,341 of NZ_BAMO01000007.1, forward strand.
CCCATTTGTCCATTGGACCACCCATAATCCTGATGGACCAGTCCCCAATAAGGTTCACCCATACTCACCATCTTATAGTACGCTGACTTCTCTAACTGCGCTAAGGCATTCTGTGCCTGTTTCTCAAATGTATCAATGACAGACAAGAGCTTACGGCTTGCGGGATTTTCTTTGTATAGTTTGGCAAGAACTCTGAACCAATCAATTTTGTTAATAATTTTGGCATAATGCTTGGGCCATTTGTGTAATCGGGAAGCGACATTGGCTTCACCAGAAGGTACGTATCCTTTTGAATGTTTATGGAACTCACCAAGACCATAACATAAGGCTTGAGCCCCTTTAAGATCAATCTTAGTCGCTTGTGTTAGGGGACTAACCCAGTCTGTTACAATCCAGGTTTTCCCCCCTAGTTCTTGGCATAGCTGCCCTTTTTTCGTTGGAATAAGAGCGGGAACGCGTGCTCCTTTCTTCACGACATATTGCTGAGCCTCTACGCTAAATCGGCTTCTTCTCGGCTCACGATGTAATAGCTTGAGACTGCGCACCCCTTTATTTGTTTTGATTCTCCAAATAGCACCGCCTTTATCTGGTTTGGAGGTAATTAAGTGTCTTTCTTTTACTTTTAAGTCGTAAAAAGAAATGACTTTATCAGCCAGTTTTTCTATTTCAGGCGGGACATACATGTTTAAATCGATAGATCTAAATTTAGGGTTGGTAAGAGCAAGATTGTCCCAAGGCTGTACTTGATAGTCACCCATTGCATCATCCTCCTGATGTATAATCACCTATTTATTCCAATGGTAATTTGCTTCTTACTCTAGTTTATTGAAATCACAAGGGTTAGTGCCTTGTCCAGCTAAAACAGGCTATTGTAGCTAAGGCAGAAGCGTATGCTCGCCTTAACCCACAGGGACGCATATAGGATGCGGAGGTAAGCCTTTCTTCTCATGAAAAAAAGAGCTCTCTACCTAGGCAGAGAACCCTCCTTCTTCTTCAAAATAACCGTCTATCATTCTCTTATTTAACTAAATCTAACTCGACAGGAATGGTTGAATCTACCGCCTCACCCTTCAACGCTTTCATTGCCGTTTCAACAGCAATTTTACCAATAAGGCTAGGATTTTGTGCGACGGTTGCCGCTAGCTTGCCATCTTGAACTGCCTTAACTGCATCCTCAGTGGCATCAAATCCTACCACAATGACCTCTCGACCAGATGCCTCAATGGCTTGAAGAGCCCCTAGAGCCATTTCATCATTATGAGCAAACACAGCATCGACTTCAGAGTTTGCTTGAAGGATGTTTTCCATGACCGTTAAGCCTTTTGAACGATCAAAGTCAGCAGGTTGACTCGCAATAATCGTAACATCTTGTCCCTCCATAGCCTGATTAAATCCTTCTCCACGATCACGTGCGGCTGATGTCCCTGGGATTCCCTGTAACTCTACGATGTTCCCTTTATCTCCTAGCAACTCTAGAATATATTCTCCAGCCAACAGACCCCCAGCAACATTATCTGAAGCAACATGGGCTAAGACCTCTCCTCCTTCTGCTCCGCGGTCTACAGTGATGACAGGAATGTTTGCCGCATTAGCACTTTTTATAGCAGAAACAATGGCACCTCCATCTGTAGGGTTAATCAAAAGCATGTTGACCTTTTGCTGAAGTAAATCTTCAATATCAGAAACTTGCTTAGCAGGATCATTCTGCGCATCGACGACAATCAGCTTGATACCCTGTTCGGCAGCCGCGGCTTCAGCTCCTTCTTTCAATGTAACGAAAAAGGGATTATTTAAAGTGGATACAGAAAAACCAATCGTGATGTCTCCCTCATTCGCCGGTGTACTTGTGTTGCTTCCTTCACTCACAGGTGATTCGGTTGTACAGCCTAGTGCCAGAGCAACCATCAGAATCAAGACTAATGCAACAGAACCTCTTTTTTTCCATACTTTCATGCGTAAGTCCCCTTTCAACTGTCGTTTTTATTCTAGTAATCTATGAAAAATCTTCAAGGAGAAGACCTCATATTCCAGTGTGAATTCTTAAGAAGCCCACGATTTTTTACGATCTAAGAGTACCGCTAAAAGAATGACAAGCCCTTTGACTACCTGCTGGTAAAAGGAGGATACATTTAATAAATTTAAACCATTGTTTAATACCCCAATGATCAAGGCTCCAATAATGGTCCCCACGATCCAGCCTTTCCCTCCAGATAAGCTTGTTCCCCCTAGGACAACCGCTGCAATGGCATCAAGCTCATAGGTTAATCCTGCATTTGGTTGAGCTGAATCAAGGCGAGAAGTGAGAATAATCCCTGCCAAAGCGGCTAGAAACCCCGATAAGGAATAAACATAGATTTTCACTCGATCGACTTTAACCCCTGATAGTCTCGAAGATTCTTCATTTCCACCAATGGCATAGGTATGGCGGCCAAAGGTCGTCTTTTTCAGGATAAAATACAGAATGGCAAAAGCCAGCAGCATCCAAATGACGGGAAGTGGAATAAAGCCGAAATAACCTGCTCCCATCATGCGGAAAAAATCACTTTCTAAACCGGTAATCGGCTTTCCATCTGTATACACTAGTGTGAGTCCACGATAAATGGTCATCGTCGCTAAGGTCGCAATAAAGGGAGCTACCTTTCCTTTGGTAATCAGAAACCCATTGATGGCTCCCATGATTCCTCCGACGAGCAGCCCGATTAATATGGCTAGAATAGGTCCATTCCCGAAGCTAACAGACCTGCTGTAATCGCACCGGAAAAGGCGAGGATGGAGCCCACAGAAAGATCGATACCACCAGTTAAGATAACAAAGGTCATTCCCAAAGCGATCAAGGCATTGATGGAAACCTGTCGTAGAATATTTAAGGTATTATTAAGGGTTAAAAAGTTTGGACTTAATATAGAAAGGATCAAAACAATAAGAAACAATCCAATAAAAGGTCCCATTGTCTGTAAATATGTTTTTAGCTTATCGGCTGGTTGAATGGACATCTTATATACCTCCTGTCGCTGCCATCATAATTTTCTCTTGATCTGCCTCGGCATGCGTAAACTCTCCCGTGATTTTCCCCTCTTTCATGACGAGGATGCGATCGCTCATTCCTAATACTTCCGGCAACTCAGAAGAAATCATGATAATCGCCACGCCTTGTTCTGTTAATTCGTTCATAATTTGATAGATCTCTTTTTTTGCCCCAATGTCCACTCCACGAGTAGGCTCGTCTAGAATCAACACCTTAGGAGCAATACCTAACCATTTCCCGATGACGATTTTCTGCTGGTTTCCGCCACTTAAGAATCGGACGAGCGTTTCAATGCTGGCTGTTTTGACATTCAATTTCTTCACGTTCTCATGGACAAAGGTGATTTCTTTCTCCTTAGATATGACACCCAAACGAGCGTGAGAATCGAGATTCACCATCGTCATATTTTCCCGTACACTTAATTCAAGAATTAATCCTTCATCTTTTCGGTCCTCCGTCACTAAGGCAATCCCATGCTGAATGGCATCTCGGGGTCTCTTAATCTTAATCGGATTTCCATTCATGGTGAACGTCGCCGTTTCATAAGGATCGATGCCAAAGATCGCTCGAACCATCTCTGTCCTACCCGCTCCCATTAATCCAGCAATGCCCAAAATTTCTCCTTGATGAACGGTAAAAGAAATATCGTTTAACACACCCGCTCGGTTCAGCTTTTCGACCTTTAAACATTCTCCACCGACAACATGCTGACGCGGAGGATAGCGTTCCCCCATTTCTCTCCCTACCATCATCTGAACTAATTTTTCCATAGTGGTTTCTTTCGTGCTTTCTGTTCCAATGTATTGTCCATCTCTCAACACCGTGATTCGATCGCAGATTTCAAAAATCTCTTCCATTCGATGAGAAATATACACCATTCCGACTCCAGATTTCTTTAATTCACGAACCACTCGAAACAGATTTTCGATTTCTCTACCTGTTAGAGAGGCGGTCGGTTCATCCATGATCAGACAATCCGCATTCATGGATAACGCACGCGCAATTTCTATCATTTGTTGCTGTCCAATAGAAAGATTTCCCGTCACTTGATTAGGGTCTATGGTCATCCCCAGTCTGCTTAACGCTTGGATCGTTCTTTCCTTCATTTCTTTCCAGCGAATGATTCCTGTTCCCCGATAGGTTAATTCACGTCCTAAAAACATGTTTTCTGTCACCGTAAGATAGGGGATCAGGCTTAGCTCTTGATGGATGAAGGCAATGCCATGGTTCATGGATTCTGTCGTATTTGTAAACTGAACCTCCTGCCCTTTCACCTTGACGTTTCCTGAATCCTTCGTATAAACCCCACCTAAAATCTTCATTAAAGTGGACTTTCCAGCCCCATTTTCCCCCATCAAGGCGTGAACCTCACCCTGTTCAAGCTGAAATTGAACATTGTCTAGAACCTTTACTCCTGGAAATGATTTATGAATCGATTGCATCTCCACTAAATAAGACATCTGTATTCACCTCCATAAGCATGCTTGTTGAACTAAAGACCTATATTAAAAAGTGACGCCGGCTACAAGAATCACATTGGCATAGGGAGTCGCTTCGCCTGTCCGAATAATCACCTTCGCTTCTCTTGTTTTTTCTTTGAACTCCTCATGAGAGAGAAAGACAATGTCAGTGACACAATCTGAACGAAGTCTTTCGATTGCCTGATCCTTGATCGTGACATTTCGCTCTTCTATTTCTTGGGCAAATATAGCCTGTTCTACTTTCATTTCGGTTAAGATGGTTTCTACTGTTTCAAGAAAGCTCGGTGTCCCTTGTTTCAGGGCTAGGTCAATGCGTTTAACTCCTTCAGGTATAGGGAGTCCACAATCCGCAACCACAATCTGATCTGTATGTCCTAAGCTGGAAATAACGGCTGCAATTTCACTGTGAATAATGCCCGTTTTTTTCATCCTCTTCTCCCCTTATTTTTTATTTTTGTTTTTTTGTTTTTTTGTTTTTCTTTTGATCTTCTTTTGGCTTTCTACTCTGTATTATGGGAGCCGGTGGAAAGGAATTGCTCCACTTCTGCTCTAGTTGGCATCCCCGATTGTGCCCCGTATTGGGTTACGGCAAGAGCACCTACAGCGCTGGCAAAACAAACGGATTCTTCTAAGCTTTTCCCTTCAGCTAGCGAAACCGCTAAAGCTCCATTAAAGGCATCTCCTGCCCCTGTTGTATCGACGACATCTACCCTATAGCTACTGCTAAAGGAAAGCGTCGCATCCCCTCTTTTGGCATAAAAAGCACCCTCTTCTCCACTGGTGACAATAACCTGATCCACACCATTGGCTACTAAGCGCTGTACCGCTTCCACTACATCCTGCTCCGTTTCAATTTCGCTTGAAGTTAGAGTAGCTAGCTCACTCCGATTAGGTGTGATATAGGTAACCTTTTGTAACAGGTCTTGACTAAGCGGTCTTGCAGGAGCCGGATTTAAAATGATCGGAACCTGATGCTCATAAGCGATGTCACATGCTTTCTGCACAGCTTCTAGAGGAATCTCTAATTGCAGGAGAATGATATCCGCTTGAACAATGACATCCTTGTTTTGCTCTATCCACTCAGGTGTACATCGACTATTTGCTCCTGGTACCACAATAATCGAGTTATCTCCTTCAGAAATCGTAATCTGGGCAATCCCTGAAGAAACATCTGTAACCGTTTCCACATTTGTCACTAAAATACCCTCATTAGCCAAGCCCTGCTTTAATTCCTTTCCGTAAGAATCTGATCCAATAGCTCCTATCATCGACACTCTGGCTCCTAAGCGACCCGCAGCCACCGCTTGATTAGCTCCTTTACCGCCATGATGCTGGGAGAAACGCTTCCCCATCACCGTTTCTCCCCGTACCGGAACCTTCTCTGTTACCGTCACTAAATCCATATTAATGCTTCCTATGACTACAACATGTGGTTTCATGTGATTCTCCTTTTCTGAGCGAGGACTCTGCTCACTCCTTTTTTCTTTCTTTTTCCGTTTGGACGATGCTCGGATCACTAATTCAACTTCCATCTCATGATAAATTTGATCAACTGGCTGTTTCTCAATGATTTTCAACAACAATCTAGTGGCTAATGCTCCCATATCATAAATAGGTTGAGCAATGGTGCTTAGTTCGGGAAAAACCGCCTTGGATAAGCCAATTCCATCAAATCCAATAATCGCAATATCCTCAGGAACTCTTTTTCCAGATTGAAAGACGGCCTTTAAAGCACCAACTGCCATGATGTCATTTCCAGCAAAAATCCCATCAATCTCTGGGTATTTTTTCAAAAGCTTTAAGGTACTCTTCTGGGCTTGTTCAATATCGAATTCACCATCAATGATCAAATCCTGAGTAAACCATGGCTCTGTCTGTACAACATTCATATAACCTTCTAGGCGTGATTTGGCTGTCATCGTTCCTTCTGGTCCCCGAATATGGGCAATTTTTCGACAACCAATGTCCAGCAGATGGCGAGTTGCTTTTTCTGCACCTTCTCTGTTATTGGACACCACCGTGGGGACCTGTTCCTCAATACTTCGATCTAAGACCACAAGAGGCACTTCACCAAGAATATGATCAAAGTGAGACGTATTTGAAGCCAAGATAAATCCATCGATATATTTATTTTGTAACACCTTAATATATTCTCGTTCCTTTTCCGTCTGTTCATCAGAGTTGCATAATATGACGGTATATCCGTAAATTTGAGCTACATCTTCAACCGCTCTTGCTAGCTCAGGAAAAAACGGATTCGTGATATCTGGAACAATAAGAGCTATGGTTTTACTTTGTTTTTTATTCAAGCTTCTTGCAATCTCGTTCGGTTGGTAATCAAGCTCCTCCATGGCTTTCAGCACTTTCTTAGCTGTTTCTTTTCCCACATAGCCACTTTTGTTTACAAATCTTGAAACTGTAGCAACCGACACTTGAGCTAATTTGGCAACATCTCGAATCGTAGGCATCTAACGTTTCCTCTCTTGTTCATCATCTAGACCTAACGCACGATCTAAACTCGAAAATCATTTAACATCACACGTGTAAACGGTTACACATTGTTTATGACTTTACTTTATTCTCTTTTATTATTCTTGTCAATATGATTTATAATTTTCACAAAAAAGAACAGACTATATTATGATTAGTTGAATTTTAATATTGACAAAAGAGATATTATCCTTTATAATGTGCTAAGCGAAGAAAGTAATTGAAATCGTAAACACAAGTGTAAGATACTGGCGTTCTGCTATGTTTTTATATAGGAATTATTCACACTGGATCGGCTTCGGAGCCGTTAGGACGTAAGAGAGGTAGGGCTTATGTTGTTTAGTTTTAAAAACGACCCATGTGGAATAACACCGCGGCTATATCATGTAGATGATTAATAATGGAAATGATACGATTCATTTCATAAATAAAGATACACGTGTACAGTTACAGTTAGAATTCGCACATATACAGCGAACCAGGTCAGGGATCTGGTTCGCTTTTCATTTGAACGACAGATTTATCTCCATTGTTCTACAAAATATTTTCTTGTGCTAAATTTCGACATTTTTTTCACTTTGTTTTTGGTAGGATAAAGTAGACTTCTATCATGATAGAGTTTTTACTACATAGAAAATGGGAGGTAACAACATTGTATCGCAGATTAAGATGGTTAGGTTTAGTTTTGCTTGTCATTATGCTGGCAGGCTGTGGTGGAGAAAAAGAAACCACAACGACGCCTGAGGTAGAAGAAACAGGTGTACAGCAGGAGGAACAGAATAAGAAAGAAGAAGCAGAAGAGCAAAAAGAGAATGGCGAGGACGAAGCATCTGCTTCCAATAAGCTGATTGAAGCCGCTAAGAAAGCAAACACTGTGAATCCTGAAATTAAGTTCAGAGAAATAAACTGGATGATGGGAGCCCCCAAACGTCAACCAACCGGAGGCATTTGGATCTTCAGCGGAGAAAACCACCCTCAAGAAATCTCTAATTCCTTCAATTGGGAAACAAAAGATGTTCTCCTTATCCAGATTTCCAATGAAGAATACAAGGGCTATGGTTTAGATATACGTTCATTACAAATCTTGAATGATGAAGTCATCAACGTGCTCGTAGAGCTATCTGCACCCGATGATGAGAAAGAACTAGCACCTAGAAGATATATTGAAGTGGATAAAGGGGCATTAGACGGTAAACTATTGGTTATTAGTACTCATGATGGGGAAATTTTAGAAACAGAATAGGGATATGGAGTTCAAGAAGGAAAAGCTTGCTGATATACTATCATTAAAAACGCAAAAAAATCCCCAGTCATTTAAACTGGGGATTTTTTGGGGATCATTTATTAAACCTATAGCATTACTACTTTTTTAATAGTATCCTTTTACTACCGGAGCGTATATGTTAATATGAGTTGTATTATTTTGCCTAACATATACTAAACCAGTAAGTTTTCCTTTAACTGCGTTACGCCAAAGAACAAGCGGTTCTAGATTCGGAATAATGCCTGTCCATTTCACATTCAAAGCACTTCCTAAAATTTTAGCATTCAATGTACTAGCGTTTGGGTAATTTAATGCCATAATGAAATTTTTTTCGGGATAGGGCATAAACACATCTAAATTTGATAAGTCAGTCTTGAGAACTAAACTCTCTAGTTTGTAATTGAAACTTTCATAATACTTAATATCTTGCTGAGAAAAACAATAGATTACTTTGTGTACGGGGTCGATTTCAATATTTGCTCTGAAAATTGATACACTTGTTGCAGCTTTTTTTTCTATTTCTAATGTTGAACCATTAAATTTATACAATGTATCCGGTCCAAAAGCAAATACTTTATCTTCTTCCCTATCAATACATAATTTATGAAGGTGATTTATACCATTCCCTCTTCTTACTGATATTTCAATTCTCCCTGTAGCAGTATTAATTTTGTACAAAGGAGTATCTGATTCACTAGAAACATATAAGGCTTCACTTTCTGTTATTTTTAATTGAGCATCCGATAATTTAGTGAAACCATCTTTATGCCATATAACACTACCATCATGAGCACTTAATTTAGTTACATAACTAAATGTTACTAAATATACGCCGTCAGAACCCACTAATAACTTTACATCCCAGTCGGTTTTTGCTAGATTTATACTCCAAAGAAATTCATTCGTTGATAACCGTAGTTTAGCTACTCGACCTGATTTAGCATAAGCTACATAAAGCGCATCATTTTCTTCGTCTACTTCAAAAACTGAGAGAAAAGGGGCGTTTAGGACACCGTAATCCTTTACTTCTACATAGGGATTTACTTTTTTATTTGTATATCCTTCCACTTGCAAACCTCCGCCTATGCGGATCATATCACCTGTCGCCATATTTCTTAGACCTCCTTAAGGTATAAACCTCATCATCTACATGAAGGGTGTATTTTTTTCCGTTATTTTTATTTTCTATAAAACTGTTTCCAAATTTAGTGATGGCTTGTTTTGTTCTCAAAGGTGTCATAAATCTCGTATCATTTGTCCCTTCTTCTGCGATGACTTGAGTCGCTTTTACAAGATTCTCTTCATGCCAAAGCCTGTACCAGCTACCCCATCCAGATGATCCTAAGGTTCTCACTGCGAGATGAGGAACCCTGTTTCCTGATGCCCCACAAGCTATTTGTACAACTCTCGATGCGATTCTTCTAACAACTAGTACTGTACCAGCTGAAGAGAAGCCATTTAATTGTAGGTTCGGACGGTTTAAGGTTGTACTGCTCCAGGCATACCAACCGTTAGATAACGCTTCATCCAAATTGGATATTGTAATAGGGTCACTCTCACCTAATCCTGCAGCAACAAGAGTAGATATTTCCTGCTCAATTTGCTTCAAGTCACTAGGTTGTTTAACATCATTTACTTGTCCATGTGTTTCTGTCACTACGTTTCCTCCTTTATTTGCATTTTTTGAGCATAAGACATACGATGTAGGTTGTTGCTTGTTTTCTAAATCATTTCCAATATAAGTGATCTATCTGTTCCTCTTTACATAGGATCACCCCCTTCCTCTCAAATGTTCTGCAGAATCAAGCATAAAAAAGGACACAGATTGACAACATCTTCTGTCAATCCGTGTCCTGCGGGTTTCGCTCAGACATTTGAATCTATTATTTATAGTATACCGTTCTCGTTGCATCTCGCTTAAGAACGGGTTATATACCTAGTATACTGTAAAAAAATGTATCATGCATCTCTTGGGACACTTCGGACATATCGGACATACTATTTATGCTGATTCATACCTTAGTCAACCTAAAAGGTATTAGAATACACCTAAATGATATATAATCAAGCTGTATTCTATTTTAGAAGGGACTGAACTATGCGCAGATATCAATATGATTAACTCACCCAATAACTACTTTGGAGGGAAAAATATTGATTACAGAGTTGTATACCGAAAGACTACATTTGCGAAAAATGGCACTTGCCGATGCACCTTATCTCTATAGCATCTGGTCCGATCCAGACGTTACTAAGTTCATGAATATTGAGGGTTTCACTGATCAGAGCCAAGCAGTAGACATCATCAACTATCTAGATACCTTAGCGCAAGAAGGAAAAGCGTACCGATATTCCATCATTGAAAAAGAATCTAATCGAGTGATTGGATCGTGTGGCTACAATACTATAGATTTTGAGAATGAGAAAACTGAAATTGGATATGATCTAGCTAAATCCTATTGGGGCAAAGGATTTGCAGCAGAAGCTCTCTCTGCTTTAATAAATCAAGCATTTCATTCCTTACAGCTCAATAGAGTTGAGGCGAAGGTAGAACCTGAAAACGTAGATTCTATTAAACTTCTATCCAAGCTCAATTTCACATTCGAAGGAACGTTGAGACAATATGAAAAGTCAAAAGGAAACTTCATTGACTTGTGTATGTATTCGAGGCTTGTAACGGATTGATTTGAAAGGAGGATAACCCGAAGAGTGCGGGTTATTCTCCTTTTTAAAAAACCTAGTAAGTCTTAAAATCTATTACTTTCAGAAGAGATTTCCATAATATAACTACCTTTTTTTATTAATTAAGTAGAAGCACAAAAAACTCTGACCACTAAGCTGGTAGAGCTGCTTTATCCCTATTCGTTATGCTCTATTAAACCAAAACCTCTCCACGTGCCAACATCAGTTCCATTGCTCGCTACGCAAATCCATCCAGCATAATTCCCTTCACTAGGCTGAGTATTATAAACAATATCTCCTCTACTCCACTTACCTGCTGTAGGAGCAGTGGTTCCCTCTACTCTTTTTCTGTTCCAACTGTTAAGGTTATCCGTTAAACGATCAACAACTGCCCCATTGTCAATTCTTATCCCATTTCGACTGCTACGATCTTGTGCATCTGATGTGTTGTTAACGACAATGGCTTGCCTTACCTCTGCATTATAGAATCGCACTGCCCATGATGCAGGGGTTTCCGTTCTAGATGATTTCAACACGTTCCCTTCTATCACTACATTTTGAAACGTTCCATTAACGAGAGCGACACCTCCTAAGTAGCGCCAATCGTTTAGCACATTTCCTTTTATCACCAAATCTTCAGCAGGTTTTGTGAAAGTCATTGATGTAGTATTCTGAGAGTTATTGATCGAAACAATAGAACCTTTTTCAATGACATTACCACTCACAATAGTCGACTTATTTCCGTCGACACTAATGGCTCTAATAGAATTCCCATCCCCAGTGAAATTAATTTGATTATTATTGATATTGACTTGATGCATTCCTCTTATTCTAATCGCTTCCAATATATTCTGACCTTCATGAGTATTTTTGATTAAATTATTAGAAATGGTGATACATTGCTTTTCTTCAGAAATAAAATCAGTCCCATAAGCACCATAGTACATAATGGAGTATGATGCCGATGCACCAATAAGGATGTTGTTAGAGATAATAATATTTTTCTGTTTGTTTGTTACCGTTAACTGTGGTTCTTGTCCACTATTTTTCCCTTCGAAAATAGTAGAGCCAGTCGTTTCATGTGGCAACATAACAATATTATCAGAGATAATCGCTTCTCCATTTCCAGCATAAAAATCAATTACCTGTTTATTATCAGAGAGCCTTCTGCTACCAGTAATCATATTTCGACTTACAAACAAGTTTTTATTGTAATTTTCTACAAAGTTAGGTTTACCATCATTTTGTTTTACAGAGCCTCCAGTAGATAGCTTCATAAAACGAGTGACTCCATCACATTCAAAGGTATTATCTGTGATCCTGATTTGGTTGAAGCCATCGACCTGGAGCACATTACATCTCTTGAAACCGCTATAATTCCCCTTAAATTGGTTGTTGCGAATAAAAATGTTTTTATATTCATCGGTGTTCGTTGCATTTTGACAATAGATTCTTGTTTGAATAAACGTATTACTTTCAATATCTACGTTTTGGGATCTTTCTAACCAAATCCCTGCCTGGGGATCTGAACCAGTAGTTGCAGTACCTTCAAAAACAAAACCACTAATCCTTACATTTTCCTGATCAATGATTTTAAAACCTGGACCTTTAATCACTGCATTATGACCAACTATCTTCGTATTACTTCTAACTCTTAATAGATTTGCAAAGTGATATACACCTGCTGGGAAATAGATTTCGTTCTTTACATCTAAAACCGCTTGAACCTTCTCTGTACAATCCACATTTTCAGCATTGCATTTATCATATTCGATTAAAGCCCATTGAATATTGTATGACCTATCCATTCATAAACCACCTTTATCATCGTATTTTACTTATATAAGATTATGAGCCACAAGATCCCCGTCTTTCATTCCCACCATTTTTTCTACATAATCTCCAATGATCATGTTCCCAGTAATTATTCTATTACTGATAGGCTTAGAAGTAGAGAAATTAAGGCAACTTGCTGTGTTTCCCTCGGTTTTCTTAAACACGTTATCTTTAAATACTAAATCTGAGGTGTGCTGAGCCAGTACCACCCAATTGTTTCCGCCAGCATTCCAAAATCGGTTGTTCGTTATAACAACATCCTGGGCATCTCTTCCTATCTCAAGAAACCCTGTGTTTTCAAAAATACAATTATGAACCTTTAGGAAGAAATATTCATTTGCATTCACTCGTCCGTTGATGACCATATTTCCGGTATTCCTAAATTCACAAGAGTCTAGGATGACATACATGTATCGAGCTGTGTCTGGAAATATACTTCTGTTAAGAGTGCTAGAACCCGTACACACAAACTTACACCGAATCATTTTCAATGCAGTTCTAAATGTTTCCGTCCATACTGCTTTATCTACAGTTCGTTTATCATTTAACAAATAATCTACATCTATTAATGTGATATCTCTTAGATCCGACATAGGATTTCTTGTACTTCCGCAATTGATTAATGAGGAATTTCTGATCGTTATGTTCTGTAATGCCTTTTCACCCTTTGCTGGATTTCGCACCTCTAACCCTTTCCCGATCCCTTCTGACACTTGTAAATGATTGATCTTTGCTGAACGGCAATTATACATTAAGAAAGCTGGTTTATTGTCAAAGCCTTTAATAATCATATTTTCAATATTAATATTGTGACAGTGATTAGAGGTTGCTCCCTTTACCATAACCACACCTTCAACATTAGAAGCATGCATCTGATACACTTCATTATTGATCATTTTAGAATTAGAAACTCTGTTAAATTCAAAGCCCGCTCCTCTACTGTCCCCATTACCATACACTTTACAGTTAACAAAATATATTTGTTCTAACGTGCGTCCCGAAACATCCAGATTCGGAGCTGTCGCCTGAAAGGCAACCCCTAACTGCGCTTGTACAGTGTAATGCATGTCTAAAACTCCGTCTGGTTCTAAGTCAGGTTGGTGATTTTCTATATTTGTATTGTATATTCGTTGAGTAGGCACCCTTGCATCTGCCACGCAATTCTCAATAGTGATATTTCGGCTCAACTCATAAGAATGATTCGGTTCGATATCAACTGCGCTTCTTCGAACCGCAAAATGACAATCTTTAATTACAATATCCTCTCCCTGGATAATAGAAACTCCTTGTCTAGACAGATCCTTAAATGAACAATTAATAATTTTTACATTTTTTATATGGTAGCCCGGATCATTCGAATTTGCTCTTATATAGATACCGTCATTACCATCAAGCATATCCCCATCAAGAGAAGAGGTTCCGAACAGTAAATTTTTGAATGCACAGTTTTCTATTGTAATATTTTCAGACTCCCTAATCGTAATTAAATGAGCGTTCTTAGAGATTGTTCCTGACTCTTCCCCATTAAAAATGAAGCCTTTGATTTTAATATTTGAAGAGTTTCCTTTAATTTCAAATCTATGTGTGCCTGCCTGCTGTCTTAATTCAGCCTCTTGGGAAAAAAGTGTGATGTTGTGGATGTTATCTAAGCTGATGCGACTGTAACGATAAACTTGTGTACTTGGAAAAAAAATATGTTGTATCCCCTTAGTATTTGCATATTTGATTGCTGCATGAATAGCCGGGGCCCAATCATCGTTAACAACTCGCTGTTTAAACCATTGAATATTAATTCCTCGCTCTTCAAATTCATGTTTCATCTTTTCAATAATCGTAGGGTCGTCACGTCTAAAAAGGTTGGCATCTCCAATTCGTGGATCTTGGAAGCTATGATTTTCTGACATAGAAATATCTCCTTCAATCGTATTTTTATATAGGGGCATATAGTTGGGGATTAGGATGTATTATAAAACACAGGAGGGAATAGGGGTTTATTCCAACCTGTGTTTTTGAGGGGATAGTTAATGATGATTTTTTATCAAAATAAAAAAGATAACCGCTTCCTTAATGAAATGGTTATCTCCTATTGTTAAATCAATTATATTCTGTGTCACCCATAAACATCATAATAATCCCAATTACACACTCTAATTTCTTCCTGTATTTTGACTATCTTTAATTAAATTACATTTGCTTTAATTATTATCAAGTATTCTTCCTCAGTAATCAAATTAGAATTTAAGCATTTTTCTAAAACAGATACATCGATCTTCCCAGACTTATACAACCGCTCTAATATACTTTTCCATCCACTCATATTATGCCAACCCCTTTAATTGTAAGATTTCAAAGGCTACTGCATCTAACTGCTCTTGCATAGCATCCTCTTCTTTGTTAACAGCGAATTTACCAAAAATAAGGTCATCCACAATACTTTCCTTGTGTCCGTTCATTACTTCCTCAAAGTTTTCATCTGTAATGGCTACAAACCCTGAATCGAATGGAGAATGTGCTTGTAAATAAACCATATCATTTAATTTAAGAACATAATATTTTGCATTTGCGTCATTTGTGGGATTTGCAACCTTTACACCGTTATATAGCTCATCGAAATCGTGAAGAGAGTAGTTTATATCTAAGCCTGAGATAAACTCATCCAACTTCTCCTCTGTACATTTTAATTCTACATCTTTATATATCATATTTTATATAATTCCTTTCTTGTATTTATATTTAGTTACTTGATAACCATGATAATAATGCTTTTTGTCCCTTTATATATGATGTTGGAGTGAATTCTTCATTCGCTGAACGCTCAATGTCATCTCCTGACATATTGAATGTTATACCTCCAATAACGTATATTTTTCCATCTACTACGGAGGAGGACAAATGTTGTCTTTTGATAGTCATGGGTGTATCACTCGACCAAAAATTAGTTACTGTGTTGTATACACGATTTTCTGCGTCAGCATTTGACATCGAATTGGTAGTCGATCCTCCTATTAGATATATTTTATCACCTACAGCAGAAGTGGTCATACGCATTTTACCAGGCGATAAACTAACCTTAGTGCTCCATAAGTTCGTAATAGGATTGTATTGCTGATTAACTGAAGATGCCGTATTGCTCCCTGTGTATCCCCCCATGACATATATCATATCGTCAACTACAGATGAGGATAATTCAGATCTTTGAGTAGGCATGCTACTTCTGGTACTCCATGTATCTGTACTTGGGTCATACATGTCATTTCGATTAGAAAGGGAACCATTGTCTAACGTTCCCCCTATAACATATATCTTTCCGTCTACTACAGTGGATGTCAAACCATAAACATTGACAGGTAAGTTAGCCTTAAGAGTCCATGTATTCGTTTCTGGATTGTATTCTTGATTTCTGTTGTAGTCTTGTAAATTTGTGACGCCCCCCAATACATATACCTTTCCTCCAACAACTGAGGACGTTGTTAAATAGGTTGCATAAATCATGTCCGCCTTAGTAGACCAAGTATCTGTTATCGGATTATATTCATCATTTCTCCTATAATTTATGTTGTTATAACCACGTCTACCACCCAAAACATATATTTTTCCATTGATCGATGAAGATGTTAACTTGTGTCTTGCAAGTGGTAAGGGTTTCATATTACGCCATCCTCTATCCTTCAATTCAATACTATTAGCTAAAGCATAAGCAACAGAGTCCATTATGTCACCACCTTACTAACGCTAGATAGTTTACCATCAGTATAGGACAGTGTAGATGTTACCGTGCTCCCACCTGCAATTTCTTCAGTAGTTATCAAATCCCCATCAGTATCATAAGATAAATTAGTAGTCTTAACTACTGTAGCATCGTCTTTCTCTTCCACTTTGGTTAGATTTTCCCCATCATAGGTCAAAGTTATAGTACGAGTATCCGTTTTTAACACTAAAGCTTTCTCTTTCACAATATCCTTGTTTGATGTACCTATGGAAAGCTTTTCTATTGCCTCTTTCGTTGTCTTAGGCGTCATATAATTTGTATGATCCGTCCCTGCTTCTGCTTGTGCTTGTGTCGCCTTAAATCCCTCATGTACGACTCGTAAATCCCTATAAGTCAGTCCATTTGATACTGCACTATATACACCTGTTGGCTCTTCACTCTGCCAAGGAGCATTATCGTTATAGGTTACAAATACATCAGATGATAAAATTTTAGATACCTCATATACTGTACATTGCACATAAGTCTGATATTTCTTAACCCACAAGCTAACTGGCTTACCTGCACCGTCTGAAACAAGCTTAAATGAATCATCCCGTATCGATGTATTCCCATTTTGAGCAAGTGCTAATATTTGTACAGACATATCCATATTTGGCGATGTTGAACTCTGCCTAGCAGATATAGCAATTAAGCAATTGCCGATATTTGCTATAGTGTGCCCGCCAAAAGAAATAGATAATACTATACTTGCATCTCTATTTGAAGGCGGCGGGAATAAAATATCACCTATTTTTGCCCACGTGTTTGTCCCATTTTCAGTGCTGACACCACCCAACATGGTTTCCATGACTTTTCTACTGTGACTCTCTGTAAACTTATCCACTGCTTGCTTGGTTCGTTCTGGCGTCATATACTTATTCGCTGCCGCTCCTGCTTCAGCTTCCGTTTGTGTTGCAATACTAAAATTTTGTACATTTCCCAGTCCCACTTGAGAGTGCGTCACGGAGTGCGGATTATCGGTTCTATTCTCATGTTCATTTACTTTCTCCTGCGCACCTTCGGGTGTTTCTTTTTCATTAATCTCTTGTCCTATTTGATTCATGTCACTGGGTTGTATGACATCATTTAATTTCCAATCGGTCTTTGCCATTAGGCTCCCCCTTTCACTTCCATTGTTTGTATCATGAGATGATCTGTCGTTATTGGTATATTGACCTGATTTGTACTGATCACCTGGTCAGAGGAATCCTTCAACTCAATGAGCGTGATCAGTGATACCTCAGCAACAGGAACCATATAATTAAGAGTCATCACATTCTGATTCACCTTTTTCACTTGAAAATCGGAGATAACATACGTTCCATTGATGACTACTTTATCCACTTTGGTATCAATAAAATGAGCTACTTCTTTCAAAAAATTGGTTTCTATCACTTAACAACCACCTCCGTCCCCATCGAGATAAATGGCTTTTCTCCTACTTTCCATGATCCATCTAGCTTATAATTCCATGTAATGGCTTTTGTCGATAAGCTCTCGTTTACTACTACTCTGTCCTGAAGCGCTGTGTTCTGCTGATACGTTACATTGGCTGGCTTTATTCTTTCAATTGTATGATGGACTTCCTTAAACAAACTGGCATCATCGATCGCCGTAGTAATGGTCAGGATAAAATGTTGAGCATCTATTTCAGCGCGTGTTCTCCCTTGCCCTACTAAAAAATCTAGCTGCTGCTGTAAGTAGTTTAACGTAAAGGGAGGCTTCGTCTGATACCGATTCAGAATACGTAGCCTTCGAAAATCGATAGTTTCCTCTTGAGCATTGGCTTGGATCCCTAACAAACGCTCACGTCTGGTGATCGCTTGGGTATCAGAAGTAGAAACAAAGGCATTGTCAAATACTCTCTGCTTCGTTTTAGTAAGAGCCATTACCTCAGTATCTTCGGTGTTTGTCAGTTCAACAAAATCCAGAATATCTCGGTAGTACGATGGCAAATAATGAATCAGAATTTTCTCTTGCTTTTCTTGCTTCTGTGCTGATGGGTATAAATTACCTAAAAATCGCAGGATGTTATCCTGAGCCAGCTTATCTACTGGGTAAAAAGTAGATTGTGAATCATTGATTTGATAAACTGAAAAACCCATAAACCATGTCATTCAATCACCTCACTTTAAATGGGCTAAACTTCCTGCGATATGCCTCAATCAGATTAGCTTGAGCGATTTCAGATTCTACGCTACTTGGCTCCGCATTCCAAGGCTGGAAGGCTGCATACTCTCGACTGGGAGCCCCTAACTCACCAAAAAATATAGGCTTGTTCCATTTATCATAGAAGGCTTTGATCTCAGCAAAAATGTTTTGCCCTCGTGAATAGATGGTCGAAGCATCCAGATCCTCCATGAGCTGCGTAACGCTAGGAAGCGCTCTTTCTGTCAATTCAAAATAAGCTGATATGGATATAAAGTCTAAGTCAGATGAGCTAAACAAGGGGTTATTCATCTTCTGCTGATAGGCTTCTGTCGTACTTCCTGAACCCGTATCCCAAACGGCTGTAACCCACCAGTTTGTTCGGTATGTGACAAGTCCAGAATAGATTTTCTTGATCTCTCTAAATAAGCCGATCCACTCATCGGAATATGACTCGAGATGCACAAGATTAGAAGATGTATTTAGAGCATACACCTGCAATGGTTGAGCGATATCATGGACTATTTCCCGTAAAATGGATCTCCATGTGACAAAGAACAACTCTACATCCTTTGGTACAATTCCCGTTTCGCTCCCTTCTCCTCCACGCACAAGGGGATAAGGCTCTAGTATTGTTTTCAATCCTTCTTTGTGTAGCGCATGTATAATAGACATCGCTGTTGTTTTGGAATCCAGATTAAGGACCGGTTGGCTTATATCATAATCAGAAAAATCAATAATAACAGGCACGTTTAAGGCATTTAAGCCTAATTTCTTTGCATTTGATATGATCAATGGAATTTGATTTACTTTAGGCAGATACAAATTCCCTGCCTTCATAAGTTGCATATGTTTCTAACTCCTTTCTTACGTCTGAAGGGCTACAGTCCCCAGCTTTGGTATCTCTTCTGGAGTTAATAGAATATTTGTGGATGAACCATTCATAGTGGTCGTAGATACATCAATGACACCGGGAACACTTAAGATCGCAGCATCAATAAAAGCAATCCTGACCACAAGCTGTTCTTCATTTGCCCAGTTTTTTCGTAGTTGAAGTAAATAGGATTCGATCGCTTCCTCGATCAATGGTTGCACTTGGCTTAAAGTCGTATTTGATTCACAAATTATCGTTGTTTCCACATCCATTGTCACTCCACTAACTCCTGCAATAGTGACGGTGTGACCAATTGGAGCAATTCCTATTCCTTGTCCTTGTGCCTGTACTGGATCAATTAAGGTTTGCACTTCCTGCACCAAAACTGAAGAAGGCTCGTTCCAATCACTCGCAATAAGGGTACACTTAACAGTTCCTCCTCCATTCCAGGTTGGAAAAACCTTGCTTCCCCCCACACCCTCTATTCCATTTATTTTTTGTTTATAATCGGACACATTTCCTCCGAAGGCTGGCTCATTTACTGCCTCATAATATCGTTTCCTTAACATGTCATCTGTTTCTTCCTCTTCACCAGATACGAGAATGTCCGTTAATTCAGCACGAGCAAGCTCGGGGTGAAAACGAATGGGAAGCATCGTTCCAAATTGCTGATTTCCTACGGTTCCCGCTTGCTCGCATTCCATGATATAGACACCCGTAGCAAGGGCTTGAATGGCGACATAGGTCACTTGACCAATCGAAAAACGACTTCCTAGAGAGATTTCTACAGGATGGTTTGAACTGTTAAAAAACTCCCCTTTTCGCCTCGCTTTCGTCGCTGGCTTTCGATTCACTCCAAATTCGGCACATCTTCTTGTTAATTCTGTTCCAGAAGCTGTGTCTGCAAAGCTCAGATTATAATGAATATCTAATTCCATATACATTTGAGCTAATTCAGCTGCGGCTGGAGCTAACGCATTAAAAATTAAAGAGCCTTCCCGTTTATCTATGTGATTAGATACTCGATCTAGCATCCTTTTTAAAATCGTTTCATAGGTTTGATGTTCATACACTTTAACTCACCTCCTGTTCAATCGAAAAACGCCCTAACACAGAAACCACATCAAAAGTAAGTAGAATATGATCTCCACGTACTGTGACCTCTACATTCTCTACTCCTTCAATTCGGTCATCCTGATGTAATGCCTCTTCCAACATTCTGGACACTTCTGAACGCACAAGGAGAGGATTTTTACCGATTAAAGTGGTAAGCTCACAGCCATAGTCAGCTGAATAAATCAAATACTTGAACCGTTCTGTATTCAAGATAAAATGAACCGCCTGTTTTATGGCTTCGAGCTCATCGATCATGCCTGTAACTCTTTTTCTTTGAAAATCTATGTTCCATGTCTTGGAAGGCTGCGCCGTTTCTACAATTTCTGCATGTTTTAAATAACCGCTCTCTGGAATCATGAATCTACCACCCTATCTAAAAGCAAAAATTTTTGCCCCCCTTGCATACGAAGCAATAGTACTTTATCTCCGCTTTTTATCCCTTCGCGAAGAGTGTACTCTGTCCCGCCAATGTTTACTTTTACCTCTTTTGTCGCTTCTGTGAGGATTAAAAAATCCTCTGTGAGTGTGAAACGTTGATCCACGTTCACCTCAAGAGGATGGTTCTTAGTTATTGTTCCAAATAAAATTGCGACTGGATTTGATGCCTCAAGTGCATCCATCGCTGCTTGTTTAATCGCTTGTAGCATTAGATCACCTTCAATTCTAAACTCATTGTATGCTCCGCCCCATCAAAACGATGGCTACACTCATTGACCAAAAACGGCTGATTAATCCCATACTCCTCAATTACAATGGGGACATAGCACCCTGCACGAACACGAATATCTCCAATACAATCAAGCTTTAACGATTTTGATTCACGATTTTTAATGACCATTAATTGATCTAAAAGCTCCTTGATCTGTGCCATGTTCTTCTTTTCATCTACCGATTGATAGAGCTGTAGTAGCCCCCACTTTGCTATATTGGCACTGTCCTGAATCATATAGACTTCTCGCCTTCCAGTGTTCTTATTATCTCGGTATAGTTTAATTCGATTATACGTATCACTATCGATGGATTGTTGGGACGAAAAGTTATACATCAGACTGTGATCACCGATA
The DNA here is from genome assembly GCF_000615945.1 of Caldalkalibacillus mannanilyticus JCM 10596. Classification (GTDB taxonomy): domain Bacteria; phylum Bacillota; class Bacilli; order Caldalkalibacillales; family JCM-10596; genus Bacillus_AT; species Bacillus_AT mannanilyticus. Next base: position 71,072 of record NZ_BAMO01000007.1, read on the forward strand.
TAGAAATCCACGAGTAGATCCTCTACATTTCGTAGGCACAACTCTCCAAAATCATCATAAAAGACATAATTTCGATTGGTATTCCAAAGAGTATGGACAATCGCCTTGTCAATAATATCTAGCAGTTTTTGATTATCCTCTACCATTGAAGGAAGGCGATAGCCTGTTTCAGCAATATGACCTACTTGTAATTTAAAATCCTGAGCTATTCTACGAATGATATCCCCTACCGTCGCATGAGAAAAGACATAGGCGGCTGAAGATAATAAATATCTTACTTGATCGTAGCAAGTAATTTTGACATTTTCGTCCTTGCCACTGTCTATGGTAAATATATAGCCCAAAAACACGTTTCTCTCCTTATATCTCATTCGGACAACATCCCCTGTTCCATATTCCAGTTTTCCTCTCTGGAAAGGGGAGCCTTTAATTAAGGTGAATTCTAAGCTACCTGGACGACCTATTCTGCTTGTCTTCCAAGTGACACTCGTCACAATATCTGAAATATCCCACATGACCCCGTTTTTATTATCCAGAATAATTTCAAGCACTAGCTCCACCACCTGACGGAACCTTGAGAATTCTTCCAACTTTAAGACGTTTCACTTCTGCATCAGAGATCTGATTTAAGGTTTGAATGGACTTCCACTTAGCTCCATCCCCTAATGTTTTCTTAGCCACACTCCACAATGTGTCTCCAGCAACCAACGTATAGGTTTTTGGAGGCTGCTTATCATTAGGGCGAGTTGGTTTCTCTTTTTGTAGAATAGGAATACTCCCTTTTTGAGAAGGGAGAAGAGGTAGAAAACGCCTAGCTGAATAGAATACGTATTTTTTGAGTTTTAATGAATACTCAATATCTCCACCCCCGCCAGCCACTTCCTTCCATTGAAAGCTTTCTATACTAGCAGGTGTATTGATATCAAAGCTAGCTCCCGTAAAAACGAAACGAATGGGTCTTTTGCTTTCCATCCATTTTAATAGATACTCCACATAAAGCTTTGGTTTTAAGACAAGTTCAGTCGCTTCATACGGATACTCTTTCGCTGGAAATACTCCGCTGAACGAATACTCGGAGAGCTTGGGCTCTTTGATTACATTGATTTCACCCATTTTGGAAATTTCGTAGGTTTTTCCTTTCCCTCCATCACTCATCTCAATGGAGCCTGGGTTAATAGGAAGCTGAAAACCTTCTTCTTGATTGTTGAAGCTTAACCATATTCCGTACTCTGACATAATATTACTCCTCTCACTTGATCTCCTTTCTCTTTAAATATCATAGACTGCACGAGCAGAAGAAACGATCTGCGTTTCGAGCTTTTCTGTAATATTGGAAACAATGGTTTCAATATCGTATCCCTGATTGATATCACCAGTTTGAACACTGACTGTAGGAGTTAAACTAACAAAGTTTTGAACATTCTTGATCTCGGCAAGTTCACGCATCATTTTCAGATCTTCACTAGAAATATCTACACTATCCCTGATTTGACCAACTTCCCCTACTTTATTGATGGTATCTATGTTACCTAAGCCCTTCGTTTCAAGCCCTGTACCAAATCCACTCTCACGTCCAGTCCCTGTTCCTATAGGTGGAAGTTCCGGTTTAGAGAATCTAGCTTGTCTTTCAGCTGCTTTTTGAGCTGCATTTGCGTATACTTCCTCTTTCTTCGTCTGTAAATAACCCATTACATCTTTGGCAAATTCACCAACACTAAATTCTGGAACTAAATCAATTGATAATCCTGTTACTTTATTATAAAGTTCCACAACCTTATTAAAACCATCAATAAATTTATTAATTACGAAGTCAATGATTTTTCCAGTCTTCATTGCCCATATATATATCGGCATAAGTAGCACTTGTGCAAGTGAATAAAAAAAGGCTGGTAATGTACTAAAAAAGTTTAATATCCCATTCCAATTTTCATAGAAAGATGCTGCTACAGCATTGTTTCTTTGCCAGAGCCTAGCTAAAGCAACAATTAACCCTACTACTACAGCAATAATTAAAACTAGCGGATTGACACTTAAGATTGCATTGTATAAGCTTGCGCCATAGCTAATATATTTGTCTTCATAGCGAGTATACTGGTCAAAATAGTGGCTGATTGAGTAATTAAGAGATATGCCGTTAAGGCGCTACAATTCCCCAAATTACTGGCTCAATAATTGACCAGTAATTTGTAAAAAAATCAACCACCATCGAACTATATTCTAAGATAGACCCTAGCAGCTGAATGATTGTATCAAAGACTGTTAGAAATACCTCTTGAATGGTTGGCATATGCGCCTGTATGGTTTCAATAAATTCTAACATCACAGGAACAAGTCCATAGCCAATAACTTCTTTAAAGTTGTTCCATTCATTGGCTAACTGTAAAGCGACACCTTGAGGCGTCTGAGCCATATCCTGAGCCAAGCCTCCAAAGCTCTGACCCAACACATCTACTAATAAGGCTGCACGCTCTGCTTCCGATCCTGTTTTTAGAATCTCCATTTGCGCTTCATTAAATGAAACTCCAAGCTTAGAGATTTCTCCCACTTTGCCTCCCATGACTTCTCCTACAAGCTTCGAGGTTTTCATCATCTCCTCTTGCGACACTTCTACCCCATGCATAGCCACAGCAAGATCATACAGAGCGGGGGTTAAGGCTTGAATACTCTCTGCGCCTATATTAAAGCTTCCTAGCTCAGCCATCCCTGTCATCCCCACTTGATCAGCAATCGTGGTCCCTCCCTGCATTTCTGCAGCTAGAAGCTTCATCTGATCCACTTGCTCCTGTGTCGTTCCTCCCACTTTAGACATGATGGAATGAAGACGCTGTTCAGCTGCCACCTGCTGGTTGGCTAAATCTAGCGATTCAGACATAAAGCCTGTTACCAGTTTGTAGCCATCCTTTGCTAACCCTATAATTGCTTTTTTTAGACCAGAGGCTTGCTGCTCTCCTTGCTTTACCGCTTCATTAAATTCACTCTGTTTGCCCTCTGCTTTATCAATTTCTTTAGAAACAGTATTAACAACCTCTCCAGTGACTTCCATACTCTTTTTGGCTTTATCAAATATATGGACGTCAAAAGCATTTTTAAATTTTGGACTAAGATCTTCCAAGTGATGTGCGGTAACATTGGCATACTTATTTAAATCTTGTAAACTAGTCACCATTGGATTTTTCAATTGTAATGTATTTACGATCGTTGCCAATGAATCACCTACTTTCTTTTCATTCGATCCGCTTCTTTTTTCTCGGCAGCAATGCGCTCATTAATACACGCAATTACAAACGCCTTTTCTTCTCTCGGCAAATGGCAGAATTGAGAAGGAAGCAGCTTTAGTTTATGGAGGGCATAGTAGCATAGTTCGCCTCACTATCGCCCCCCTTAATTAGTTTTTTGCCTCTTCTACTAAATCGTCCATATCTCGATCAAAACCGGATAGCTGTTGAATCCTTCTAGATAATTCGGCAATTTCACCAGGCAATAATACTTTAGAAAGGTATTCATCTGGTGTAACACAACCTAGTTTCTGAATACTTTCAGCATCTTTAAAGCTGGGCTCTAATGTATTTTGAATGATAATATCATTATTCATTTTTTGGACGTCTACTTCTACCTGCCGCTTCCCTTTGGTATGAACAATGGTAGATTTTTTACGAATCTGCTCAAAGTCTTCATTGGACATCGCTTTGATCTTAAATTTGAACAGTTCTCCGTTGTTCCCCTTGAATCTATCTGAAATAACCACTTCTTCTGTAATATTATCTACTGGATTTGCATTAAGAAATTCTTGTAAAGTATTCATAGCTATCTCCTCCTTATACGCCTGTTGGTTTCTTAAAGCTATCTGATAAAGCGACATCACTAAATGTGAATGGCATTTCTTCTTCTAAGGCATCATCACTTGTGCTATCGAATTTGAACCAGGCAACACTGTCTAGATTACAGTTTTTTGCAACCACTGTTTGTTTTCCTACACTGGAAATAGGATCTTCATTAGATACTTGCAGATCGAAATAAAAATCCTTTCCTGTTTTAATATAATCGAACATTAGCTTTCTGAATAAGCTAGTCATATAATAGATCGTTAAGGTTCCCGTCCCCTTCCAACCTGTCGATTTTTGACCTACATTCGTCTTCCCTAAAATGGGACATCGGTCTTATTTTTGGTGATCGTTGCTTCTCCTGTTTTAGCATAGAATAATTCTTCTACCTTCCCATCGATCGTAATTAAAGCTTTTGCATATTTCCCACTTAGAGCATCTTGTTCATTCATAAAAGCCATATTACTTCACCATCACTTTCACATAAATTTTTTCAATCGCATCCACTGGGTTGACATAGGTTTCAATAAAGACCGCATCTACTTGTCCCTCTACAGGTGAAACCTGAATATCTGTTTGAGAGTCGAATTGCTGAATTGCTCCCATGGCTTGTAGTTTCTCCAAAAGATTAATACACTCATTCTTAAGCAGGTTACGTCCATCTTCATGATTATCTACTTTGCCAATATAGAAGCTGCTAAAAATATGAACAAAATCGTTATTAATTGAATCTAAGACTCGAACCACACGGTTTTTAGAGAAATGCTTTCCTTTGGTTGGAGTGAATAGCGTTAAGGTATTAATATCCTGCTCCACAACCGCTCTTCCATTATTCTGCGTGAAGAGAAACTCTCCATTTTGTAAAGCTGCAATAATTTGAGAATTAGAGAAACGAGGTGAAACATCAACGGCACCATCATATACTTGGTATGTTAAAGATTCGTTGACCTGTGCACCTGCTGTAGCTCCAGCGACCCATGCTGTTGCTTGTGCGGCAGTTAGGCTAGTTCCATCGGCGAGAATCACACCATTTTTCACGCTAATGATTCCTTCATAATTCGCTGTAGGATAATTTTCTAAGGCAATTTGAATTTTCTTCCCTTCATCCTCTCTTAATCGCTCACAAAAAGAGGTATACAGGGATTTTAGTGTGTTGTCTGTTGAGATCAGAGCCATGGTATCAAAATCATGTACTTCCGCCTCTGTTAAATAGTCTAAATGATCGGCATTCGTTACCGTTCCATTGGCTCCACCCGTTAAAGGAGTTCCCGCTGTTGTAACCAAAGCGCCTGTACCTGTAAACACGACCCAATCATTGTTTTTAAGAGAAGCACTATCGGCAACAGTCTGCACCTCTACTTCTTGCCCACCGACAAATGTCAGAACATCAAATTTAGTGTTATCGTCTAAATTTGTCCGAATGGTTACTGTAATATCATTTCCTCTAGTTCCTCCATGTTTGGCTGTCATGGTCAATTCCCCTACAGTGGCTGTAGCCTTTACCCCTGCATTCAAACGATACAATAAGAGGGTTTTCGCTCTCTTTAAGGCTTCTCGAATGAGCAGCATTTGAACATCTGTCATTGCATAGCCAAGCTTGGAGAACGTATTTTCTCCAGCTTCTACAACTTGGATTTTCTTCGCTTCCCCCCAGTTCAGAGCAAGTGCCATCGTGACAATCCCTCGCTCCCCTACACTTCCTAAAGGTTTGGGTTCACTATTTGAATTAACATATACTCCTGGTCTTACCTTGTTTTGCGTTGTCCATGTACCTCTAGCCATCTATTTGGCCTCCTTTTTCAGAAAATCATCTATTTTTTTTTGAACCTGTTCTACCGTGTATGTTTTTTCATCTTCAAGCAATGCCCGCAGCAGATCACTTTGATGTTCATACTTTTTTGAAGTTAAATATTGTTTTTTGGTATACCTTGCTTTATCTTTACTCACGTACATATCCCCCTTGCTCTAATTTCCTCATGGGTGTATTTGTCGTTCCTTCCTTGTGTATCAGAACGTGGTAATCAACATAGAAATGGAGAACCTGTTCCACAATTTCATGTCGCATTCCCATTCCACGATAACCCTTTTCCTGGATCTGTAGCACGTCCATGATGGAATAAAGCTGTTCAGCCTGATCATGTAATTCACTGTTTTTAGGCTCTACGGCGTAGAAACAAATTTCGAAGCTATGCTTACGCCTATACCTTGTATTCATATCATGGGTTTGGCTTGTTTCTACTAGCTTCACTTCAAGACAAGGAGGAACTACCTCCTCTGCTATTCCTTCACTTAACACATCAATCTCTGGAAAATGTGCTGTTAGAGTCTCAACCACTCTATTAAGTACATGATTCACTGTGATTACTCCCATTTGGTCATCTCCTAGTCCTTATCTTCCAGCTTTTTTGCTTCTTGCGACTCAAATGCTGCCTTATTACGTTTGCTCCCCCTTCATTTAGTTCCATTTTTTCTATCTCTTATCTGTTAACCTTTTTCCTGGTTACATCTAATCACCCCCTTTCTCTTGAATGTGTAAACACCTTGTAGCTCGACCGAATCTACTAACTATAAAATTCCTCTTGGTAATGACTGTACGTTGGAGGAACCTTTATTCTCCCCTCCATAACCGCTTCAATTACTTTTAACCTTATTTCTTGCTCCAGATCATCTCTTTCATTTTTATCTGTGTTCAGTAACGATTTTTTAATTTTGGGATCCATCATAAGCAATGCTTTCGTGAGTATCCCTTTCTTGTCGATGTCCTTCTCCATTCCTTTTCACTCTCTTCCTTTCTCCAACTCATTTTTTATCTTTACTAGTGCTCTTTTCTTGGTTTTGCCTATGTTTTGTGGAGTATCTTTAAACCATTTAGCTACTTCCGTCTGTGTCCATTGATCAATATAAATCAGTTGAAGTATCGTTCTTTCTTTTTCTGTTAATTGGAGTAAGCTATTGTAAAGAACTTCATCTTCTGCAATATCGAGCAGAGTGAACTCAGTATTCATCCTGCTAGATTCTCCATTTTCCCGATCCATGGATAAAGAACTGATCAAAGCCTGGACTCCTTCCCTCTTACAAGTTGATCTAGGAATAGAAGATAGTGTTTCTTTTGTTTTCTACGCTCCCTGTCATAATGATTAGAAAAATAATGAGAAAGGATGGAAATATACTTCATTAAACGATAAAGATAATAATGTTCAACAAAACGCAGATCTAATTGTTCTTTAGCTGCTTTTTTCCCTTCAACAACAACCTCTTTAAGTAAGATCCGATGGGATTCATCTTCTAAAAAGCTTTTTACAATAGGTTGTGCTAAAAAATCCGCATGTTCACTCTCATATTCATGTAAATTCTTGTATCTTTTCATATCCACCCAAGCCTCCATACACAGCCAAAAATTTTCTAGATTCCGCCATTACTTTTTTCATTTCAATTCCCTCCTAATGTGCTAGCTATTATTTTTTTAAGCATAAAAAAAGGACACAGATTGACAACAACTTCTGTCAATCTGCGTCCTGCGGATTTCGCTCAGACATTTGAATCTATTTATTTTAGTTACCACTCTTGATGCATCTCGTTAATAGAACTAGTGATATAGCTAGTATACCTTCAAAAAACATTTCATGCATATCTGGGGACACGTAGGACATATCAGACATTTTTGACATATGAGTGGTCCGTTTCTGGCACTATGTCCAAGTCTTAAAAGACTTGTGTAAATGGCACGAACCATAGGAGGCTAAGCGTTATTTTTACCTTTCTGTTCAAAGCACAAACGTCTCCCATACTCATTGTTCTCATGGGTCAGAGCATACGTCCATTTGAATGAATCATCAAAAAGATAAAGATCTTCCGTATATTTTACAGGTTCCTTCAAGACCTCTTCCATCGGTATCAGTAAGACCTGTTCAATATGAAAGTGGAGAAAAGGCGTGTAGGATGTCTTATCCCATAAGACATAGACAGCTTTCTTTAGAAAGGGCGATTGAAGAATTTCGCTGAGTTCTATCGTATTAGCGGAAATAAAACAATCCCATAAAAATCCATCTTCTTTTTCAAGAATGTAGTTTTTATAATACAAACCTTCTGTATCTATAAAGCTAGCTATGTATTTCTCTCTCAACTTTTTAGATTCTTCTAAGGGTAAAAATACTTCTTTTGAGTTATTCACCTTAGCCCCCTTGGTTTCATTCAATTCATTGAGTTTTATTGTTCATCCCTTGTATCTAGTTCTATTTTTTTCGGCGTGACCATTCCACGTACAAGTTCTTCCTCTACTTGAATAAGGACTTTATCTCCTACTTTAAATCCATTTTGTTCACTATTCTTTTCTTCAAATAAAACGTATACTAAATTACCATGATTAAATTCAGTTAACTCTATTGCTGATTTTGTTTTCAAATCCTGTTCTGAAATATCCCACATGATTTGATAAGCTTGAAAATCCTCTCTATCAACAACACCAATGATATACCCTTTATAATCCCACTTTGTTTCAATTGCTGAGCATCCGGTAATTACTAGGATTAGTAAAACAAAAAATAGCATTCTTCTCACTATTTTACCTCCAGTGTTATTTATAAATTTATTAACTAATAGTTATCTACGAGTTTATTGCTCATCACTTGTATCTAGTTCTATTTTCTTTGCCTTAGCCACATGGTTTTCATCCATTTTTTCTTCTGTCCAGACAAAGACTTTATCACCAATATTATATTTGCTCTCACCTTCATAAAGAAGCACAAGTATATTATCTTTTACTTCAGCATATATGAATTCAGGGTGTTTTGTTAAAACGTCTTCTTTTGTAGTTCCCCAAACGATAACGTATACTTGATCTGTTTCGTTTTCGTTTTGATCTACAATGTATCCATTATAGTCTGGTTCTTTATTATTAGGCGAACATCCAGAAATGGATAAAACTATAACTATGATAAGGAATAGCCATACTCTTTTCATACTTCCCTCCAAATTTAATTGTAGCTATTATTGGCACTACAGCTAATTATCTATAAAAATATCAAGAAACTCTCCCAATTACATTAATTCCATTAATTTTGTTATTTTCGTCTAAATTAAAGATCAATATATAATAAGTCAATTTTTTTGATTCATCTTGATAGGCTTTGTTAATGCTACTTTCATGTTTAGCGAACTCCGATTTCACTAACTTTTCGTTCTCTATAATATATAACAGATGATATGCTTCTAAACCATTATCCCAAGTCGGTCTGTGTCCATATGCTTCTTCAACTTCATCTAAGGTACTTCCCACTCCAATGCCTTTCATCTTGTATCTTGCTCCGTCAAACCAAAATTGAAGCAAAAATCCCTCTTTAAATTGCAATTTTAAATGATCGTATTCATATTCATTATTATTTGCTGAATAGGGTTTCCCTAATTTCTGAATAACTTTCTTTTCTGTATCCCTAAAATCTAGAATAAGTTCTTTTCCTGTTTCTGTATCTTCAAGAGATATCAACTCCGTACCAGGAGTGTTTTCAACAACAGTGCACCCTACTAACAATAAGACTAGTAACAAGCAAAATAATAACCTCATTTTAAAAACTCCTAATTTTTCTTATTTTAACTATTTCATGAACAGCACAGTATATTATACTTAGTATTGTTCATTTAGTTTCTATAAAGGAGTTTTAAAAGGTAGAGCAATAGACAACAATGACTGATAGAATAATATGGGGATGGTCTCTCATCCCCATATTATATTTAATAAAAGGTGTTCGTCATGCAACCTTTTACAAAAATTACCTTAAGTGTAGACATACAATATAAAGATCGAGTGCGTCAATTACTAGAAGAGCAGTTTTTTGCTACTAGTATTCCAATGTCACCAATAAAGATAGATACTTCAAAACTAGGAAAAGATTAATGGTTAATGTTGACGATTATTTTTGGCTAATATCAGAAAGAATGGCTTCCATGTTAGAAGACTGGAAACTATTCCCGTCGAAGGGGACTCTATTGCATTTAAACCTTTGGTATTTTGAACCCATTGTTTGTGTAAATTAAGATAAATGGATGTACACTATTACCTTTGAGGAGATTTAAAAATGGAAGAACTACTAATAAAAGAAGGAAGCTCAGTCGGTTTAATTCATCTTGGGATGGCTAAAGAAGAAGTTGAGCCCATCGTCACATTATACTGTGATAAGTATTGTAACTTACACGACAGCTCGTTTATGCTGGCTTACGACAATGCAGGAAGAATTACTCATATTCAGTTAGTCATAGAGGATTTACGAGAGCATTTTAATTGTACATTAAGAGGAATCGATCTTTTCAACACAAAAGCTGATCAACTTGTAGAGATGCTCGATAAAATCTCTCCCTACATCAGAAATGAAGATGCAGAAATCGGGTATACATACAAGTTTCCAGAGCTAGGAATGGAACTCTGGCGTGGGCGGATATGTACAGAAGAAGACCTTAAAGCGGATTGGTTTAAAGAAATGTCACTCGATAACCAAGAGGACGAAAAAAGATTTCTTTATTTTGAAACTGTGTCTTTTTCAAATAAGCATAGTTTTGTCATTGATCAATAGAAGTACCAGCCACCACAGCTCTGTTAATTATGAGCTGTGGTAAGCCGATTTACCATACACCCCCTCCAAAATGGTGGAAACGTTTTTGTGAAAGGCACATTCGATTCCACGACTTAAGACATCAACTGCTACATTACTTATTGAGGATGGCGCTGAAATGAAGGACATTCAAAAACGGCTTAGACATTCTAGGCATCAAACTACAGCGGATATTTATGGGCACGTCACAAAAAAGAGAAGCCGCCATACTGCAGAACGGTTTGATAAGTTTAATCCAAAAAGAAAAAATGGATAATAAGTTTCGTCCCCAATTTGTCCCCAAACTCATTTTTAGTCCCCAATAACTATTCCAGTAAAAAACAAAAAACACCTCACAAAGTGAGATGTATCAAGGTTATTATGTATGGTGCGGTCGGGGGGATTTGAACCCCCACACCCGTTGGGCACTACCCCCTCAAGATAGCGTGTCTGCCGTTCCACCACGACCGCATAAATAAACAATATATCGGTAATAATTAAAGAAATGGCTGGGCTATTTGGATTCGAACCAAAGAATGACGGAGTCAAAGTCCGTTGCCTTACCGCTTGGCTATAGCCCAACAAGGATTAAAAAAAGCTTCTATGGAAGCCTAAATTCATTTACTTTAGATTAAATGATGGCGGAGCTGACGGGATTCGAACCCGCGGTCTCCTGCGTGACAGGCAGGCATGTTAGGCCTCTACACCACAGCTCCATATTCATTTGAACATCATAAGATGGTGGAGGATGACGGGATCGAACCGCCGACCCCCTGCTTGTAAGGCAGGTGCTCTCCCAGCTGAGCTAATCCTCCATATTGTTAAATACTTGTTTCATTGAAATTGGTGACCCGTAGGGGATTCGAACCCCTGTTACCGCCGTGAAAGGGCGGTGTCTTAACCGCTTGACCAACGGGCCATGATGTAAAGTTTTTCTTTTGAAAATACAAATGGCGGAGAAAGAGGGATTCGAACCCTCGCGCGCCTTACGACGCCTACTCCCTTAGCAGGGGAGCCCCTTCGGCCAACTTGGGTATTTCTCCATATATGGCTCCACAGGTAGGACTCGAACCTACGACCGATCGGTTAACAGCCGATTGCTCTACCGACTGAGCTACTGTGGAATAAGTGGAACAGTTGTTATGATACAATGTCTTGTCCCAAAAATCAAGCCCTTATCCAAAAACTTTTTTTGGAAATTTTCTAGGACCTTCTTTTATGGCGACGGCTTTTACAATATATCATTTTAAATTAAATAAGTCAAGCCTTTATCTCTTATTTACGTTTTGGTCTTGTCATTGCTACCTCATTTCGATACACTTTAACCAAAGAACCCATAGAAAGCGAGTGTATGAAGTGAACTATTGTCTGATTCAGGAAGATAAAAAACTGCGTCTAATTAGTATTGTACCCACACATATGTATCAATTTACAGCCCTTATTTTCCGCTTGCATAAGGAAGTGAATAAGTTAACGGTAGACAAGCTTCCTCTGATTCCAGAAGTCTTATTAGAATGTAATGAGGTTGAAGTAGCGGCTGATTCCATTCAAGTTCAGGATGGTTTAGAGTATATAAATGAGTTAGAAGCTCGTTTTGCAGCATTAAAAGAAGAAAACTATCCATTAATTTCATTGCTAACAGAAATCCGCGCCTTTCAAGCTCAACTTGAGTATTTATTAGAAGAACAAGACTAAGAACCCATTCATATACTGTAGATACCTAAGTATGAAAAACTTCTATTCGAAGCCCTTTCGAAGATGTCGTCTAGTCCTTTTTTTAGAAAAAGCTTCGAAGATTAAGGATCTGAATGGAGGGGGTATCATGCCCGATTGGCTTACACGCCAGTTGCGTCGAGCTTTCCGTAAAAAAGATCGGCGTCAGATATGTATCCTCAATGATTGCTGGTATCTATACCAAAAAACGTATCAGTCTGAACACAGTAAAAAAAATGAACCCATCGAAAACTAAATGGAAAACCCCCAATGTATTGAGTTCCCTCTTCATCCAGACGATAGTCAATAACGTCATTTCCTATTGTGGATGTTGGAGCTACAATCTATTGGGGGTTTATTTTATTCTTCATCCGATCATTGAGTAGCGGTGGTAGGATCAAGCATCGTTAACCCTACTCTCCCTCTTTGGAGATCGATTTGACTAACCCAAACAGTGACAATATCCCCTACAGCTACTATATCAAGAGGATGCGAAACAAAACGGTTTGATAATTGAGAAATATGGACTAAGCCATCATTTTTCAGACCAATATCCACAAATGCACCAAAATCGACAACATTCCTTACTGTTCCTTCCAGCTTCATCCCTACTTGAAGATCTTCTATATGTAAGACATCGGTTAAGAGAAGTGGCTTAGTTAACTGGTCCCTAGGATCTCTTCTTGGCTTCTGAAGGGCTTCAATGATATCCGTTAGAGTGGGGACACCCATCTCTAATTTAGTAGCCCATTCTTCAATGTTCACTTGATTGAGCGCATCGACCAGCTCCTGACTGCCAATGTGTTCCTTCGTAAAGCCCAGTTCCTGAATAAAGCGAACCGCTTCAGGATAAGACTCTGGATGAATAGGAGTTTGGTCAAATGGATCTTCTCCGTCAAAGATTCTCAGGAAGCCTATCGCTTGTTCATATGTTTTTGCTCCCAGCCTCGGAACCTTCATCAGATCCTTTCGCTTCTTATAGACTCCTATTTCCTCTCTATATTTCACAACCTGATTAGCTACCGTCTTATTTAAGCCAGATACATATTGTAACAAAGATGATGAAGCGGTATTAACGTCCACTCCCACTTGGTTTACAGCACTCTCAACAACGAAGGTAAGGCTATCTCCTAACTCATTCTGCGCAACATCATGCTGGTATTGCCCCACTCCAATTGACTTAGGATCAATCTTCACCAATTCAGCTAACGGGTCCTGCAAACGTCTAGCAATGGAAATCGCACTTCTTTCTGCTACATCTAGCTTAGGAAACTCCTCCTTAGCTAGAGGAGAAGCAGAATAGACACTGGCTCCCGCTTCATTAATAATAATATAGGCTAGGTTTTCCTCTCTCTCCTTAATCAGAGAAGCAATAAATTGCTCGGTTTCTCGCGAGGCGGTCCCATTTCCTATCGCAATCACATCAATCTTAAAATCGCTAATATATTGATGTACCCTCGCTTTAGCTTCAGCCACCTTGTTCAGTGGTGGTGTAGGGTAGACCACATCAATCGCTAAGACTTTTCCAGTGGGATCCACTACCGCTAATTTACAGCCTGTTCGATAAGCAGGGTCCACCCCTAAGACAAACTTTCCGCGCACAGGCGCTTGCAGCAAGAGCGATTTTAAATTTTTGGAGAAAACCTCAATAGCTTGTACCTCTGCCTTCTCCGTTAACTCTCTACGAACTTCTCGTTCGATTGATGGAGCAATTAAGCGTTTATAGCCATCCAACACAGCCTGTTCTACATAAAGAGTCGCTGGAGAAGAGGCTTTTTTGATCCATTTTCGTTTCAAGCGAGTTTCAAGTTCCTCTACGGGAGCTAGGATCTGCACCTTAAGAATCTCTTCTTTCTCTCCACGATTAATCGCTAAGACACGATGAGGCACGATTTTGGCGACCGCTTCGCTGTATTCATAGTACATCTCAAATACATTTTTGCCATCCTCTTCATCTTTCTTTTTAGCCGTGATAAGCTGTCCTTTTCGAAAGGTCAGATCTCGAATCCATTTTCTTGAATCTGGATCATCTGAAACCAATTCCGCAATAATGTCCATGGCTCCCTGTAAGGCATCTTCTTCTGTATGTACCTCTTTTTCCTGCGAAATGTATTTAGCTGCTTCTTGCACTGGATCTGTCGTTTGAAACAAGAGCAGCCATTCACTAAACGGTTCGAGTCCTTTTTCCTTCGCAATGGTGGCTCGAGTTCGTCTTTTTTGTTTATAGGGACGATAATAATCCTCTACCTCTTGGAGCTTTTTCGCCTCCAAAATCTGATTCTGTAGCTCCTCCGTTAGCTTCCCTTGCTCATCGATTAGACGAATCACTTCTTCTTTTCGTTGATACAGCCCCCGAAGATATTTCACTCGTTCTTCTATGGAACGAATTTGCTCTTCATCTAAGCCACCTGTCATTTCTTTACGATATCTAGCGATAAAAGGAACGGTATTTCCTTCATCCAATAATTGAACGGTCGTTTTCAATTGTTTAATAGATAAGTGCAATTCCTCCTGCACCTGTTGCAGAATCCGGCTCTGAACCTCTTCTATTTCCATCACTTGAGTCATGTTCTTATTCCTCCTACCTAACTGCCTAAGCCTAAGCCTAAGCCTAAATCCATCTCAGTATACCATACTATATCAATATAGGATTCCCTGTTTCCCTCCTAAAAAAGCCTATAAAACCTCTCCAAGCAATACGGTTAGATCGTCCGTTGCTTCTGCTCCTATTTGTCTTAACACTTCTTGATTGACGGTGCTGTTTGGCATACTTTGGATAAAATGAAGAGTGGAAGGAGCTACTTGAAAGCCATCCGAATACATGATAAATCTGAAAGGACCTTTAACTTGAACCTCTTCCTCTCTAACATGGATTGGCTTACCTGAAAGATAACCAGGTCTAGGTATGCCCCTGATTCCTTCATTCGGGGAGGGAAACAAAACAAGCTGAATATTACCGATAGAAGCATATCGAACCACTTCTTCTTGATAAAAAAATTTCATGATTCCGAGCACCGCCCCCCGTGAATGGTGAAGTCGATGATTACAAAGCAAAAAAATCTCTTTTAGAGAAAGATGGTGGGATTGCTCCAAACACTGTAACACCTGGGAAGCGGCTTGAAATGCTTCCTCACCACTGCCTAAACCATCTGCAATCCCGACGATGATGTACTGCTCTGTGTCATAGGTAAAATAGATATCTCCACACATTCTTTCCCCTTTTTTAGGTTGTTGATATATCGAAAGAATCGCTCGAGAATAGATCACCTGTTTAATCACTTCATCAACTCCGACGTTCCGGCTTTTAATGTTTCCTTTAATTTATTTAGGGCCCTTCTTTGTAATCGAGAAACATGCATTTGTGAAATATGTAATACCTCCCCTGCTTCTTTCTGACTTAACCCTTGAAAAAAGGTGAGATGAATCACTTCCTTTTCTCGATCCGTTAAAACATGAAAAACCTTTTCAATCGTTAACCGCTGATTAACACGATCATAGCCTTCCTCTTGTTCACCGACTAAATCTAATAAGGTAATAGAACTACCTTCTTGTTCAGAATCTATGGTACTATCCACTGAAAGTGCCTGATAACTTCGGCTCATCTCCATTGTTTCCAGCACTTCCTCTTCAGAAACCCCTAGATATTCTGCTATTTCATGAACATGAGGAGAGCGTTGATATTCTGTTGTTAATTCTTCTAATGCTTTTTTTATTTTGGGACCTAATTCTTTAATCCTGCGAGGAACATGAACACTCCACGTTTTATCCCGAATATATCGTTTCATTTCGCCCACAATCGTTGGGACAGCAAAGCTTTCGAAGCTTCTACCATAGGAACAATCAAATCTTGTCAGAGCACCCAATAGTCCTATCATTCCTACTTGGATCAAATCTTCATACAGCTCCTGTCCCCTGGAAAATCGCCGGGCAATGGATTGGATTAAGGATTCATAATGCAATACAAGTTTTGTTTGGACTTCTTCATTTTTTTCGAGTTGATATTCTTTGATCAACTGGTATACCTCATCCTGTTCAAGAGGTTGTTGTGTATGAATAGTCATTCCTCTCCACCTCGTCCCTCCGCTTGTATTTCGTCATGATAATGACAATACCAGAGTCGTTGCATATCTCAACTTTATCCATTAAAGTATCAATTAAAAATAAACCTAATCCTCCCTCAGTTAAGTCCTCAATCGGGGCATGGTGATCAATCGGACGTTTCTTCCCTTCGATTTGTTCGAGATTAAAGCTCTCCCCATGATCAACGACCATAATTTCGATACGATCAGAGTAGACGGTACAGCCCACAATAATTTGCCCTTCATGCCCTTTATATGCATGAGTAATCGCATTTGTACATGCCTCAGCTACGGCAATTTTCATATCTTCTATATCATCATAGGAGAATCCTTGGCGATTCGCCACACCTGAGATTAAAAGCCGAACTACTCCAACATACTCTGCTCTTGCTGGGATTTTCAATTCTACAAAATCATTTATTTTCATCTACTTTTCCCCCCTCGACTGATAGCAACAACTTCGGCAAAACCAGTGATGGAAAAGAGTCGGTCTAAACGTGGAGTTACATTACGCAAGGTGAGATGACTCTGATGCTGTTTTGATGCTTTTAACCCTCCGATGAATACCCCCAGCCCCGTACTATCCATATACTCAACCTCTGACAGATCGATAATGACTTTGTGATTAGAAATCCTTAAAAGAGAGTAAAGCTCCTCCTTAAGCTTAGGAGCTGTATAGACATCCACCTCACCTTTGAGCGTAAGCACTGTTGAGTGTTTCTCCACCGTTTTTGAGATTTCTAAATTCATCCTGATCCCCCGAATCTATTTACTCTCCATTCATTACCCGAAACCTCACCCTTCTAAACCCTTCTTCGAATCACAATCAAGGTCTGATCATCCACCAATTCAAAATTAGACCAGCTGACAAGCTCCTGATGAACAGCTTCAACCATTTCTTGAGCGGGTAGTTGTCTGAATTTTTGAATCAGATCACATAAATCCTTTCGTTCAATAAACTTTCCTTCCTTCTTCGTTTCCGTCACTCCATCTGAAAGAAGAATCACCAAGTCATCCGGCTCTATTTTTTTCTCAAAAAGCTGATAAGTAGTTTCTGCCGATAAACCCAACACAAGCCCTTTATGACAAAGGTCCTCAAACCGATCCTCCCTAGAAGAATAGTAGATACCCGGTTCGTGTCCAGCTGTCGCATAGCTAAAAGAGTGTTTCTTGAGATTATAGGAGCCGTAAATCATGGTGATAAACATACTTGGATCAATATTATTTTCTACGACACGGTTGATACTCCCTAATAAAGCATGCGGCTCCAGCCTTTGTTCAGGCATGCTTTCTATGGCATATTTGATCATCGACATACATAGGGCTGCTGGAACGCCCTTCCCAATAATATCGGCGACAGCTACTCCTAAATACCCATTCACATCTTGAAAAAAATGATAGAAATCACCGCTCATCTGATTCGCCGCCACACTAAGTACACCGATCTCAAGTTCAGCGATATGTCGAGGCACTTCTGGAAGAAGAGCTTGTTGCATCTGGGCAGCTACTTCCAGCTCTGAGAAGAGTTGGATCTGCTTTTCTCTTAAGCTCTGATGCTCCCTATACTGTAAGCCATAGCCAATCATCACCTCTAGTAAAAAATGAAAAGAGTTCAACATATCCGGTTGGAGATCTGGGATAAACCCTTTGACTGAATCAATATGAAAGCTGACAATTTCTTCTGGAGAAACTCCTATTTCAATTAATGATTTGCTAAGCTGTTGCCCCTCATACAGATACCCTTCTTCGTTGGTCCGAAGATAATCATACAAAATTCTCTTATATGATTCTCTTATCTTGTTCTTCAAAGATAGTCCACCCCTCTCTATTTCTATCTCAACCATTTGATCGCTATGATTTCGGTTCCTGCCCCTACTTTCGATTCAATTGTAAAACAATCCATTAATCTCTTAACCCCCGGCAACCCTGCCCCCAGTCCTCCTGAGGTGGTATATCCATCTTGCATTACTTGTCTAATATTGGAGATTCCAGGTCCATGATCTCTTGCAATTACTTGCAATCCTCGTTTTCCCCCTTCCTCTACCAAGGATATATGTATTTCTCCTGTTTTAGCGTACAGGTAGATGTTTCGAGCTAATTCAGAGATGGCAGTAGCAATCCTCGCTTGATCTACATCCCCATAACCCATCTCCTTTGCCATTAACCGACCTGACTGCCGTGCAGAAACAATATCCCATTCTGACTTTACTTCTATACAGGATTGGATTTCCACGGATTATCCCTCCAATTCCTGTTGAAGCTTGGCCATGCCTTGTTCTATATTTAGAGCCGTTTGAACATTGTCCATGGAAATGCCTAAATCAATCAGGGTAATCGCTACAGCAGGACGAATTCCTGTTAATACCACTTTCGTCCCCATAAGGTTCGCCATTAGCACAACGTCCCCTAATACTTTGGCAATAAAGCTATCCACCAATAAAACAGAAGTCAGATCAATAACGGCCCCTTTCGCTTCTGTTTCTCTAATTCGATTCAATAAATCCTCCTGAAATTGGAGCGCTGAATGATCATCTAAATCAATCTGAATGGAGATTAATAAATACTCTTTTAGTTTTAAAATTGGGATTCGACTCATCTTCCATAACCACCTTTAGCACTTAGCATCTTGAATTTGAATGATTTCCTTACCCTGTATAGCCAATGCTTCTTGAATTCCTTTACGCAACGTACTCGTGGTTTGAAATTTACCCAATTGAATCCCCAAATTGACAATCGTTTGGGCAATTTCAGGCCTAATTCCAACTAGAATCGCCTTGGCTCCCACCAAACGGACGGCCTCTGAGGCTTGAATGAGATGATGAGCAACCATTGTATCGACAATCGGTACCCCTGTAATATCTATGAGTACCACCTCAGATTCATACTTAATCACACCATTTAGAAGGTTCTCCATAATAAGACGAGCACGTTCTGTATCAATCGTACCAATAAGCGGCATAACACTAATTCCATCAAACACCGGAATCAAAGGAGCAGACAACTCTCTTAAAGCTAGTTTTTGCAATGTACTCGTCGTTTCCCAATTCCCCGTATACTCTGAAATCAATTGATCGATAATCGAGTCGATCCAATTCTGAATTTCTTGATACACATCTATATTTTGCACCTGATGATTGCTACCCATCTCTTGGATCGATTCCATTAATACCTTTTTAAAAATTTGCAACCCTTTTGTCAAGTATTGCAACGGCCATCCAAGTTGAATTTGCTCTTTGGCAAACAGTTTAAACTGTTCGCTTCTTTCTTCTAGTTGGTAGGGCATACTTTCAATTAATAAGAGGGCAAACTTGCGATTGGTCATCAGATAGACTTCATTCGTAATCATCTGTAGGCGCTGTTCTTCCCGTACACTTGTAATTTCTTTCATCCATTTTTCTATTAAAAGCTCTTTATTTTGCTCTATATATTCCAAAACATAGGGATTCATCTTTTTTCAACTCCTATATATTTGTGAATGGGTATTTGCTCATTACTTCACGTAAGATTAGACACTGGATAGATTGGAAGCTCAAAATAAAAAGTACTACCCTCGCCGTATTTACTTGTAAAACTAATCTGACCGCCATGCTGCCTCATGATCTCCTGACAGATATGTAATCCCACACCAAATCCATGGATTCCTTCATGCTCATCCGTATGGGCACGGAAAAACCTCTCAAATAATCGCGCCTGCTGCTCTTCAGGGATCCCAATCCCTTGATCCTGAACGGAAAAACGAATGGCTCCTTGATGCTGATCTAATACGATACAAATATTCGGATGATGAGGTGCATATTTGACCGCATTGGAAATTAAATTATGGATCACCCTTTTGATTTGCTTTACATCGGCATAAACATACGCCTCTGACAAATGATTGGTGTATTGAATATGATGAAACTCATTCGGGATAATAAATTCATCGAGAGCTTCCTCAGCAATGAGCGAGATGTCATACACTTGTAAATTCATGTCGAACTTCCCTTGATCCATTTTAAAAATCGATAACAGTTCATTGGTCAATTCGTCTAGTCTTATCGCTTCATCCAAAATAACTTTAAAAAAGGTTTGATCTCGATCAATTTCCTGCATTAATTTCAACGTTGGTTGGAAAAACCATTTCATCTCTCGCTCTCGATATCTTTCTAATACCAACTGTGTAAATCCCTTAATAGAGGTTAAAGGGGTTCTTAATTCATGTGCTGCAATCTGAATAAAATCTCGGCGGTTTTTCTCATCACGATTTTCAGCCGAAACATCCATCATCGTCAATATATTATACTGACTATCCGTATGATCAATATGTAAAGGACTCGTACTACATAAATAATAGCTTTCTGCACCCGTTTTTTTATGAATCAGCTTTAATTCATAATTCGTCACATACTCCCCTTTAATCGCCAAAGAAACAGGGAGTTCTTCTGTTCTTATGACCTTATCTCGAAAATCATAATATTCAAACTGAGACTTTATTTCCTCCGAAAGAATCGACACTGAATCATAAATGACATCCCCAATCAGGCTGATAAATGAAGGGTTGGCATGAACCTTCCTTCCTCCTGATCGAAAACGACCAACGGCCCCCCTATGCTATGTATAATTCTTTCCAAATGATAGGCTTGCTTCAGCGTTCGCTCTAGTTTCACTTGTTGCTCATTCAGTTTCTCAAACGCGAGAAGAATCAACGGCTTTTGGCTTTTTTCTTCTGAAAGCCTGATAGGTGAAAGCAAAATATTCCATAACGTTTTTTCTCCCTGACCTGAGAGACAGCATCGTTGAACCGATTTCTCTGTTTGGTCTATCATTACTTCATGAAGCGCATCTATGAATCTAGTATCCTCTTCGGGTGTAAGAACTACATCCAAAACACTTTTTCCAAGTGAAAGATTGGAATCTTCTTGTAGGTGGCTCCCCTTTACATTCATAAAAACAAGCTGAAAATCCCCATCTACGATCCATATCGCTTGAGGTAAGACCCTTAAAGCTTGGTAGAACACATCATCTTGTTTCACAGGAATTTGAACAGTCTGGCACACATACTCTCCCCCTTTATCATGAAATAGTGATGGTATCTTTTTATTGTATAACAAATATCCAATAAAGTGGAAAAATTATCATACTGGTTTCTATTTACGAATGATGGATATCGAACAATATATTTAAGAATTTTCTGAAATAAGATAAAAAATAAAAAGCCCTCCGCTTTATTCTAGGGAAGAGCTTTTTGAACTAGCCTTGAGATGATCAGGCTCTTATTTAAACTTTAAAACTCAATGAGTCCTAAACTAATTTGCAGGGCCTCATCAACTTTAACCATCATTTCTTCATCTAAATGTGTGATTTTGTCCGTAAGGCGTTGTTTATCAATCGTTCGAATTTGTTCTAATAAGATGACTGAATCTCGATCAAAACCGTAGGATTGCGCACTAATCTCTACATGGTAGGTAGTTTAGCCTTCTGAATCTGCGCTGTAATAGCTGCGACGATGACCGTGGGACTAAACCGATTTCCGATATCGTTTTGTATGATCAGTACAGGGCGAACGCCCCCTTGCTCTGATCCGACAACAGGTGAGAGATCCGCAAAATATACATCGCCACGCTTTACAATCAAATCCTACACCCCGCTTACTAAGCGGTCTAAGGTATGATCAGCTTCTTCCTCTGCGAGAAATGCCTCCGATGCCATATTTAGATTAATGCTTGCCATTTCCATATACCCTTTTTTCATGGTTTCACGAATATGACGTTTTTTCCTTTCATACAAATACATCTTCATGGCTTGACGAATCAATTCACTTCGATTGCAATTTTCTCGTTCTACCACACCATCAACTTCTTGCAACAAATGTTGCGGGATGCTGATCATAATTCGTTTCGTATTCGTATTGGACACTATCTCCGCACCTCCAACAATCCACCATTACACCAATTTTTAAGTCAATTACCAACTAATATAATACCATTATGTCGTGCAAAACACAAAATTATACTCCACCAAAAAGAATATTCGTCATGAGCCCCTCATATTCCTGCTTAATGGAAAATTTCACTGTTTTTCGTTTTGACTCTCCTTATAATACATCCTTGGAACACGTTTAGCAAGCTTACAAGGAATTTCGTAATTAATGGTATTTAATGTGTTCGCAATATCGTCTATTTTGATCTCTTGATCTCCTTGTTTTCCAATCAGTGTAACAGGTGTATCCCTTGAATATTCCTGATCAAGCCGAACCATCAGCTGGTCCATACAAATACGTCCCACTATCGGAAATCGTTTCCCCTGTATTAGTACATAAGAAGCATTGGACAGATTACGATCCCAGCCATCGGCATATCCGATGGGAAGAGTGCCAATCCATTCCTCTTTTTTGGTACGGTACGTAAGCCCGTAACTAATCCCTACATGAGAATCCACTTTTTTAACTAAGCTAAGCTTCGTATGCAAGGTAAATGCTTCTTGCAGTTGGAAAGGAAGCTCCTCTCGCACATTAGCAGAAGGATACAATCCATACATACTAATCCCTAAGCGGACCAAATTCGCATATTGGAGCGCTTCTGTACGAAAGATCCCTGCACTATTGGACAAGTGAATATAGGGAACAGTGATCTTCTCCTGCTGCAATCGAGCTACATATTCATTGAATTTAGAAATCTGACGTTCTAGAAAACTCTGATCTCTTTCATCTGCTGTAGCAAAATGAGTGAATATTCCCTCCCACATCAAATTCGGATGTGAACGCTGGGTGTATTTCTTATAAAGAGAAATAAAAGTATCTAATTGTTCCTCTTCCCATAGACCCAAGCGGCCCATACCTGTATCAATCTTAAGGTGGAAGCGGAGGGCGGAATGTTCAGCAGAGATGTACTTTTCGATATCAATAAAAGATTCTATATCGGTGATCGTGATAGACACATCATAAGATTGGGCAATAGAGAAATATTCATTCGCCAAATAACCCATTAACAGGATCGGTGCTTTTATTCCAGCTTGTCTTAGTTCAATCGCTTCTTCAAGTAGCGCGACACCTAGCCAGGTTGCTCCAGCAGCTAGTGCCTCTTCTGCTACTTGTATAGCCCCATGCCCATAACCATCTGCCTTGACAACAGCCATGATTTCTCTCTCTTTTTTTAAGAACTGATAATAGGAGGATACGTTGTGATGGATCGCATCAAGATTTATTGCTGCCCATGTTTGTCGATAATAAGGAGCTTGTTTCCTCATCCTGTTCACCTACTTCGATATACTCTAATCTGTTCCAAATATATCATGTCCTTAGGTTCAAAGCCATATGAAAGAAAAAGAAGAATAGGACTCCCCACTCTTCTTAGACAACAAAAAACATCTCTTTTATCACGTTTTAACCGTCGGTAAGTGAGCTAACCAACAAGTGGAGGAAACACTCCATCTGATAGAAGTCTACTTTATTTACTGGATTGCCCGAATACGGATTGAGCTATGGAAACCATCTCTTCCTCTGGAAGATCTCCCGTTGTAAGTTTAAAATCCACTCCATCGTAGGTCCATAACAAGCTTCTCTCCGTCATGACACCCACCGTAAATCCTAAATCAACCGGCTTTCCTGAGGGCATTGTCACCATTTTTGAACGTGGTCTTTCCTGAATGATACTATAATTGTAGTCCCCTTCATAACGAAGAACCACCATGGGCGATCATCCTGAACAACTTCCTTTTCTTCCACCAATTGAACGTTCATTGGCGTATAGGTTGGATGATACACTCCGAAACTGGCTTGACTATCCTCCGCTTCTTCAGCCATGACCGTCAAGGAGTGTAGCATCGCCCCTTGCATATTGCGTTGCATATCAAAGGCGTCATTCTCAAAAGCATAATCAAATTCAACATTGGAGAATACCACCTCAACAACTACTTTCATATCTGCATCCATCACTTGTACTTTTGATGGAGTGAGGTCTTTTCCAATCCATACCTTTTGATGCGTCAACATCTTATTCTGGTAATTAGCTGCTGTATCAAATACATATTGAGTTCCTTCAGTGGTAAACTGTCGATTCTTATCTGCTAAAATATCCTTAATGAGAGATTCGTATAGGTAGACCTGTCCATGATTCTCTGGCCAGCCACTTTGAAAACGAAAGCTTTTATTCAGGTGAGGGGTCAAGACAAAGACTCCGTCATCATTCCGCAAAATAATTTGAGTTACATCTCTTTCTTTGTTTTTTAAGCCTATGCGGTAATACTCAGGTTTCTGATGCCATACTTCTACTTCATATTCCTGTGGTTCTTGTCCTGTCTGCAAGACAAGGTTAGCATCCATTTTGTAGCTTTTTAATGTTTCTAACTTGTTGGCTAAATCTCCAACTACATCTTCTTCACCCTTACTGCCACAACCGACTAAGACAGCGATCAAGAGAGCAAGCAGAGCGACGAGAAGAAATCCCTTTTTCATATCATCATCCCCTTCATAAGTTTCACGATAAATATCTATGTCTTAGAAGTGGAAGATATGCAGACTAGCTTGACATGCTATGAATTTTTTTCTTCTAATACAACATAAGCCAGTGCATACTCAGCCGTATGTGTAATAGATATGTGAGTAGAGAACCTTTCTTGCCTGCCATGCCAAATGACTTGTGGCGCACCGCCTTCTGAAGGCAGAATAGACACATCCTTCCAGCTGAAATGTGGACCAATCCCCGTCTGTAAAGCCTTTGAGAGCGCCTCCTTGGCAGCAAAACGCCCAGCTACAAATTCTGTTTGTCGAAGGGGACTAAGACCCGAAAAATATTTTTTTTCTTGCTCTGTCAATATGCGCTCTACAAAACGCGGCTGCTCTTTCAGTATTTGATCAATCCTAGCTATTTCCACTAAATCAGTTCCAATTCCCTTAATCATCTTCTTCATCACAACCTTCTAGATCAAAATGTGGTAAACTATTGAGTAAAGTGAGGTGCATGATTCTTGTTTATTCGTTATGAACGATTTGATCAATTTATTCGACTCTATCCCATCGTCACTGGGCTGTTAGCCATTAATCTAGGGTTGTTTCTCCTCTCCATTTTCATTCCATCCTATTATACATATATCCACTATTGGGGTGTAGGCATCAATATCTTCGTTGCCGCAGGAGAGTACTGGAGATTAATTACCCCTGTTTTTTTACATGCTGGGTTAGGGCATGTCTTATTCAACAGTTTTTCCCTGCTTATTTTCGGTCCTGCTCTTGAACGAATCTTGGGCGGCTTCAGATTCACTATTTTATACCTATTTGCTGGATTTATAGGGAATGTAGGTACATTTTTATTCGAAGCGGGGGACTATATGCACTTAGGTGCTTCAGGGGCCATCTATGGGTTGCTTGGCTTATATTTCTACATGCGTTTTTTCCGCCAGGATTTGATTGATCCAGGATCAGCTCAAATCGTCACAACCGTCTTGATTATTGGTGCCATTTATACGGCTGTTATGCCTGGCATTAACATATTAGGTCATCTGTTTGGCTTCGTTGGCGGAACACTTCTGGGACCCGTTATTTTCCCCAAACAAAAAGGCTACTAAATTTAATAAGATTTCCACAAGCGATCATTCCCTTCGATGAAGAATGATCGCTTGTTGTTTTCCCTACCTCCATGTTGCTTTGTTTTATTTTTTATAGCCTCCCTTTTAAAAAATAAAGATTTCCTATAAAAATGCGCCATCTTTTTCTATATTTCTGCATTAAACCCCCTCACCCCAAAGAAAGCGCTTACTTTCAAAGGTTTTTGGCTCGAAGCACGCCTTGTAAAATGCATAAAAAATACATCCTTATATGTATATAATACATATTTATACCTATATAAACTAAGATAAAAATACAACTAAAATGGGTATTTTGCACTAGTATGTTTTTCCATAAATGACTAGAAAAGAGATTGATTCTATGCTATTATAAAGCCAGTTTATAATGCTTGGGGAGTCTAAAAATACCAATTCGAAATGTTTGTCAGTCGAATCATGACGAATTTTCTGAATAATTTTTTTTATCATGTACATCCCCATTTCTTTATGAATATACAATCTGAACAATCGATCAACAATCGATCACAATAGGCAAACAACCAAGAACAATCAAAACGTAGTATAGATAATAGAGGGGTGACACATCATGTCAGCTTTACTGGAAGTGAAAAACTTAAGGACCTGTTTCGTTAGTAAGAAAAAAGTGTTGCCTGTTGTCGATGGAGTAGACTTTAAAATCATGAAAGGTGAAACGGTTGCATTAGTAGGTGAATCAGGATGCGGAAAAAGCATGACCTCTCTCTCCATTATGAGGTTAGTCCCTACACCTGGTGGGGAAATCTCTGACGGAGAAGTCCTGTTCGATGGAACCAACTTGCTAGATTTGTCTGAGAGTCAAATGTGTAAGGTACGCGGAAATAATATCTCTATGATTTTCCAAGAACCCATGACCTCCCTTAATCCTGTATTAACAATTGGCGAACAATTAACTGAAGTATTATGCTACCATCAAAATCTTACAAAAAAAGAAGCTACACGAAAAGCAATCGAATTACTAGAGATGGTTGGCTTCTCTCGTGCAGCTGAAATTATTCACGATTATCCTCACCGTCTTTCAGGCGGAATGAGGCAGCGCGTCATGATTGCCATTGCCATGAGCTGTAATCCTAAATTACTGATTGCTGATGAGCCTACCACAGCTCTTGATGTAACGATTCAAGCTCAAATACTAGAGTTAATGAAAGACTTAACGAATAAATTTGACACTTCTATCTTACTCATTACCCATGATTTAGGAGTCGTGTCTGATCTCGCTGAGAAAGTCATTGTTATGTATGCTGGACAAGTTGTGGAAGAGGCAACGGTAGATCAGTTATTTGATAAGCCTTACCATCCCTACACACAAGGACTTCTTGCTTCGGTACCTACATTAGAAGGAGAAATTGGACGCCTGCAATCGATCAAAGGAAATGTACCGTTACCTGATCAAATGCCACAGGGCTGTCGATTCGCTCCTCGATGTAGTCAGGCCTTGAACCGTTGTCATCTTGAAAAACCAACTCTTAAAGAAGTAGAGCCTAGTCGTTTCGTGCGTTGCTTTCTTTATGAGGATGAGGAGGTCTAACCATGTTGGCAGAAAACCTGACAAAGAACAAGACAGAAAAAATTCCTGCTGAGAAAATACTTGAAGTAACCAATCTAAAAAAACACTTTCCCATTAAGGCTGGATTGATTCAAAAAACAGTGGGACATGTCAAGGCTGTGGATGGCTTAACCTTTTCTGTAAATCGAGGAGAAACGCTCGGAATAGTAGGTGAGTCGGGATGTGGAAAATCAACAGCGGGAAGAACGCTCATCCGTTTGTATGAACCACTGAGGGAAGCATTCTGTTCAAGGGTAAGGATATTACTCATCTTTCCGAAAGAACCTTGCGTCGTTCGGTCCGAAGAGATATCCAAATGGTCTTCCAGGATCCTTTTGCTTCTTTAAATCCAAGAAAGACCTTAGAATCCATCCTAGAAGAACCCTTATTCGTACATAACATAGGAAAAGCAAAAGAACGAAGAGAAAAAGTGGAGGAGCTATTAGCAACCGTTGGACTTAATCCAGCCTTTCGCACTCGTTATCCTCATGAATTTTCAGGGGGGCAACGGCAACGAATAGGGATTGCTAGAGCCCTTTCCTTAAGCCCGGATCTGATTATTGCAGATGAACCTGTATCGGCTCTTGACGTTTCGATCCAAGCCCAAATTATTAATCTAATGCAAGACTTACAGCAAGAGCTTGACTTAACGTATGTATTTATCTCGCATGACCTCAGTGTCGTTCGACACATTAGTGACCGAGTGGCAGTCATGTACTTAGGAAAGATGATGGAGCTTTCGGAGAAGCACGATCTGTATAACGATCCGCTTCATCCATATACTCAAGCACTTCTATCCGCTGTTCCTATACCTAGAAAGCCTGGAACAGCGAAAAGAGAGCGCATTATTCTTCAGGGAGATCTACCAAGTCCGTCAAATCCACCTGAAGGATGTGTTTTTCACACGAGATGTCCACAAGCCATGGCATCCTGTAAATCCATCATACCTGAATTCAAAGAAGTTAAATCTGGCCATTTTGTTGCCTGTCATCTGTACGAATAATAGTAAAAAGATATTCATGCAGAGGACAAGCTAAGATAAAAAATGGGAATTTATTGTAGCTGTTGAGGGGGGATCAACAACAGGAGCTATGGTTAGGCATTATCACTTTTTATTACACAACCACATTTAGGAGGGGTCAGTTTTGAACACGAAAAAAACATTACTTGTCTTTTTAAGCTTCATTCTTGTGTTTTCATTATTTCTAGGCGCATGCGCTAAAACAGACGAAGGAGTAACGTCTGATACAGGGGCACAAGGCGAAAAAGAAACAACAGAAGCAACAGCTAAAGAACCTAAAGTAGGCGGAGATTTAGTTATTGGTGCTTTTGGAAATCCTAAGGATGCAGGAAATCCATTATGGTCTAATGACACTGCTAGTAGTGAAGCCATTAAGGATGTTGTTTTTGACGCTCTAGTAAAGGTCGATGAAAACTTTGTAGCGCAACCATCCATGGCAGAACGCTGGGAAACATCTGATGATGGTCTAACTTGGACTTTCTATTTAAAGGATAATATTAAGTGGCATGATGGAACAAAATTTACTGCAGAAGATGTCAAATTTACATATGATATCCCTAGACACGAAGATTATGATGGATTCCGCGCCAGCGATTTTGAAGCGATCGAATCTGTTAACGTCATCGATCCATTAACTGTAGAAGTGAAGTTTTCTAGACCTTATGCTAAATTCATAATGGTTACAGCAGCTTATGAAATTCTTCCTAAGCATATTTTAGGAGATGTTCCTGTGGCTGAAATGGGAGAGCATGAATTCTCCACTTCTAAACCAATTGGAACAGGTCCTTTCATGTTTAGTGAGTGGAAGGATGGAGAATATGTGAAAGTGGTTGCTTTTGACGATTATCATGCGGGACGTCCTTATCTAGATTCCATTACCACTAGACTATATGCGGACCAGAATGCCTTACTAGCTGCGCTTGAGGGCGGATCCATTGATATGATGATTATTCCCCAACCAGACGTAAATACAGCAAAAGAATGGGAAGAAAAAGGAAGCATCAAGCTGCATGATACTCTTGCTCTTTCCTATACCTACCTTGGCTACAACCTACGTAATGATTTATTCAAAGATGTCAAAGTTCGCCAAGCGATTACACACGCTCTAGACAGAGAAACAATAATCGGAGCTGTTATGGAAGGCTATGGTGAGGTGGCTCACACACCTACAAGCCCACTAAGCTGGGCTTACAATCCTGATACACCACAATTTGAATTCAATGTAGAAAAAGCAAAACAACTTCTTGCTGAAGCTGGCTGGGAGCCAGGTCCAGATGGAATTCTTGTCAAGGATGGAAAGCGTTTCTCTTTTGAATTAAAAACAAACCAAGGAAATAAAGTACGTGAAGATCTTGCGGTTATTGCTCAAGAGCAATTAAAAGAAGTTGGAATTGAAGTGAAGATCAATATTATGGAGTGGAGTGCATTCATTAATGATGTAAATCCTCCTAACTGGAAGTTCGATGCAATCATCTTAGGTTGGGCTCTAGGAATGGATCCGGATCCTAAACCAATCTGGCATTCAGACAACATTCAACATGGAAACAATTCAATTGCTTACTCTCGTTCTGATCTTGATGCCTTAATGGATGAACAAAATGAAACTCTGGACCCAGAGGAAAGAAAGAAAATGATTTGGAAGATCCTAAATGAAATTGCTTTGGATCAACCTTACACGTTCTTATACTATCCAATGGAATTTGTGGCAACTCCGACGAATCTAGAAGGATTTACACAACATCCAAGATTACGCAGATACAAAGCTCATGAATGGTGGTTAGACAAATAAGATTGACTGATCTTACGTGAATAATGAATTGGGGGGAGTCTTCTCCTCCCTTCTTTATGAACAATTCTGAAGGAGGACCTAGAACATGACTTCATATATCATTCGAAGAATTCTTATGGCTATACCCTTACTTCTAGGTATATCCATCCTGACATTTGCCATCATGCATATTGCCCCTGGAGGACCTGTAGAACTTCTTATTGATCCTAGCATTTCTGCTGCCGATACAGAAAAAATGATGGAAAAATACGGGCTGAATGATCCTATTCCCGTACAATATGTGAAATGGATGGGAACGATCCTTCAAGGTGATTTTGGCACCTCCTATATTCGTAAGGGAGTTCCTGTCAGTGAAATGATTATGAATCGCTTGCCTAATACTCTGCTTCTAATGGCAGTTTCCACGGTTATAGCGATCCTGATATCTATTCCCTTTGGTGTGGTTTCTGCTACCAGACAATATACTCCAATCGATTATTCTGTGACTGTAACTTCCTTTCTAGGATTAGCCACCCCAAACTTTTGGTTAGGGCTCATGCTTATTATGTTCTTTTCCATTAAATTCGGCATGTTTCCAACTGGAGGTGTTTCCACGCTTAATGCTGACTTTAGTATTTTGGACCGCATACATCATCTAATTTTGCCTGCTTTTGTTTTAGCAACCGCAGATATGGCTGGTCTAACAAGATACACTCGTTCCAGTATGCTAGAGGTTATCAAGCAAGATTATATGAGAACAGCTAGAGCAAAAGGTTTCAAAGAAAGAAAAGTGATTTATAAGCATGGATTACGAAACGGACTTATCCCTGTTATCACGATTTTTGGTTTAATGTTACCGAGTTTCTTCGGTGGAGCTGTTATCGTTGAAAGAGTATTTAATTGGCCCGGCATCGGCTCACTATTTCTTGATTCTGTATTTATGCGAGATTATCCGGTTATTATGGCAGTCACCATGTTGGCTGCAACATTAGTCGTCATAGGAAATTTACTAGCTGATATTGCCTATGCCATAGTAGATCCTAGAATCGAATACTAGAGAGGGGAGAATATCATGCAAGGAAATGAAAGCGTTACTGAACTATCTCAAGGTCAAATTATAGTCAACCCTCCAATTCAAAAGCCGGATACCTTAACAAAGATCATCGTGCGCAAGTTCTTAAAAAACAAATTAGCTGTCGGTGGATTAATTGTATTAATCATTATCATTGGTTCAGCCATATTAGCA
Source organism: Caldalkalibacillus mannanilyticus JCM 10596 (assembly GCF_000615945.1). Taxonomy (GTDB): domain Bacteria; phylum Bacillota; class Bacilli; order Caldalkalibacillales; family JCM-10596; genus Bacillus_AT; species Bacillus_AT mannanilyticus. The sequence continues at coordinate 102,423 of NZ_BAMO01000007.1, forward strand.
CCCCAGCTTGCCACACATGATCCTGCCAAAACAAATTTATTACATAAGTTAAGCCCACCTAGCAGCGAATTTTGGTTAGGAACAGATAATTTAGGACGAGATATCTTTAGCCGACTCCTCTACGGAGCTCGTATATCTTTATTAGTTGGCTTTGCCTCTGTTCTTGGATCCATTACGATTGGAACAGTCATTGGTGCGGTTGCTGGATATTATGGTGGAAGAGTGGATGCCTTTTTCATGCGTTTAGTAGATATCATTATCTCTTTCCCCAATATCTTTCTACTGATTACCTTGGTCACCATCTTTGATCCTGGTATAGACAAGCTGATTATGACATTTGCACTCTTGACCTGGACAGGAACGGCTCGTCTGGTACGTGGAGAATTTCTAACCTTACGATCAAGGGAATTTGTATTAGCAGCGAAAACATTAGGAATGAATAGTGCAAGGATTATTTTCTTTCATATTTTACCAAATGCACTTGGACCGATTATCGTTGCCGCTACTTTAGGCGTGGGTGGAGTTATTTTAGCGGAGAGTGCCTTGAGTTTCTTAGGACTCGGTATACAGCCTCCAACAGCTAGCTGGGGGAATATGCTTCAAGGAGCTCAAAGCTATACAATCATGAAAACAGCTTGGTGGTACCCCTTATTTCCAGGGTTAATGATTGCCATTACGGTACTCGCCTTCAACTTTGTTGGTGATGGATTAAGAGATGCGTTTGATCCTCGTATGAAAGAATAAAAGTCAAGTAATGGCTACTTGACTTTTTTCTTTTCACAATGAATTTTCCATTATCGAATTTGCAAATAAATCGCTAGATTCTCCCGCATAAGTTCAGACTGATAGGAATCATTGGTTTGCAGATGATATTCATTCCCCTTCTTTTCACTCTGATAACCAAAAAATCCTCTGCTCTTCAAAAAGGAATCAATATCTTTGACATCTTCATTCATATTTAATAAAATTTTATGCCCCACAAACGCTCCGTTTACATAAACTTCATAGGTGTCATGTGCCATTTTCAAATGTTCAGCTTCATCCTCCACAAAAGGAAAGGGAGCTACATTATATAGAAAACCATTATGATCTCCAAAAGGAAAACCTCCAAACTGAGCCATACATACCCTCCTTATCTTTCTCAAAAAACTTTTTCAAGTATTTTCAAGTTTATCTCTAGTTTTCCAAGCGAGGTTGGTTTTTATTCCACTCCTGCCATCCTGTACATAGTCTGTGCACGATCAAATCATAACGAAATGAAGATAAAAGGAAAGGAAGTACAAAGAGAAAAAAGAAATATAAGATGATGAAAAATTCCTAAGGAAGAAAGTATATTTTTTTCGTTAAGAGGAATTTTAAGGAGTACCAAGATGATTTTTCATATATCACTGGAATGTTAATGAAAAAAGGAGATGAGCACATGAGAAATCAAGTTATGACCACAAGCACCTCAAGTAACAATAACAATCTTGTCGTTCCAGAAGCAAGACAAGTACTAGATCATATGAAATTTGAAATTGCTCAAGAGTTTGGCGTACAATTAGGACCAGATACAACCTCTAGAGCTAATGGTTCTGTTGGAGGAGAGATGACAAAACGTTTGGTTCAATTAGCTCAGATTGATCTTGCTAACCGTATCCATTAATCATCGATCGTTTTTAAGAAAAACTCGGCTTTGCCGAGTCCTTTTTGTTTTAGTGTTTTTATTGATTCGTTTTTATTATTTGTGCAATCCGCTCCATCCCTTGGACTACCTCTTCTGCTGTGAGATGAGAGAACCCGAAGCAGGCGGCTTTTTGCTTTTGATTTTGAAAATATTCAGATGTATCTGTCCAGACAATTCCTTGCTCTCTGCATCTTGCTATAAGCTGTTCATATTCCTCCCAGCTTTTTTTCCACCAAGCAAATACATGGAGTCCCGCATCCGAATGGATAGGTTCAAAGTAGTCTGCTAGGTGCTCCCGTATCGCCTGCTCCAGCAGCAGATGGTTTTGATCATATATTTTTCGCATTTTCCTTAGATGCTTCTCATAATAGCCATTGTGGATAAAAGAAGCGATTACTTGTTGCTCAATGAGGGAGCTGGGATGTGGATCATAAATCTGCTTGGCTTTTAAAAAGGGTTCTCTCAACCATTTAGGGAGGATAATATAGCCGACTCGAATATGAGAAAAGAGTGTTTTAGAAAAGGTTCCCATATAGACGACTCGATCTGCTTGATCAAGAATTTTCAAGGGTTCAATAGGACGTCCTTGGTATCTAAATTCACTATCATAATCATCTTCAATAATCACTGCCTGTTTCTCTTCAGCCCATTGTACTAGCTCCATTCTTCTAGAAAAGCTTAATACTCGACCCGTGGGAAATTGCCGGCTAGGAGTGACAAATACAAGCTTCGCTGGAAAGTCTGCTATTTTCATTCCTTCATGATCCATCTCCGTCGGAATAGGAATCCCTCCACAAGCTCTAATCGCCCTCACATTGCCTACATAGCCAGGCTCTTCAACCATCACAGATTCACCTGTATCAATGAGCAATTGACATAACAGAGCAATAGCTTGGACTGAACCACTCACAATAGCGATATCCTCTGCCTCCACCTTCATTCCTCTAGCTCGAGCTAAATATTGAGAAATAGCCTCTCTCAGATTGGCTCTACCAGCTGTACTAAATGTGCGGCTTTGCTTCGTGGCTATTTCCTTGCTATTCTTCAAGGCTTGATAATAACAGCGATTCCATTCCTTATAAGGAAAATGGGTAGTATTAGGAATTCCTATTTGGAAGCTCAGCTTCGGTTCAATATTCTCTGTACGGGATCTTAGGGGAAGAGCGTTGACTCGTTGTCCCCAGCGAGAAAGAGGAATGGGCGCTTCCCGCTCTATTTGGGGCTGCTGCTCTCTATAATAATAGCTCACATAGGTTCCACTACCAGGTCGTGTTTCAATATATCCTTCTGCTGCTAGCATATCATAGACCTGCACGATAATTCCTCTAGACACGTGATAAGTTTCTCCTAGCTCACGTGTTGAGGGCAAACGTTCTCCATACGGTAGCAACTGGTTCAGAATCGCCTCACGCAAAAGATGATAAATCGCCAGATATTTGTATTTATATTTTTGTTCATATACATGAAAGGGGAGATCGAAAATCATACCTAGCTGCCTACTCCTCTCTAAATTGGTCTATAAAAATAGTTCTAAATTGGATCTTTTTATTAAACCAATTATACCTTATGATTCTAAATGAAAGAACATTTAAGACAAATAAAAGTGGAGGGATCATATGATTACATACAAAAAAAATATACCTTTAGACGCAAAAGACGTCATCGAGGTATTTAGAAGTTCGGGCATTAGAAGACCGATTGAGGATACAGAGCGAATTCAACGTATGCTTGATCAAGCTAATTTAACCATTTCGGCTTGGGACGGAGAGCAGCTTGTTGGGATCGCTCGATCTGTCACAGATTTTGCTATTGCTGTTACCTATCTGACTTGGCAGTGGCAAAAGAATATCAAAAAAAAGGCATTGGTCAAGAGTTAATTGCCAAAACGCAAGACTCTCTGAGCAGTGATGTAGCCCTTCTGCTTCTCTCTGCTCCCAATGCCATGTCCTATTATCCTCATATCGGGTTTACTCAGGCTCATCATGCATGGTTACTTCCTAGGCAAACCTAATTTAGTTGATCGCTTTATTTCTATATCAGCTTATTTTAATCACTTTGAAGTCATAGGAATCAAGTGATACCTCAATCCCTGTAGAAGTCAAGATGATCTCTTGATTTGTCCATAGATCAAGGGCTGTAGAAGAAGGAGAGTCATAAGAAACAGATAGTGATTTCTCCTTCTTATCAGGTTCATGATAAATAATAAGGTTTCTTCTCCTTGTTTCTTTTCATAGATAAGGATATTCTCCTTATATCCATCCTCTAAGAAACGAAGCTGTGCCCCATTCCCGAAGGCAGGGGAGGTTTTTCTAAGTTGAATCAAGCGTTGAACAAAGGCAAATAGCTCTCGATTCTGCTTCTTCTCATCCCAACGCATACATTCTCGACACCCAGGATCTCTGTCTCCTGTCATGCCAATCTCGTCCCCATAATATAGGCAGGGGGATCCGGTAAAGGAAAGCTGGAATAAAAACATCAGTTTGAGAAGCTTCTTATTTTCTCCGCAAATGGTTAAAATCCTTGGAGTATCATGACTTCCCAATAAATTAAAGGTCACTTCATTAACATGCTCAGGATAAGAATGGAGCACCTTATTGATACGATGGACAAAGGTTTCCGTATCGATTTTCTCTTTCGCTAAATAATCCAATACCGCGTTGGTAAAAGGATAGTTCATGACAGCATCAAATTGATCTCCTTGCAGCCAAGGCATCGAATCATGCCAGATTTCTCCAAGAATATAGGCATCTGGTTTGGCGGCTTTGACCACTTCGCGAAACTTTCTCCAGAAAGCATGATCCACTTCATTCGCCACATCTAAACGCCAGCCATCAATATTAAACTCCTCGATCCAATACCTTGCAACCTGTAATAAATAGTTTTGAACCTCTCTATTTTCCGTACGTAATTTTGGCATGGTGCGTTCAAAAGCAAAAGCATCATAGTTTGGAGGGTTACTATCTTGGACAGGAAATTCACGGATATGAAACCAATCGGCATAAGGTGAATATTCCCCTTTTTCCAATACATCTTGAAATGGAGGGAAGTAGTAACCACTATGATTAAATACAGCGTCCAACATGACACGAATGCCTCTCTCATGGCATTTCTTAACTAACAGCTTGAAGGTTTCCTTATCGCCAAACTGCGGGTCAATCTCTAAGTAGTTGATGGTATCATACTTATGGTTGGAGGCAGCTTTGAAAATAGGGGTGAAATAGATCCCTGTAATTCCGAGCTCAGCTAAATAATCTAGATTGTCAATGACCCCTTGAAAATCACCGCCAAAAAAATTATTAACAGCAGGAGGCTCACTTCCCCACGCTACCGTGTTTGGAGGATTTAGAGCGGTATTCCCGTTGGCAAAGCGCTCCGGAAAAATTTGATACCACACCGTATCCTTGACCCATTCAGGCGCCTCAAACAAATCAGCAGGGTTCAAAAAGGGGAAGCAGAAATAATACGCCGTATCATCTACCTTAATTTCATCGAAAAAACCTTCTTCCGTGTAGATCAGGGTTTCCTCACCACTCTTTAACTCGAAGCCATAACGCAATCTACGATAAGGTGGTTTGATGGCAATAAACCAGTAATCAAAAAGGGAGTCTGACCCACTTTTCTTCATAGCTGCTTTCTGCACATTCCAGCTAGCTCCTTCTTCTAGCACTGTCCAATGATAGGGATCCCCATGAATCAACTGAACTTGTTCTGCATCCCCTTTTTTCGTTCGCAGGCGAATGTGTAGGGTGCTTCCATCATACGCATAGGCAAAATTGTTTTTGGGACGATGATAAATCGCTTCTTTTAACAAGGTAATTCCTCCTTCATTTCACTATTTTTTCTAACAAAAAAAGACAATGCTCGCCTGGGTTGTACCATAGGTAAGCATTGCCCTTCAAACATATTCTTTTTCTACTGTAAGAATAGTAAATATATTCTTTCATGTCAATCCTTTTTTCTATTCTCATCATTTTTCATCATAAATAATGAAGCGTTTCCTTCTTACTCTTCGATCGATAACAAAATTTGAAATTTCCCTGCATTGGTTAGGATCGTTTCAAGGTGAATTCCTTTAATCAGAGTCGGAAATGTATCTGCATCCTTTAAAACTGTGGGAGGAGTAATATCGATTTGGGTTCCTGTTTGAAAAACAATCGTAGAAAGGTTTCCTGCAATCATATTCCCCAATTCTCCAGCAAAAGAATAGAGCATCTCGCCTTCAAGCGGCATTCCGAACATGGTATTGCCGATCGCACTAAAGGTTTGAGTTGGGCCTTGAAACAATATTTTCCCGCTCATTTCTCCTGTAATTCCTATTGCCACTCCCATTTCAGAAAAAGTCTTTCCTTGAATCAATTTAGGGGCTTGTAATTCAATCGCTAAGGGAATGACGAGCTTTATCGATTGAACAGTAGCATTTAGAGTTCGAGTCATTTTTTCGTTGATAGACATTCCTGTTCTCACCCATCTCTTATTTTCTAATACTCGTACAAGTCCTCTTATTACTCTTTATCGGTTATTCCATTCGAAATTTTCAGTAAAAATAAAAAAAAGAGAGATTTCAAGAATCCCTCTTTTTTCCTCTTTGCACTCTAGAGTACACAATCGTTCTTGTTATGCGCTGTGCATTGCCTCGCGCTTCTTTTTCACATCAGCATCCTCTAGGTACTCGTCATATTCCATTCTCTTATCAATAATGCCATTTGGCGTGATTTCAATAATACGATTGGCAATGGTTTGGACAAATTGATGGTCATGAGAAACAAATAGAATGGTACCCTTGAAATCGATCATTCCATTGTTTAATGCCGTAATCGATTCTAGATCTAGATGGTTTGTGGGCTCGTCTAGAATCAGAACATTAGCGCCACTAAGCATCATCTTAGACAGCATACAACGAACCTTTTCTCCCCCAGATAGAACACTTGCCTTCTTCAGGGCTTCCTCACCAGAGAAGAGCATACGTCCTAAAAATCCACGAACAAAAGTTTCGTCTTGATCCTTCGAATACTGACGCAACCAATCCACAAGCGTTAGGTCCACATTGAAATAGGAGGAATTGTCTTTCGGGAAATAGGCTTGTGAAGTCGTAATCCCCCAAGAATACGTGCCTTGATCAGCTTCTATTTCTCCCATTAAAATTCTGAACAAGGTCGTCTTGGCTAATTCATTGGTACCTACGAAAGCAATTTTATCCCCTGTATTAATCGTTAAGTTCAGATTATCTAGAACCTTTTCGCCATCGATCGTTTTGCTTAATCCCTCAATGGTCAGCATTTGTGTTCCAGCTTCTCTCTCTGGCTTAAAGTTGATATACGGGTATTTTCGAGAAGACGGTTTAATATCCTCTAGCGTTAGTTTTTCCAACTGCTTCTTACGAGAAGTGGCCTGCTTCGCTTTGGAGGCATTCGAGCTGAATCGAGCAATAAATTTCTCCAATTCTTTGCGTTTCTCATCCACTTTCTTATTCTGATCTCTAGAGAGCTGTAGCGCCAATTGACTGGACTCATACCAGAAATCATAGTTCCCCACATACAGCTGTATTTTCCCAAAGTCAATATCAGCAATATGGGTACAAACCTTATTCAAGAAATAACGATCATGGGATACCACAATAACCGTGTGCTCATAATTTAGAATAAAATTCTCCAACCAACGAATCGACTCAATATCCAGGTGATTGGTAGGCTCATCTAGTAACAGAATATCCGGGCTACCGAACAAAGCTTGAGCTAAAAGAACACGAACTTTTTCTGGTCCGCTTAAATCCTTCATCATCTTATCATGAAGGTCTTTCATAATCCCAAGACCCGTAAGTAATTCAGCTGCATCAGACTCGGCTTGCCAGCCATTTATTTCCGCAAATTCTCCCTCTAGCTCAGAAGCACGAATTCCATCCTCTTCTGAAAAATCAGCCTTCATATAGAGCGCGTCCTTCTCCTCCATAATTTCAAAAAGACGAGCATGCCCCATCATCACTGTTTTCAATACTTCACACTCATCGTACTCATTATGGTTCTGCTTTAAGACCGCTAGTCTTGCTCCAGGAGTAATAATCACCTCGCCCTTGTTCGGCTCGATTTCTCCAGAGAGAATCTTCAAAAAGGTTGATTTCCCTGCACCATTGGCCCCTATAAGACCATAACAATTTCCAGGAGTAAACTTAATCGTCACATCTTCAAATAAAGCTCTTTTTCCATATCGTAAAGTAACACCACTAGTACTAATCATTTTTGTTTTGTTCCCTGCCTTTGCTTAAGGTAATATCTCTTAACCTACTAATAACCTATTATAGCATAGTTTAGCGTTCAGAATCCCTATGAAGTGAAATTGCTTTTCCAATATCCTTAATTGAAGCTGATTTTCCATACAGTAATACACCGCCTCGGTATACTTTACTAGCCAACCAGCCCATGGCCATAATTGTAGCCACAAGCAGGAAAATCGAGAGGAGAACCTCCCAAAGCGCTGGATCAGAAACTCCCACACGCAGAAACATAATCATAGGGGTGAAAAATGGGATGAACGAAGTTACAACAATAAAGGAAGCCTCTGGTTTAGATAAGCCGAACATGGCAATCATGAACCCCGCTACAATTACTAAAGTGAGCGGTGTCAGGATTCCATTCATCTCCTCCATTCGACTCACGAGAGAACCAAGCATCGCCGCAATCGTTGCGTACAATAAATATCCAAGAATAAAAAAGATTACCGCATAAATCACTGTAGAAACAGGAATCTCTGCAAAATCAACCTTCATCTCTCCAAGCTCCACACTTTTATCTCCAAACTGCAAGGAAATGAACCCAACAGCTATAAAAATAAGCATTTGAACCATTCCTAATAGAGCCACTCCTAAAATCTTCCCAAACATCTGTGTCACAGGATGGACGCTTGAAATAAGAATCTCCATCACTCTGGAGCTCTTTTCCTTAATCACTTCCAGTGCAACTAGATTTCCGAACATGAGTACAGAAAAATAGATCGCGAACAGCAATAGATAAACCAAGACCTTGGATTGAACAATTTCTTCCTCTGTTTTAGCCGTTTCGCTCAAGGCTTCTTTTTCCAGCTTAATGGTTTGAAATAATTGTAACGCTTCTTCCTCTGTTAAATGAAGCTGAGAAGCTTTCCCTTGAAACTGAACATGATTTAGGCCTTGCTCTAATCTTGAAGCTAACAAGCTATCATTTACTTTCAGTGCTTTGTACGTGGCATCCAGATTTCCTTCCGCATCGCTGTTAACCACTACATAGCCGACGATCTCCTGTTCCTCGACTTGTTTCTTCGCTTGCTCCTCATCCTGAAAGGCCAAGAGTTGCAGCTCGTTCTTCGAAGGAGAGGAAGAGCTAAGAAGATACGCTTCTAAGGCCCTGAATATCTCTCCGTTCTGATCGATCACTCCCACATATTCAATCTTTTCCTGATCAAAAAAGCGGATCATATTAGGAATATTAAAAACCACTCCGACCAGCAAGGCTGTCGCAATTGTGGATATAATGAATGATTTCGTTTTGGCATTCGTGATAAACGTATGAAACAAAACAACCCAAAATTTATTCATACATACTCCCCACCTTTTCAATAAAAATATCATTTAGTGAAGGCTCCTCTAAGGAAAAATGGGAAACAAAGCCTTGGGCTGCTGCATAGTTGAGTATCCCTTGTGAAGCTTGGTCATCCGTGACTTGCACGCGATAGCCTTGAGCCATCTTTTTAACCTTAGTTACACCACTCATCTTGCTTAGATCACCTAATTCTGCTTCCGTATGGATTAAAATATTTTTTTTACCAAAGGAACGCTTAATCTCTTTTAAATTTCCATGGACGACAGGATTTCCTTTATGCAGGATGCATAGGTTCTGACATAATTCCTCCACATGCTCCATTCGATGGCTAGAAAAGACCAGAGTGGTTCCCTTTTTACATAGATCATTGACCGCTTCCTTGAGCAGCTCCACATTGACTGGGTCTAGACCACTGAAGGGCTCATCCAAGAATAGCAATTCTGGCTGATGAATGACAGAAGAGATAAACTGTATCTTTTGTTGGTTTCCTTTGGACAGCTCTTCCACCTTTTTATTTTTATAATCTGGAACGCGAAAACGCTCTAGCCACCCCTCCATCTCCTGTAAAACACTCTGCTTCTTCATTCCTCTCAGGCGTCCAAAATACAATAACTGTTCCTTCACAGTAAGCTTAGGATATAACCCTCTTTCTTCAGGTAAGTACCCTACCTTTCCGCTTGTGGAATAATCGATTTGCTCTCCCTTCCATGTAATCTTTCCTGCCGTAGGAGAAATTAAGCCTAACACCATACGTATCGTTGTGGTTTTTCCAGCTCCATTCGCTCCTAGCAAGCCAAAAATCTCTCCTTGAGGAATATGTAACTGCAAATCGTTCACCGCTACTGTTTCTCCGTACAACTTGCTCACACTCTCAATTAGCAGGCTCAACATGACTCACCCTTTCCGTTTTTCATTGACTACATATACGTGCTGCCATCACCTATGGTTTCATCCCTTCCATGTTTTTTTAGGTTATACAAGAAAAAACCAATTTATCTCAAAGGACAAATTGGTTATATCGATCTATTTGGTTATATCGATCCTATGTTGAAGCTCTCTATAGTATTATGGTAAATCAATAAGCATCCACAAAGCCTCAGTAGAAGCAGAAATGTCTAGCTCTGTATGCTCTGTAATCCTTGCCGCATCTCTTCGCTGTAAGGAATGCTCCCCATTAAGCATAAGTTCCCCTTCGATGACAAAAATATAGATACTTCTACCTCTTCTTGGGTAAAACGGATACTCTGCATCTTTTCTAGCCGGGAAAGGTATAGTGTTAGATCCTGGTGAATATGGGCAACCTGTTCTGAAGACTGCTGTGATACAACAGGAAGCAATTGATTGACTAATTTCTCCTGATCAAAGGTAGTATGCTGATAAGAAGGCTCCAAACCTTTTATTGCTGGCAAGAACCACAGCTGTAGCAAATGCGTTTCTTGGTCCGGTAAAGGATTAAATTCTGAATGGTAAATGCCTGTACCGGCACTCATCCGCTGAATCTGACCAAAGGAAGTTGTAGCCACATTGCCCATACTATCCTTATGCTCTAACTCCCCCTTCAGCACAATGGAAACAATCTCCATTTCTTGATGAGGATGCATGCCAAAGCCTTTACCCCCAGCAATGATATCATCATTAAAAACTCTTAACGCACTAAAATGCATATTGTTTCGATCAAAATATTCGGCAAAAGAAAAACTAAAATGACTCTTCAGCCAGCCGTGATCCTCAGCATGTCTTGATGCTGCTGGATAGATTTGAATCATGACAATCATCCCTTTCTACTTTATCATTATTCCTAAATACAAAAAAGTTATTTACTTATTATTATTTAGTTACTATGTTATAATAATATAAATTAAACTTACGAATGTCAAGTAACTATGGTATGATAACAATACAGAGGTGAAAAACAATGGATTATTCAAAAATGTGTCCTAAATACGAATGTGCAATTGAACTTTTAGGAAAAAAATGGACAGGGTTGATTGTCCGTGTTTTATTAGATGGTCCAAAACGATTTAAAGCACTAAAAGAGCAGATTCCCGAAATAAGCGATCGTATTCTAACGGAGAGAATAAGGGAATTAGAAACACTTGGTATTTTAATTAGACATGTCTATCCTGAAACACCTGTACGAATTGAATATGAGCTTACGGAAAAAGGGAAGGAATTAAAGCAGGTTATTGACTCGATTCAGCATTGGTCCGAAAAGTGGATTGAGTGCAAAAATAAGTAAATAGGAAACAACAACGAATAGTCATGAAGTCGAACTATCATGAAATAGATAAAGGCCAAACCGATCTAAATGAAGGTTTGGCCTGCTTAGTTATAAATAATATCTTGATAAAAAGAGTAATGATTTTTCCCTCTTCTTTTGGTCATATACAAGGCGTGATCCGCATGCTTCAATAACGTTTCTATATCATAGCCATCCTCTGGAAAGCAAGCAATGCCAATGCTAAAGGAGGGGGTAATGAGCGTTTCTTTGATACGAATCGTTTCCTTCGACAAGCTAATCACTCGATCAGCCAAAGCAATAATTTCCTCTTTTTTCTCTGTATTCCTTACTATCATGGAGAACTCATCTCCTCCAATACGGGCCACAGTGTCATGCTCCCTTACCATTCCCTGCAACAGCTTGGCCACCTTCTGCAAAAACTCATCTCCTACATCGTGACCCCAGCGATCATTGATGTTCTTAAAATCATCCCCATCCAGATAAAGTACGGCGCCACCCAGATGCCCTCTTTTCGCTTCCTCCACGACCTTCTGTAATTGTTCTAGGAAAAAACGACGATTTGGGATTCCAGTAAGATCATCTATATACACAAGCTTCTCTAGTCTTTCCTCATACTCTCTGCTATCCGTAACATCTCTTGTGATCGCTAAAATGTGAGTACAGATACCGTTTTCATTAATCACGGGCGTTATGTTCGACTGACCATAATACCTATTTTTATTCGGAGCGACAAAAACATCTTCAAAAGTGTAGGTTTCTTTGGTATGCAGTACTTTTTGATAGATATCCACTAGCATACTGGCTACAGAAGCAGGCAACACCTGATCAAATGTCTTTCCTAGTGCTTGATCGGTTAAACCCGTGTACTTTTTGGCGGCATGATTCAAAAAAGCATAAGTAAAAGAACCTTGTTCAACCTTCATCAAAAAAACAAGATCAGATATTCCATCTAATATTGATAAGTGTAACTCATTGCTCATATCCTTCACCCTACAGACCTATATTTTTTGTAAGATATTATAACTTTACTTCTACTTAAACTAGGTTAAACGACCTACTAATTAAGATATTCTCGGCTGTCGCTATTCTCCTGCTTCTATGTTACTCTTAATTAAAGAATATATGTTGAATATTATACACGACTAAGGAGACGATTAAAATGAGTCAAAAAACATCTTCTTATTTATCTAGTAACGGAACAGACATTTTTTATAGAAAGTGGGAAACATCAGAAAAGGCAAGAGGAATCGTACAAATCGCTCATGGAATGGCCGAGCACTCGGAACGCTATGATGACTTTGCCCAAACCCTAACACAAGCAGGGTTTCACGTCTATGCCAATGATCATAGAGGACATGGCTTGACAGCTAAAGAAACTAAAAATCTCGGTTTCTTTGCCGAGCAGAATGGGTGGGAACTTGTCGTTGACGATCTTTTCGAATTAACCAAGTTAAGCAAGGCAGAGCATCCGAATCTACCTCTGTTCCTTCTAGGACATAGTATGGGCTCTTATTTGAGTCGACGCTATATTCAAAAATATGGGGATGAGCTTCAGGGAGTCATCCTGTCTGGAACGGGCAGCCCACCCAAAATAATGACCTCTATTGGACGAATGATTGCTATAGCTGAAGGGAAAGTAAAAGGAAAACGTACAAGAAGCCACCTGATGGATAAGCTTTCATTCGGGCAATTCAATCAAAAATTTGCACCTACAAGAACCAGCTTCGATTGGTTAACAAGGGATATTAAGCAGGTGGATCAGTTTATCAAAGATCCTTACTGTGGAGAAGTTTCTACTGCGGGGTTCTTTGCCGACTTATTAGGAGGAATAGGATTGCTTGATCATCCTGAACACCTTCGGATGATTCCGAAAGATCTGCCTATTTATTTATTTTCTGGTGATCAAGACCCTGTTGGCGGATTTACAAAAGGGGTTCTTAAAGCATACCATACGTATAAAAAATGCGGGATCACAGACCTTGAATATAAATTTTATGTAGATGGACGTCATGAGATGTTTAATGAAACAAACAAAGATGAGGTTTATCAAGATGTCCTTACTTGGATGGAAGCAAGACTCTAAGTGTCTTTTTTGATTTGAGTCAGATCCCATCTTGATTTTGAATGATGGCTTAAATTTACTTTTTTTCGAATATACAAGTACAATCCCATGGATAAATAGCCAATTATGATCCCTTCCATCACCATTTTTTTGTAGAGCTCCATTGTACTTCGGTATTGTTCTTTTTCATAGTAACTTTGAGTGATAAGATATTCTTCTCCCTGAATGAGATAGAGGCTTTGTGCTCCACTATAGATCCCTGTAGAGAGAGCAACCACGACTAAAATAGCCAAAAAAACTTCAATCCAGCCATTCCGAATATAGCCTTGATCAATGATAAAATCTTTAATACCTATTGCAGCTGCCAAAATCGTTAGGCTCACACCTAATATCGTTAGAAAAAAAGCAATGGTCACAAGACTTACCCCCTGTTATTTTTGGCTACTAATAAAATACTATTCGACACCAACCATTTATTCCCTCTTTTTTTCTATATTCTTTCATAAATTCTTTTTTTAACAAAAGTCCGCTATCTTAAGGAAAGTATGTTTTCCTCCCAGCGATAGCGGACTTTAATATGTTATTGCTCCTTACTAGGTGTTGAACAACAAGCTTCTGCTTCCCCTTCTTTTACACTTACGCAGCAGTTTTCTAGATTTTCATGCTGAACCTCTATCTTCACTTCACAACACTCGTTATTCTTTTGACCGAAAATCAATTTATCATACTCATGGATACCCCTCGTTTCATGATTTTATTACTTTCACACAAGATAGAACAGAAATCCCGATACAGTGGACATCAAGATTACTGAAGCAACAAATGCCACCATTAATTTCTTTTTGAAAATACTATTAAGCAACGTTAATTCTGGTAAGCTAGCACCTGCTGAACTAATCATGAGAGCCATAACAGGTCCCAAAGCCATCCCTTTGGCGATCATGATTTGTGAAATAGGAATCATCGTAGAAAGTCGAATATACAGTGGTATGCCCACTATTGCAGCGATTGGCACTAACCACCATTCCTCTCCACCTAAATAATGTGTGATCCACTCTGTTGGAACAGCCCCTTGGATGATCGACCCTATTGCTGCTCCAATGATTAAAAATGGATAGACCTGTCTCATAAGTGACATCGACTCTGCTATTGTAGTCTGAAGACTAAACTTTTCTCTTCTTCTTTGCATCCCCCCTTTCAGGATTACTTTTTTCACTTGCTCTTGAAATCCAAGTTTTTCGAGCGTAAACCCAATGATGATGGACAATAAAGTGGTGATGATCGTATAAGCTACCGCTACTTTCCAGCCTAAAAGGGCTGTCATCAGTGTAATAATCGTGAGATCAAGTACTGGTGAAGCAAACAAAAAAATCATCACAATGCCAAAGCGAACCTTGTTATTCAGCATGTGAACCACCACAGGAATCGTCGAACAAGAACAAAATGGAGTCACAAAGGCAAAAAACACAGCTAAGAAAGCACTGAAAAAGGGGTGATTTCTGCCCATCCACATCTCCATTTTTTCATAGGGAATAAATCCTTGAATCAAGCTTATGAAAAAAGAAATCACGATAAATAATAAAGTTAGCTCAAGAGCTATGACGAAAAAGCTTTTTAAAACATCTAACCACATCTAGCACTTCTCCTTTTTATTTGCAAATTGCAAGTATTAGAGGTGAGAAAAAGTAAGGAATGATCCCTACTCTATCAACCAAAGGGTTTACAGCATACTGAAGATTTTGCCATCGCTTCATTTAATAAGGTTATAGAACGAATCACCGTATCTCGTTCGAATTCATTCATATGAGAAAATACTTCTTCTAGATATTGATTCATTTCAGCATCAATACATGTAGCGACATACTTTCCCTGAGTTGTTAGAGATAAAAGGTAGACTCTGCGATCCTCGGCATGTGTCGTTTTTCTTACCAAATCCATCTTAATTAAATTTTGTATCTGCCGACTAAATGTCGTGATATCAATTCCTAATCTTTCTGCAACCTGCTGCATGGAGGGTTTTTCTAATTGATCAATTTCGTATAGGATATGACTATGTACTAAGGAAATGTCCATTCCGCCCACCGAGCAGCAGTTTTTATCCAGCATCCCAAATCTTCTCGCTAGGGTTTGAAACAGGACTCGAGTATTTTCCATCTGTGTTCACCTCATACCTATGTTATATCATAATAATTTGCAAAATGCAAATATGTTTTTAATCTGTTGCTTTTTTTTATTCTGGTTTCTTGTAGATACTCCCTTTGGATCTTCTCTCATATCTCCCAAGCTTTAGTTTTAGATCCTCCATCTTAATAGTATATAAATTACAAGGAATCCCTGTTGAACTTAGTACCTGCTGTGTAGATCTTGAGAATTTAGAATACAACTGATTATTATATCTATGATTATAAATAGCCTTAAATCTTACTTCTGTAATATGACTTGCTTCAAAAATATCTAAAAAAGCTCGACATCCTGTAACAAAATCTAACGATCTTCGATAATCCGGCAATAACAAGGTATAGACAATAAAAGCAATAGATGGGTCTAAATAATGATCATCCGGGTCTCCAAATGTGAAACCTACCATTCCAATTACTTTTTCTTGTCTCAAGGCACAATAGACCTTTCCATGCAGATAGGTTAGATTCAGGGCATCCTCCATAGCGTTTGCATCTAAAGTCCCTTGAAAATCATCTAGAAAAAGCAAAAAGAAATCTAATGTTGCTTCAAAATCTTTGTTTTCATCACATTCGATAAACTTCATTTCTACACCTCCAAATAGTTCATAATACTTATATATTTAGACATAAATCGTCAAAACCCTCCAATTTTTGCAACGATTAGACATATTTTATTTCGTTTCTCTATGACTTTAATTAAAACAAAAAAATCCCTTTGAACCAATGGATTCAAAGGGATTTTTATTCCTCTTATTCACTAACTAAACGATATTTTTTTCCATCAATCGACAAAGTATAGTTAGAAGGTCCACTTATCGGTAAATAATAGACTAGGTCAAAATCCTCAGAGGTTCCTGCAGGTATAGACTTCCAGCTAGATAATGTGACCCTAATCCGGTGAAAGTCTCCTGTCAACCCACCTATATTAGAACCACTATGACCAATCGAGATCACTTCAACCTGGTCACCACTCCAGCTTCCAAAGAGCGGGGAAGTAGAAGTTGGAACATCAAACTCAATGACCGAGCCTCCTGTGATGGTTTGTTCACTATTGTTGGTCACCCTCATCTTAGGATTGATCGGATAATTCTGATCTCCTAGCGGAAAGTCAATAAAATCAATGGTTACATCGATGGCCTCAGTTGGTAAAGGAGTAGGACTGCGCCTTGTATCATAAGGGGTTGTATCTACAAATTTATTATACAGCGTTCTAGTTAACGAATATCCAATATAATATTCTCCCTGACCGTCATTACGCTCTGGATACCAATCATAATCTCCACTCATATCCCAGAACATGACACCGCCTATCCCTTTGTCAATGACCCAATCTGCCTTGATCTCCAACGATTGTTCATCTTCTGTAGAAAGAAATACTTTTTTCTGTTCATTCCATAGCCATGGAGCTACTAATGTTGGGTTAAAGTGACGTACATAAGTCCCTATAAAATCATTTGAACCAAGACCATACTTCTCTAAGTAAGAGCCCACGATTCCATTTTCTAGGTTTTTCGCATGCCACATCGGATTGGCTCCTGCCCCGATTTCATTTCCTTGTTCATCCTTATCGTGCCAAATGTTGTCGATCCCTACTGCCCCATCACCACAATCCGTTAAGCCAGTCGGACAATTCGTTCCTTTTGCTGTTCCCCAAAGACCATTTGTCCCGCCACTAACATTCTGCCAACCTCTCGTATAATAAGGAACTCCTACGTTAATACGACCCGCTTCCATCGCACCACGGAAGTAATGGTAGGCCCAATCTGTATTGAGATAGCCGATTCCTCCGAATTGTGGTGTTGTGTACACCCCCCACTTCTTGAGCTCCGCATCCTGACCATCATCATAGAGCGCAGCATTAGGACCCACGAATTCGTTCCAAGCACCATGCAAGTCATACGTCATAATATTAACAAAATCTAAGTATTTCAGAGGATTAAATGTTTCCATCCCTCTTAAGAGATAGCCTGATGAAGGTGCTGCAATGGTTAACAGATAATATTTATCATCTTCAACTGAAGCACGATCTAGCTTTTCGCGTAATGTTTTCATGAAGACATCAAAACTCTTATTAAGTCCTCTTAGACGAGGATTAGAGAATGACCAGTCTAGTGGATTTCCTGAATTGGCCATCGTCGTAGGATACTCATAGTCAATATCAATTCCATCTAAACCGTACTGACGAATAAATTCAACAACAGAGTCTGTGAATATTTCAATTCCTTGTTCATTCACCGATCCATCTGCATTGGTTGTCATGGTATAGAAGCCCCCATTGGCCACTCTTTCTCCATTCTCATTAAAATATCCACCTGTTTCAGCCCATCCTCCTACTGCGACCAAGAATTTAACGTCGGGATGTTCTTTCTTGTACTGATTCATCAGGTTGAAATGGCCTTGGAAGGGGAGAGACTGATCCATCTCCGCATCAGGATATTCTGGCCAAGTCATTCCAATGGCAGGATTGTTTGGATCATTTTCACTTCCCACCGAGATCTGATAATTTTCTCCAATGTGGGCAAAGGCATAATTAATATGAGTTAAGTATTGCCAAGGAATATCAGGAACTAAGTATCTTGGCTGATCATCCTTGCCGGTACGCCAACTGGCAAAATAACCGATAATTCGACGATCAAGATCATTCGCTAGCTTTTCACGACCATTGCTGTCATAGACGTCACAATAAGGGACATTGGTAACTCCTGACTTCCATAACCCCTTGGGGCGACATACCTCATGACCCTCTGGTTCTTCTGGATCAGGAGAGGTTCCGTCCTCTAAGAGTGTCGTCACTTTTATTTCCTGACTTGCATTGGAGCTATTGCCTGCTGCATCCTTTGCTTTGACGATAAAGCTATATTCTGTACTGGGAGCTAAGCCTGTTACGACGGCGGATGTACCTGTTGCTGTCGTTGCTAGCTCTCCATTTTTATACACTTCATACCCTGTGACTCCCACGTTATCTGTAGGGGCATCCCAAGCCAACCTAATGCTGTTGAATGTAATTTGACTAGCTCTTACATTTTGAGGAGCAGAGGGAGGGGTTTGATCCCCTTCCTCCTCAGAACACTCAGAATCGTACTCCCAGACTCCCCATTCTCCAGTAGTCCCAGGTTCATCCCCTTGAGTCCACCATTTTGCTCTCCATTTCTTTCCTTGATGGGACACTACTTGCCCACCAGTATAGACGCTACTTCTATTCCAAGCAGGGGCATCACAAGAGGCATTCAGGACATGAATCAGCTTTGCATCTGATTCGACTTGTTGGGCTCCCGTCTGTAGCTCACTGCTTAGATTAAGGGGTACTGGCTTTTTTTTTGATCTTCCATCCTTTCGCCAAACATAACTCCTGCTACTTTTTGGTTCACAGTAGGACAATCGGAAACAAGCTCCCATACACCCCACTCACCAGTGGTTCCCGGTTCTTCCCCTTGAGTCCACCACTTCGCTCTCCACTTTTGTCCTTGATGAGCTACCACCTGCCCACCTGTATAGACCGTACTTTTATTCCAAGCAGGGGCATCACATGCTGGAGGGTCTGTCGGATCTGGAGGATCTGTTGGGTCCGGGGGATCTGTTGGATCTGGAGGCTCTGGAGTCACTCCATCCAATAACTCATTGTGTACTTTCGTTAGTAATTTGTTATTGCGATCATTACTAAATTCCCAGAACATCGCCCCAGCCAATCCTTGATTCTCAATAAAGGCTGTCTTATAACCAATGGATTCTTCATCGTCGTAGGAAATAAATACGCCTGTAGATGCGTTAAATAGATAAGGAACCTTAGCTGTGTCGTTCCAAAAGCGAGTAAATCCATTTCTATTAATATAGTTGTTTTCTAAATCTGTAAAATCAAATACACCGTTTTCCCAGGTTCCTACATTAGCGGGACCACAATTTTGGTACTCCCCATTATTGCTTCGCTGACACGCGCTCCAGCCTCTACCATAGAAAGGAAGACCCATAACTAGCTTATTTGCTGGAACTCCAGCATCTAAGTGCCCCTGTACACCTGCTGCCACATTGAAGCTCTGTGCATTGGGTACTCCGGCTGCTCCTGCCGCTGAATCATAGAATAGAGGAGCATTATGCGCACTAATACTTTGCCACCCTCCATTGAAGTCATAGGTCATAATATTAATAAAATCGACCACTTCAGCGATTTTATCTAATTCATTATTTTGAACATACGTTGGACTAGCTCCTGAAGCAATGGTTAAGAGATAATGCTTGCCATCTTCTTGCCCTGCCACATCTAGCTTTTCACGAATTTTTTGTAATAATAATGTGTGGTTTTGTTTGTCCTCAGGACGAGTGCTGTTTCCTGGAAGTCCACCACTTACAGGATATTCCCAATCAATATCAATTCCATCAAATTGATATTTTCTTAAGAAATCGACGGCTGAGTTAGCAAATACCTCGCGAGTAGCTGCACTTGCCGCTACATCGGAGAAACGGTTCGACCACGCCCATCCTCCCACAGAAATCATGGTTTTCAGATGAGGATTCTGCTCCTTCAGCTTAATTAACTGATTGAGGTTCCCTCTTAGAGGCTGATCCCAGCGATCGCCCGGAAACGATTTCTGAGCATCTATCCAAGGGTCCCCTAGCACAATTGTCCCGTTTGGAACATTGATGGTACGCCCCTGTTCGTCCTGACAAGTCCATGTTTGAGGGTTAGGACCTGTTGGATCTGGATTTCCATGCCTACCATTCCAACAAATATTGGCAAAGGCATAATTGATATGAGTCACTTTTGTTGCGTCAATATCTGTCACATTGTAGTTGCGACCATATGCCGCCCACGAAGGATAGTAACCAATAATCTTGTAATCATTTGATGTTGAGAGTTTCGTAGAAGAATCTTCACTAGCAACTGCTGCTACCCCCTGTGTTGGTAAATAGGGTAGAACCATAGACAATACGAGCAAGAAGCATATAGAACTGATCGATACACTTCTCTTGGCTAAACGAATCTTTTTGCTCATCTTTCCATTTCTCCTCCTTAAACATCTTCTATTTTATTGAAAAACAACTAGATACCATGGATCTCTAGCAGTCTTTCAAATTGAAAACAAAAAGTAAATCGGTTCGTTTCACTTAGGTAGTCTATCATTTGTAAGCGATTGCAAAACTAATCAAACAAATACGGGATGAATCATTCTTGGAAAAGGTATTCTTAGAAGAAGGGCTAGGAGGAAGCCTCTTGAGGTGAAAATCATAGAAGTAAAGTTATATATATGACATGATGTTATGATGTCTATACCAATTTTAGGGGAGTTAGGTTTGAGCGTCAAGATCTACATTCATTTTTCACTAAAAACCATACTTTGGAATCATTTTTAGAATCTTCAGATAGTTATAAGGTTTTATTTTTTTCGAATGAGATGTCACACTCTCATCTCCTTAATCGTCTTATGTGTAAAATAAGAAAGATGGGGTGTTGTTGATGAAACAATTCGATGTTGCTGTCGTTGGTGGCGGCTTAGCTGGATTAACTGCCGCTCTTATTCTAGCACAAAAAGGCAAGTCTGTTTTACTGATCGAAAAGTCCAAGAAGATGGGAGGAAGAGCCCGAACCATCGAGCGTGAAGGTGGATGGCTTAATTTAGGTCCTCATGCTCTCTATCGAGGAGGAAGAGCATTTCACATTCTGCAAGAGCTGGGTATCAGCCTTCAAGGAGAAAGCCCTGCGATCAGCGGAATAGGAGTGATGAATGACCATCCTTACCCGCTCCCCTTCGATGGGTCATCCTTTTTTTCTTCCAAGCTCCTTCCTTGGTCTCAAAAATATAAATTAGGAATTATCATGAGCAAACTAAATCAACTTAATCCTTCGACTGTAGAAGGACTCACCTTAAAAGAATGGATGGAGAATGAGATTCCGCAACGTCCGCTCCAAGACCTTTTCTATGCTCTCTTTCGCTTATCCACCTATGGGCATCAACCAGAGATCCAAAGCGCTTCCTCTGCCATCAAACAATTTCAAATCTCCACTCAAAAAGTCCTTTACCTTGATGGAGGATGGCAAACCCTTGTCGACCAATTGACGGAGAAAGCCGTACAAAATGGGGTTACTATTCTCCAAGATACAGTCACTGCCCTTCACCAGCACCATGGAAAAGTTGATTCTCTTCTACTCTCGTCTGGAGAATGCATTCACATTCAAGCCGCTGTACTCGCTATTGGACCTCAGGAAGTCTTCCAGCTTGTTGAAGGAGCGGAACGAACCATTCTACAGCAATGGAAGGATCAAGCCATTCCTCTTCGAGCAGCCTGCCTAGACCTCGTCTTGAAGAAGGTTCCTAATCCAGTCTGCTCTTTTGCCTTAGGTATAGATCAACCCTATTATTTTTCTAATCATTCGGCTGTAGTTAAATTAAGCTCAAATGGCTCTCAAGTGCTTCATCTCGCTCAATACCTAAGATCAGATCTATCCTATAATCCCAAAGAGGTAGAAGAAAATCTAGAACGCTTCTTAGAGCACTTACAGCCTGATTGGAAACAGCAGCTCGTTACCAAACGCTTCTTACCTAGCCTTACAGTAGCTCATGATATCATGCGCCCAGCAACGACAAGTGGATATAGTAGACCCACTCCTAAGGTACCTGATATCATGGGATTATATGTTGCAGGGGATTGGGTCGGTTCAGAGGGAATGCTCGTCGATGCTGCCTTGGCAAGTGCCAAGCAAGCTTCGACAGCCATTATCTCCGATTGGGATTCTTTGCTTAAGGGAGTGAAAATGATTGCTGGAGATGGAGAAGCTTTACGAAGAATATAGACCTTTATTGTTCTCCCTAGCTTATCAGATGCTGGGGAGCGTCATGGATGCTGAAGACATTGTGCACGATACCTTTTTATCTCTGGACAACAAGAAGGGTGAAGAGATTCAACATATCAAGGCATATCTATGTAGAATGGTCACCAATCGTTGCTTAGATTACTTAAAATCTGCCCGCAAAAAAAGAGAACTCTATATCGGTCCTTGGCTACCTGAACCACTCCTGACAGAAGCTATGGAAGAACCGTTACAAAAATACTTACAAAAGGATCGTATTTCCATTGCGTTTTTGCTTTTACTTGAAAAACTATCTCCACCAGAGCGCTGTATAGTCGTACTGCGTGACAGCTTTAGCTACACCTTCGATGAAATTTCTGCCATAGTAGATAAAACAACCGCCAATTGCCGGCAAATTTATCGCCGAGCCAAGGCGAAGATCCACTCTGAAGGAGCAGGAAATTTTTCAGATGAATTAGAAGAAAGCATGCTAAGAAAAAAGGGAGAGAATCAGGTTGATTCCTCTCTTCTCGAACAACTGGTATTAGCCATTCTCCAAGGAGAGCCAGAAAAACTATCCCAGTTGCTTGCAGAGGATGTCGTTGCCTATTCTGATGGTGGAGGAAAGGTCAAAGCCGCCCTTCAGCCGATCTATGGAGCTGACAGAGTTTCACGCTTTTTATTGGGAATTTCTAGCAAAAGAACTCCCGATATTACCTTTCGTCCTACGACCATCAATGGGTCCCCCGGACTGGTTTTCTATGTCAAGGAATCTCTATGGAGTATGGTTGCCATTGAAATGAAGAGGGAACGTATTCAAGCGATTTACCTCCTGATGAATCCGGATAAGCTATCTCTCCTCTCGCTTAGTGAACAACAAGCCAAGCTCACATAAAAATCGATCACTCGCTGTCTTCAATTTTTATATGGGGACAGTATTTTTTTAAAATGGAAATAAACTCATCTCTATTTTTGGGAGAAATATAGATGAAATCAAAGCGATTATAATAAATCTCAATTTTTCTTAAGGACAAAGCTGGACCAGAGTACAGAGAAGTCATTTTCTTTACCTTCGTAATGCTTTCTAGCAAGATTTTCTTTTTAAACGGTCCATAATGGATAATCAAATGAGGAGCTTCAATCACATAATAGGTTTTCACCCACATCCAAAGCAAGAAACAAGGCAGTGCAACTGTGCTTAATAGAAGAGCAATCGCCCCCCAAACTTGACCCTCAAGCTGGAACAACGCTATTATTCCTACTCCTATCGTACCTAACATGGTAAACCATACAAAAACGGCTAGCCAGATATCCACTCGTGAAGGAAAACGCATCCCATTCACCTCCTTTACACTATTCTTGGAAGGATTCTGTTCTTATTATTCCTGTTCTCTAGTTCTACGATTTAAAATAAGCATCGTTTCACTCAAAAATGAAACGATGCTTACTCTACTTTTATCCTATTTCTATCTTCTTTCCTATTCTTGGTACATAAAGCCCTAGCACAATGGAACGAGCCAAGCTAAACAGAATAAAGGCAGCCCATAATCCGTGGTTTCCATACCAAGGAATCAACAACCAGCTCGCTGTAAGATAAACAAGCAGTGAGATAATCAGAGAATCACGAATCGGTCCCGCTTCGGTCGCTCCAGAGAAAATTCCATTCAGTTGAAGACCCCAGAATACCACAAGAGGGAACAGACAGAGCCACAATTGATAATCGAGAGCCATATGATGAACCTCTGGAATGGAAGTAAACAGGGAAACAATAAACTCACCTAACCAAAAGAAGGATACACTAATCAGAACAGAAACGATGAATCCCCAATAAGCCGAAAGCTTAATAACTCTCTGATACAAGGCTCGATTCTTTTCGCCTATGGATCGTCCGATTAAGATACTGCTGCCATTGGCCATTCCATCAAATAAGTAAGCCATCATAAACTGAATTTGAAGCAGAATAGCATTCGCCGCAAGCATGGTTTCGCCCATTCTAGCTCCTTGTGCTGTAAATAAGCCAAAGACGCTTAGAAGGCAAATCGTGCGAATAAATAAATCTCGATTCATTTTGATCATCTGGATTAGAGGAGCTTTTTCAACCACTTTCGCCCAGCTTACAAGCTTTAGATTAAGAGAAGCACTTCGATAAATAATAAGGAACCCTAGCATGACCGCCGTCACTTCAGCGATCAAACTGGCTAACCCCACTCCTTTTACACCCATATGTAAGACTAAAACAAAGAGAACATCCAGCAAAATATTTAATACATTCATCCTATTTGCAAGAACAATGCCTGACGTACCTTCGACAATCCTAGTAACCAGCCTAAAATCGCATAGTTCATCAGAGCAAAAGGGGCTCCCCAAATTCGGATATCAAAATAGATTCCTGCTTGCTTCTCGACCGCAGGAGAGGAATCCATTAACCAGAGCGCCATTTCACGAATGGGGTACTGACACACCACCATGATCACTCCAAATAAAATCGAAAACAAAAGGGGACGGACAAAATGGAGCATGATCTGCTCCGTCTGATTTGCCCCATAAGCCTGTGCTGTAAACCCCGAGGTGCTCATGCGCAGGAAGCCTAGTAACCAGTACAGTGTATTAAAAATAAGGGAACCAATAGCGACCCCTCCTATAAATGCAGGGTCAGGTAGATGACCAACAACAGCAGTATCTACAGCCCCTAAAAGAGGGGTGGACACCGCTGAAATAGTTAATGGAATACTTAATGCTAGATATTGCTTATGTGTATAAGGCATCTGCTTATGCTGTAGAGGCAGATGATTGGAACGTAACGCAGGTTTCACTTTACATACTCCTTACTAGACGCTCTGTATATTCATGCCTTCCCTTGAGAAGCATCTCTTGCACAGGAAAGAAGTCAACAATGCTCCCTTCTTTCATCACTGCAACCCGTTGACTCATAAAACGAACCGCAGACAAATCATGTGAAATAAAGAGATACGAGAGCCCTATTTCTTCTTGCAGATCCTTTAGTAAATTTAAGATCTGTGCTTGAACTGAAACATCTAAGCTTGCTGTTGGTTCATCACAGACGAGTAACTCAGGTCCCAAGCTAATCCCCCGTGCAATAGCCACTCGCTGTTTTTGTCCCCCACTGAGCTCATGAGGATAGCGATCTAAGAGATCAGAGGAAAGTCCCACCATATTCATTAAGGTTTCAGCACAGGCTCTTCTGTCTTGGCGTCTTTCTTCCAAAAAAGGAGGGCACACCTCGGAAAAATTATCTAAGGGCTCCATAATCGAAGACAAGATTCGTAACCGCGGGTTGAGTGAAGCTGTCGGATCTTGAAAAACCGCTTGGATTTTCTTTCGAATGTTTCGCAAGGCTTGACCTCTAAGCTGCTGGATTGAGGTTCCCTGAAAATAAATCTGCCCCGCATCCCCCTTTTCTAAGAGCAGGAGGAGTTTGGCGACAGAGCTTTTTCCACTTCCGCTCTCACCCACTAAACCAAGGCACTCCCCTCGGGCAATGGCAAAAGAAATGTCCTGTACTGCCTGAACCTGTCCATACTGCTTAGATAACCCCTTCACTTCTAGCAGGGGATTTTTTCGCCCATGGTATTCGGATTCGTACTCTACTACTCTATTAGCCATAGACAACCTCCTTCTTAGACGCTCGCTGTGCTTCCTGCTCTAGAGATTCGGTCAGTAAATGACACGACACCACATGCTGACTGTTTAGTTGGCTTGCTGGAGCGATCGTTCCTTCGCACGCTTCAACACGCATGGGGCAGCGAAGAGCAAAAGGACAGCCTTGCTGGGCGACAAGACCTGGTTCTCCGGGAATGGTCGTCAGACGATCAGGCAGTTGATCCCGTGTAGGCTTGGCTTGCAGAAGGTACTGAGTATATGGATGCTGACTATTCTGAGCAATATCTGCTGTCGAGCCCTGCTCTACAATTCTCCCTCCATACATCACGGCAATATGCTGAGCACGGTTTAGAAGAATATTTAAATCATGGGTAATAAACAGGATTCCACACCCTGTGTTATCTTGCAAGCGAAGAAGCTGATCCATAATGCGCTCACCGACAACAACATCAAGTGCCGTCGTCGGTTCATCAGCAATCAGTAGAGCAGGCTTGAGCATCAGTGCTAAGGCAATCGCTACTCGTTGTCGTTGCCCTCCACTTAATTGAAAAGGATAGCTGTTGTAAATACGCTGGGCTGGCAGATCCACTTGATTCAAAGCGTCCAAAACAAGCTCCTTGGCTTCTTTTTTTCTGAGGCGTTCATGTGCTTGCAAGGTTTCTATCATCTGACTGCCAATCTTCAAGAAAGGAGTTAAGCTTCCTGTATAATCTTGAAAAATATAAGAGATTTGTCGACCGCGCAGCTTGCGCATCTCTTTCTCCGAACGCTGCAACAAATTCTCACCTTGAAACAGAATCTGACCACCAGTTACATTCATACTGTCGGGCAGAAGTCTAGCCACAGAAGTCGCTGTTAGGCTTTTTCCACTTCCGCTTTCACCGACTAAGCCAACCCATTCTCCTCTCTTCACCTTCAAATTGATCTCTTGCAGAAGGGGCTTCGCCAAAGCACCTTTCTTCTTGGGCCTATGCTCTATACTAACATGGTCAAGGTGCAAAACAACATCCTTCTCCTTACTTAGGTCCTTCAACTCAACCCCTCCTTTGGTTCACATTTAATTACGTCCGTTTAATATCCAGCACTTCTCGTAAGCCATCTCCAATTAAATTACAGCTTAAAACAACAAGCATGATCGCCACCCCAGGATAGATCATTAATTCGGGAATGGTTTGAAAATACGGTCTTGCATCATTTAACATCGCTCCCCATTCAGGTGTGGGCGCTTGGGCTCCTAGGCCTAAGTAAGAGAGGGATGATATAAGCAGGATAATCTTCCCCATATCTAGAGTTGCCAGCACCAAAACAGGCGAAATAATCTGTGGAAATAGATGCTTCATAATCACCGTAAGAGTTGAACTGCCACTGACACGTGCGGATAGAATATATTCTTTCTCCTTTTCAGATAAGACGATGCTTCTCACCATTCTGGCATAGCTGATCCACTTCACAAGAACAATCGCAATCACAATATTCGTCATGCTCGGTCCAAGAAATCCCGTAATGGCAATAGCTAATATAAATTCAGGAAAAGCAATGAAGCCGTCTACCAAGCGCATCAGAACGGAGTCAAATCTTCCACCAATATAACCGGATAGTAGACCAATCGGAACCCCAATAAGCATAATACTTACAAGCACGATCGAGGTAATACCCAAGGTAATTTGAGCCCCTTCGATCAAACGAGAAAAGATGCACCTGCCTAAATGATCGGTCCCTAAAGGATATTGTAGGCTTGGTTCTAATAGCCGATCTGACATATTTACAGTAACCGGATCATTCCAGACAACATAAGGTCCAAGCACCGTACAAAGTATAATCATGCCCAGTAGAATGATACCGATCAACAGCATAGGATCTCGGCTTATCTTGGCTACCACTGTCCAAATCTGCTGGTTCTTTCGTTCTGTATTCCTTTCGAGTTCGATCCCCATTCTCATCTAGACTCCTCTCCCCCCAGACGGATTCGCGGGTCCAAGAAACGGTAAGATAAATCCACCACGAGATTGACAATCACAACCAAAGCCCCCGTAAACAAAATATAGCCCTGAATGACCGGGTAATCCCTCCTAAGAATCGCTTCCACCACCATTTTTCCTAAGCCTGGCCAAGAAAACAGATTCTCTACGACCACCGATCCTCCTAATAAAGCACCAAAGCTCATCCCAAACATCGTCATGACGGGGAGAAGTGCCGCTCGCAAAGAATGCCTGAACAAAATACTGACCTCTCCCAGACCTCTTGCCCTCGCCGCTCGAATATACTCCTGCGTAAAGCTTTCAAGCAATCCAGCTCTAAGCAGACGCGCATAGACAGCCGACATCCCAAGTCCCAATGTGAGCGAGGGAAGAATGAGGTGCTGAACGCTTCCGCTGCCGAAGGAGGGAAGCAGATCAAGCTTATAAGAAAACCAGTAGATCAGCAATAATCCCAACCAAAAAGTAGGAACAGAAGCCCCAAGAAAAGCAATAATTCTGCTTACATGATCTATCAAGCGTTGATGATAAATAGCTGCCAATGTGCCCAGAATAAAGGATAGGAAGAGCATGACAGCTAATCCGCCTAAGGTCAGATATAGGGTGGGCAGAAATCGGGAGCCAATTTCTTTAATAACCGGTTTTTGACTAATATATGAATGACCTAAATCGAGTTGGATCAGCCGAAACAGCCACTGCCCATATTGAATAAGCAAAGGTTGGTCAAAGCCTAATTCTGCACGTAAAGCCTCCTCCTCCGTCACTGTCACCGCCACTTCATCGGTTTTTAAAATGGTTCGGACTGGGTCCCCCGGAGCAAGCTTCATGAGGATGAAAGTAGCAAGGGAGAGAATGAATAAGACGATCATTAATTGCCATAAACGAGATAGAATCATTTTCTTCATAGCAAGCCTTCCATCCTTTCAATATCATAAATAATAATAATAATAATAATAATAACAATAATCATAATCATAATCATTACGATTTATATATTATGACAAGTTATGTATATTGATAAAGCG